>JAVRON010000131.1:0-74133 GCA_032162705.1 Acidobacteriota bacterium
TGTTCACGACGATGCTGACGTTGGCTTACTCGATTTTTCAAGGGAACGTCGGGACGGCCTATCGGCAGCGCTCGCAGATACTCGTCTTCTATTTCATCTTCGTCGCCGTCGGAGCAGTGCTGATGAAAGAGAGGCGAGAGGACAGGCAGCGGCGGACGCTTGCGGAGAAGCAGGCGCGTGTCGATGCCGCGCGCACCGCCGAAGCGCAGAGACGTTACGAGCGCTGGAAGACCGAGCGCGAAAAGGAGCTTGAGACTATCGCGCAGGACATCTCCGAGAGGATTAACTTCTGATGTGCGGGATCGTCGGCATGGTCAACCTCGACGACTCGGCGGCGGACGCGACGCTGCTGGGCCGGATGAACGAGGCGATTCGCCACCGCGGCCCGGACGAGGACGGCGCGTACACCGAAGGTCACGTCGGGCTTGCGATGCGGCGGCTCGCCATCATCGACCTGAAGGGCGGGCAGCAGCCCATCGCCAACGAAGACCGCACGTGTTGGATCGTCTTCAACGGCGAAATCTATAACTACCGCGAGCTGAAAGCCGAACTCGAAGAACGCGGCCACCACTTCCGCACCGACTGCGACACAGAGGCCATCGTCCACGCCTACGAAGAGTTCGGCGCGGACTGTCCACGTCACCTGCGCGGCATGTTCGCGTTTGCCATCTGGGACACACGCCGTCAGGAACTCTTCCTCGCGCGCGACCGCGTCGGCAAAAAGCCTCTGCTCTACTCGAAGACGAGCCGCGCCTTCGTCTTCGGCTCGGAGTTCTCGGCCCTCCTCCTACATCCCTCGGTCAGCCGCGAGATCGACCGCACGGCCATCGACGATTATCTCTCTTTCATGTGCGTGCCCGCGCCGCTCACGGCCTACCGCGACATACGCAAGCTTGAGCCGGGACACTCGCTCACGCTCAGCTCGCAAGGCGAGTTGAAGATTGAGCGCTACTGGGAGCCGGACTTCTCAAAGAAGATCAAGGTCAGCGAAGAGGAGGCGGGCGCGCGTGCGCTCGAACTGTTGCGCGACGCCGTGCGCGTGCGTTTGATGTCCGAGGTTCCGCTCGGCGCGTTTCTCTCGGGCGGCATCGATTCAAGCACCGTCGTCGCGCTGATGGCCGAGGCCAGCTCCAAACCCGTCAAGACCTTCTCCATCGGTTTCGAGGAGCAGGACTTCTCGGAGCTTCATCACGCGCGCCGCGTCGCCGAGCACATCGGCGCGGAGCATCACGAGTTCGTCGTCCGTCCCGACGCGTTGGAAGTTCTTCCAACGCTCGTCGAACACTACGGCGAGCCTTTCGCGGACTCATCGGCCATCCCGACCTACTACGTCGCGCGCGAGACCCGGCGGCACGTCACCGTCGCTCTCAACGGCGACGGCGGCGACGAGTGTTTCGCGGGCTACAATCGCTACGCGGCGATGCGTCTTTCGGAGCGCTACCGGAAACTGCCCTTCGTGCTGCGCGAGCGCGTCATACGCCAGGCTGTCGGTCTTCTGCCCGCATCTGAACGCAAGCGCGCGGGACGCGTCCGCAGTCTCAAGCGTTTCTTGCAGGCCGCCTCTTTGCCGCCCGTCGAGCGCTACCTTTCGTGGGTGAGCACCTTCGGCCCCGAGGCGAAGCAGGAGTTTTACACGGACGAGTTCCGGCACGAGACCGAAGGGCGCGACGCGGAGCGTTGGCTCGCGCCGTGGTTCGCGCGTGCGAACGGCGCGGGCGTCGTGGACGCGGCGCAGTTGGCGGACACGATGACGTATCTGCCGAACGACCTGCTCGTCAAGGTTGACATCGCAAGCATGGCCGTCTCTCTGGAGGCGCGCTCGCCCTTTCTCGACCATCACGTCATCGAGTTCGCGGCGACGCTGCCTGAGAACTTAAAGCTGCGCGGACTGACGACGAAGTACATCCTGAAGCAGACACTCAGGAAACTTTTGCCTGCCGAGAATCTCAAGCGCGGCAAGATGGGATTTGGCGTCCCCGTCGGCCACTGGTTCCGCGGACAGATGCAGGGGTTTCTGCGCGAGAATCTGCTCTCGGAAAAATTCGGGCGGCGCAATCTCTTCCGCCCCGAAGGCGTCCGCCGCATGGTCGAGCTGCACACGCGCGGCGAGCGCGACTACACGCACCAGCTCTGGACGCTGCTGATGCTCGAACTCTGGTTTCAAAGGTTCATCGACTGACGCGCCGCTCTTTTCAATCGACGGATTCGCCACAGAGACACAGAGACACAGAGATGAAAGAAGAAAGAAGAAAGAAGAAAGACGAAAGAAGAAAGAATTTATGACAGTCCCTTTCTTAGTCTCTGTGTCTTTGTGTCTGCGGTGGCGAATATTTTCTTAGTCGGAAATCATGTCTGAAGTTTTGAACGTCGAAGCAGACTTCACGGAAGCGCGTGCGGAAGTCCGCGACGGCTATCGCTGGGTCGCGCAGGAGTGCCCTGTGTGCCGCGTGCCGCCCGCGAAATACTTGGGCCGGCGCGGCGGCACGGCGCACCGCGAGGGCACAGGGATAGAGTGCCATATCTGGCGCTGCAAGGGGTGCGGGCTTATCTTCCCGAACCCGATGCCGCTACCCGCCAGAGGCGTCGGCGAGCTATACGCGCTCGACCCCGAGAGCTATTTCCAGAAGCATGACGCTGAAGAAAAACTCGCCGCCGCGCGGCAGTTGATGCGCGATGCCGAGCGTTTGACGGGTGGGCGCGGGCGCTTACTCGACGTAGGATCGGGGCGCGGCGACGTTCTGGTGGCGGCACGCGAACGCAGTTGGGAAGCGACGGGCATCGACCTCTCGCCGTCGTTCGCCGACTATGCCGAGGGGCGCTCGGGCGCGCGAGTTCGGCGCGAGCCAATCGAGCATTGCGGCTTTGCCGATGGCTCGTTCGACGCGGTCATCCTCGCGGCGGTGCTCGAACACCTCTACGACCCGGACGCGACCGTCAGCGAGATCGCGCGCGTGCTCCGACCCGGAGGCGCGTTCTTCGTGGACGTGCCGAACGAGGCCGGACTATACTTTCGACTCGGCAACATTTATCAAAAACTGCGCGGGCGCGACTGGGTCGTTAACGTTGCGCCGACCTTCGAGCCGTTTCACGTCTTCGGCTTCAGTCCACGTAGTTTGCGCGCACTGCTCGCAAAGCACGGGCTTATGGTGCGCGAGTGGCGCGTCTACGGCGGGCGCTCGATGGTTCCCGGTCGAGGGGGTGTGGCGGGCATCGTCGAACACCTCGCGGCGCGCGCCGTCACGGCGGCGAGCAACGTCGGGAACCTGGGCACCTACATCGAGACGTGGGCCGTGAAGACTTAAAGCGCACCGGACGTTTAAAAAAACAACGGCAAGAGTTTCAAAAGCGGCAGCAAGAGTTTAGAAAAACAAGAGTAAGAGTTTAGAAAAACAAGAGCGGAGGAGACTGCAAGTGAAAGGTATCGTTCTGGCCGGTGGATTGGGGTCGCGTCTGCGCCCCTTGACGGCCGTCACCAACAAGCATCTGCTGCCCGTCTACGACAAGCCGATGATCTACTACCCGGTCGAGACGCTCATCAACGCAGGGATCAGGGACATCATGATCGTCACGGGCGGCAACTCCGCGGGCGACTTTCTCAAGCTCTTGAAGAACGGACGCGATTTCGGTCTCAAGCACATCAACTACACGTATCAGGAGGGCGAGGGGGGCATCGCCGCCGCGCTCGATTTGTGCGAAGCGTTCGCCGATGGCGAGCCGATCTGCGTCGTCTTAGGCGACAACATCATCGAGCGCAACATCTGCCGCGCGGTGCGCTCCTACAAGCATCAGGGCGGCGGCGCGAAAATCCTTCTGAAGAAAGTCTCCGACCCGCAGCGCTTCGGCGTGCCCGAACTCGAAGGGCGCAAGGTCGTCCGCATCGAGGAGAAACCGAAAGCTCCGAAGTCGGAGTACGCCGTCATCGGCATCTACATGTACGACGCGGATGTGTTCCAGATCATCAAGACCCTAAAGCCTTCAGGGCGCGGCGAGCTTGAGATTACGGACGTGAACAACGCTTACATCGAGCGTGGCGAGATGACCTGGGACGAACTCGACGGATGGTGGACGGACGCCGGGACGTTCGAGTCGCTGCTGCGCGCCTCGAACATGGTGGCCGAGACCGGCGCGAACAAGATGGACGAGGCGGACGCGGGCGTGAAGGCCGAGAGCGTGCCTGCGGCTGAAGCGGGTGCCGCACCTGCGGCTGAAGCCGGTGTCGCCCGCTAAAGCGGCTTTGCGATGAAAGTTGTGCGCATTATCGCGCGCCTGAACGTCGGCGGCCCTGCGCGTCACGTCGCGTGGCTTGAGGCGGGCTTGCGCGAGCGAGGCGTCGAGTCGCTTCTGGTCGCGGGCGTCGTGCCGCCGGGCGAGGACGACATGGGATACTTCGCCGAGAGTCTGGGAGTCAGTCCCGAAGTCATCCCAGAGATGAGCCGCGAGGTCTCGCCAAAGGACGCGGTCACGGTCTGGAAGCTCTACCGTCTGCTCAAGCGCGAGCGCCCCGACGTGGTGCACACGCACACGGCGAAGGCGGGCACGGTGGGGCGCGCAGCCGGGATGCTCTATCGCTGGCTCACGCCGTCGGCGCTGTGGGGAAGGCCGCGGCGCTGTCGTTTCGTTCACACGTACCACGGCCACATCTTCCACAGCTACTACGGGCGCTGGAAGACTCGCTTCTTCCTTCTCGTCGAGCAGGCGCTCGCGCGACTCGTCACCGACCGGATAGTCGTCATCAGCCCGCAACAGCTCGACGAGATCAACCGGCGGTTCCGCGTCGGTCGCCCCGAGCAGTTCAAGGTTATACCCTTAGGACTCGACACACACGCCTACGATGACTGGGCGGCGCGACGCGGCACACTCCGACACGAGTGGGGCGTGAATGAAGCAGATGTGCTCGTCGGCATCGTCGGGCGTCTGACGGAGATCAAGAACCACAGGCTGTTTCTCGAAGCCGCCGCGCTCTTCAAAAAGAGGCGCGCGTTTGAAGCAGAGGCGGCACGCGGCGCGAGCAGCGCTCACGACGCGGCACGAGGGATGAGCGAGCCGGACGGCGCGGGCGTGGGGCGCGTCACGTTTGTGGTCATCGGCGATGGGCACTTGCGCGCGGAGTTGGAGAGCCACGCGCGGGTGCTCGGGCTTACGGATGATGTAAGATTCACGGGGCTGAGGGACGACCCGGAAAATTTCTACCCGGCGCTCGACGTGGTCGCGCTCACTTCTCGCAATGAGGGGACGCCCTTGACGCTCATCGAGGCGATGGCGAACGCACGACCTGCAGTCGCCACGGCGGTGGGCGGCGTCGTCGATCTGCTCGGCGGAGTCTCGGAGTGGGAGCTGCGCCGTCCGCACCCGTGGCAAATCTGTGAGCGCGGCATACAGGTACGCCCCGGAGACCCGGAGGCGTTCGCCGATGCGCTCGCACATCTCGTCTCGGACGAAGGCTTGCGGAAGGCTCTGGGCGAACGCGGGCGCGAGTACGTCGAGCGTCAATATTCTGTCGAGCGTCTGGTCTCGGACGTGCTGCGTCTCTATGAGGAGCTGGCCTTCGGGACGGCGGCGCACGGCGCTTCGGTTGCTGCGACGGCGGGCGAAGCGTCGCGCACATCCGCCAAAGGGACGGGCCCTGAAACTCACGCGCAGCGGCGCATCTGAAGGGAGAAAGAAAAGCTTGCGAATTCTTATCACGGGGGGAGCGGGCTTTATCGGCTCGCACCTCTCCGATGCCTACATCACACGCGGCGACGAAGTCTTCTGTATCGACGACCTCTCGACCGGCTCGATTGAAAACATCGCGCATCTCAAAGGCCACGCGCGCTTCCATTACACCATCGACTCCGTTCATAACGTGCCGTTGGTGGCCGAACTCATCGACCAGTGCGATGTGGTCTTCCACCTCGCGGCGGCTGTCGGTGTCAAGCTCATCGTCGAAAGCCCCGTCCGCACCATCGAGACGAACGTGCGCGGCACGGAGGTCGTCTTAGCACAGGCGAACAAGAAGAAGAAGAAGGTGCTGGTGGCTTCCACGTCCGAGGTCTACGGGCTTTCGACCGAGGTGCCCTTCCGAGAGGACGGCAACCTCGTGATGGGAGCGACGACGAAGGGACGCTGGTCTTACGCCTGCTCGAAGGCCATTGATGAGTTCCTCGCCCTCGCCTACTGGCGGGAGAAGAAGCTCCCCACCGTGGTCGTGCGGCTCTTCAACACGGTGGGGCCGCGCCAGACCGGACAGTACGGGATGGTGATTCCGACGTTTGTGAGGCAGGCTTTGGCGGGAAGACCCATCACGGTCTACGGGACGGGCGAGCAGACGCGCTGTTTCGGCTTTGTGGGCGACGTGGTGGGCGCGCTCATCTCCCTGATGGACAGGGACGAGGCGGTGGGCGAGGTCTTCAACATCGGGTCTAATGAAGAAGTGTCGATCATGGAGTTGGCGCGGAGAGTGAAAGAGTTGACGGGGTCGAAGTCGGAGGTCGTGACCGTCCCGTACGACGAGGCTTATGAAGAGGGGTTCGAGGACATGCCGCGGCGTGTGCCCGACATCTCGAAGGTGGGTGCACTGACAGGCTTCCGTCCGACGAAGAAGCTCGACGACATACTCCTCTCCGTTATCGAATATTACAGCGGGCGCCAGAATGGTTAGTAAAACGCTCGCCCCAAATTAGTTTTCGGAATTTCTGTTATGCCTTTCAGCAGTAGCCATCTTGTGCCCGCGGCCGTAGCGCTCGCGCTGGCGCTCGTGCTGACGCCGCTGGTGCGTGCGTTCGCGCGCCGCCGCGGGGTCATCGCCAAGCCGAGGGGCGACCGCTGGAACAAGAATCCGACGGCGATGATGGGCGGCGTCGCCATCTACCTCGCCGTCACTGTGACCTTTCTCCTCTTCGTCCCGCATACACGCGAAGGCTGGGTCGTGATGGGGGCGAGCACGGCGCTCTTCCTCGTCGGGCTTGTCGATGATTTCCTACATATCAAGCCCTATCAGAAGCTCATCGGGCAGGTCTTGGGCGCGAGCGCCGTCGTCTACTTCGGACTGCTGCTGCCGTGGGGATGGGGCGCTTCGGCGGCGATGGCGTTGACGATCTTCTGGCTCATCGGGATTACGAACGCCATCAACCTGCTCGACAACATGGACGGGTTGGCCGCCGGAGTCTCGGCCATCGCGGCGGTCTTCATCGCGGCCAGTTTCGCCGGTAACGGGCAGTTGACCGAAGCGACGATGCTGGCGGTCTTCGCCGCGGCGCTCGTGGGCTTCCTCGTCTTCAACTCGAACCCGGCCTCGATCTTCATGGGCGACTGCGGGTCGATGTTTGTCGGTTTCTTCCTCGCCAGCTCCGCGCTGCTCTCGGCTTCGGGCGACCGGGGCCGGAGCTTCATCGTCGTCATCGCCGTGCCGGTGCTCATCCTCTTCATCCCGATCTTCGACACCACGCTCGTCACGGTCGTGCGCAAGCTCTCGGGCCGCGCCGCTTCGCAGGGCGGGCGCGACCACGCGTCGCACCGTCTCGTCGCGCTGGGGCTTTCAGAGCGGCGCGCGGTGTGGATGCTCTACGGGTTTGCTGCTGCGTCGGGGCTGCTGGCGATGCTCGTGCGGCAGTTCGAGTATCACACGGGCGTCGCGATGGTTCTGGGCTTCGCCGTCGTGCTCACGCTCGTCGGCGTGTATCTGGCGGGCGTGAAAGTCTACGACGAGGTGGAGGTGCAGACGGCGCGCGAGAAGCCGCTCGTCTCCTTCCTCGTAGACCTCTCGTACAAGCGACGCATCTTTGAAGTGCTCCTCGACGTTGTGCTCGTCATCCTCGCCTACTACTTCTCTTACGTTCTGCTGTTCGGCTCCGACCTCGCGCCCGACGTGTGGCGGCTCTTTCTTTCGACCGTCCCCGTTCTCATCTTCGTGAAGATGACGGCGCTGCTGGTCTCAGGCGTCTACCGAGGGCTGTGGCGCTACATCAGCCTCGATAATCTGGTCGTCTACGCGAAGGCGGTCGCGGGCGGGTCGGTTTTGAGCGTGCTCGTGCTCCTCTTCGCCTTCCGCTTTGAAGGGTTCTCGCGCGCCGTCTTTGTCCTCGACGCGATGTTCTTCTTCCTGATGCTCGCCGGGAGCCGCGTGGCGTTCCGACTCTTCCGCCAGCTCCTGCCCGCGCCGTCGGCAGGCGGGCGACGCGTGCTCATCTATGGCGCGGGCGACGCGGGCGAGCTGCTCCTGCGTGAGATGCGCAACAACCTCCGGCTCCAGTACACGCCCATCGGGTTCGTCGATGATGACCCCTTCAAGAAGGGAAAAGTGATTCACGGTCTGAAGGTCTTCGGCGGCAACGGCCACCTGCGGCGCATCTGCGAGGAGCAGAACGTCGAAGAGGTGCTCATCTCAAGTTCGCGCATTGACGGCGAACGCATCAACCAAATCCTCCGCGACTGCGAGGACGCACAGGTCACTCTCAAACGCATGCGCATCGAGATCGAGCTGGTCGGACACGAGTTTTAGTGGCTAGAGGCTAGAGGCTAGAGGCTAGTAGATTGAGAGTTGATGGGTGTGTCGTTCAAGAGTTACAGAGACTTGGATGTGTGGCGAAAGGCAATGGGTCTGGTGAAGGCCGTCTACATAGCAACTTCATCTTATCCGTC
The DNA here is from genome assembly GCA_032162705.1 of Acidobacteriota bacterium. Taxonomy (GTDB): domain Bacteria; phylum Acidobacteriota; class Blastocatellia; order Pyrinomonadales; family Pyrinomonadaceae; genus QHXN01. Next base: position 8,620 of record JAVRON010000131.1, read on the forward strand.
GGAGGAGAAGTTCAGCCTTGTAAGCCAAATGCGTCGGGCGGCAGTATCGATTCCTTCAAACCTTGCTGAAGGACATGCACGTTACGGGGGTGGCGAGTTCAAGCACTTCATCTCGATAGCGATGGGGTCTGTCGCGGAGTTGGAAACGCAGGTCATCCTCAGTGTTGATTTGGCCTACTTAATTGAAAACACAGGAAGAGACCTTTTGAATCAACTTGACGAAGTAGGCAAAATGCTGCGCGGTCTCTACAGGTCGCTGTCAATTCGCCGAGAAGAGTAGGCTGGAACCATGGGCCGGCAACATTCTAGAGGCTCAAGCAAAACTAGTCCCTAGCCTCCAGCCCCTAGTCTCTATCAAATGAGGAAGCAGATAGCACTCATCAACGTCCGCCCCGTGTGGGCGCGCGCCCCGCTCGTGCTGTTGGCGCTAGGGGCGCTCGTCGTCGCGTGGTACGGCGTGCGTTGGGGCATCGGCAACACGATGGCCGAGACCGCGCCCGTGTCTTACGCGAATGATCCGGGCGCGGCCTTCGAGGCGGCGGAGGCCGCGACGCGACTCGCACCGCACGACCCTTTGGGACACCTGATGGTGGCGCGTCTCAACCAGATCAGCTTCGAGCCGGAGGGCGTCCCGCGCGCGCTCAAAGAGTACGAGATAGCGGCGTCGCTTGCGCCGAACGATTACCTCGTCTGGACGGAGGTGGGGCGCGCGCGCGCGGCGCTCGGCGATGCGGCGGGCGGTTTGGCATCACTGCGTCGCGCCGTCGCGCTCGCGCCGAACTATGCGCAGCCGCGCTGGCATCTCGGCAACGCCCTTCTGCGTACGGGCGAGTTTGACGAAGCCTTCGCAGAGCTACGCCGCGCGGCGGACGCGGACGCTTCCTTGCGCCCGCAGGTCTTCAACCTCGCGTGGCAGGTCTACGGCCCCGACATGACGCGCGTCATCGACGTGGTGGGAAAGACGCCCGAGGCGCGCGCTCAACTGATCGGGGTGCTCGCCGGGCGCTTGCGCTTTGAAGACGCACTGGCCGTCTGGGCTTCTTTAGGCGACGGAGGGCGACGCGAGCAGGCGTGGGCGGGCGACGCGCTCGCGCGCTCGCTCTACGCGCATGGGCAGGTTCGCCGCGCGCTTCAGGTGCTCTCCGAAGCAGCCAACGCGCCGCAAGGCTCCGGGACGGGGAAAATCTCGAACGGGAGTTTCGAGTCGGACATCGGGCAGGCGGGCAAACAACTCTTCCAGTGGGACGTGACGCAGGCCGCGGGCACGCAGGTCGTCGTTGATGCGCGCTCCGCGCACTCGGGACGCCGCTCGCTGCGAATCGTCTTCAACGCCTCGGGCCAGATGGACTTCCGCAACATCTCGCAGGCGGTCGTCGTCGATCCCTCGACTCACTACCGGCTGACCTTCTTCGTGAAGACTGAGGAGCTGAAAAGCGCCGCCACGCTCTACGCGATGGTGGCGGATATCGCTGCGCCGGACGCGGAGTTGGCGGCGAGCACGCCCTTGGCTTCGGGGACGAGCGACTGGCAGCAAGCTTCGCTTGAGTTCACCACGGGCCCCAAGACGGAGGCCGTGTTGATTCGACTCGTCCGCACGGGCTGCGTCGAAGGAGTCTGCCCCATCTACGGAAAAATCTGGTATGACGATTTCAACCTCGAACGCGCAGGCGGGCGCACACCCGCGCGCTGACCTCATCGCGCCGCCCGACCCGCCGCCCTCCGCGCCGCAGCCTGCGACGGCGGCGGAGTTGCCGCGCACAATCTGGAGCCGCTTTATCATTCTCATGCTGTGCCTCGCGGTCGTGACGACGACGCTCGCTTTCGGCACGGTTCACGCATGGTCGCTCGCGGTCTTCCAGTTGAGCGCAGGCATAGTCTTCGCGCTCTGGATGGCGGACGCCTGGCGCACGCGCGTGCTCAGGATAAGCCGCAGTTCTTTGCAGCTTCCTCTGCTCGGACTCTTCGCCGTCGGACTCGTACAGCTCTTACCGCTCGGTCTGGGCGCGGCGCAGGAACTCGGCGGCGCGCTCGCAGCCGACCCGACGCGCGCACTCTCGTTCGACCCCTTTGCGACGCGCGTCGCGCTCATCGAACTCGCAGGGCTGACAGTCTACTTCGCCGCCGCGCTCGCTTTTATCGACAGCCCGCGCCGCCTGCGCCTCGTCGCGCGGCTCGTCATCATCTTCGGCTTCGTGCTCGCCGTCTACGGGCTAATGCAGCACTTCGTCAACCCGCGCACCATCTTCTGGGTGAGAGAGCCTCAGCAGGCCGAGCCGTTCGGCCCATACATCAATCGCCACCACTTCGCGGGCTACATGGAGCTGACGCTCGCGATGCCTCTGGGACTGCTGTTTGCGGGCGCGGTCGGGCGCGAGCGCATCGCGCTCTACGCCTTCGCCTCCGCGATTATGGCTATCGCGCTCGTGATGACGAACTCGCGCGGCGGCATGCTCAGCATGGTCTGCGAGATCATGTTCCTCGCGGCGGTGGCGACGTTGGCGCGCGGTCGCTCACGCGAAGTCGAGCGGCGCGACAGGGCCACGCGCATGCGCGCGGCGGCGGTAAGAATCGGGCTTGGGTTCGCGATGGTCTTGGCGGTCTTCGTCGGCGTGCTCTACTTTGGCGGCGAGGACGCCTTGAGCCGCCTCGTCGGCTCGGTCAACAGCGCCGACCCGACGACGGGGCGCGCGCATTTCTGGCAGGGCACGCTCGGTATCATCAAAGATCATCCATTGCTCGGCACCGGCCTCGGCGCGTTCAGCGCAGTCTACCCGCGCTACGACACATCGAACGGAATGTATCGTTTGGAGCAGGCGCACAACGACTATCTGCAAATCCTCTCGGACGCAGGCGTAGTGGGCGGACTGCTCGGCCTCGCGTTCGTCGCCGTTCTGTTCTGGACGGCGCTGCGCCGCATGCAGTCGCACGACCGTTTCCGGCGTGGCGTGGCTTTGGGCGCGCTCGCGGGCTGCGCGGGTGTGCTCGTCCACAGCTTCTTCGACTTCACGCTGCACACGACCGCGAACGCGCTCCTCTTCCTTGTCCTCGCCGCGCTTGCCACCGTCAACGGCCGCGTGGAGGAGCCAGACACGGAGGGCGGCAGTCGACGCCATCGACGACGCCGACGCCGTCAACACCACGGCTCGGATGCGCAGGACGATGCCCCGCCACACGCCGCCGAGCGGGAAAAAGAGGGCGTGGCGGCGTGAGAGTCGCTGGTACAATGTCGGGGCTTTCAAGTTGGGAAGAAATTCAGTCTGGAGAAATGATGCGGATACTGGTAACGGGCGGTGCGGGCTTCATCGGCTCGCACCTTTGCGAGAGACTCCTCGCGGAGGGGCACGAGGTCATCTGCCTCGATAACTTCTTTACGGGGCGGAGAGAGAACCTCTTTCACCTGATGGACTCGAAGTGCTTCGAGCTGGTGCGTCACGACATCATCGAACCCGTCCTGCTCGAAGTCGATCAGATTTACAATCTCGCCTGCCCGGCCTCGCCCGTCCACTACCAGTACAACCCGGTCAAGACGGTCAAGACCAATGTCTTAGGCACGATCAACATGCTGGGCCTCGCCAAGCGCGTCCGCGCACGCATCCTTCAGGCTTCGACTTCGGAAGTCTACGGCGACCCGGACGTACACCCGCAGCCCGAAGCGTACTGGGGCAACGTCAACTGCGTCGGGATTCGTTCATGCTACGACGAAGGCAAGCGGCTCGCAGAGACTCTGATGATGGACTATCACCGGCAGAACCGCGTGGACACGCGCATCATCAGGATATTCAATACCTACGGCCCACGCATGCTTGAGCACGACGGGCGTGTGGTGTCGAACTTCATCGTGCAGGCTTTGCGGGGTGAAGAGCTGACGATCTACGGGACGGGCGAGCAGACGCGCTCGTTCTGCTACGTGGACGATCTGGTCGAAGGGATGATGCGTTTGATGAACGTCGAGGAGGGCGCGGCGGAAGGCATCGACGTTCACGACCCCGTTAACGTCGGCAACCCCGGCGAGTTCACCATGCGCGAGCTGGCCGAAGAGGTCGGGCGCGCGGCGGGCGTTGACGTGCGTGTGCGGCAGTGTCCGCTGCCAAAGGACGACCCGCGGCAGCGACGACCCGACATCACGCGGGCGCAGAGGCTTCTAGGCTGGGAGCCGACCATCCCTCTGCGCGAGGGACTCAAGCGCACCGTCGAAGACTTCGCGGCCAGACTTAAAAGCGGTGACGAGTGACAAGTGACAAGTAACAGGTTAAAGAACTTGCCCTGCTCGTCACTCGTCACTCGTCACTGCTTTCCCCATCACTTGTCACTTGAACTATGGCTGATACTCAACACACGGACGTTCCGGCAACTGTGCCCGGCATGTGCCTGGCGGCGCTGGCCGGGCACGCGAAGCCGGATGCGCTGAGTCTGAAGAAGGATGGGGTGTGGCTGCACATCCCCGGTGAGGCCATCATCAAACGCGTGCGCGCAGTCGCGCTCGGCCTCTCGGCGCTCGGCGTCAAGCGCGGCGACCGCGTGGCGCTCCTTTCTGAAAACCGGCCCGACTGGTCTGTCGTCGATCTCGCCATCCTCAGCCTCGGCGCAGTGAACGTTCCCATCTACACGACGCAGGCTCCCGAGCAGGTGCGCTACATCCTCGAAGACTCGGGCGCGCGCGTCCTGTTCGTCTCGGGGAAGAAAGTCTTCCGGCACGCGCGCCCCGGCATCCTCCCCGTCGAAGGGCTTGAGCGCATCGTCTTCTTCGACACCGACGCCGCCGCGGCGCACGAAGGCGCTCTGACGCTCTTCGAGCTGGAGCAGACGGGCGCTGCGCTCGACGCTGCCTCGCCGGAAACGTTCGACCGCGCCCTTCAAGCCGTCGGCGCGGGAGACCTCGCGACGATCATCTACACGTCGGGGACGACGGGCGAGCCGAAAGGCGTGATGCTCGCGCATGAGAACTTCGTCTCGAACGTGTTGGCGATCACGGACGCGCTGCCGATTCATTCGACCGACGTGGCGCTCTCAGTCCTTCCGCTCTCGCACATCTTCGAGCGTGTGGTCTTCTACGTCTTCTGCTGGAACGGCGTCTCGGTGGCCTACGCGCCTTCGTTCGATCTGGTCGGCGAGTACCTGCGCGAAGTGCGCCCGACGATCATGACGGCCGTGCCGCGTCTCTTCGAGAAGGTCTTCCACAAGATAGTGAAGAAGGGGACGGCGGAAGGCGGTTGGAAGTCGAAGCTCTTTAACTGGGCGCTCGGCGTCGGTCAGCAGTACGCGGAGCTTGAGGATAAGGGCGAGCCAGTCCCACCGCTGCTTGAGATTCAACAGGAGGTTGCGAGCCGGCTCGTCTTCTCGAAGTGGCGCGAGGGCGTGGGCGGTCGTCTGCGCTTCTTCGTCTCGGGCGGTGCGCCCCTCTCGCCCGCGCTCTCTTACGCCTTCCTCGGCGCGGGCGTGGTGATACTGCAAGGCTACGGGATGACCGAGACGTGCATCGTCGCGGCGAACCGCCCCGAAGACAATCGCGTCGGCTCGGTGGGTCTTCCGTTTCCGGGCGTCGAGGTCAGGACGGACGCCGACGGCGAGATTCTCGTGCGCGGGACGAACCTGATGCGCGGCTATTACAACCACGAGGGAGAGACCGCCGCGGTCTTCAACTCCGAAGGCTGGTTCAAGACGGGCGACGTTGGGAGAATCGACGAGCGCGGAAGGCTCTACATCACGGACAGGAAGAAGGAGCTGTTCAAGCTGTCGAACGGTAAGTACGTCGCGCCGCAACTCGTCGAGAGTTTAATCAAGCAGAGCCAGTTCGTCACACAGGTCGTCGTCATCGGCGCGGGGCGCAAGCAACCCGCCGCGCTCATCGTCCCGGACTGGGAGGCGCTCTCTTCGGCGCTCCCCACGCCGCAGGCCGAAGAGCACACGCTGCGCGTCGCCTGGAGCCGAAACCCGGCGGCCGTCAAGTTAATCCAGCGCGAGGTGAGCGAGCTGACCAAGCCGCTCGCAGACTTTGAGCGTGTGCGCCGAGTCGCGCTTCTGCCCGAAGACTTCTCCATCGACGGCGGCGAGTTGACGCCGACGCTCAAGGTCAAGCGGCGCGTCATCGACGAAAAATACAGCGGCCTCATCGAAGAAATTTACAACGGCACCACTCCGGCTAGAGAAGAGTAGCCGGGCGTCGAATAAGCCACCGCAGACACAGAGACACAGAGATTAATAAAGGGCTTGTCTTAACCTTTCTTAATCTCTGTGTCTCTCGCGTCTGCGGTGGCTTATCTGATTTTTTCTAAAAGGCTCAGGCGTCCGTCAGCGTCATGCGCTCTATCTCCAGAAGCGACTCGGCGAAGCGTGCGCGATTGAAGGACGGCTCGGAGAGGATTTCTTCGGCGAGGAGGCGCAGCGGCGCGGGCATCGCGAGGACGGCGAAGGGGAGAGCGTTCGCCGGCTGCGCGAAGCGGGAGAGCAGTTGCAACTCCGCGCCGCAAAAGTCGCAGGCGGCCACATGCTCGGCGACGCACGTGGTGCCGTACGAGTCAAGGCAGAAGGTCAGCAGCGCATCGGAATGTGGGCACGTCCGAAGCTTTCGGAATCCGACTGTGCTTATAGAGGACATGAACGCTCCTTGCATCTCTGGGTTTATCGCCGCCGACCGACCGGGGGGTGTCTTTCGGGACGGTGCGCGCGAAGCTCCTTTCGGTAAAGCACAGCGTTGGGCGGAAAGGTCGGGCGAAGGGCACTGGCCTCTTGTCTGTCGCGGCCAGCCGTCAAAACCCCGTCTCTGGCGCTTCACTCGTGCACGGAAGTTAAAGTACCAATCCGTCGCTTCTTCCAAACTTTCATCCCTCGCGGGGCACACACTGCCGCCCGTTTTTCCTGATTTATCAATACCTTGCCCGCTATGTAAAAAGATGTTGCTCAATTGCGGGTTTGCTGTTACCATCTCAAAGTGCTCGGGGCGACGCCTACGCGGTGACGCAAGACCCGAACCCTTCACGGTGGCCGCGCCAGAATACCCTTTGCGGCAGACCGGCGCGCGCTTCCCCTGCAAGGTCATCATTCAAATCACAGAGCCAGCGGAGCGCAGATGTTCTCTCCCGGATTATCACGTCTCGTTTGTGGCGTAAGAGTTTAAGCCGACGACGCACCTGAGACGCCCGATGCTTCTTTCCCCAAAAGCCTTTCCCGATCCTCCTCTACGGACGCATCTACCGAATCTCCGACCTTGCTCCTAACTAATCAGAACCAGTAACATGGCTGCAACATCTGCCGATCAAGATCAACACTTGAACGACTCCATGACAAGCGCAACGGAAGAGACATCCCCTACCCCGCAGGGACGCGCCCACGGCACGCCGGATCGCCAGCAGCGACACGCGGGTGCCTGGGTCGAAATCCTGCGCCGCTCGGATGTCAGTCGCCTGTGGACGGAACTCCAGCGCCTCGTCGTCAACCACCCGCTCGTGCGCGCCTCTTACAGCGCCGGCCTGCTCGTCGAAGAGGGCGACCGCGGCAGCGCCTACCTCGACATGACGCAGGAGCTTTTCGTCACTCTCCTTGCCAAGTCGCGCTTCCAGCACTATCTCGACTCGGAGATGACGGACGCCGAGATCGAGTGCGAGATCAGCCAGATCGAGCTGACGAACCTTTTGACGGCCGAGCTGCGCAAGCGACACCCCGAAAGCTACCGCCTCGCGCGCCGCATCTCGACCATCATTCAGTCTTCGGCCAATTTCCGCCGCGTCGATTCCGGTAGCGGCGAAGACGAGCCGCACCGACGCCTCGTTGACCGCGTCTACGGCTTGAGAGAGTGGCGCGGCGACAAGCAGCGTCGCGCGCACGCCGAACTCGAAGAGCGCGCGCAGATGATCCCCGTGCGCCAGCGCGACACGCGCATGGTCGGCTGCACGGGCGACGCACAGATCATCATCAGCAACTCCGACCTCGAAGATTTGATCGTCTCGGTGATGGACGCCTGCGACTCGCCGGTGGACGTGCGGACTCTGCGCGGTCTCGTCATGTCGCGCCTGCCCGTGATGGACATCTATCTCGTGCCCATCGGCGGCGACGACTCGGACGAGGGACGCGCCTTCGAGCCGGTGGACGGGCGCGAGAACCCCGAGCAGTCTCTCTTACGGCGCGAGTCGGAGGACGAGGCCGCCACCTACGTCGATGAGTTCCTGAACGGCTTGCACGCCGCCGTGCGCGGCAAGGGCAAGCAGTACGACCGCATGCTCGGCGTGCTGTGGTATTGTTATCTTTGCCCGGCGCACATCACGCAGCTCGAAGCCGCCGCGCGCTTAAACGTCTCTGACTCGCTCGTCTCCGACTATCGCCGCCGCATCGAGCAGCAGTTGCGCGCGCTCTCTCTGACGGGTATTGAGGAGGCACGCCGGTTCGAGACGGCTTTGCGCGAGCGCGTGCGCACACTTGTCTTCGTCGGCAGCGAGGAGAGCGTGACGGTTTAACTTCCGGTCGCGGGGCGTGAGAAGCGCGCGGCCCGTAGACATTGACGCGTCCGTTTAAAGTGTCGGCTGAAGGCCGTCCGCCTTGAGCCTGACGAAGAGAATTGGTACTTAACGCCCGCGCGCGGATTGCCCCCGTGCGCGGCGTTGAGGTTTAGTGGCGGTGACGTTGTCGGTCGCCGAGTCCGGCGCTGAGTTCATCACCGAAGTCCGGCTGGGTTCGTATAGTCGCAGGGCGACTTCAAACGAACAGCCGTCGTTTCCGAGTGCCGTCAATGCCGTCTCATCGTTTGACCAGCGATTACGAGCCTGTCACGCCTTTGCGGCGTGCGCCCCTGCACAGGGAAGAGGCGTGGGACGACGCGCCGCCTTCGGGGACGCGGGACGACGACGGCGGCCTCGACTTCAACGTTGACGCGGATACGGAGCGACTCTCTTCAGCCGACCACACTTCGGACGGTCAGACTTCAGACGAGCACACGTTTACACGGACGGCGAGACGGTCGCAGGACGCGGGCGCAAAGCAGACCGGGCGCGCAAAGAAGCCCTGGCTGGAGAGTTGGAGCACGCGGCGCGGTCATCTCTTGGGTTTCCTCGGTCTCTTCCTCTTCACGTTCATCCTCTACTATCGCCCGTACGAGCAGGTCTCCGCACTCGCCTCGTTCACCTCGATGGCCTTCTGGACGGCGATGTTGACGCTCGCCTTCTACTTCCCCACACAACTCTCGCTCGAAGGCACGCTGACGGCTCGGCCCCTTGAAGTCAACCTGCTCCTGCTCTTCGTGCTGACGGCGCTGCTCTCGATTCCGCTCGCGCTCAACCGAGGCGAGGCTTGGGATACCTTCGTCGAGCCATTCAGTAAGGCCGCGCTGATGTTTCTCGTCATCGTCAACACGGTGCGGACGATGAGGCGTCTGCGCTGGATGTTGCTGCTCGGCATCTCTGTGGGCTGTGTGCTGAGCGCGGTGGCGCTGAACGACTATCGTCACGGACTCTTCACGGTCGAGGGCTACCGCGTCACAGGGAGCATCGGCAATCTCTTCGGCAACCCGAACGACATGGCGATTCACCTCGTCACGGTGATACCCGTCGTTGTGGCCTTCATGTTCGGCGCGCGGGGCCTGAAGAGACTCGTCTACGCTTTCTGCCTTTTCCTGCTGGTGGGCGGGATGATGGTCACGTTCTCGCGCGGCGGCTTTCTGGGTCTGGCGGGCGGGGCGGTGGTGCTCGCGTGGAAGCTGGGGCGGCGCAACCGCTTCGCCGTGCTGGGGGTGATGCTGGTGGCAGTCGTCTTGATGGTGCTGCTTGCGCCGGGCGGCTACTCGACGCGTCTGCTCTCCATCTTCGATTCGAGCCTCGACCCCGTCGGCTCTTCGAGCGCGCGCCAGCAACTACTCTTCCTCTCAGCCAGGACGGCGCTGCTCCATCCTCTGTTCGGCGTCGGCATGGGGAACTTTCACATCATCTCGATTCGCGAGGCCGTGACGCACAACTCTTACACGCAGGTCGCATCCGAGATGGGGATGACGGCGCTCGTCATCTACACGCTCTTCATCATCACGCCGCTCCGGCGGCTCAAGCGAATCGAGCGCGCCACGCTTGAGTCGCGCCGCGCGTCGAGCTTCTACTATCTCGCCGTCGGCATGCAGGCGAGCCTCGTGGCCTACATGATCGGCAGCTTCTTCGGCGCGATAGCCTACCAGTGGTACGTCTACTACCTTGTCGGCTACGCCGTCGCGCTACGCCGCATCTACGCCACGACCGACGAGGTCAAAGAGGTTGGAGCCGCAGCGTTAGAGGAGAAGTTTAAGACAAATGCCGCGGACGTTTTTGTTGAGACGAAGACCACCGACGACAATCTGATTGGGACGAACACCAACGACAATCCGGTCGAGACAAAGACCGCCGGTGATGTGATCGAGACGAAGGCGGGCGGCGAGACGACGTTGCGACCGCCCGGCTCTGCCGGGAGCGGCGTGGTGCTCTACGACGCGCAGAGCGCGCGGGTCGTTGCCGTATGAACGGGCGCGCACGCTCTATGTGCTCAGACATTATGCTCGAATACCGACAAGGCACAGACGCGAGACGCGCACACGCGCAGGCTTCCGCCGAACGGCGGGACGAGTCAACGCGCGCGTCTGAAACCCCGTCCGTGTCTGAGACTCCGTTCGCGTCCGACACTCCGTCTGCGTCCGCGGCTGTGTCCGTGTCGGTGGTCGTGCCGTGCTTCAACGAGGAGCGTTTCATCGGCGAGGTTTTGGAGAATCTCGCGCGACAGGACGGCGGCGGTGGGCAGTTCGAGATCATCATCGTGGACGGCATGTCCACGGACGGAACGCGCGCGCGGGTCGAGCAGTTCGTCGAGTCGCATCCGAGGACGGACGTGCGTCTGGTTGAGAACCCGGCGCGGCACATCCCCTCTGCGCTCAACCGCGGCATCGAGGCGGCGCGCGGCCAGATCATCGCGCGCATGGACGCGCACGCAGTCCCGTCGGCGAACTACCTCCGCGACTGTCTCGAACAACTGCGCCGCGATGATGTCGCGGTCGTCGGAATGCCTTGCCGCATCCGCCCCGGCGCGGACACGCTCGTCGCGCGCGCTAACGCTCTTGCCGTCTCGCACCCGTTCGGCATCGGAGACGCCAAGTACCGCACCGCTGCGGCGGCGGGCGGCGCGTCTTCAACAGCAGGCGGCGCGTCTTCGAGCCGGTTTGTCGATACGGTTCCTTTCGGCGTCTTTACTAAAGAACTCTGGCGACAGCTCGGCGGCTACAACGAAGACCTTCTGACAAACGAGGACTACGACTTCAACTACCGCGTGCGGCGGCGGGGCGGCGGCGTCCTGCTCGACATCACGGGCTACTGCACATACTTCGCGCGGCCAACCTTCGCGACGCTCACGCGGCAGTATTTTCGCTACGGACTCTGGAAGGCGCAGATGGTCAAGCTGCACCCGCGCTCGATACGTCTGCGCCAGTTGGTCGCGCCCGCGTTCGTCTGCGCGCTCGTCGTGACGGGCGCTCTCGGCTTGTGGCTCGCGCCCGCGCGCTGGCTGCTCGCACTGGTCATCATTGCATACGCCGCGCTGGCCTTCGCCTCGGCGCTACAACTCGCGCGACGCGAAGGCGAGTGGAAACTTCTGCCGCTCGTCCCCATCAGCTTCCTTCTGATTCATCTGGCGTGGGGCAGCGGCTTTCTGCTGGGACTGCTGCGCGCGCCGCGCTAAGTAAGGGACTGACAGGTTAAGACGGAACTTACACGCTAAGACGTAACCGAGTGAACTCAACGCAGAAGACGGCAAGACGTAACCAAATGGACTTGACGGAGAAGACAGCACAGGCCGGGACGGAGACGACGGGCGCAGCAGCGGCGGCAGTGCCCGCCGTGAGCGTCATCATGCCCGCTTACAAGAGCGCCGCTTACATCGCGGAGTCGCTCGACTCGGTCTTCGCGCAGACGTTTACAGACTTCGAGGTCATCGTCGTCAACGACGGCTCTCCTGACACAGAGGAGCTTGAGCGCGTGCTCGTGCCGTACCGCACGCGCATCGTCTATCTGAAGCAGGAGAATCGCGGCGTGAGCGCGGCGCGCAACACGGCCATCCGCGCCGCACGTGCGCCGCTCGTCGCCATGCTCGACCCCGACGACCTCTGGGAGCCTGACTACCTCGCCGTCCAGATCGAGGCCATGCGCGCAGACCCGACGCTCGATATGATCTACCCGAACGCGCTCATCTTTGGCGACGGGGCGCATGCGGGCAAGACCTATATGGAGGTCAACCCTTCGGACGGCGAAGTCACGTTCGAGCGTCTGCTCAGGCAGGAATGCGTCATCGTCATCTACGTCATCGCGCGGCGCGACGCGATCATCGACGCGGGCTGGTTCGACGAGACTTTGAGTCGCTCGGAGGACTTCGACCTCTGGCTGCGCATACTTGGAAGGGGCGGGCGCATCGCGTATCACCGCCGCGTGCTCGCGCGCTACCGACGCCACGCGGGCAGCCTCTCTTCCGACCCCGTACTGATGGCGCACAACATCGTGCGCGTCCTCGATAAGGCGGGACAGACTTTGGAACTCGACGAAGGGCAGCGCGAGCTGCTTGCTCATGCGCGTGCGCGCTTCCACGCGACGCTTCGCCTTGAGGAAGGCAAGCGAGCCTTTATGAGTGGCGACGCGCGCGGCGCGCTCGAAGCCCTGGGCGAGGCGAACCGCTTTTTCCGCAGCCGCAAGATCGCGCTCGCCATGCGGCTCTTGAAGCTTGCGCCCGGCCTGCTGCTGCGCGCCTATATCTTACGTGACCGCTTCGTCTTCCGAACGGGAGCGAGGTGAGAGAGCTTGTTTGAAGACGCCCCGCCGCGACGGGGCCCACCGCTGACGCTGCGACGCGAAGCTTTGCTTTCACGCGCGCCGCCTGACAAGGGAGTTGAGGGATGGAGCTAGACGTACTCATCGGCACCTACAACCGCTGCGAACTGCTGCCGCGGGCGCTCGCCAGTCTGCTCGAAGCAGAAGTGCCTGAGGGGTTGAGCGTGCGGGTCATCGTCATTGACAACAACTCGAAGGACAAGACGCGCGAGGTCGTCGAGTCCTGGCGAGAGAAGTTCGGCGGTCGCTTGAGCTATGTCTTCGAGGCGAAGCAGGGGAAGGGCAACGCACTCAACGCCGGCATCGCCGCCGCCACGGGCGACCTCATCGGCATGATCGATGATGATGAGGAGATCGAGGCGCGCTGGTACAAGACCATCCAGGCGGCGTTTCAAGACCCGCAACTCGACTTCATCGGCGGGCCCTGTCTGCCGCGTTGGGGTGCGCCGCAGCCCCCGTGGCTGCCGAAAGCCTACCCCGGCGTCATCGGCTGGATAGACGGCGGCGGGAAGGTTCTGACCTACGGTCTCGACTACGAGGGTATTCTCATGGGCGGTAACGCCGTGCTCCGGCGCAGCGTCTTCGAGCGGGTGGGCGTCTACGCTTCGGGGCTTGGCCCCAACGGCAAGCACATCATGCTGGGCGACGATCAGGACATGTTCGACCGTTTGATGGAGGCCAACGTGCGCGGTCAATACCGCCCCGACCTCGTCATCCTCCACTACGTCCCGCCCGAGCGGCTGACCAAGCGCTACTTCCGCCGCTGGTGCTTCTGGAACGGCGTCTCGCTCGGAGTCATAGACCGCCAGCGTCCCGCGCCCGTCAAGTATCTCGCGGGCGTGCCGCGCTGGTTCTATGGGAAGGCAGCGCGCTCGGTTCTGGGGATGGGCCGGGATACGCTCAGCCGCGACAAAGACCCCGAACAGTTCTTTACGCGCGAGCTGAGCGTGTGGGCTTTGGCGGGCTTCTTCTACGGGAAACATTTCTACAAGCTGTCCTGAGAGAGTCGGCTCGGCGGGATGGGAAGTTGACGAGGGGGAAGGTTTAGAAGGATGAAGGGCGTGGAGAACAAAGGTACTTCGCTGACGGCGGGCGCGTTCCTGATCGTGTTCGCGAAGACGTTGGCGTTCGCCTTCAGCTTTGCGCTGCCGCTGCTACTCGTGCGCCGCTTGAGCCAGCACGACCTCGGGCTTTACAAGCAGGCGTTTCTCGTCGTCGGCACGGCGACCGCCATCTTCTCTCTGAACTTCAACACCAGCGCCTACTACTTTCTGCCGCGCGAGCGCGAGCGACAGCCCGCCATCATCATCAACATACTGCTCTTCAACTTCGTGATGGGCGGACTCGCGCTGGCCGTGCTGCTCTTCTTTCCCGGCCTCATCGAACGCATCTTCAACAGCCCCGATCTCGTCCCTTATGCGCCGCTGATCGGGCTGGTCATCCTGCTCTGGATTTTCTCGCTCTTCCTTGAGATCGTCGCCATCGCGCATCAGGAGCTGCGCGCCGCGACCATCTTCATCATCATCGCGCAGTTCACCAAGACGGCGCTGATGCTGGCGGCGGCGCTCTGGTTCTCGTCCGTTCGCTCGCTCATCTACGCGGCGGGCGTGCAGGGGCTTTTGCAGACGGTCGTGCTGCTGCTCTACCTGCGCTCGCGCTTTCCACGCTTCTGGCGCAGCTTCGAGTGGCCGGTGATGCGCGCCCAACTCGCCTACGCTCTGCCGCTCGGCTTCTACGGCCTGCTCTGGGTGTTTCAGACAGACCTGCACAACTACTTCGTCTCGCACCAGTTCGGCGCGGCGGCGTTTGCGCTCTACTCGATGGGCTGCTTCGATTTGCCGCTGATAGGCATCCTCGGCGAGTCGGTCGGCGCGGTGATGATTCCGCGCGTGAGCCTCTTGCAGAAAGAGGGTCATGCGCGCGAGATACTTCTGGTGACGACCCGCGCGATGCGAAAGCTGGCCGTCGCGTACTTTCCCATCTACGCGTTTCTGATGGTGGTCGGGCGCGAGTTCATCACGCTTCTGTTCACGGCGCAGTACGTCGGAAGCTGGCCCATCTTCGCCGTCAACATCACGCTCATTCCTTTCAACGTTCTGACGCTCGACCCCTTGACGCGCGCCTTCAGCAAGTATCGTTTCTATCTTCTGCGCGTGCGCGCCGTGATGCTCGTCTTGCAGACGGCGGCGCTGTGGTTTGTGATAAATCGCTTCGGGCTGGTCGGGGCGATTGCGGTGGTCGTGGCCGGGACTCTCGCGGAGCGTGCCGTGCTCGTGCTGAAGTTCGGGCGCGTGCTCGGTGTCGGGTGGAGCGACCTAAGGCTTTTGAAGGATGTGGGGAAGGTAGCTCTGGCGACGCTCGCGGCGACCGCCGCCGCTCTCGTCGTCCGCTCGCTCGCAACAGGCTTGAAGCCGTTCTTCGTCATCCTCTATTGCGGCATCGCCTTCTCGCTCGTCTATCTCGCCGCGCTCCTCCTCTTCCGCGTGCCGGAGGACGAAGAGCGCGGCGCGGCGCAACGGTTGATGACGAACCTCTGGGCGCGCGTGCCGCGTCGCCGCAGGGTTGGCGAGACACTTACCGGAGTGATGAGTGATGAGTGATAAGTGATAAGAAAAGACGGCGGCGGCTCTTTCTTATCACTTATCACTCATCACCTCTTTAGGAACTATGAGAGAGGGGCAGGACATTAAGGGCAGGGCGCGCGAGTGGGTTTCGCGGCGGGCGCTGCTGCCTCTCGGGCGGGCGCAGCGTTGGGCGCGTCCCGCGACACGGCCCGCGCTGCGCGCCTTCTATGAAGGCATACGCTTTCGACGTGCGTCCGAGTCGTGGAGCGAAGACAAGAAGCGCGCGTGGGTGCTCGCGTGTCTGCGCGAGTCCGTGCGCCGCGCGGCGCTTGAGACCGTTTACTATCGCGAGCTGTTCGAGCGCGTAGGGTTCGACCCGCGTGCCGACTTCGGCTTTGAGGACTTCGCGCGTCTGCCCACGTTAGAGCGCGAAGACGTGAGCGCGGCGGGCCGGTCACTCGTCTCCCGATGCGTCGAGCCGGGGCAGTTGCGCAAGGACGCGACCGGCGGCTCAACGGGGATGCCGACCGAAGTATGGCTCGGGCCCGAGGAGCGCGGCTGGCGTGAGAGCGGGCTTGAATACATGCTCGCACGCGCGGGCGTGCCCGCAGGCAGCGCGACCGGATTCTTCTGGGGTCATCATCTAGACCCGGTGGCGCGCTCCGGTTGGCGCGAGCGTTTCCACGACCTTGAGTCCAACTCGCGCTGGTTCGACTGCTTCCGTCTCTCGTCCGATGTCTTCGACGCTTATCACCGGGAGTTCGAGGCGTGGCGACCCACGTGCATCATCGCTTACGCCAGCGCCCTCGGCCTCTTCGCCGAATACCTGCGCGAGCGCGGCGTGCGTCCGGGTTATCCAACGGGCTGCTTCGTGACGGGCGCTGAGAAGCTTCTGCCGCGCTTCCGCGAGGCGATTGAAGAGGTCTTCGGTCGCCCCGTGCATGAGCGCTACGGCGGGCGCGACGTGGGGGTTCTGGGCTTTCAGTTCGAGCCACGGCGCACGCTCGATTACGAAGTGGACTGGTCTTTAGCGCTCGTCGAGCCTGAGACCGAAGACAACGATTCGAGCATCCTCGTCACCAAGCTGCACGGCGATGGGATGCCCATGCTGCGCTATCGTGTCGGCGACGTGGGGCGCTTCCCCTACGGGAGTCGGCCCGGTCATCCTGCCTTCGTGCTGCAAGAGGTTCTGGGTCGCGAGTCCGCCCGGCTCTGGCTCCCCGACGGGCGTTGGGTCGAGGGACTGCAACTGCCGCACATGCTGAAGGACTATCCCGTCCGCGAGTTCATGTTCATACAGCGCCCGGACTACACGGTCGAACTCCGCGTCGTGCCAAAGAGCGGCTTCGCCGACGACGCGCGGCGCGGCATCAGCGCGGCGGTCGCGGCCAACCTGCCGGGGCTGGAGCTTGAGATCGTGCTCGTCGATTCCATCCCGCGCACGCGTGCGAACAAATGGCGTCCCGTCGTCAGCGAAGTCACACCGCCGAAAGGGGGTGCGTCGAGATGAATGCAAAGCCGTTTGACCCGCGCGTCGCGGCGGCGCTCGCCGCTCGATACGACGACGAAGATGTGCGAGACAATCACGACGAAGATGTGCGAGGTGATAACGCGAACGGCGGCGGTCTCATCGCACGCGCACTCGAACGCGCGGCGGGTGCGCTCGGCTGGCTCGACGCGGAGCGGGGCGCGCTCGGCGGCGTCGTGATGCGAGGAGCGCGCGTGCTCGTCAAGCCCAATTTTGTCCTGCACGAGAATCAAGGCCCCTGGGGCGTCGAGCCTCTGTTGACTCATGGCTCGCTCGTGCGCGCGGTCGTCTCGGCGGCGCTCAGTGCGGGGGCGAGTGAAGTTTTAGTCGGCGACGCGCCGGTGCAGGGCTGCGACTTCCCGGCGCTGCTTCGGGCGACGAAGCTCAACGCTTGGGCCCACGAACTCGCCACGCGCGAGCCTCGCTTCCGTGGAGTGCTCGACTTTCGCCGTACCATCAGCACGTTCGACGGAGGCGTCCGACGCGCGACGGAAGGCTTGCAGCCGGAAGACCGCTTCGCCCTCTTCGACCTCGGCGGCGAGAGTCTGCTTGAGCCTGTGACGGACGAGCGCGAATCTTTCCGCGTTACATGCTACGACCCGCGCATGCTCGCACGCACGCACACGAAGGGCCGCCATCAGTATCTAGTCGCAAAGGATGTGCTCGAAGCCGACGTGGTCATCAACCTGCCGAAGCTGAAGACGCACATGAAGGCGGGCGTGACCTGCGCGCTCAAGAATCTGATCGGCATCAACGGCAACAAGGAGTATCTGCCGCACCATCGCCTCGGCGGCTCCGCGCGCGGCGGCGACTGCTATCCCGGCGAGAGCCGTATCAAGCGCGCGCTCGAATTCGTCTTCGACAAACAGAACATGACGGAGTCGCCAACAGCGGGCCGCGCTTGGGCCACTGCGGCCACGCAACTCTATCGCATCCTGCATCGCACGGGCGGCGACCGTCTCGGCATCGAAGGCTCGTGGTCGGGCAACGACACGATCTGGCGCACATGCCTCGACCTCAACCGCATACTTCTTTACGGGCGCGCGGACGCAAGCTTGAGCGACGAGCCGCAGCGGCGCGTCATCCACATCGTCGATGCGGTCGTGGCCGGGCAGGGCAACGGGCCGCTCGCGCCGCAGCCGCTTGCGCTCGGTCTTCTGCTCGCGGGCGAGAACGCGGCGGCTGTTGACTACGCCGGTGCTCTGCTGCTCGGTTACGAGCCGGAGCGCATCAGCGTCGTCCGTCACGCGCTCGAAGATTTCCGCTGGCCGCTCGCGGGCTTTGCCGCGGGAGAGATTTCTCTCATAGGCGAACTCGGCGAGGGCGCTGCCGACACACTGCTTCGCGCGCGAGAAGTGCCCCCGGTCGTGTACCCTTTGGGATGGAGAGACGCGGCGGTGCGCGCCGTGGCCGAGAGCGCAAGCTCCGCCGACGCGACGCACGCGCTGACCGAGTAGGCTGTGAAAGAGGCGGGCCCGCGACTCGCCCGTCGATGTTGGTTTCTGTGTCTTAGTTGATTTCAGTGTCTTAGCTGATTTTTGTGTCTTATGAAGCCGAACGTTCTACTAATGGCCGGGAGCTTTCATCAGGGCGGCAGCGAGCGGCAGGCCGTGCAGGTGACGCGTCTGCTCTGCGAGAGCGGACGTTACAACGTGCATCTCGTCTGCCTCGACCCCGGAGGCCCGCTGCGTGCGGAGGCAGAGGCGCTCGGCCTTGAGATTCCGAGCTTCCCTCTGACGAGCTTCTACGATTGGAACATGGCCGTGCAGTTGCGCCGCTTCGTGCGCTACCTGCGCGAGCAACGCATCGAGGTCGTGCAGGCTTTCGACTTTTACACAAACATCTTCGGCATGACGGGCGGGGCGCTGGCGCGCGTGCCCGTCCGCATCGCCGCGCGGCGCGAGACCGAAGGTCTGCGAACGGCGGCGCAGAAGTTCATCGAGCGGCGTGCCTTCCAACTCGCTCACGTCGTCGCCGCCAACTCCGACGCCGTCGGACGCGAGTTGGTCGGCGACGGCGTGCCCGCACGCAAGATCGTGACCGTCTACAACGGCATGGACACGAGCCGCATAGGGCCCCGGCCAGACCTCGACCGTGAAGAAACGCTCGCCTCTCTGGGTCTGCCGCACGATGGAGCGCGACGCTTCGTCACCGTCGTCGCCAACATGCGTCATCCTGCTAAAGATCAGGCAACATTTCTGCGCGCCGCGCGCCGCGTGCGCCAGTCCGTGCCCGAGGCGGCTTTCGTGCTCGCGGGCGAGGGCGGGCTGGTCGAGAGCTATCGTGCGCTCGCTGCGGAATTGGGTCTGGCCGACGCGGTCTTCTTCACGGGGCGTTGTGCGCGCGTGGCGGAGTTGCTGGCCGTCTCAAGCGTGTGCGTGCTCAGCTCGCGCGGCGTCGAGGGCTTCTCTAATTCGATTGCCGAGTACATGGCCGCCGCGCGCCCCGTTGTGGCGACCGACATCGGCGGGGCCGCCGAGGCTGTCCTCGAAGGCGAGACGGGCTTCGTCGTCCGTCCCGGCGATGACGAGACGATGGCCGCGCGTATCATCGAGTTGTTAAAGGACACAGCGCGGGCGCGCGAGATGGGCGAGCGCGGACGGCGCGTGGTCATGGAGAAGTTTTCCTGCGAGGCGCAGTTGGCGCGCGTCGAGTCTTTATACGAGCGGCTGCTCGGCGCGAGAGCCGGACACGTCGAAGCGCCGCCGGTCGGAGTCGCGACGCAAAGTGCTGTGGGAGCCGCGGCGCAAAGTGCCGCGCGCGGCCCGGACAAATAGTTTATGATGGGAAGACGCCCGAGACGCCGTTCGTCGTCTCGACGCCTCCCGAGAACTCCTGCCGACCAGAGACGTTTACCGTCAAACAGAATGCAACAGCAAGAAGAGAAGAGAGAGATTAAAGAGGCGCGACACGGCGCATCGAATGACGCGCGCGCGTCGGGCCGCGAACATCTCGTTTGCGAGACAGGCCGCGAACGTCTGAGAGTCCTGATCGTCGCGCCTTCACTCGACATCACGGGCGGGCAGTCGCGGCAGGCCGTGCGGCTGATGACGGGTCTGGATGCAGAGCCTTCGTTGGAGGTCGGGTTCCTGCCGCACAACCCGCGCCTGCCGGGCGTGCTCCGCGTGCTTCAGCGAATCAAGTACGTCCGCACGGTTGTGACGACGGCGCTCTACGTCTTTATGCTGCTGGTGCGCGTGCCGCGCTACGACGTGATACACATCTTCTCGGCGGCCTACTGGGCCTATCTGCTCTCGGCTGCGCCCGCGCTCGTCATCGCACGGCTCTACGGCAAAAAGTCGATTCTTAACTACCGCAGCGGCGAGGCCGAAGACCATCTCCCGAACTGGCCGCGGACGGCCAAGCCGACGATGCGTCTGGCCGATGTGATCGTCGTGTGCTCCGGCTATCTGGTAGAGGTCTTCGAGCGTCACGGGCTGCGCGCACGCTTCATCTACGACATCGTCGAGCTTGAACGCTTCCCTTACCGCGAGCGCAGACCCCTGCGCCCCGTCTTCCTCGTCAGTCGTCTGCTTGAGCCGCTCTACAACGTCGCCTGCGTGCTGCGCGCCTTCGGGCTGATCCAGCGGCGCTACCCGGAAGCGCGCCTGACCGTCGCTGCCGACGGCTTTCTCCGCCCGCAACTCGAACGGCTCGCCTTTGAGGAATTGAAGCTGCGCAACACGGAGTTTATCGGCTTCGTCCCGTTCGAGAAGATGCCGGAGATGTACGACGCGGCGGACGTTTACCTGACGGCGACGAATCTCGACAACATGCCCGGCTCGATTACCGAGTGCATGTCGTCGGGCGTGCCCGTCGTCACGACAAACGCGGGCGGCATCCCCTACATCGTCACGCACGAAGAGACGTGCCTGATGGTCGCGCTCGACGACCACGAGGCGATGGCCGCTTGCGCCTGCCGCCTGCTCGAAGACGCGGAACTGGCCGTCGGCATCACGCGCCGTGCACGCGAAGAGAGCCGCAAGTTCACCTGGCCCGCCGTCCGCGACGAGTGGGTCGGTCTCTATCACGAGTTGGCGCGCGGACGCATCGCCGCGCGGCGCGAGACGGAAGACGGGGCGATGCGCCGTCGTAGAGAAGCCTGAGCGTTTGAAGAGAAGCTTAAGCGTTTGAAGCGAAGCCTGAGCGTTTGAAGAGAAGCATGAGCGACGTGCTAAAAAAAATCGGCAAGCTGAAGGGGCGCGGACTCACGGAGCTTCGTGTGCGCGGCGCACAGGCGCTTGCCGCACGCGCGGAGCGCGCGGGGCTTTCCGCGCTCGCACGCACGCCCTCGGACGCGGCCTTCTTCCGCCTGCTCGATTCTTCGCGGTGGGGAAGAGAATTGAAGAGCGCCGAAGCATGGCTCGAACATTTCCGCCGACGCCGCGCGCCGCGCTTCTTCGCGGGCTTCGATGAAGAGGAGGCGACGCGCACGGCGCTTTGCACGCGCTTCCGCGTGGAAGAGGCTCTGGTGACAGAGCGAGCCGAGCGCATCCTCGAAGGCCGCTTCGATTTGTTGGGACTCAGAGACTTGAGTTTCGGCTCGCCGGTGGACTGGCATCTAGAGCCTCTGACCAGAGTTCGCGCGCCGCTGACGCATTGGAGCCGGATTGATTTCCTCGACCCGAAAGTCTCCGGCGACAAGAAGTTTATCTGGGAGCTGAACCGCCAGCAGTTCTTTCAGACATTGGGGCGCGCATACTGGCGCACGTGTGACGAGCGCTTCGCCGAGGGCTTCGTCCACTACGCCGAAGAGTGGATGGACGCCAACCCGCCGAAGCTCGGCGTCAACTGGGCGAGCAGCCTTGAAGTCGCCTTCCGCTCGATCTCCTGGCTCTGGGCGCTCCACTTCTTCAAACGTTCGACGCGTCTGACGCCCGAGTTCTTCCTGCGGCTCTCGAAATTTCTATACCTGCACGCGCGCCACCTTGAGACGTATCTCTCGACCTACTTCAGCCCGAACACGCATCTGACGGGCGAGGCGCTCGGCCTCTTCTATCTCGGCACGCTGCTGCCCGAGATGCGTGACGCGCACCGCTGGCGCGAGACCGGTCGCCGCATCCTGCTCGCGGAGTTGGACAGGCACGTGCGCGCCGACGGCGTCTACTTCGAGCAGGCGACTTACTATCATCGCTACACGACGGACTTCTACATGCACTTCGCGCTGCTCGCGCGCGAGAACGTTGAAGGACTCGGCGCGGACGGCGAAGGACTCGGCGCGGAAAGCGAAGGACTGGATGCAAACGGCGAAGGGCCAGGTGTGAACAGCGAAGGATTGAACGGGCGTCTCGCGTCGAAGCTCTCGGCGCTCTTAGACCATCTGATGTACTTGACGCGGCCCGACGGCACGACGCCGTTTGTCGGCGACGACGACGGCGGGCGGCTCTCGTTGCTCGACGAGCGACGAGCGAACGACTTCCGCGCGGCGCTCTCGAACGGCGCGGCGCTCTTTGGGCGTGCCGACTACAAGCACGTCGCCGGAGAGGTCGCCGAAGAGACTCTGTGGTTACAGGGCACGGCGGGGCTGGCCGCCTTCGACGCGCTCGACGCAAGCGAGCCTGCCGAAACGTCGCGCGCCTTCCACGAAGGCGGTTACTACTTGATGCGCGACGGGTGGGCGAGTGATTCAAACTACATGCTGCTCGACTGCGGCCCGCACGGCGCGTCGGAGATAGGCAGCGGGCACGGGCACGCCGACGCGCTCTCCTTCGAGCTGGCCGCGCGGGGCCGCACGCTGCTCGTAGACCCCGGCACTTTCACCTACACAGGCTCGCCCGCGTGGCGCGACCGCTTCCGCTCTTCGACCTCGCACAACACGCTCGCGCTCGACGGCGTGTCCTCGTCCGTTCCCGGCGAGAGCGCCTTCCGCTGGGCGCACGTCGCGCGCGCACGCACGAAGACGTGGACGACCGGCGAACGCTTCGACTTCTTCGAGGGCGAGCACGACGGCTATATGCGACTTCGGCCTGCGCCCGCGTGTGTTACGCGCGGCGTGCTCTTTCTGAAGGGCGACTATTGGGTCATGCGCGACCGCGTCGAATCGGAAGGGGCGCACGCGTGCGAGCTTCGTTTCCAGTTCGCCGCGGACGCCGCACCATCTGTTGAAGAGACTGACGCGGGCAAGGCCGAAGAGACTGATGAGAGCAAGGCTCTCGGGGGGCGTGAGTTTGTCCGCGAGCATCAGGCGGACGTTTCCGGACTGAACGTTTTCACCTTCGCGTCGGGCGGCGGATGGCGCGCGGAAGAGGGCTGGGTGTCGCACGCGTACGGCGCTCGCTCTGCGGCTCCAGCCTATGTCTTCGCCGCACAGACACGCGGGGCGGCGGAGTTCGTCACTATTCTCTTGCCGCGACGTGCCGCGGAGTTCAGCGTCACACGCGCGCGTGAGATCGAGGCCGTCGGCGGGCGAGCCTTTGAGGTCTGCGCGGTCGGGAGTACGAATGTCGAGAGTGCGAATGTCGAGAGTACGAGCATTGAGAGTACGAGTGTCGAGGGTGCTTGTGACTTCGTGCTGCTCGGCGACGACGCGCGTTATGTGCAGACGGCGCGTCTCTCGACGGACTTTGCGTGGGCCTGGGTGCGTTGCGCTGCGGGCGGAGAGCCTGACGAGCTTGTACTCATCGACGGTCAGAGCTTCCGCGTCGGCGGCATTGAGCTTGTGCGCGCAGAGCGGCGCGTCGGCTGGTTGGTTGCACGCCGGACGGACGAAGGATGGAGCGTGCGCGCGGACGCAGGTGTTCGCGTCGCCGTCGCGGCGGAAGAAGGAGCGTTGAAGGGCGGCGAAGAATTTTATGTGTGGGATTAACGGCATAGTCTTATCGAGTCGAGGGGGCGAGCGGCGGAGCGTCGAGCGCGGCGTGCTCGAACGCATGCGCGACGTGATCGAGCACCGCGGGCCCGACGACGCAGGTCTGCTCATCGACGGCCCGGCGGGACTCGGCCATCGCCGCCTCTCAATCGTGGACGTGGCCGCCGGACACCAGCCGATGCCGAACGAAGACGGCACGCTCCACATCGTCTACAACGGTGAGATTTATAACCACGCGGACTTTCGCGACGAACTCGTTGCGCGCGGCCACACCTACCGCACGCACTGCGACACCGAGACCATCCTTCACCTTTACGAAGAGAAGGGCGCGCGCTGCGTCGAAGACCTGCGCGGCATGTTCGCGTTCGCCATCTGGGATTCGACGCGGCGCGAACTTTTCCTCGCGCGCGACCGCCTCGGCGTCAAGCCGCTCTACTACGTCCACACCGACGACGGCTCGCTCTACTTCGCCTCCGAGATCAAGGCTCTGCTTGAGGCGCGCGCCGTTCGGGCGCAGCTTAACTACCACACGCTTCCAGACTATCTCGCCAATCACGGCACCTCCGGCGACGAGACTCTGTTCGCAAATGTTAAGCGGCTCGCGCCCGGCCACACTTTGCTGTGGCGCGACGGTCGAATCAAGATCGAAAAATATTGGGACATCAGTTATGCGCCGCAGCCGCAAGACGACGCGCTCGGACGGAGTGACGACGAGTACGTCGCCGAGTGGTCTGAGCTGTTCCAGACTTCTGTGCGCCTGCGCCTGATGGCGGACGTGCCGCTGGGAATGTTCCTGTCGGGCGGCATCGACTCGTCGGCCATCGCGGCGGTGATGAGTCGTCTGGTTGATGAGCCGATCAAGACCTTCTCCGTCGCCTTCGCCGAGCGCGAGGCCAACGAGCTTTCTTACGCGCGCATCGTCGCCGAAAAGTTCAAGACCGACCACCACGAGACGGTCGTCGGCCCCAAGGAGTTCTTCGACGCGCTGCCGCATCTCGTCTGGCACGAGGACGAGCCGCTCGCGCATCCTTCGAGCGTGGCGCTCTACTTCGTCTCGCGCCTCGCCGCGCGTCACGTCAAGGTCGTGCTCACGGGCGAGGGCAGCGACGAGATGCTCGCGGGCTACGAGCGCTACTACAAGACCATGCTCCAACTCTCTCTGGGGCCCCGTTACCAACGCATTGTGCCGGGGGCCTTGCGCCGCATAGTGGCCGCGCGCATCGAGTCGTTGCCCCCGCGCTCGCGGCTCAGGCACAAGCTGACGCGCACGTTCCTCTGTCTTGAGCCGGATGTCGAGAGTCTCTACTTCGACAACTTCGCGGTCTTCCCTTCGGCCATGCAGCGCGAGCTTTTCACGGCGGAGACGCGGGAGCGCGTCGGCGCGTCGCCAGACCCTTACGCGGACATGCGTCGCTACTTCGAGTCGGCGGATACGGACTCTTTGCTCAACCGCATGCTCTACGCCGATACGAAGACGTACCTGCACGAGCTTCTGATGAAGCAGGATCAGATGAGCATGGCCGCGTCAATCGAGAGCCGCGTGCCTTTCCTCGACCACAAGCTCGTCGAATACACGGCGCGTCTGCCCGAGCGGATGAAGCTGCGGCGCGGCCTCAACACGAAATACATTCTGCGTCGCGCGATGAAGGGCGTGCTGCCCGAAGCCATCCTCAAACGCGGCAAGATGGGCTTCCCCGTCCCCGTCGGCAAGTGGTTCCGCGGCGAGTTCCGGCACATCCTTGACGAGTACGTCCTGGGCGAGCGCGCCACTTCGCGCCGAATCTTCGACCCCGAGTTCGTGCGTCGCCTCAGTGCGCGACACCTCGCGGGCGAGGATCACTCGGAGCGTCTGTGGGCGCTCGTCAACTTCGAGATGTGGCAGCGCCGCTTCGTGGACGGCGAGGTGTTGGACTCATCGCCCGTCGCACAGTCCGAGGTGGCGGCTGTTCAGGCATGAGATGATAGGACGGATTTCACTTGAGCTTATGCAGCGACCGTTCACCGCAGAGGCGCTGAGTGCGCAGAGACTCGCAGAGAGATGCAAGTCTCTGCGCCCCCTCTGCGCTCTCAGCGCCTCTGCGGTGAACCCAACCCGCGCGACATTCAAGTGAAAAGTTTAGGGAGAGTCGAACCGAATTGCGTATCCTCTGGCTCAAGACCGAACTGCTGCACCCGGTAGATAAGGGCGGCAAGATTCGCACATACCAGATGCTCAAGGCTCTGAAGCGCGAGCACTACGTCACCTATCTGACGCTCGACGACGGGACGGCTGACAGTGACGCCGTCGAGCGCGCCACGGAGTATTGCCACGAACTCGTGCGAATCCGGCACAGCACGCGCGAGAAATTCTCCGCAGGATTCTATGCGGAGCTGGCGGCGAACCTCTTCTCGCCGCTCCCGTACTTCATGAAGAAGTACGAGTCGGCAGAGATGCGGCGCGAGGTCGCGGAGCGCGCACGCGCGGGCGACTTCGACGTGCTCGTCTGCGACTTCCTCAATCCGGCGGTCAACGTGCCGCACGCTCTTCCCGTCCCGACCGTGCTCTTCCAGCACAACGTCGAGGCGATGATCTGGAAACGTCATTACGAAGTGCAGACGCACCCGCTCAAAAAAGCCTATCTCTACGGCCAGTGGCGCAAGGCTTTTGCGTACGAGCGCGCGGCCTGTCGCCAGTTCGACATGGTGGTGACGGTCTCGCGCGACGACACGGAGACGATCAGGCGCGACTACGGCGTTCCGAATGTGTCGGACGTGCCGACCGGCGTTGACACGGAGTTCTTTCGCCCCGTTGAAGGCGTGAGCGTCGAGCCTGACAGCCTCGTCTTCACAGGCTCGATGGACTGGCTGCCGAATGAGGACGCCATACAGTTCTTCACGCGCGAGATCATGCCGCTCATACGCGAGCGCAGACCCGAAGTGAAATTGACGGTCGTCGGGCGCAAGCCTTACGCGAGCCTGCTTGAACTGTCGAAGCGCGACCCCTCAATCATCGTCACGGGGCGAGTCGAGGACGTGCGCCCCTTTATGGAGCGCGCCGCTGCTTACATCGTGCCCATCCGAATCGGCGGCGGGACGCGCCTGAAGATTTACGAAGCGATGGCGATGGAGAAGCCCGTCGTCTCGACGACCGTCGGAGCCGAAGGGCTGCCCGTGCGCGACGGCCAAGACCTGCTCATCGCCGACACGCCGCGCGCGTTTGCAGACGCCGTCGTGCGCGTGCTCACCGACGCGGAGTTGGCGTGCAAGCTCGGCGAGCGTTCGGCCTCGACGGTGAGAGAGCAGTTCGGTTGGGACAAGGTTGCGGCGGTGTTCGCCGAAGCTTGCGGGCGCGCGGCCAAGTCTCGGGGCGGTGAATTTTTGACTGACGAAATTTTAACACTGGGGAGTTCGGGATGAGATTAAGCGTATTCGGTTTGGGCTATGTGGGCTGCGTCTCGGCGGCGTGCTTTGCGAAGGAGGGGCACGAGGTCACGGGCGTTGACGTGAACTCCACCAAGGTCGAGATCATCAATTCGGGCAAGAGTCCGATAGTCGAGACGGGCATCGGCGAGCTGATCGCGGAGATGGTCGCGGCGGGCAGATTAAGAGCGACGACCAATTCGGCGGAAGCGGTCGCCTCTTCAGACATGTCGCTTGTCTGCGTCGGCACGCCGAGCCGCGACAACGGGTCGCTCGACCTCACGTATGTGAAGCGTGTCTGCCAGGAGATCGGCGCGGCGCTCGAAGCGAAGACGAGCCGGCACACGGTCGTCATCCGCAGTACGATGCTGCCCGGCACAATCGAGGGAGTGGTTACGCCCGCGCTCGAAGTCTATTCGGGCAAGAAGGCCGGGCGCGACTTCGGCGTCTGCATCAACCCTGAATTCTTGCGCGAGGGCACTTCGCTGAAAGATTTTTACGCGCCTCCGTTTACGCTCGTCGGCGCGGACGAAGAGGACACGGCGGGATTGATGAGCCGTCTCTACTCGAAGATAGACGCGCCGCTCTACGTCACGCCGGTCAAGGCCGCAGAGATGGTCAAGTATGCGTGCAACTGCTTTCACGCCCTGAAGGTCTCGTTCGCCAACGAGATCGGGAACGTCTGCAAGGGCTTAGGCATCGACAGTCACGAAGTGATGAACGTCTTCTGCCAGGATACGAAGCTCAATCTCTCGCCCTACTATCTGAAGCCCGGCTTCGCCTTTGGCGGGTCGTGTCTGCCGAAGGACTTGCGCGCCATCAACTACAAGGCGAAGGAGCTTGACGTTGAAGTGCCGCTGCTGTCAGCGATACTGCCGAGCAATCGCCGACAAATCGAGCGCGCCGTCGAGATGGTCTTGCGGACGGGACGCAAGCGCGTCGGCGTGCTCGGCTTCAGCTTCAAGGCCGGGACGGACGACCTGCGCGAGTCGCCGATGGTCACGCTCATCGAGGCGCTCATCGGCAAGGGGTTGAAGCTCGCCATCTACGACCGAGACGTTTCGCTCGCGCGCCTGTTCGGAGCCAATAAGGAGTACATCGAGCGCGAGATACCGCACATCTCTCAGCTCATGCGCGCTGAGATAGGCGAAGTGCTCGAAGCCTCGGACGTGCTCATCATCGGCAACAAGTCCGAAGAGTTCCGGCAGATTGAAGGCCGCCTGCGCGGCGACCAACTCGTCATCGACCTCGTACGACTCTTCGACGGACGGAAGAGCGACGACACATATCAGGGCATCTGCTGGTGAGGCCGCAGGCCCGACCATGAGGGAGGGCGTGTGGCGGAAGCCCGACCATGAGGGAGGGCGTAGAGCCTTCATCTTAATGCGACTGGCGGGAGTGGAGACGCCCTTCCTCACGGTCGGGCTTCCGCCGATAGATTGTCAGAGAGTGAAACACAAATTTTATGAAACAGGTTCTCAGAGAAGGATTGAAGGACATCGTGGTCGAAGAGGTGCCCGACCCTGTCGTCGTCGCGCATCATGTGCTGGTGCGCCCGTGCTACTCGCTCATCAGCAGTGGGACGGAGACGGCGAGCATTCATCAGGAAGGGGTCTTGAAGGAGGTCAGCGAAAACCCTTCGCACCTGCGCAAGGTCTGGGACGTGATGAAGGCGAACGGCCCCGTCCGCACGCTCTCCGAAGTCAGAGCCAAGTTCAGCGAGTACGCGGTGCTCGGTTATTCGGGCGCGGGCGTGGTGGTCGAGAAGCACCCGACCGTCGCAGACCTCGAAGTCGGCGACCGCGTGACCTACGGCGGCGAGGGCACTGGGCACGGCGAGACAATTCTGACAGGCCGCAACCTCGTCGCGCACATCCCCGAAGGAGTGGCCTACGAACACGCATGCTTCGCCACGCTCGGCAGCATCGCCTTGAACGCCGTCCGCATCGCGCAGATCGGATTGGGCGACGTGGTCGCGGTAATCGGCCTTGGACTCGTCGGGCAGTTGATTACACAGCTCGTCAGGCTGCAAGGCGGCGTCGCCGTCGGCATCGACCTGAAGCAAGAGCGTGTGGAGATGGCGCGCGAGTCGGGCGCGGACGCGGCGGTCTTGGGCGGCGCGGGCGCGCAGGAGGCTGTGGGCGCTTTGACGAACGGGCGCGGGGCGGACTGCGTGATCGTGGCCGCGGCGGCAAAGTCCGCGGCCCCTTGCAGGCAGGCTTTGGAGTTGTGCCGTGACCGCGGGCGCATCGTCGTCGTCGGCGCGGTCGAGATGAGCTTCCCCTGGGAGGCGATGTACCTGAAGGAGATTCAGCTCTTCATGTCGCGCGCATACGGGCCCGGCAGCTACGACCCTGAGTACGAAAAGCATGGGCGCGATTATCCCGTCTCTTACGTGCGCTGGACTGAGAATCGCAACATGGGCGAGTTCCTGCGCCTCGTCGCCGAAGGGCGAGTCCGTCTGGAACCACTCATCACACACCGCTTCCCGCTCGAAGAGGCGGCGAGCGCTTACCAGACGATTCTCGACCCCGCTTCAAACAGTCTCGCGGTGCTGCTGCGTTATCCTTCGGCAGACATCCCTTCGCCCGCGTCCGACTTCGCGCCGCGACGCAGAGTCGAAACTGCCGCGCACGCGTCGCGCACGTCAGCATCGGCGGCGGCGACGGGGCTGGGCGTCGCGCTCGTCGGCGCGGGAAACCTCGCGCGCTGGGCGCATCTGCCCGCGCTGAAGAAGACCGCGGGCGCACATCTGCGCGCGGTCTATTCGGCGAGCGGGGCGCGCGGGAAGACTTACGCGCGAAGGTTCGGCGCGGACTACTGCTCGTCCGATTACGAAGAGGTCTTGCGCGACCCGGAAGTCAACGTCGTGCTGATCGCAAGCCGCAACCAGTATCACGCGCGTCAGGCGCTCGCGGCACTCGAAGCGGGCAAGCACGTCTTCGTCGAGAAGCCGATGGCGCTCACGGAAGAGGAATGTCGCGCGCTCGTGCGTGGAGTCGAGGAGACGGGCAGGCATCTGACCGTCGGCTTCAACCGGCGCTTCGCGCCCTACTACCTTGAGCAGAAGAAAAACTTGAAGCGGCGCACAGGCCCGGCGGTCATCAACTGCCGCGTCAACTCGCCGGGCATCTCCGGCTCTTACTGGATGGCCGACCCGAGCGTAGGCGGCGCGATTCTCGGCGAGGCGTGCCACTTCGTAGACCTCATGTACTGGCTCCTTGAGTCCGAGCCTACGAATGTTACGGCTTACAGTTTGCCGACGGGGCAGAAGGAGCCTATCGGCGAGAACAACCTGGTCGCAAGCTTTCAGTTCGCCGACGGCTCCGTTGCCAACCTGACCTATTGCACTGTCGGCAGCAAGACCTCCGGCGGCGAACGCGTCGAAGTCTTCGCGCAGGGGTTGGGCGTTGCGACGGAAGACTTCAAGCGCCTGACGACGAGCACGAGCCTCCGTCGCACACGCTCAAGCTGGTGGGGCGAGAAGGGCTACGGCGCACAGTTGGAGAGTTTTGTTGAAAGGCTCCGCGACGGACGTGCGCCCGAAGTCACAGCGCGCGACGGCGCACGCGCGACCATCGGCTGCCTGCGAATGCTTGAGTCGGCCAGAACTTTGCAGCCCCGCTCAATCGACCTCGACGCGGTGCTCGGCTGAAGATTGCGGCGGCATTGACCGAGCCTGAGATACAGCATTCGTCAAACCTGACGTTTGGCGTTGGTCGAGCCTGACATGACGACTTTGCGAGCGGTCACAGGGAAGAGTTCGCGTGCGGTCACAGGAACGCGCCTCACAGGACGGCGGGCGTTGCTCGTGGCTGCGGCGCTGTTGTTGATGTGGCCGCCGTTTGCGTGGCTTGCGGCAGGCTGGCTTGTCTTAAACTCGGAGCCTGCGCGTTCCGACGTTCTGGTCGTGCTGGGCGGCTCGTCCACATACGAAGAGCGCACCGAGTACGCCGCCGAACTCTTCAGAGAAGGACTCGCGCCGAAGGTCGTCCTGACAGACGACGGCCAGCGCGGCGGCTGGTCGCCGGAAGAGCAGCGCAACCCCTTCTTCGTCGAGCGCGCTGCCGCCGTGCTTGAGCGCGCGGGCGTGCCCGCCGAGAGAATCGAGACGCTTCAGCCAACGACTTCGAGCACGTACGAAGAGGCACTGTTGCTGCGAGAGTACGCGGCAGCGCACGACGTTCACGGGCTTCTGGTCGTCACTTCCGGTTATCACTCGCGGCGCGCACGCTGGACGCTCGAACGCGTCTTCCGCGGCAGCCCCGTCAGCGTAGCACTGACGGCAGTCCCGCCCGGACGGCAGACGCCCGCGCCCGCCTTCTGGTGGCTGAGAGGCGCGGGCTGGCAAATGGTCGCGCTCGAATATTTGAAGCTGGCCTATTATCGTGTGCGTTACCGTTGATGATGAGAGTCACTCAACCGGGAACTATCGTAATGGAAGATGCTCGCGGCAGAATCATGGAAGGTGCTCGCGGCAGAATCCGCCCGTCGTTGGTTGTTGTCCTTCTGGCGGCGATTATGGCGGCGGCCTTGATCGGCTACGGCGTCGCGCGCAGGCACGCGGGCGAAGCGGAGCAGAGCATTCGTCGCGGCTCCGCCGGGTCGAACGGCCAGCGGACAATAACGCTCAAAGCCGGAGACGATCTCCAGCGCGCTCTCGACGCGGCGCGGCCCGGCGACACGCTGGTGCTTCAGGCGGGCGCGACCTTCGTCGGGCCCCTGACGCTTCCGCTCAAGCGCGGCGACGAGTTCGTCAACGTCGAGTCGTCGGCGCTCGACAGGCTCCCGCCCGAAGGCCAACGCGTCTCGCCGACAGACGCCGCGCTCATGCCGAAGATCGTCTCGCCGGGACGCGGCGAGGCGGCGCTTCGCACGGCGGCGGGCGCGCACCACTACCGCTTCATCGGCGTCGAGTTCGCGACGAAGGACGAGGGCGCGCTGGCCTACGAGCTTCTGAAGCTCGGCCAAGACGACCGCACGCAGGACTCGCTCGACAAGGTTCCGCATCATCTCGTCTTCGACCGTTGCTACATCCACGCGCTTCCCACGCAGAGCCTCAAGCGCGGCATCGCACTCAACAGTGCCGAGACTTCCATCATCAACTCTTACGTCGCGGGCTTCAAGGTCGTCGGGCAAGAGGCGCAGGCCATCGCGGGATGGAACGGCCCGGGCCCTTTCCACATCGTCAACAACTACCTTGAGGCCGCAGGCGAGAATATCCTCTTCGGCGGCGCGACCGCCATCATCCCCGGCCTCGTCCCCACGGACATCGAGGTGCGGCGCAACCACTTCGCCAAAGACCCCGCGTGGTACCCGCAGCACCCGTCCTACGCAGGGACGCACTGGTCTGTGAAGAACCTCTTCGAGTTGAAGAACGCGCGCCGCGTCCGCATCGAGGGCAACCTCTTCGAGTACAACTGGACGGACGCGCAGGCCGGCTACGCGATTCTCTTCACGCCGCGGCCCAACGACAGCGGAGCGGCGGCGGTGGTCGAGGACATTCAGTTCACCAACAACGTCGTGCGCCACGTCGCCGCCGTCTTTCACATCGCAGGGCAGGACGACCTTGCACAGAATCCGAAGGCGCATCTCGCACGCCGCATCAGTATCACCAATAACCTGTTCGACGAAGTGGACGGCGAACGTTGGGGCGGAGACGGCGCGCTGCTTAAGATCGGCCAGAGCGCAGACTTCGTCACCGTCGATCACAACACGGTCATCCACACCGGTAACATCACGAAGGCTTATGGCGACCCGAGCCTCAACTTCGTCTTCACGAACAATCTGCTCGCGCACAACGACTACGGCATCATGGGCGACAGCCAGTCGCCGGGGCTGAAAACCATCGAAGCCTTCTTCCCCGGCGGCGTTCTGCGCGGCAACGCCATCGCCGGAGCCGAGAGCCGACTTTATCCTCCTGGCAACTTCTTCCCGCCGTCGCTCGACGCGGTGCGATTTGTAAACCGGGCGGCGGGCGACTACCACTTGCAACCCGCCAGCCCCTACCGTGGCCGTGCGACCGACGGCAAAGATGTCGGGTGCGACTTCGCCGCGCTCGAAGCCGCCGGCCCGCTTCCCGGCACACGTCCGAGAACCGTTTCACAGCCACGCTAAACCAACGCACATTCGCCGGGGAGATGGACGAAGAGGGGAGTGGGAGTGTGCCCCTTTAAGGCTCCTCCAGGTCAATCTGCCTGGGCGGAATGCCGCCTTCTCTTTTTCTGGAAATGCCTCATTTCTCTTCCATTTTTCGGGCGAAAGACTGTTTTGCGGTCTCCTGCACGGGTCGCAAAAAAGAGGTTGACAACCACAGTTGATTGTTGTTCAATCGATTTGTCGCTGCCGCCGCAAACGGCAACAGGGCAGCATGATCTTTCAGGCAGATGATTGCACACGATAAGGGCAAACCTGTTGCGAGACAGGGACGCAAAGCCGTGAATCTCTCTCTAGAGTGACGTTTCCGAAAGTCGCTTGCCGGGAGATTGTCTGGTTGCCGAAGGCGATCTGAAGATAGCCAACCCCTGCGTAACTTCGCGGACGCGTCACGTGCTTCCAACCGGGTCACATTACTTCACCCGAATCCCCGGCGGGCGCGTCGCTCTTATACGTGAACCATTAGTTACGTCGCGGACGGAATCACATCCACTCGCCCTCCTTCTTTATCCGTGATTCCACTGTCTTCTTTCCCTTTACAACTTTCCTCCCGACAACACGGCTCGTCCGACCAACGCCCGAACTCATCTCCGCACACCGAAGCGAAGAGAGGGCGTGTCCCTTCGTCTCTTCAAATCCCTCCCAGAGAGCAGACCGGCACGACTCTCGACCGGCCATAGCTATCCTTAATGTGCCCTTCGCCGAAGGCACATCGAGATCACCGACCAAAGGCACACCACGCGCGAGCGTGGGCCGCAAAGTCAGGAGACTCAGCCGCGGCTGAGTTCGTCCGATTACCGAAGTGAGGTTCCAGTACATGACCACGCAGACAAGGTTTGGGTTCCATCTCCCCCGTCTCTTTAATCATAAGTTTAAGTCCCTCGTTCTTTTCATCACCCTCTTCATCTTCGCGGGCACAGCGCAGACGACTCACGCCGCCACGCTCACGGTCGGCGCGGGCGCGAGTCTGCAACAGGCGCTCGACGCAGCGCAGCCCGGCGACACCCTTCTACTCGAAGCGGGCGCGACCTTCATCGGCCCCTTCACGCTCCCGAACAAGCAGGGCGACGCGTGGATCACCATCCAGTCGTCCGCGCTCGCCTCTCTGCCCGGCGCAGGGCAGCGCGTCTCGCCTTCCGACTCAACGTCGATGCCGAAGCTGCTTTCGCCCGGCCTCGGCGAGCCTGCGATCAAGACCGCGTCGGGCGCGCACCACTACCGTTTTGTCGGCGTGGAGATTTCGACGACGAACGCCAGCGCCAACGTCTACGATCTAGTCAGGCTCGGAGCCGACGACTCTTCGCAGAGCACTCTGGCCTCAGTGCCGCACCATCTCGCCTTCGACCGCTGCTACATCCACGCGCTTCCCACGCAGAGCCTCAAGCGCGGCATCGCACTACACAGCGCCGAGACTTCCATCATCAACTCTTACGTCTCAAGCTTCAAGGTCGTCGGCCAGGAGGCGCAGGCCATCGGCTCCTGGAACGGCCCGGGCCCCTTCCACATCATCAACAACTACCTTGAGGCCGCGGGCGAGGTCATCCTCTTCGGCGGCGCGACCCCGGCCATCACGGGACTCATCCCCACGGACATCGAGGTGCGGCGCAACCACTTCGCCAAAGACCCCGCGTGGTCTCCGCTGTATCCGGCCTACGCCGGGACACACTGGACTTGTAAGAACCTCTTCGAGCTGAAGAACGCGCGCCGCGCGGTGATTGACGGGAACCTCTTCGAGTACAACTGGAACGACGCACAGCAGGGCTACGCGATTCTCTTCACGCCGCGGCCCAACGACAGCGGAGCGGCGGCGGTGGTCGAGGACATTCAGTTCACCAACAACGTCGTGCGCCACGTCGCCGCTGGCATCCACGTCGCGGGCGAGGACTCTTTGTCCTCGACGCCGGATGCGATCATCGGGCGGCGCATCACCATCTCCAACAATCTCTTCTACGACGTTGACTCGGCGAACTGGGGCGGCGACGGTGCATTCATGAAAGTTGGCGCGGGCGTTCAGTCCGTGACGGTGGATCACAACACGGTAGATCAGAAGGGCAACATCACGAAAGCGTGGGGAACACCCGTCTCGAACTTCGTCTTTACGAACAACCTGATGCCGCACAACGACTACGGCTTCATAGGCGACAGTCAGGGCCCGGGTCTCGGGACGCTGAACACATACTTCCCCGGCTACACGTTCGACCGCAACGTCCTGGCCGGTGACTGTTCCTACGCTGTTAATCACGACCGCTGGTATCCTGCAAACAACTTCTTCCCCACGCAACTCGACGCGGCCGGCTTCGTGAATCGCGCGGGCGGCGACTACCGTCTGCTGCCGACCAGCCCCTATGCAACTTCGGCGACCGATGGTAAGGCCGTCGGCTGCGACTTCAACGCGCTCAATGCCGCGATGACAGGCGTGTCCCCGACACCGACACCGACACCAACGCCCCTGCCCACACCTCTGCCGACGCCTTTGCCGACACCTTTGCCGACACCTTTGCCGACACCTTCGGCAACTCCTACACCTGCGCCGACACCGACGCCTGCTCCCACGCCGACGCCCTCGACCGGCGGCAGAACCCAGACGAGAGTCTTGAAGGCAAGGCTGGACGCGCAGAGCATCAGCAACGACCTCTCGACGACGGTCGCCACCGCAGCGTCCGTGTCATCGGCGGTGACAACGCAGAGCGTCAGCCCCACCGACAGGCTCGCAGCCGTCGTCCTTGACATACAGCAGGCTTACACCGAGTTCGGTGGCGAGCGCAGCCTCTATCCGGCGGCGTCTCGCATCGAGGTCGCACTCTCTACTGCTCTCAACTACGCCGTCGCGGCCAACGCCTTCGCCATGCAGAACCACATGGCAGAGGTGAAGCCGAGTCTTCAGAAGGCCATCGACAATCTGGAGCTGGCCGACGTGCTGATGGTCTACGGCAATGTCCAGAACCCTGTTGACTACGCACAGTATTTCGTGCGCCAGCACTACGTTGACTTCCTCGGTCGCGAGCCGGACGAGACGGGGCGTGCTTTCTGGGAGAGCCAGATTGCAAACTGCGGCTCGGACTCGCGCTGCGTCGAAGCAAGGCGCATCAATGTCTCCGCCGCGTACTTCCACTCCATCGAGTTCAAGGAGACTGGCTATCTCGTCTACCGTCTCTACCGCGCCTCGTTCGGGCGGACGGTGCTCTTCAATGAGTTCCTCGCCGACACGCAGGAGGTGGCGAAGGGCGTGATTGTCGGCGAGACGGGCTGGCAGGACAGGCTCGCTGCAAACAAGAAGGCGTTCTATCAAGCTTGGACGCAGCGCCCCGACTTCCGCGCGCGTTACGACTCATTGACGGCGAGCCAGTTCGTCGATGTCCTCTGCGCCGCAACCGGCGTCGTGGCAAACGGCGCGGAGCGCGACGCACTGGTCGCATCGCTCCAGGCCGGGGCCCCACGCGCGGACGTTCTGGCGACGCTGGTCGAGAGCAACGAGTTCTCAAGGTTCGAGTTCAACAAGGCGTTTGTGTTGATGCAGTATTTCGGCTACCTGAGGCGCGACCCGGACGCCGCGGGTTACGGCTACTGGCTCTCGAAGCTCGAACAGTTCGGCGGCGACTACCAGCGCGCCGAGATGGTCAAGGCGTTCCTCGGATCGACCGAGTACCGTGACCGCTTCATACAGCAGTGACCGCCCGGTCACTTCCTATCTCTACTTTGTTTCGAGCCAGGGGGGCAGTTCTACTTTGTTTCGAGCCAGGGGGGTTGGTAGTACAGAGACGCGGGCGTTAGCGAACGAGTCAGAACTAACGATGAGCTATGAACACTGCAACGATGAACGTGGAAGGATGCCGGATGTTAGGTGCTGGGTGCTGGTAAAAGCATAGCCGGTATCAGGGCTGGTGAAAGCAGAGCTGACATCCAGCATCTAACACCCGGCATCACTCCTCAGTGAATCTTTGCAGCGTTCCGACTTCAGCGTTTTTCCCGACTCGGATGCTAACGCCCGCGTCTTTGGTCTCAGAATGGACGGAAGGGCAGACGGAAGGGAGGAATGAATTTTGTTGCCCGTCTCGCCCGCCGTGCGGTAATCTGAGATAGAGCAATCGCGCGTCCCCGGCGCGCCGGGGCGTTCGCTTAAAGCCGCCTAAAGTTTTGGCATCGCGCATAGTGCCCGGCGCGTGTCGGCCTCCGAAGCCTTATCGAAGATGTCCTCTTCAACCTTGCCCGAACGAATCTGGAAACCGCTGCTGGTCGCGGCTGCGTTGGCGTTCGCCTACTGGGGCGTGCTCGCGCGTCTCTCGCGCTTCTGGTGGGAGGACGAGAACTATTCGCACGGGCTGTTGATACCGTTCGTCATCGGATATCTCCTCTGGGCGGAGCGCGGCAGGCTTGCGGGGCTGGAGAAGCGCCCGCGTGTCGTGTGGGGCGCGGCGGCTACGGTCGCGGCACTCTTTGCGCTGTGGGTCGGGACGGCGGGCGCGGAGTTGTTCACGCAGCGCATGTCGCTCGTCTTGCTGCTTGTCGGGCTGGTCGTTTACTTCTGGGGATGGCGACTGCTGCGCGCCGTCGTCGTGCCGCTCCTGCTGCTCGCGCTGGCGATCCCGGTTCCCGCCATCGTCTTTAACAAGGTCGCTTTCCCGCTGCAACTGTTCGCGTCGCGCTGCGCCGTCTGGGCGATGCGACTGTTCGACATCCCCGTCCTGCGCGAGGGCAACGTGATTGAGCTTTACCCGCTCGGCTCGACGACAACCAAGCGGCTCGAAGTGGTCGAGGCTTGCAGCGGCATCCGCAGCCTGATGACTCTGGTGACGCTGGCCGTCGTCTTCGCATACTTCACAAGCCCTTCGGACGGAGAAGGCACGGGCGGCCCGCGGCTCGCGCGTTACCGAACGCTTCGCGCCGTCGCCATCGTGCTGGCGGCCATCCCCATCGCGATCATCACGAACGCTGCGCGCGTGAGCGGCACGGGCGTGCTCGCGCGTTTCTACGGCACGCAGGTCGCGGACGGTTTCTTCCACGAGTTTTCCGGCTGGGTCATCTACATCGTCGCCTTCCTCCTGCTCTTCGCCTTCGGCTGGCTCATCGACCGCTTCAACCCGACGCGGCGCGGCGGCCCGGGGAGCAGCGGCGGGGGCGCAGCCGAGGCATCATCAACAGCAGGCGAGATGGAAGTCAAAGGTGAGCCGCGTGCGGTCGCAGGTGAGCCGCGAGCAGTCGATGGCGCGGTCATGGCTCCGGCGACGATGTCAGTCAGGAGGGGTGAGGGGACTGCGGGTTAAGGATCGGTTGACAGGCGGGCCCCGAGTTGAGTTAAGGGATGAAAACGCAGGCTAAAAATTTCTGGGCGATGGCGTTGCTGCTGTTTGTCGGCGGCGCGTTTATCAATCTCTGGGCGGCGGCGGGCGAGGCGCGCACACCGCGACGCGCTCTGGCGGAATTCCCCGCGGAGGTCAACGGCTGGCGACAGGTAGGGCGCGATGCGCGCTTCGACGCGGCGACCGAGGCCGTCCTGCATGCAGACGACTACGTCTCGCGCGACTACGCGGGCGAGGGCGGCCACACGGCCTCGCTCTACGTCGGCTACTACGCGACGCAGCGCACGGGCGCGACCTATCACAGCCCTCTTAACTGTCTGCCCGGCTCGGGCTGGACGCTCGAAGACCCTTCGCTTATCGAGGTCAAACCTGCCGACGGGCGCGCGGCCTTCAACGTCAATCGCTACGTCATAGAGCACGGCGCGGAACGCATGCTGATGCTCTACTGGTATCAGGGGCGAGGCCGCGCCGTGGCGAGCGAGTATCTGGACAAGGCTTACACGGTCTTCGACAGCATCCGTCTGCGCCGCTCGGACGGCGCGATGGTGCGCGTCCTCGTCCCCGTCCGCGGCTCCGAGCGCGAAGCCACGGAGACGGCCACGCAGTTCGCCTCGCAGGTCGCGCCCAACCTCGCCGCCTACGTGCCGAACTGACTGAATTCGCCTCTTGCTTTTTTGGCCCGGAGTAGGCATTTTAAAGATAGGAAGGGAAACCTCATTAGACATTTATAGACATTGCCTTTCCCGGTGCAGCCCTGCCGGGATAGACCGAAAGCCTTCGCGGCCTTCGGAGTTTTGACAGCCGTAGCCGGAAAGAGTCGTCCGAACCGAAAGCGCACGCGAAATGCCCCGCGCTCGCTCTCGCAAGGGAAGGCCGACCGGCCCGAAGTGTTCGAGGAACCGGCCTGATGCGCCAAACCGAAAGCGGCTTTGCCCGCCGCCGAAAGTTAAAGCGTGACGGTCGATCATGGAAGTGACTGCCTCGTCCCATGCACGCGTGACCAAAGCCCCGGTCGCTCGGCAAGACAGAAGGCGTGGACAGTCCAGTTAAGGAGTGCCTGACAGATGAATCTTCAAGAGTGCCCGCGCGCCCGGACTAACCGGGCGTCTCTCGCCGTCCTGCTCGCCGTCCTGCTCGCCTTCGCGGCATCCTGCGCCAGTCCTGAAAAGACCAAAGCTGAACACCTCAGCCGCGGCGAAGCCTTCCTTAAAGAGCATCGCTGGCAGGAAGCCTCCATCGAGTTCCGCAACGCCATACAGATCGACGACAACCTGGCGGCGGCGCACTGGGGGCTTGCACAGGCTTTCGAGCAACTCGGGCGCGGCAGCGAATACTTAGATGAGTTGCGTCGCACAGAAAAGCTCGACCCGAACAACATGCAGGCGCGGCTCCGTCTCGCCAACGCCTATCTGACCGGCTACAACAGGCAGAAGAGTCCGGAGCTTCTGGCCGAGGCCGAGCGACTTGCCAACGAGATCGTCGCACGCGACGGGAACAACCCCGACGGCCGCATCCTCCTCGCCAACGTCATCTTCTTCAAGGGCGACTCGGCGCAGGCCGAGCGGATGATTAAGGAGGCCATCGCACTCGACCCCAAACGCGTCGAGTCCTACATGGGGCTGGCACGCCTCTACCTCCAGATGAACCGCAACTCCGAGGCGGAGGCCGTCTACAAGCAGGCCGTCTCGGTCAACGACCGCTCGTCGCTCGCGCACGTCGAGTATGGCCGCTTCCTGACGCAGACGGGGCGCGCGCCGGAGGCCGAAGGCGAGTTCCGCAAGGCCGTCGAGGTTGACCCAGAGAACCGCGACGTGGTGTGGGTGCTCGCCAGCTACTATCTCGTCAATAACCGACTCGACAAGGCGGAGGAAGCTTACAAGACCTGGGCACATCTCGACTGGGACAAGCCCGAGGGCAAGGCACGCCTCGCGGACTTCTACGCCACGGTCGGTCGCTTCGACGAGGCCGCCGCGCTCTATCAGGAGATCGTCAAGGCTTCGCCCGACTACACACGCGGCCACTACCGGCTCGGCGAGATCAGCCTCCAGCGCGGCGACACGCAGGGCGCGAGCGCGGAGGTCGAAGACCTACTCAAGCGCAACCCGAAAGACCCGGACGCGCTCTTTCTGCGCGCGCGTATGAGGATCGCCTCGGGCAAGCTCAAGGACGCCATCGCCGATCTCAAGACCGTGCTCGATACCGACCCGCGCTCGAAGCTCGGCCTCTACTTTATGGCCGACGCGCTCTATCGCGACGGGCAGTATGAGCAGGCGCGCGCGCATGCGGGCGACCTTGAGCGCTACTATCAGGACTTCCTTCCTGCGAAGATTCTGCAAGTTCAGATCAGCCTTGACTCGGGCGACGCCGACGGCGCGAAGCGCATGGCCGACGATCTCTTGAAGAAGCTACAGGGCGTAGCGCCGAGCGGCGACGTGACGCCGCAGCTTCTGGCCGAGGTGCGTACGAACGCATATCTTCTGCGCGGCAAGGCTGCGCTCAGGCTCGCCGGGCAGGAGCCAACGCCCGCCGAGGTCGCTTCGGTGCGCGCCGACTTCGAGGCCGCGCGCCAGGTCGCGCCCAACTCGCCGCTCGCTTACGTCAATCTGGCCGACGCCGCTGCCGCCGAGAAGAAGGTGGACGAAGCATGGCAGCAGCTTGAGAAAGCGCTCTCGCTCGACCACACAAACTTCCAGGCGCTCACGGCGCTCATTAATCTCGGGTCGGCCACGCGCCGACTCGACGAGGTGCGTACGCGCATCGAGCAACTCGCCGCCGAGCAGCCTACCAACGCGCAGCTTCAGTACCTCGTCGGTCAGGCGTACCGTCAGGGCAACCCGCAGCAGCAGCCCGACGCCGGGCGCGCCGAGGCCGCGATGCGCCGCACCATCGAGCTTGACCCCGACTACATGCCCGCCTACTCGGCGCTCGCCGAAATCTACTTCGGCACGCAGCAGCCCGACCGCGCCATCGACGAGTACAAGAAGATCACCGAGCGGCGGCCCGACGATTTCACCGCCTATCGCAGCATCGGCCTGATCGAAGCGGGACGGAACAATCTGGACGTGGCCGTCGAGTATTACCATCGCGTCCTTTCCATCCGCCCCGACGAGGCGATTGCCGCCAACAACCTCGCTGCCCTCTACGCCGACCACGGCAAGGGCAACGCCGAAGAGGCGATGCAGCTCGCACAGGACGTGGTGCGCCGCTTCCCCTCTGAGCCTGGCTTCACAGACACGCTCGGCTGGGTCTACTACCGCAAAGGTCTCTATCGCGACGCCGCCGAACAGCTTCAGCGCGCGGTCGCGGGAGCGGTCAAGAGGGGCGGAGACAACTCGCTCTACCGCTGGCACCTCGGCGCGGCGCTCGCCAAAAACGGCGACAAGGCCGGGGCGCGCCGCGAGCTGCAAAAGGCTCTTGAGCTAAGCGCGCAGGAGCAGCAACGCCCCGTCAAGCCACCGACGCCGACCCCCGTCGATGAGGTGCGCCGCACACTGGAAGGACTTTAAGACGATGATAGGTGATGAGTGATAAGTGATAAGAAACTACTCTTATCTCATCACTCATCACTTATCACTTATCACTCGGAGAAAGCCATGAGTGTTGATTTTCGACAGCGGACGCCGGCCGAGATGGTGCGGATCGTCTGGCGCAGGAAGTGGTTGATCGTGCTGCCGACTTTGGCGGTCGCGTTGGCGGTCGCATACGTCGTGTGGCGTCTGCCGAACGTCTACGAATCGACGACGCTTTTGACGGTGCGGCCCGCGAGCATCACGACCTCGGTCGTCTCGCAGATGTCGGACACAGACCTGACGCTGCGCATCAACAACATCACGCAAGAGGTCACGAGCCGCAGCTCGCTCGAACCCTTGATCGAGCGCTACAACCTCTACCCCGCCGAGCGGCGGCGCGGCGCTTCGATGGACGAACTGGTCGAGCGCATGCGGACGAAGGACATCAAGATCACACTCAACACGAGCCGCAACGACATCACCAACGGCTTCTTCCTCGGCTTCCGCAGCGAGGAGCCGCGCACGACGCAGGCCGTCACCGAGGCGCTGGCGCGCAAGTACGTCGATATGCAGATGAAGGCCGCGGGCGACGCGACGACGCTCACCAAAGAGTTCTTCACGGAGCGTGTGAATCAGGAGAAGGAGAAGCTCGACGAGATCGACCGCCGCCGTCTCCAGACCATGCAGAGCAACCTGCACAACCTGCCCTCTTCGACCGCCGCGCTCGTCGGCCAGCTCGCCGGACTGCGCGACGAGCA
Source organism: Acidobacteriota bacterium (assembly GCA_032162705.1). GTDB lineage: Bacteria > Acidobacteriota > Blastocatellia > Pyrinomonadales > Pyrinomonadaceae > QHXN01. The sequence continues at coordinate 51,448 of JAVRON010000131.1, forward strand.
GAAGACGCGCATCACCGAGATTGGCCGTCTCAACGACCAGATCAGCAGTCTTAACCGCCTCGCCTCCGACCTCGCGAAGGCCAACCAGCAGCAGGTCGAAGAGGTCATCGCGCAGATGCAAGACCCGAAATCGACCGCCGCCTACGCCGAGCTGGTCAAGCGCCGCGCGCAGCTCGACTCGGACAAGCAGGCGTTGCTGACACAGTATCGCGCCAAGCATCCGGACGTGGTCGCCGTCCAGAGCCAGATCGACTCCGTGCAGACGCAGATGGACGAGATGGTCGAGGAGCACAAGCAGAAGGTCGAGGAGACGCGCAAGCGGCTCGAAGGCAAGCTTGACCCGCGCGTCAACTCCTACAAGAGCGAGGCCGCGCGCATCGAGGGCGAGATCAAGCGCCAGCAGTCGCTCCTGGATCAGGCCGAGGCGCAGATCGCCTCCGTCGGGCAAAGCATCAACAGCGTCCCCGGCGCGGACATCCAGCTCGAAGCCATCAACCGCGAGTACCAGACCGAGAAGATCGTCTACGACCAGATGGTCGAGCAGCAGAACAAGGCCGACACGATGGCGCAGGTGGCGGGCCGCGCGCAGGGCGAATCAATCGCGGTCATCGACCCGGCGAGTCTCCCACAGCAGCCCGTCGCGCCGAAGCGCCCGATGCTCATGCTGCTCGGGCTTTTCGCGGGACTCGCCTGCGGCATCGTGCTTGCCGCCGCCTTCGAGGTTCCGCGCCTCCTGACCGTCCAGACGAGTGAGGACGCAGAGCATTACACGGGTCTCCCCGTGCTCGTCACGCTGCCGCTCGTTTTGACGCCGCGCGAGCAGCGCAATCAGAAGGCACGCCGCTTCGCGCTCGCCTTCGCGGCCGTCGTCGCCACGGTGGTCAGCGCCCCCGCGCTCGCCTTCGTCCTGAGCCGCCTGCACATCATCGAGATGTTTGCCAACAGAGGATGAGAGAGGTGATGAGTGATAAGTGATGAGCGATAAGTGATGAGCGATAAGTAAAGCAGTTATCTTCTTCTTATCACTCATCACTTATCACTTCGGAGATTGAAGGATGTATCTCGAATTCTACGGCTTGAAGGAACTCCCGTTCGCGTTGACGCCTGACCCGCGGTTCATCTACTTCACGCCTTCGCACACGGAGGCGATGGCGAACCTGCACTACGGCATCGAGAGCGGCAAGGGACTCATCGTCGTCACGGGCGAGGTCGGCACGGGCAAGACGACCATCCTGCGCTGGATGATGAACCGGCTCGACCGCACGGTGCTCGTCGCCTATCTCTTCAACCCGCGGATGACGGTCGCCGAGTTCTACCAGTATATCTCTTCGCCGAAGCTTCTGGACGTGCCGCGCTGGGAGAGCAAGTCGGAACTGCTCCTGCGGCTCGGCGAGGTCTTGGACTCGCGCCACTCAAGGGGGCTTCGCACCGTGCTCGTCATCGACGAGGCGCACGGTCTCTCCTCTTCGGTGCTCGAAGAGATACGCCTGCTCTCGAACTTCGAGTCCGACTCGGCCAAGCAGTTGCAGATAGTTCTGACGGGCCAGCCCGAGCTGCGCGACGTTCTGAACCAGCCCGAGCTGCGGCAGCTCAAACAACGCGTCGCGCTCCGCTGCGAGGTGAAAGCGCTGCCTGACATCGAAGAGACGGCGCGCTACATCGCCTCGCGCCTGCTCGCCGCGGGGGCCGAGCGGACGGACATCTTCACCACGAGCGCGGTCGATTTAGTCTTCCGCTGCTCCGAAGGCATTCCGCGCCAGATCAACAACATCTGCGATAACGCTCTGCTCGCGGGCTTCGCCGCCGGGGCCGAAACCGTCGGACGCGACATCGTCGAAGAGGTCGCAGAGACTTTCGACCTTCTGCCGAACGCGCAGCGCGGTCGTCAGTCGGGCGAGGAGCGCGCGGGCGCGGCGCGCATCTTCACCGCCGCGGGTCGCTCGGAGCTTTGGGCGGCGGGAGCGAGCGCCGCTGAAGACGAGGGCACGCGTTCGCAGCAGAAGAAGCCGGGCGTAGGCCGCGCCGCGCGGGTGAGCCACGAGCAGGAGGTCGAGCGCGAGCTTGAAGGCGAAGGTGCGACAGCGCCCGACGCCGAAGAACTGGGCCGCGCCTTCCGCAGTTGGGACAACAAGGGAGATTCGTGATGGGCAGAGTTTACGAAGCACTGAAGCGCGCAGCCGAGAGCGGCGACGCCGCAAGGGGGAAGCCGGGCGGCGAAGCAGACGAGCGAGCGCGTAACGAAGTCAAGCACGCACGCGATGAGCGGGGCCTTGCTCCGTTTGCGGAGTCGAACGGTCGGGGCGGCGCACACATGGATAACGGCTCGCACGCGGATAACGGCGCGCACTCCGTCAACGGCTCGCACGCTGCGAACGGCGCGGGCGGTGCGGGCGCGGCGGTGGGTGCGCCAGAGTTCCTCTTCAACACTTCAAGACATTTCCAGACGCCGGAGACGGCGCACAGTTCAGCGTCCACTGAGCACACCGGGACGCCTGGCGGATCGGCACTCTCCGCCGGGCAGGCTTCGCGTGCTGCTGGGGCAACTTTGGACGCTGCCGGTTCGGCGCGCACGCCGGAGTTTGTCAGTATTGACATCTCCGCCGCGCGCGTCGAACCACATCTCGTCGCCATTACACAGCCGCGCTCGTCGCACGCCGAGCGCTTCCGCTCCTTGCGCACGCGCGTGCTGCACGCGGGCGAGCGCAAGAAGATGCAGGCGTTCGTCATCACGAGCGCAGGGATCATGGAAGGCAAGACGCTGACGGCCATCAATCTCTCCTGGCTGCTCGCGCAGACCGATGGAGTGCGGGCGCTCCTCATCGACGGAGACCTGCGCAACCCCTGCTGCGCCGAATACCTCGGGCTTGACGCGCCCACGGGACTCTCCGAAGTTCTCGCGGGCGAGACGACACTCACCGACGCCATCGTCAAGCTCGAACCCGCGGGGCTGCATCTTCTGCCCGGCGGCTCGACGCGCGAGGACGTGGCCGAGATTCTGTCTGGGCCCCGCTTTCTGGCCGTGCTGAAAGAGGCGCGGCGGATGTTCGACTACGTCATCATCGACGCGCCGCCGCTCGGCATCTTCACCGACGCGACCGTGCTCATCGGTCGCGCCGACGCCGCGCTCATCGTCGCGCGCGCCAACAAGACGCGTTACGCCGCGCTCGAAAAGCTGTTGGAGCCTTTGCCGCGCGAGCGCCTGCTCGGCGTCATCCTCAACGGCTCGGACGAGCAGTTGAGCGAGCAGAACTACTACTACCGACGCTACTCTTCGCGCCGCGCCGAGGGCGGCGAAAGAGAGAAGGAAGGCTAAAGCTTTTTGGCTTCGACGCGCTTAAACATACGGACGCTGTTGCTCATCATCGCGGAGGCGCTCTTGATCTTCCTCGCGATGGTGACGGCGGCGTACCTGCGTCTGGGCTGGGTCGATGCCTACGTCGAGTTGAACGAGAAGTACGGCTTTCTCAAAGCGGCAATCGTCACGCTCTTCTGTCTGGCCGCCTTCTATCTCTACGACCTCTACGACTTCGTCGTCATGCACGACCGGCGCGAACTCGTCCTGCGTCTCGTCCAGGCGCTCGGGATTGCGTGGATGGCGCTGGCGGTAACGATGTACCTCGTGCCGCAACTGGTCATCGGGCGCGGGGTCAGCTTAATCGCGCTCCCACTCGCGCTCCTGCTAATGGTCGGCTGGCGCGTCTGCGCGCACTGGCTGCTCGGCCATCCTGATGTAGGCGAGCGGATTCTCATCGTCGGTTCCGGCTCGTCGGCCATCGAGGTTGCGCGCGAGGTCTTGGAGCGCCGCGACGCCGGATACCGCATCGTCGGCTTCGTCGATAGCCGCCCCGAGCTGGTCGGCCAGAGCATCATCAACCCGCGCGTCATCGGCCTGACGACAGACCTCGCCGCCATCGTGCGGCGCGAAGGCATCAACCGCATCATCGTCGCGCTGGGCGAGCGACGCGGTCAGTTTCCTGTCCGCCAACTCCTCGACCTGAGCCTGTCGGGCGACGTGGCGATTGAGGAGTGCGCCAGCTTCTACGAGCGTCTGACGGGGCGCGTCTCGCTGGACATGATGCGGCCTTCGTGGCTCATCTTCTCTTCACGCGCGCGGCAGGCACGGCTCTCGGCGGTCGTGCGGACACTGTTTCACCGCGGGGCGGGGCTGACGGGCGCGTTGCTCTCGCTCCCCATCGCGCTCCTGACCGTCGTCCTCATCAAGCTCGACTCAGCGGGCCCGCTGCTCTACTCACAGGAGCGTGTGGGGAAGAACGGACGCCCGTTCCGCGTCTACAAGTTCCGCTCGATGCGTACCGACGCAGAGAAGGACGGCCCCGTGTGGGCGAGCAAAGAAGGCGATGCGCGCGTGACGCGTGTCGGGCGCGTCATACGCAAGATTCGCGTGGACGAGATACCGCAGTTCTGGAACATTCTGCGTGGTGACATGAACTTCGTCGGCCCCCGGCCCGAGCGCCCGCACTTCGTCAAACAGTTGGCCGAGGAGATTCCTTTCTACGAGCAGCGCCATCTGATCCCGCCGGGTCTGACGGGCTGGGCGCAGATCAAGTACCCCTACGGCGCATCCATCGAGGACGCCCGCCAGAAGTTGCAGTACGATCTCTACTACATCAAGAACCAGAGCCTCGTGCTCGACGCAGTGATTTTGTTCGAGACCGTCAAGACCATCCTCTTCGGTCGCGGGACTTGAGGATTGATTCGTTGGTTGAGAGTTATGCAAGTTGAGTTTCACCGCCGCAGGCGCTGAGGACACGGAGGGGGCGCAGAGTAATTCAACCCTCTGCGAGTCTCTGCGAACTCCGCGCCTCCGCGGTGAGTTAGTCCTTCGCTAAACGCAGGAGCGAAGTAAAACGGGCCACTGCTGTTTTCATGGAGGTTTGAAGTTATGAAGTCGAATCCGAGAATCGCCGCCACATTGTCACTCGTGCTCTTAATGCTTGCGCCGACCGCCGCGCTCGCGCAGAAGCAGAAGAAGAACGAGAAGCACCAGCAGCCCGCGCAGAAGGCCGCGCAGAAGCCGCAGGCCGACGAGCGCCTTGAGCCTGACGACAAGAGCGTGGTGCGCCCGGACGTGCCCGAGGACGTGCAGGCCAACCGCCGCGAGCGGATGAGTGAGGAGACGGACGCGGAGATTCCCTACTACAACAACTTCCTCACGACCTACCGGCTCGGGCCCGAGGACGTAATCTCGGTCTCGGTCTTCGGTCTCGACAAGTATTCCAAGACCGGCATCACCGTCCCGCCCGATGGCCGCATTGATTACTACTTCGTCCGCGACGGCCTGCACGTCGCGGGCAAGACGACGCAGCAGGTGGCCGACGAGATCGCGCGCAACCTCGATGAGTACATCAAAGAGCCGAAGGTCACGGTCTCTTTGGATAAGGCGATGTCCACACGCTACGGCGTCATCGGCGACGTGGCGAAGCCGGGCATCATGATTATGTCGCATCGCTTGAGCGTCCTTGAGGCGCTTAACGAGGCGGGCGGCGTGCTCTCGACGGGCGACAAGAAGAAGGTTGTTGTCCTGCACTGGAACGCCGACCGCATGGTGCAACAGATACCCGTCAACGTGTCCGCCATCGAGCGCGGGCAGGCTCCGGATAACTACTTCCTCAGCCCCGGCGACCAGATCGTCGTGCCCGGCAATCGCTTCAAGTCCGTCCAGAAAGTCCTGAGCCTGCTTCCAGTCCTCAGCTTCGCGCGCATCTTCACGGGCGGATTCTGAGAAGAAGAAGGTGAGCAGTAAGCAGTGAGCAGTAAGCAGTGAGCAGTAATGAAATGTGTCTATATTCAGATTAAGAAGATGAAGGCTTTCAAACCTGAAACCTCAAATCTGACTTTACGCGCGGCGGTTGTCCGGCCCACGTTGCTCTCCGCTTTCTTACTGCTCATTGCTCACTGCTCCTTGCTCACTGCTCAAGCCGCTTGGTCGAAGCAGAAGACGGGGACGTTCGCCTGGCTGCACGCGGTCTACTTCTTGGACGAGCGGAGGGGTTGGGCCGTGGGAGGGAAGGGCGCGCTGCTCTCGACCGCGGACGGCGGTATGACCTGGGAGGTACGGCGGCGACCGACGGAAGACGCGCTCGAAGACATCTTCTTTACTGACGAGATGACGGGCTGGATCGTCTGCGAGCGCAGCATGTTCATGCCGATGGCGAAAGACGAGTCGGTCTCTTACCTTCTGAAGACACGGGACGGCGGCGGCAGTTGGTCGCGCGTCGAAGTGACGCGTGGCGCGGACGTTGACTTGAAGCTCGGACGCGTGCGCTTCGCAGACCGCGAGCGCGGCTGGGTCTTCGGCGAGATGGGCGCGCTCTTTGCCACCACCGACGGCGGCGGCAGTTGGACGCGGCAGAGTGTGCCGACGCGCCATCGCCTGCTCGGCGCATCGTTTCTCGATGCAAGTCGGGGCTGGCTTGTCGGCGCAGGCTCGACGCTGCTCGAAACCACAGACGGTGGCGCGACGTGGCGCGAGGGCCGGGTCGAACTCGCCGCAGTGTCGCTTCCGCCCAACATGTCGCCGCCGCCCCGTGCTCCGACAGCGCAGACTCCGGGGTCTTCAATGCGGCTCAACGCCGTGTCGTTCGCAGACACGCGGCGCGGGTGGGCGGTCGGCGCGGGCGGCGCTGTGCTTGCGACCACGGACGGCGGGCGCACTTGGCGGGCACAGCAGTCGGGCACGGAGTCAGACCTCTTCGACGTGAAGTTCTTCGACGAGCGAGAGGGCTGGGCCGTGGGCGGCGACGGCACGGCGATTCATACCACGGACGGCGGCGCGACGTGGCGCGCGGAGCCGACGGGCACGCCGCACACGCTCGAATGCCTCTTCTTCAAGGGGCGCACGCGCGGCTGGGCGGTCGGCTTCGGCGGCACGGTCGTCACATTCAAGGGATGAGGGCGGAGGGATTCGGAAGGGATGAGGGCGGAGGGATGAGGGATGAATAAGTTTTTGAAACGGATGTCGGCGGTGGTTGTTCTTCTGGCTTGCGCTTCTGTTCCTTGCGCGTGGGCGCAGCAGGGCCCGGACGTGAAGAACACTGAGTCCGTGCGCGAGCGGCGCGTGAGTCCGGCGGAAGCGCAGAAAGGCTCGTCGGAGTCAAAGCCCGAGTCGAAGCCGGAGCCTAAGCTCAAGGGCGAGTTGAATGCTAAGGGCGAACCGCAGGGCAGAGGGGAGTTGACGACGCCGGTCAAGTCGTCCGCTCAGGTCAAGTCGTCCGCTCAGACTCCGACGCATGACGACGCCTCGATAAAGGATAAGGCGCTGCCGGTAGTGCCTGCGGGAGATGTCGAGGCGGCGACGCGCGTTGAGTCAGGCGCGAATGAGTCGGGCACGGAAATCGAAGCGTTGCGCGCACAGGCGGATTCGGCGTCGAACCCTGCGGAGCGCGGGCGCTTGCGTCAGGCTTTGGCCGAGCGTCTGGCGCAAACGGGTCGCCGCGCGGAGGCTGTCGAGCTTCTTCGCTCGATGCTCGTGGAAGAGAGATTCGACCCGCCCTTCTTCTACAACACGGGGAACGCACTGGCGCGGCTCGGCGCATCGGACGCGGCAGCCGACGCGTACCGCAAGGCCGTCGCGCAGCGGCACGGCAACTACGCGCGCGCGCAACACAACCTCGGTGTCGTGCTCACGCGTCTGGGTCGCTGGGAGGAGGCGCAGGAGGCGCTCACCACAGCGCTCAAACTTGAGAACTACACTTACGCGGAGGCGAGTTATAGTTTGGGTCGCCTGCATGCGCTGCGCGGCGAGACGGGCCTCGCCGTCGCCGAGTGGACGCGCACGCTCAGGCTCAAGCCTGACCACACGGACGCCGCCGTCGCCCTCGCACGCGCCCTCGCCGAAGGCGGCGATTTGGAGCAGGCGCTCGCCGTCCTTGACGCTTTTGGCAAGCGCGCCGGTCTGCGCGGTGCGACGTTGCCGCGCGAGGTCACGGTCGCGCGCGGCGAGATCGTTGCCGCCTCGAACCTGGCCGCATCGAGGCGCGAGCACGGTGACGGACTGGACGAGTCGGACTTTACGCTTACCTCGGTCGTGGAGAGGCGCGCGGGCGCTGAGCGCGTCACGTCGAAGTCTTCAACTGCTTCAACGTCGCTGCCCGATTCGACCGCTGTCTTGCGTGGGGCGCGTGTGCCGCATGGAACGCTCGCGCCTCCCGAAGTCGGCAAGCAGGCTTACACGCTCCTTCTCAGCGCGCGTGCCGCGCGAGCGGACGAACGCGGCGCGGAGGCCATCGCGCTCTACCGCCGCGCCATCGACGCCAACGGTGGATACCTCGCCGTCGCCAACATCGAACTCGGGCTTGCGCTCGTCTCGATGCGCCGCAACGAAGAGGCCGCTGCCAGCATGCTCGCCGTCGTGCGGAAGGACGGCGCGCGCTACCCTCTGGTCTTCTATCACCTGGGCCGGCTCTACGAACATTTGGGTCGGCTGGGCGAGGCCGGCGAGTCGTTTGCGCGCGCCGCCGAACTGATGGGCGAAGAGAGTCCGCAGTTCTTCGTAGACCTGAGCCGCGTGCGCGAGCGCGAGGGGCTGAGCGTCGATGCTCTGTCGGCCGCAGAGCAGTATGTCCGCGTGATGGGCCGTTCGGGTGACGTGCCCGAGTGGGCGCTCGCGCGCGTCGAAAGCCTTCGGAAGAAGGCGAGTCAGGACGCGGCGGCGCAACCCTCTCCAGCGAAACATTGAGGCCGCCTTCCGCGGCGGCACTACATCGGCAAGAAGAAAAAAGGGCGCGGGGTGATTAAGAACTCCGCGCCCTAATTGTTTAGTTCGCCGAGTCCTATAGCAATTTTCACTTGAGTGTAGAGTAAGTGGTGATTCACCGCAGAGGCGCTGAGGACGCGGAGGAGGCGCAGAGACTTGCACTTGCCTTCCTCCGCGTCCTCAGCGCCTCTGCGGTGAACTGTGCTTACATTACACTCAAGTGAAAAGTGATATGGTTCGCCGAGTCCGAAGTAAAGAGGAGCGCTGAATTGATGACAGCCTGCTTCTCTCCAATCTGCAATCCTCATCTCGCACGTCATCCGGCAATCCGGTAAAAATCCCTATCGCAACAAACTCACATGTGAATCGCAACAAATCCGACATCAGACACACGCGCACGCCTCGGCTCAAGCCTCCCCGTTTTGACCTTAAATTACTGAAAACAGATGCCGGACTGTTCTTTTAAGTCCTGCGAGCGAGTCCGTCACGCCTCAAGAATTCCTCAAGGCGGCTTCCGTATCATTCAAACATCGCGAGGATCGAAGTGCCCGGCACCACGGAACCGACGCAGGGTGTCGAAACTGAAACCGCCAGACTTAAGAGGAGAAGGGAAGAAATGAGATTCAAAAACGCCGAGGGCGCTGCCAAGTCCACGGGATTTAAAGGTGTGGGAACCGGAAATAAATTTTCAAACACAAAAGTTAACATCTCTCTAATCTTCTTCGCCTGTATGGCTCTGGCCGCCGTGCTGCTGACGGCGACTTTGCCTTTGACGACCGCATCGGCGGCGAGCGCCGCTTCAGGCTCGCTCGACCCGCGCGGCCTGTTGGGTCTGTCGAGAAGCTGGAACGGGACTCCGGGGACGAACGTCAACCCGCTGGCCGACGAGCCTTCGTGTCAGGAGGGCACGACCTGCGACACCTTCAAGCTGACTTTGACGGGCACGCCCGCCGACTGGGCCGGTAAGGTCGCGCACGTCCGCATCACCTGGACGAGCGCAACGTTTGACTACGCGCTCTCAATTCACAAGGGGACGAACGCAGGCCCCGTCGTCGCCAGTTCCGACAACCCCATCGACGGGCCGCGCAACTGGGAGGCCGCCGACATCGACCCGAGCGTGGCGGGCACGGGCGACTTCTCAATCCACGTCATCTACTTTACGACCTCGACGGCAGACCCCTACAAGGGAATCGCGAGCTTGGGGCCGAAGGTTGTAACGGCCGCTGCTCCGGCTCCGCCCGTCTCAAGCGAGCCTGCCGCGGGCTACAGCGTCTACACGCCGCCCACGGGCTTCCAGCAGTTCGACGCGGGCGAGCCTTCCATCGGCGTGAACTGGAAGACGGGCAGCGTCTTCTACCAGTCGAGCCTCCAGACGATGCGCGTCAAGTTCGACTCGTCCTCGCCCGCACGCGCCACCTGGGAGGACGTGAGCGCGCTGACGACTTCGCTCGTCAGCCTCGACCCGATTCTCTACACCGACAGCCAGACGGGTCGTGTCTTCTCTTCGCAACTCGCGGGCGTGACCAGCCTGACGGCCTACTCGGACGACGACGGGCAGACTTGGACGCCGAGCCAGGGCGCGGGCATCCCGGCCTCGGTTGACCACCAGACGCTCGGCGGCGGCCCCTTCGCCGCGCCGCTCACGCGCGACGGGAGCCTGCCCGTCTACACGCACGCGGTCTACTACTGTTCGCAGGATGTGGGCTACGACGCTTCGTGCGCGGTCTCGCTCGACGGCGGACAGACCTTCGGCCCCGCAGTTCGCATCTACACCGAACTCGACTGCGAGGCGGGTCTCCACGGTCACGTCAAGGTCGCGCCCGACGGGACGGCCTACGTGCCGACGAAGGCTTGCGGCGGCCAGCAGGCGGCCATCGTCTCTGAGAACAACGGCCTGACGTGGAGCATACGCAAAGTGCCGGGCACGAGCGCGGGCGGCACAGACCCTTCGGTCGGCATCGGCGCTGACGGCACGGTCTACTTCGCATACTCGAACGGCGACGGCCACGCGCACAACGTCGTCTCGCACGACCACGGCAAGACCTGGACGAATGACCGAGACCTCGGCTACTACCAGAACATCGCAAGCAGCGTCTTCCCGTCGGCTGTTGCGGGCGACTCGAATCGCGCCTCTGTCTTCTTCCTCGGCTCGACCACGGCGGGCACGGGTTCGACGGGCGGCGACCCCGCAGGCTACACGGGTACATGGTATCCATACATCGCGACGACCTACGACGGCGGCAACAGTTGGACGACCGTCAACGTCACGCCCGCCGATCCCATCCAGCGCGGCCCGGTCTGTCTACAGGGAACACTCGGCTGCACGGGCAACACGCGCAACCTGCTCGACTTCAACGACCTGACCGTGGACAAGACGGGGCGCACGCTCGCGGGTCTCTCAGACGGCTGCGTCACGGCTGCGTGCAAGCAGGGCGTTGACCGCAACGGCGACGGCAAGCTCGACGGCAACGACAACGACGGCGGAGCCATTGCGACCATCATTCGCCAGTCGAGCGGCAAGGGCCTCTTCGCACAGTACGACTCGCAGCTCGCGCCGTAAGCGGAGTGATGAAATCAACTGAACGGACGGGCGGCGCGGCAGAGACGAATTTTTGCCGCGCCGCCTTTTGCCTGTACGCGGCCTGTGGCGTTAGCATGTGCGCGCACGACCCAACGTCAAGCGTTACCGTGAAAGACGGAGACATCCGATGCGCCCGAAGCTTCTGGCCCTTCTGCTCAGTCCCTTGCTCATAACGACTCTCGCCTGCGGCCCGAAGAGCAATGGGACGAACACGCAGGCGGCGGAGACGCCCACCCCGCAGGCATCCTCGACACCGCCGCCGCAGAGCGCCACCTGCCGCCTGCTCTCCGGCGCGGACATTCAAGAGGTGCAGGGCGAAGCACCGCAGGACGCACAGGGGAGCGAACATCTGGCGGGCGGACTCTCCATGTCGCAGTGCTTCTTCCGTCTGCCGACCTTCAGCAAGTCAGTCAACCTCGAAGTCATACGCCCCGCGCCCGACTCTTCCGCCGCCGCCCTCAAGGATTTCTGGCGGCAGAGGTTCGCACGCGATTCAATCGAAGGGCGCGAGCACGAGCGGGAACGAAAAGAGGAGCGCGAGCGCGAACATGAACGCGAGCTGAAGCGCGAGAAGGAGACGGGGCAGACAAGAGAAGGCGGCCATCCGAAAGAACGCGAAGAGGGCGGGGAAGAGGAGTCGAAACCGCAGCGCGTCGCGGGACTCGGCGACGAGGCATACTGGTCTGGGAATCAGATTACGTCCGCGCTCTCCGTGCTCAGGAAGGACACGGTCATACGCATCAGCGTCGGCGGCCCGGAAGACGAGGTCGCGAAGATAAAGAAGGCAAAGGCGCTCGCACAGAAAGTCCTCAAAGGGCTTTAGAGCACCTTTTACTTGAATGTGATGTGAGTAGACTTCACCGCAGAGGCGCGGAGGACCCTGAGGTGGCGCTGAGGGATGCCACTCTCTGCGAGTCTCCGCGTCCTCCGCGCCTCTGCGGTGAAGCACCCCTTCCTCTACACTCAAGTGAAAATTGCTATAGAGCGCGGCGCTGTTTCTTACCGGGGCGCCAAAAAAACTCGGAGGCACGACAGCGCTGTCGTGCCTCCGAGTTTTTAAACTGCTGGTCGCGAAGCGTCAGTCCGCGCCGCGCCGGTTCTACTCCACCTCTGTGAGCTTGTCCGCGTGCAGCGTGTCGCCTTCGACGGTGCCCTCGACCGAGACCTTCAAGCCCTTCTTCGTCTTCGTGGTGTGCATCAGTTGAGACATGAGCTTGTTGCCCTCCGCGTCGAGCTTGTAGGACTTCTCGCCCGAGACGACGACGAAGCCGCTCTTCTCGCAACGCGCCATCAGCGCGCAGTGGGTCGAGTGCGCTTTGGCGTCCGCCTCAGAGGCGTGCTCGCCCGCGCACATGTTGTCGATCACGTAGCCCGTCAACTTCACGGTCTTCTTCTCGCCCTGCGCGTATGCGAAGACGGCGGACAGCGCGATGGCGACCGCGACGAGGGAAATTTTGCGAAACATTTTCGGTGTGCTCCTTTGTTTATGAGTAACGGTTAATTTTTGAGTGGCAGTTGTTTTTGAGTGGCGTTTGTTTTTGAGTATGGGGTCAGTAATCGTTCGTCTGCTCGTCTGACCGAATGCCCGCCCCGGCTGACTCTTCTTCTTCGGCGCGGGGCTTCTGCTGCGGCCTCATGTGCGGAAATAATATCACGTCGCGGATGGAACGGCGATTCGTCAAAAGCATCGTCAGCCGGTCGATGCCGATGCCGATGCCCGCCGCTGGCGGCATCCCATACGACAGCGCCCGCACGTAATCCAAGTCGGTCTGCATCGCCTCCTCATCGCCGCCCTCGCGCTGCTTCGCCTGCTCCTCGAACCGCTCTAACTGCTCCAACGGGTCGTTCAACTCCGAGAACCCGTTCGCCACCTCCATCCCCGCCACGTACAACTCGAACCGCTCCGCGATGGCCGGGTTGTCGGGCGAGGCTTTGGAGAGCGGTGAGATGGCCTTTGGAAAGTCGGTAATGAATGTTGGTTGAACTAATTTATCCTCGGCAAGTTTTTCAAATAAATTTCCTATAATGAACGCATCCCTTGTGGAATCAGAATCTAACTTGTTAGTTAGCGCATACATATACTTTAAAGTCGGATACTCAAAGTCAGCGATGCCTAATTCTTTAGCTTCTTCAGATGAAGGTATTGAGTCAACATAAGCAAGACTTTTTCTCCAAACCTCATCTTTTCTTTCATTCTCAACATTACTTTTAAATTGGGCGAGGCGTTCGCGATGCCATTCAACTGTGTGCGTGCCGGGAGCCGCGATAAGAACCCGACTGGCAGTTACTGCATATAAAAGTGAGTCAAACACGTAAAGCCTTTTTAGCTTAGCTGAATCACTCAACCATTCTTCTTCAAATCTCTCATCACCCAGCATTTCTAGACGCCAGTTTCTAGCAACTGCTTGTATCATCGTTAATCTTTCAAACTTTGAAAAGTCAATCTCATTATCATCAAAACGGATGAGTGTGCTGCCGTTCGCCGCTGCTACAATCGTCCGCAGCATCTCCTCGCAGAAGTCCATCATCCAGTTCACGTCCTTGTAGGCCGTGTAGAATTCGAGCATGGTGAACTCGGGGTTGTGGCGGGTGGAGATGCCTTCGTTGCGGAAGTTGCGGTTGAGTTCGTAGACGCGCTCGAAGCCGCCGACAAGCAGTCGCTTGAGATAGAGTTCGGGCGCGATGCGTAGATAGAGCGGGATGCCGAGGGCTTTGTGAAAAGTCTCAAACGGCTTCGCGGCTGCGCCCGAGGCGATGGGCGAGAGCATCGGCGTTTCGACTTCGAGGTAGCCGTGGTCGTCCAGGTGTCGGCGCATCGCTGTGATGAGCTTCGAGCGGCGCTCGAAGACTTCGCGCGTCGAGAGTTCACGCTCTCTGGCTTCCGACGGCTCGTCGTCGCCCGTCTCGCCGTCCGCTTTCTCTCCCTCTTCAGTCCTGACCTTGAGGCTTGAGGCGATGAGGTCTGCGTAGCGCTGGCGCTGGCGTATCTCGGGGTCGTTGATGCCGTGGAGTTTGTCGGGCATCGGCTGCAAAGCCTTCGAGAGAAATTGAAGCGTCTCGACGTGGACGGACATCTCGCCCGTCTTCGTCACAAAGAGCTTGCCCTCGACGCCGATGAAGTCGCCGTGGTCGAGCAGTTGGAAGAGTTGCCAGCCGCTCTCCGTCTCTTCGACTGCTTGGCCCGAATCATTGCTCAAGGCCACGGCTTCCTGCTTGCGCACGTAGATTTGCAGACGCTCTTTGCCGTCCGACAGGTGTACGAACGCGACCTTGCCCATCACGCGCGGCGGCGTCGCCAGCCGCCCCGAGACGCGCACGCGTATGTCATTGAGCTTCGCGTTGACAGGCTCAAGGTCTTCGGGCGTGGGGCGCTCGCCCGCTTTCACTTTGCTCAAGAGCAAAGTGAAAGCCTCCGCGAACCTCTCGTCGCCGACGATGCGCTTGAGCGTTTTATCGTTGACAAGCGAAGTGGTCGTGTCCTCACCCTCGGGACTCTTCGTGACATTGGTGCGGCTGAATTTGTTCGGGTAGGCGTTGCCGACGAGCGCCTGAATCTTCTTTAGATGTTCGTCGCGCGCGCGCGTCTGGTCGTTGTCGTCGATGACTCTGCCGAAAAGTGTTGTGCTAGTTGTGCTCATAGTCGTTTCCGCTTCGGGTTGAGACAAAGGCGGATTATAGAGAAGCGTTCGGCACTCAGCAATCAGCGGTCAGCCACGAGGCGGAAGCCCGACCGTCAGGGAGGGCGTCTCAACTCCCGCCGGGACGCAGCAGCGGAACTAATACGCCCTCCCTGACGGTCGGGCTTCTGCCACGGGCGGCGTGATTGCTGATAGCTGAAAGCTTCTCAGACATGTTAGATTCTTCGGCAAACAACAATGAGCGGCAGGGTGATTACGGATCGTGAGGAGTTGCGGCGCGTGCGCGAGGGGTTGCGCGCGGAAGGGCTGAGGCTCGTCTTCACGAACGGGTGCTTCGACATTCTGCACGTCGGGCACGTGCGCTATCTGCAACAGGCGCGCTCGCTCGGAGACGCGCTGCTCGTGGCGATCAACAGCGACCGCTCGGTGCGCGCACTCAAAGGCGCGAACCGTCCCGTGTTGAGCGAGGCCGAGCGCGCGGAGCTTTTAGCCGCGCTCTCGTCCGTTGACTTCGTGACAATCTTTGAAGAGGAGTCGCCGCGCACGCTCATCGCCGAAGTCCTGCCGGACATACTCGTCAAGGGCGGCGACTACGCACTCGAAGAGATACACGGGCGCGAAGAGGTCGAGCGTGCGGGCGGTCGCGTGCTCGCGCTCCCGTTCGTCGAAGGCGCTTCGACGACCGACATCATCGAGCGTGTGAAACTCGCCCTCATAGGCGAAGAGGCAGAGTGAAGAATTAAAGTAATTCACATGGATGGACAGGATAAGAGAATTATTGATTTTTGATTTGAGATTTCAGTTTTCAAATTTGAGATTTGAGATTTCAAATCTCAAATCTGGAATCTCAAATCTGGAATCTCTTATCCTGTCCATCCTGTCCATCCATGTGAATTTATACGTGGCAAAAATCAAGTCAATGAGTAAGTCGGTCGAATCAGTTCCGGTTCTACAAAGCACGCTACGGCGCGTGACAGAGAGCGAGGAGTTCCGGCGTCTCGCGGCGGCGGTCGTGTCGGGCGGGCGCGTCGTGTCGGTGGCGGGGGTCACGTCCGCGCCCGCACGCGCGCTTGCGCTCGCGGCCTTGCAGCGTGAGACAGGGAGACGCTTCGCCGTCCTCGTCGCGGCTAATCGTGACATGGAGGCGTGGGAGCGTGACCTCTCTTTCTGGTGCGGCGCGTTGCGTGCGTGCGGCGCGCAAGCGGGCGGCGTCGAGGAGGATTGCGAGCCGGTGCTGAGTCTTCCTGCATCCGAGGGCGACCCTTACGCGGGCGCGTCGCCGCACGCGGAGACGTTGGAGCGGCGCGCGCTCTCGCTCTGGAACCTTGCGCACGGACGCGGTCGCTTTGTGCTTCTGTCATCGCGCGCGCTCGCACGCAGGACGGTCGCGCCCTCGCAGCTCTTACAGGCGGGCGCACGCCTGCGGCGCGACGCAGACTTCCCGCCGGAAGATTTGGTCGAAGTGCTGCTCGCGTCCGGCTACGTGCGCGAAGACCCTGTGGGCGCGGTCGGCGAGTTCTCGATGCGCGGAGGCATCCTCGACGTTTGGTCGCCGGGCGAGCCGACGCCTGTGCGCGTCGAGTTCTTCGGCGACACCGTTGACTCCATCCGCCGCTTCAACCCCGAGACGCAACTCTCCATCGAGCAGCTTCAGGCGACCGAGGTCGTCCCGATGCGCGAGTTGACCGTGGGGCGCGACGACTTTCGTCTGTGGGCCGAGTTCGCGCGTGACCGCTGGGGCGACGACGCGCATGCGCGCGCGCTCAAAGACCGAACCGTCCACGCCGAAGAGGGCGAGACCTTCGCCGGCTGGGAGTGGCTCATCGCTCTGGTCGTTAAGGCGGACGCATCCGTCTTCGACTATTTGCGCGACGCAGTGCTTGTGGTGGACGAGCCTGCGGGCGTCGAACAGTATCTTGCCGAGAGCTTCGAGACGGTCGCCGCGCGCCACGCCGAGAACGACGCCGCGGGCGACATAGGACTCCGACCCGAAGAGCTTTACCTGACGGCGGAAGAGTTGCGCGCGAAAGTTGATGAGGCATCGCGCGTGGAGTTTCGTGCGCTGGGTCGCGCGGCTGCGATGGTTGATGAACGCTTCACGGGTGAAGCGGAACAGCCCGCGGCGCGCATCGGTCGCGCACGCAGAGCACCGCAGCCGCTCTTTCTCTTCCCGGCGGTCGAGCAAGCGCCCGAGGTCGAGTGGCGCTCGCTTCCCTCGAAGCGTTACCACGGTCGCATCCCAGACCTCGCCTCGGATGTGCGTCGCGCGCGGCAGCAGCAGGCGGCGCTCACGCTCTTCGCAATGCCTTCGTTGGGCGTGGCCGAGCGCGTCAGCGAGATGCTCGAAGACTACAACGTCGCGGCGCGTGTCGCGCTTGCGGGCGATGGCGGTGCCAACGTCGAAGACTTCCACGCAGTCGTTACCGTCGGGAAACTCTCGGGCGGGTTCGAGCTTCCCGGCGCGGGGCTTGTCGTCCACGTCGAGACAGACCTGTTCGACGAAGCGAGCGGCCAAGGGCTAGAGCAGCGCGCGCAGGTCACAGGCTCTGCCCCCGCCACAACAACGCGTGGGCGCAAGTCGAAGACTGCGGCGTTCCTCTCGGACTTCCGCGATTTGAAGGTGGGCGATTACGTCGTCCACATCGACCACGGCCTTGCGCGCTTCGGCGGTTTGCAGACTTTGGAACTCGGCGGGCGCAAAGGCGAGTTCATGCTGCTCTTCTACGCGGAGGACTCGAAGCTCTACGCGCCGGTCGAGCGGCTCGACCTCGTGCAGCGTTATTCAAGCGCAGAGGGGCACGAGCCGGTGCTCGACCGTTTGGGCGGGCTTGGTTGGCAGAAGACGAAGGCGAAGGCCAAACGCGCGATGCGCGACATGGCAGACGAGCTGCTCAAACTCTATGCGGAGCGAAAGCTCGTCCAAGGCTACGCCTTCTCCGGCGACAGCCCGTGGCAGCGCGAGTTCGAGGACGCCTTCGAATATGTGCCGACGCCCGATCAGGAGACGGCCATCGAAGACGTGAAGCACGACATGGAGGCCACGACCCCTATGGACAGGCTTCTGTGCGGTGATGTCGGCTACGGCAAGACAGAGGTCGCCATGCGCGCGGCCTTCAAAGCCGTCATGGACTCGAAGCAGACGGCTGTCCTTGCGCCCACCACCGTGCTCGCCTACCAGCACTTCGAGACGTTCCGCGCGCGCTTCGCCGCCTTCCCCGTCACAATCGAACTCATCTCGCGCTTCCGCTCTCCAAAGGAGCAAAAGGAGATCGTCAAACGTGTCGAGGCGGGCGACATCGACATCATCATCGGCACACACCGCCTGCTCTCGAAAGACATGGCCTTCCGCGACCTCGGTCTCGTCGTCGTTGACGAGGAGCAGCGCTTCGGCGTCGCGCACAAAGAGAGACTCAAACAGTTAAAGAAGCGCGTGGATGTTTTGACGCTCTCGGCCACGCCCATCCCGCGCACGCTCAACATGAGCTTGATGGGGTTGCGCGATATGTCGGTCATCGAGACGCCGCCGCGCGACCGCCTCGCCATACAGACGCAGGTCGTGCAGTTCTCAGAGTCGGTCATCAAGTCGGCCATCGAACTTGAGCTGGGACGGGGCGGGCAGGTCTTCTTTATCCACAACCGCGTCGAGACCATCCAGACCGTGGCGGCGCTCGTCAAACGCCTCGTGCCGCAGGCGCGCTTGACCGTCGCGCACGGGCAGATGAACGAGAAAGAGATGGAGCAGGTCATGCTCGATTTCGTTGATTTCAAACACGATGTGCTCGTCGCCACCACGATTATCGAGAACGGCATAGACATCCCGCGTGCCAACACCATCATCATAAACCGTGCAGATGCTTATGGTCTTTCGCAGCTCTACCAGCTCAGGGGCCGCGTCGGGCGCTCGAACCGGCGCGCATACGCGTATCTGCTCATCCCTTCGGAAGCCGAATTGACAGCCATCGCCCGCCGGAGACTTGCGGCCATACGCGAGTTCTCGGACTTGGGCGCGGGCTTTCGCGTGGCGGCGCTCGATCTGGAGTTGCGCGGGGCGGGGAACCTTCTGGGCGGCGAGCAGTCGGGGCACATGGACGCGTTGGGCTTTGATCTTTACACGCAGATGTTGGAGCGCACCGTGGCGGAGCTTCGCGGCGACGAGATTGAAGAAGAGACATCGGTCTCGATCAATCTGGGCGTGGACGTTTCGATCCCCGAAGACTATATCTCCGACATGGGACAGAGACTTCGGACTTACAAGCGCATCGCCTCGGCCCGCGACGATGAGGCGCTCGACGTGATCAGGCGCGAGACGGAAGACCGCTATGGGCGTCCGCCCCATTCGGTCGAGCGGCTGTTCGGCTACGCGCGGCTGCGTCGCACGGCAGAGGAGACGGGCGTCGTCTCTGTTGACCGCACGCCGACGGGCCTCGCCTTCAAGCTGAAGGAGTCGGCGCGTGTCTCGCCCGAAAAACTTCTCGCGCTCGTGGGCGCAGGCTCGGGCGCAACGTTTAGCCCGAGTGGCGTGCTGAAGGTCGAGGCCACGGGAGACGGATTGATCGAGCGTGCGCGCGGCGTGTTGCTGGAAATCCGCGCCGGAGGTTAGAATACGCGACTTCGTTCCGGGTGGGATTCCTACCCTTCCGTCCCGACACGAGAGATAAGCCCGCTTGAAACCGGCTCGGAGTAGTTTGAGAAACGGCAGGCGCGGACGAATCTGTTCCCCTTTACGTCTTGCGTTTTTAGAGGAGTGATAACTGTGCAATTGAAAAACATTCCGGCGCGCGCCGCATCGTTCGTCTTCGCCGCGCTCTTGCTCGCGGTCTTCTGCGTCGCCCCCGCGCGCGCGCAGGAGGAAGCCCCGCCCGTCGTGCTCGACGAGCCGGTCGTGCAGGTCGATAACGATGTCATCATGCTCTCGCAGCTTAAGCGCGAGAACAACGAATTCCGCGACGTGCTTATCAAGCAGCGCGGTCTCACGCCCGAGCAGGCCGCCGTCGAGATCGAGAAGAAGCAGCCCGAGATCATCTTCAATCTCATCAACGAGGCGCTGCTCGTCCAGAAGGGCAAGGACATCCCGCGCCTGTCCGAGGACGTTGAGGCCGAGGTCAACCGAGAGGTGCTGCGCGTCGCCAAGCAGTCGAACATCCAGACCATCGAGCAGCTCGAAGAGGCCATGAAGCAGGAGGGCCTCAGTCTCTCGGACATCAAGGAGACGCTGCGCCGACAGTTCATGCGACAGGCCGTCCTCCAGCGCGAGGTGGACGCCAAAATCTACTACGGCCTGACCGACACGGAGCTGCGCAAATACTACGACGCGAACCGCGCGAAGTTCGCCTCAGTTACCGTCTCGGAAATCTTCCTGAGCCTCGCCGGGCGGAGCGAGGAAGAGGTTAAGGCCAAGGCCGCCGACCTGGCGGCACGCGCACGCACGGGAACGGACTTCGCCGAGCTGGTCGAGAAGAACTCGGAGCATGAGCAGACGAAGAAGACGAAGGGCGTGCTGGTCGATTCGGACGGCAAGCCGCGCTGGTTCCTCGTCTCCGATTTGTCGCCCGCCATCGCTGGTGTCGTCCAGAACCTGAAGGCGGGCGGCATCAGCGATCCCATCAAGGCCGACGAAGGCTACATGATTATCCGCGTCAACGAGCGCGACGACTCCTTCAAAGAGAACTTCGTCCGCGGCGTCATCACCACGGAACGCTCTGATGCGGCGCATGAAGACTACCTGAAGACGCTCCGCAAAGAGGCTTACATCAAGCCCGCCGATAACTACAAGGCGGTCGTCCAACCGCTCATCGACAAAGACAAGCAGCAAACGGCCAGCACCCCGCAAGCTGCCCCCGCGCCCGAGAAGAAAGAGAAGAACAAGAAACAGTGACGAGTGACAGGTGACGGGTGACAGGAAGGTCTGTGGCTCAAGCGTCCGATGCTTCCACAGACCTTCTTGCTTTTTCCTGTCACCCGTCACCTGTCACTCGTCACTACTCTTATGAGGCTCGATCAGTTCTTACGCGCCAGCCGTTTAGTCTTGCGACGCACAATCGCGCAGGAGTTGTGCGAGGCAGGGGCCGTCTCGGTCAACGGCCTGGCCGCACGCGCTTCGCGCACCATCCGCGAGGGCGACCTGATAGCCGTCCGACGCCGCGACCGCGCCCTCACCGTCCGCGTCCAAACTCTCCCCCAAACCAAACAGGTCTCGCGCGCCGAGGCCGCCTCCCTCTACGAAATCATTAGCGACATGAAGCTGAACGATGAAGTCCGCAACGATGAACGATGAACTGAGGGCAACTAGCTTGCAGTTCATCGTTCAGCGTTCATACTTCATCGTTTGATTTGCGTTCGCCTTCCGCGCGCCCGCTTGAGTTCTGCGCGGGCGTCCGTCCCGAAACAAAACGGCTGCGATGTGTCGAGACGTGGAAAACCGGGGGATATCGGAGTGTGTCTCAGTGGAACGTGATTTGCCAACTACGTGTTGAGTCGGCGAGAAACTATCCGGACAAGACGTGTTTAGAACAACAGACGGGAAGCGGTAGAACAAGTGGGGGAGCTATGAATATCTTGAGCAGTATCTTTACGGACGATCTGGCGATTGACCTCGGGACAGTCAACACGCTGATCTTCGCGCCCGACCGCGGCGTCGTCCTCAACGAGCCTTCGGCGGTCGCCATACACAAGTACACGGGCGAGGTTTTGGAGGTGGGCGCGGACGCCTACAAGATGCTCGGACGCGAGCCGAAGGATGTGGAGGTCTTCCGCCCCGTCCGCGGCGGCACCATCGAAAATTTCGAGGCGGTCGAGAAGATGCTCAAAGCCTTCATCGGTCGCGTCAACGGCGGCACACACCGCCGCAGCCACGTCGTCATCGGCGTGCCCGGCTCTTCGACGGCGCTCGAACAGCGCTCCGTCCGGGACGCCGCACGCGATGCAAGGGCCACACGCGTCGATCTGGTTGACGAGGGACTGTGCGCTGCGCTCGGCGCTGGCCTGCGTCAGGACGACGAGCGCGCGCACCTCGTCGTAGACATCGGCGGCGGCACGACGAACATCGCCATCATCGCCTCGGGCGCGGTCGTCTCTTCGCACAGTCTTCCGGCGGCGGGCAACGTGATGGATCAGGCCATCTGCGACTATGTGCGCTCGAAGTACGAGATGCAGCTTGGCGAGCGCACGGCTGAGCAAGTGAAGAAGGAGTTGGGGCGCGTGGGCGGCGCACGCGAAGGACGGATGGAGATTATCGGCAAACAGTTGACCGACGGGCTGGCGAAGGTCGTCGAGATCGAGGCGAGCGAGGTAGGCGAGGCTTTGGAGCCGGTCGTTGCGGAGATCATCGCGGGCGCACGCCGCGCCATAGAAGAATCGAAGCCGGACGTGACGGCGGACATCTATCAGACGGGTTTGATTCTTACCGGCGGCGGGGCGATGCTCGGCGGGATGGCCGAGAGGTTGCAGCAGGAGTTGCGTCTGCATGTCGCCGTGGCCGACGACCCGCTGGTCGCGGTCGCCCTCGGCGCGGGACGCCTCCTGACAGACAAGATGAGACTCCACCGCGCGGCCATACGCGAAGACGTTCCCGTCTGGGAGACCGAGCAGGCACTCGTCGTTAACTGGTAAGTTTCCTAAGCGAAGGGGGACACTGAAGAGGGCGCGGGGCTTCAACCTCCGCGCCCTTCTTCTATATCACTTTGCACTTGAGTGGATATGGGAGGGGAATTAACCACAGAGACACAGAGAACACGGAGATGGCACAGAGGGTT
>JAVRON010000132.1:0-6780 GCA_032162705.1 Acidobacteriota bacterium
GCGACACGCGGAAGACTCCGAGCAGATGGTCGGGCCACTTCGCCGACGCTTCGGCGACGATCTCGCCGCCGCTGACGGCGACACGTTCGGGCAGCGCAAACGATGTGACGTAGGTGTGCCCTTCGTAGTTACCTTTTACGTCAGCGACCGCATAGCTCGTCGCAACGGGCGGTCGCTTGTGCCTTACGCGCGCGCGTATGTCCGTGCGGTCGTAGGCCCACTCCGCCGTGTCTGCGCCCGCGCGTAATGCGAACTCGAAGACGCGCCCGTCCACAGCGCGCAAACGCACGTGCCCCACCGTCGTCCCGTCAGGCACGTCCTCAGACCAGGAGAGATTCGTCAAGAGCGCGACGCGGTCGGCCTCCGTCGGCGCAAGCGCGAACCGAAGGCTCTTGCCCGCACCCACGTTCGGCAAACTCATATCGCTTTCGGCGAACATGAAGTCTCCGTACTTCTGCGTCGCGGGCGGGAAGTCCTGGATGGGCGTCGGCGTGGGCGCAGTAGTCGTCTTAGCAATGTCAGTCCCCGTCGTGTTTGTCGCGGTCGTGTTAGTTCCGGCAGTGTTCGTTCCGGTCATATCAGTCCCGGCAGTGTTCGTCGCGGCGGCTCTCGTCTTGCCGCTCTTCGCGCGCATGGAGAGCAGGTATCGCACATTGAGCAGGTCGATCTCGCGGCTGTCACCGCGCAGCGTCTCGTCGGGGTCGGTCAACTCGCCCCAGACCTTCATCTCACCCGCGAGGCGGCTGTAACGCGCCAGCCCGAATCCGTCGTACCCGGCGGCGTTTGCAACGTCCGACATCATGTACACATCGGGCTGTGTCCACAGAGACCATTCGGGCGAGTGAGAGACCGAAGGCGGGATGGGCGAGACTTCGGGGTCGAACGCATGCGGCGTGGTCAGGATTCTGTAAGAGGCCGGGTCTGCGGCTCCGTGTGCGCGGAGGAACTTTACCGTCTCAGGCTCGCGCCAGAGTTCCTCGTCCGACTTCGGGCTTGACTGTCGCCAACCACTCGACTGTCCCCACAGCGCGAGGTCGAGCGCGAGCAACGCGATGAGCAGAACAACCGCGCCGCGTCGGCCCCGCGCGAACAGCCACAACACACACGCGCTCGCGCATGCGACGATGACGGGCACGAACAACTCCGGCGCGCGCATGACTCCCACCGAAGCCTCGCGCGCCAGACGGAAATCTTCGGGACGCCCCCACGTCACCACCACGCACGTCAGCAAGACGACGCACGCGCCGATGGCCGCCACTCTCCGCAACGTTCGACTCTCCGCGCGCACGGCCTCAAGCGCCGTCAAGCCACGCCCGGCCAACACCGCGAGCGCGAACTCTGCCTCCAATAGATGTCTCGCAGGCACGCGGAAGAGATTGAGCACCGGCACGTAGTAGATTAGCCGGTAGAACCGGAGCGGCGCGTAACGGCCAAGCGCGAGCGTGAGGCAGACAAGCGCGGCGGCGGCCCAGAACTTCGTGCGCGCATCGCGCTTGAAGACGACGGCACAGAGCGCCAGCAGCAACCCGAGCACGCCGACGTAGCCCGCCATCTCGCCGTAGTAAGGCGGCCCGACGTAAGGCACGCGGAACAGACGCCCGTCGCCACCACCCTCGACGTACGGCGCGAGGAAAGTTTCAATCATGCGCGGCGGCATCGAGAACGAAGTGAAGAAGTCGTAAGTGGATTCGGCGCGCAGGCTGTTGCGCAGTAACTCGAAGGTCGGTAGGATTTGCACGGCGGCGAGCAGCACACCGGCCACGATAAAAGCGAGTGACCAGAGGTATCGCGAGCGCGACTCCCTTTCGGCCCAAGCGGACGCGACGGCGTAGGCCGAGACGAGCAGGAGCGAGTAGGCGAGCGTCTGTTGATGACCGGCGAAGGTCTGGAGCGCGGCGAGCGCGGCGATTACGACTCCCCACTTTCGCCCGCGCCGCGCGCCGTCCTGGCCGTAGCCGTCCAAGGCCCAAAGCACCCACGGCAGACACGCCCCGGTCTGCACGATGTTGATGTGGCCTATCTGTCCGATGAGGAAGCCGCCCCACTGCCATGCGAGGCTCGTCACCAGAGAGCCTGCCACGGAAGCACCTGCGCGGCGCGCGTACAGGTAAGCGCCGAGCGCCGCGATCACGTAGGACGTGACGACCATCAGGTTCGTAGCGGCAGGCGCATTGAAGACCAGATAGAACCAGTTCGGCGGGAAGAGCAGTCCGCCCTGCGCCGAAGCCAGCAGGGGCATGCCGCTAAAGATATACGGGTTCCAGAGCGGGAGGCTCCCGCCGAGCGTGATGTTCGCCGCGGCGACACGTAGCGGCGTGTTGAAGATCGTCCCGTCGTCGGGACACAGGACGGAACCACTCCACACGGCGGGCAGGAAATAGAGAACGGGCGCGAGCGCGACGGCGAGCGCAGCCAGGCGGTCGCGACTTATCCCGCGCGCGGCTTCGCGTTCACTCTTTATCTTCGGGCGAGGGTTTGATGGAAGAGTCATTGAATCAGGCAGTGGACGGCGGAATCGTCGCAGCGGCGGCGGACGGGGGCGTCTATGCCTTCGAGCCACGGCGCGCGCTCGCCGCCGTGCGTGCCTGGTCGCGAGCGCACGCGGCTGAACTCTTGTGCGCCGCGCTCCTGGCCGCCATGTCACTTCAGATGCTCGCGGTGGTCTGGAGCAAGAGCATTACCGTTGACGAGATAGTCTTGATTCCCGCGGCATACTACCATCTCGCCGACGGCAACTGCCAACTCGTCCACGAACACCCGCCGCTCGTCAAAATCCTCGCCGGACTCCCCCTGCTCTTCATTCAGCCCGACGAGACGCGACCCGAAAAGCTCGGCCTCGCGCCGGACTCGGCCATAGGCAAGTGGACTTACGAGGAGAGGTTCTGGGAAGACAACCCACAGCTCTTCGACTCGCTCTCGTTCTGGGCGCGCATCCCCTTGATCGCGCTTACGGTCGCGCTCGGCGTGCTCATCTTCGTCTTCGCGCGAGAACTGTTCGGCGCACGCGCGGCACTCCTTGCCGTCGCGCTCTTCACGCTGGAGCCGACCGTGCTCGCACACGGGCGCGTCGTGCAGACAGATATGGCGGCCTCGTTCGGCTACCTGCTTGTCTTCTACGCACTGTACCGCTATGTGCTCGCGCCGACCCGCCGTCGCGCTCTGCTACTCGGCGCGGCGGGCGGCGTAGCCTGCCTCGCAAAGTTCTCGATGCTTCTGGCCGCGCCCATTCTCGGCGTCGTCTTCGTCTGGCTCTGTTGGCGCGCGCCGCGTCGGGGCTTGAGTCGCAAGACCGTGGTCACGCACGCCTGTCTGGTGGCACTCGCGGCGGTGCTCGTCATCAACGCGGCGTATTTCTTCGACCATCGCCCTTTAGGCGTCGAGGGCGTGAAGTGGATACACGAGGGTGCGCCCTCGAACCCGGAACCAGTCGTGCGAGCGGTGGAAGCAGCGACCTACTTGCTGCCGACAGACTTCGTGCTCGGCGTCCTCTGGCAGCTCTGGCACAACGGGGCGGGTCATGCCGCCTCGCTCCTCGGCATGTACAGCCGCACGGGCTGGTGGTTCTACTTCCCAGTCGCCTTCGCCTTGAAGACGACGCTTCCCTTCCTTCTGCTCTCGCTCGCCTCGCTCGTGTGGGGCGCGTACAAATTTTTCAAGGAGCGCGAACGTCGCTTCCTCTTCGTGCTCGCACCCTTCGCCGTCTATACGGGCTTCGTGCTGCCGAGCCACATCGACATCGGCGTGCGCTATTACCTGCCCGCCTACATGCTCCTCTTCATCTCGGGCGGCGCACTGCTCGAACATATGTGGAAGACGCGACGCGCGGCGCGTGCGGGCGCGTTCGTCGCGTTCGCGCTGCTCGGCTGGATGTGCCTTGAGGCCGTGCGCGCCTATCCCGACCACATGAGCTATATGAACCAGCTTGCCTACGCGCAGCCGCACTGGTGGTATCTGTCTGACTCGAACGTCGAGTGGGGCGACGACACGCGCGCGCTCGGCGAATACCTCCACGCGCGAGGCGAGACGGAGGTGCGCGCGATGACACTCGGTGGCTTCCTGACGCTGCACCACTACGGCGTCGGCTACATGGACGCGCTCGCGCCCGCGCAAGGCAAGCGGCCTCGCTACACGGCCATCGGTGCGAGCTTCCTCAACGGCTCGACCGTGCCGGGGTACGAGCGCAACGGACGCCCCGCGACTGAAGAAGAGCGCGTCAACACTTTCGACGAGTACCGGCGGCGCACGCCGGAGAAGATTTTCGGCGGCTCCATCTATCTCTTCCGCGAGGACGGGCGTTGAATCGGGCGTGTGAGTTAGACACAGAGACACAGAGACACAGAGACACAGAGGGTTTTAAGAATTTGAAAATCTCAAACCTGAATTTAATCTCTGTGCCTCTGTGTCTCTGTGGCCCGTTTTGAAGCACTGACATAGAATCATCAGAAGGATGTCGAAGCCGAACCGATGGCACGCCCCCCAACGCACGCACGGCACGGCGGCGGCGCTCCTCTTGCTCGTGCTCGGAGCCTCCGGCTTCGTCTTCTACTTGTGGGGCGCGCCCTCGAACCCGCCGGGCTTCTTCATCGACGAATCCTCGGTCGCATACAACGCGCACCTCATCAGCGAGACCGGCGCGGACGAACATGGTGAAGAGTGGCCGCTCTACTTCCAAGCCTTTGGCGACTACAAGAATCCCGTCTACATCTATCTGCTCGCGTCGATCTTCCGCTTGACGGGGCCCAGCATCGCCGCCGCAAGGTATTTAAGCGCTGCGCTTGGAGTGCTGGCGGCGCTCGCGCTCGGCCTGCTCGGCGCGCGTGTGACCGAGCGTCGAGATGCGGGACTGCTCACGTTTCTGGCGGCGCTGCTGACGCCGTGGCTCTTCGAGCTGAGCCGGGTGGTCGTCGAGGTCGCCATCTACCCGCTCGCGGTCGCGCTGTTTCTGCTGTCGCTCGAACGCGCGCCGAAGAAAGAGGCGTGGCGCTTTGCGGACGCTTTTGTTGTCGCGGCGTCTCTTGCGCTCGTCACATATGCCTATTCGGTCGGAAGGCTTTTCGGGCCCCTGCTCGCGCTCGGTCTCTTGCTCTTCGCGAATAATCGCGTGCGCCTCCGCTCGGTCTTGAAGACATGGGCACTGTACGCGCTCGCGCTCTTGCCCCTGCTCGTCTATCACCTGCGCCATCCGGAGGCTCTTACAAAGCGATTCAGCTATCTCACCTATATCACCCCCGAGAGCGGCTATGCGGGGGATGCGTGGGAGTTCGTCAAGCATTACGCGGGCAACCTGAATCCGTGGAGAATGCTCGTCACAGGCGACACGAACGCGTACCAGATCGCGAGCATCCCCGGCACGGGCGTTGTACTCACGGCGACTTTCGTCCTGGCCGCGCTCGGCGCATGGCTCGCGCTTCATGGCGCGCGGCGCGACGTATGGTGGCGATTCGTTCTATACGGCCTGGCCGCCTCGGTCGTGCCCGCCTCGCTGACGAAGGAATACTTCCACATGCTTCGGCTGGCGTCGCTTCCGGTCTTCGTCGTTGTGCTCGCCGCGCCCGGCCTTGCGTGGCTGATGACGGGCGGGCGCGGGCGGCGTGCAGCGCTTATGATTTTAGTTCTGCTGACGCTCGTGCAGGGAGCGTTCTTCCGTTGGCAGTTCGAGCGGAGCGCGAGCGCGCCGTGGCGTCTGCACATGTTTGACGCGGACTACCCTGCGAAGATTCTGCCCGCGGCACTCGCGGCCTCGCCGCACGAAATACATCTCGCCGACTCGCCCTCAGTACCCGGCTCCATACAGGCACTCTGGTACGCATCGGCGCTCAGGCTCCCGCGCGAGACGTTCGTGCTCCTGCCGCCGGACGCGCCCGCACCCGCCGGTGGGGTTGTTATCACAACGGAGGACGTGCGCCCACGCTGCCGCGTGCTCGCCGCGAGCGAGCCTTACACGCTCTGCGCGACCGAAGGGCCGCCGCACGTATTGGCTCCCCTCCCCGCTGATGGCTTACGTGCTGAGTTTCGCGCGCTCGACGTGCCGCCGCGCGTGTCTGCGAAAGGACAGATGAAGATTCGCGTCGCGGTCAGGAACGCGGGCGACTCTGTGTGGCTCGCACGCGAACGTGGACTCTCGCCGTTCCAGTTGAACGCCGGTAATCACTGGCTCGACGCCGAAGGGCACACCGTCATCAATGACGATGGTCGCGGCGCGCTCCCGCGCGACCTGCGCCCCGGCGAGGAGACGGAAATCTCCTTTACCGTCAACGCTCCCCAACGCCCCGGCGAATACCTGCTCGAACTCGACATGCTGCAAGAGGGCGTCTCATGGTTCGCCCTGAAAGGCTCAAAGACGCTGCGGCTACACGTGAAGGTTGATTGAAAGGATGAACGATGAACGCTGAACGCTGAACTGAAGAAAGGCGGCTTGTCTTCAGTTCAGCGTTCAGCGTTCATCGTTCATCCTTCCCAGCGCTTCGCCGTAGACCGCGAGCGTCATGCGGGCGGTGCGCTCCCAGGAGAAGTGTTTGGCGCGGCTGAGGCCCGCTTCGGAGAGGGCGCGGCGGGCACTTTCATCGTCGAGCAGTTCGAGGAGGACGCGCGTGAGCGCGTGCGTGTCGCGCGGGTTGAAGAGGCGTGCCGCGCCGCCCGTGACCTCGGCGACAGCCGGTGTGTCGCCCGCGACGACCGCCGCGCCACAGCTCATCGCTTCGAGCGGCGGCAGGCCGAAGCCTTCGGAGAGCGAAGGGTAGACGAACGCGCGGCACGAGGAGTAGAGAGAGCGCACAGCCT
>JAVRON010000133.1:0-15688 GCA_032162705.1 Acidobacteriota bacterium
CGATGGCGCGGCGGAGTTCACGCTCGGCGTCGGGGAAGTCATAAGGCGCAAAACCCATCAGCGAGTAGCCCATGGCGACGTGCGCCTCGGCGAGGTTCGGGTCTAAGGAGACGGCGCGGCGCGCGGCCTCTCCGAGACGGCGGCGACCCTCCGCAGGCGGGATATAGCCGCGCACGCCGAGGTTGCCGTAGGCTTCGGCCAAGCCCGCGTAGGCGAGGGCGTAGTTGGGGTCTTCGGCGATGGCCTGCTCGTAGAAGCGCGCGGCGATCTCAAGGTCTTCGCGCGTCCGCCGGTGAATGTATGAGCGCCCGCGCGTGTAGAACTCGAAGGCTTTGAGGCTGTCGGTGCGTCGCCTCGTCATCTCCTCGCTCGCCTCGCCCGTCAGCCGTAGACGCAACTGTTGCGAGATGTCTCTGGAAATCTCTTCCTGTACGCCGAACACGTCCGAGAGCTTGCGGTTGTACTGCTCGCCCCACATGTGGCTGTTGTCTTCGGCGCTGACCAGCTCGGCGCTGACGCGCAGCTCGTCGCCCGTTTGCACGACGCGCCCCGTGAGTACAGCCTGCACGCCGAGAGCGCGCGCCGCCGCCTGCGGGTCGGGCGCGTCCGATTGCGGGTCGCGCACCTTGTAGCGGAAGACGGAGCTACGCGCGATGACCTTCAAGTTAGGAAGCTGCGAAAGATTATTGATGAGGCTCTCGGTGATTCCGTCTGAGATGTATTCGGAGTTGGGGTCTCCGCCCGCGTTGACGAAAGGCAGAACGGCCATCGAGTTGATCGTCCGACTCGCCCGGTGTGGAAAGTAGACGGCGACCAGTACAAACAGAAGCGCGACGAGCGCGGACAGCGCGACGGCACGACGCGCTCCGCGTTCGCCGACGAAGCCCGCATACTTTCGCGCTCTGCGACTTGCCACGCCGTCGCGCTGCAATCGCTCAAGGTCGTCGAGCATCTCGCGCGCGGTCTGGTATCTCTCTTCCGGACTCTTTTCGAGCGCCCGGCGGACGATCTTTTGCAGCGCGGGCGTCGCGTTGGGAGCAAGCTCCGCGAGGGAGGGCGGCTCACGGTCGAGCACATGGACGACCACGTCGCTCGCCGTCTCGGCGATGAAGGGCGCGCGTCCCGCAACCATCTCGTAGAGCACACAGCCCAGACTCCAGATGTCTGTGCGCGCATCCGTCTTGAGTCTTCTCAACTGCTCCGGCGACATGTAGTGCACTGTGCCCGCAACGACACCCTGCTCGGTCGTGAAGCTCGCTCCCAAGTTTGGAAACGGCTGAGAACGACTTTCGGCCAGCTTGGCGATGCCGAAGTCGAGCACCTTCACGATGCCGTCGGGGCGCACCATGATGTTCTCCGGCTTGATATCACGGTGGATGAAGCCCGCCTCGTGCGCGGCCACCAGAGCGCGCGCGACCTGAACGGCAACGGCGACGGCCTCAGCCACGCTCATCTTTCCTTCGCACATGCGCCGCCTGAGCGTCTGGCCTTCGACGTACTCGGTCGCCATCAGTTGCACACGGTCGTCCGACTGCTCGACGCCGTAGACCGTGACGATGTTCGGGTGGTTGAGGGCGGAGGCTGTCTGCGCCTCTTTCAGCAGGCGCTCGACGCGGGCATCGTCGCCCGTCAATTGCGGATGCAAAAGCTTGAGCGCGACGGGGCGGTTCAGTCGCGTGTCCTCCGCGAGATAGACCTCGCCCATCCCACCCGCACCGAGCAAGCGTTCGACACGATACTGGCCGATGCGTTTGCCGAGCATCGCCTGCACGCGCTCGCGCGCGACGAGACAGGCGACGACATCGAGGGCTTCGGTCTCGATGAAGGAGCCTGCCTCCGTGTCACAGCATAGAAGACCTTCGACCTCCGCACCGAGCGTCGCATCGCCGTCGCACTCCCTTTGTAGAAAGGCCGCGCGCTCGTCCGGCGAGAATTCACGCGCCGCATGAAAGAGGTCTTCGATTCTTTGCCAGCGCTCAGGAGTCATCGGAAAGAAAACTCAAAGGCAGATTTTGCGGGATGCCGGGATGCTAACGTGTCACGGCTGGCTTGTGACTACTTTGTATAGCCACGAGCGGGCCACGCTCCAGTCACGAATAACTGTGTTGGGATGAATGCCCATCACTTCGGCTGTCTCATCGACGTTCAAGCCACCGAAGAAGCGCAATTCGACTACGCGCGCTTTGCGCGGATCGAATTTCGCGAGACTTTCAAGCGCTTCGTCCAGCGCCACCAGGTCGGTGGTCTTCCCTTCGGCGACCTGCGCCGTTTCGTCGAGGGTGACTCTTTGAGCGCCGCCACCGCGCTTTTGGTACTGCTGTTGGCGCGCGTAGTCAACAAGGATTCGCCTCATCATTTCAGCGCAAATTCCAAAGAACTGGGCGCGATTTTGCCAATGCGTTTTTTTCTGATCGACCAGCCGAACGTAAGCTTCGTTAACCAGCGCTGTCGTTTGCAAGGTGTGATTGCCACGCTCGCGGCTCATGTAGTGATGCGCGAGCCGGTGCAGTTCCGCATAGACCAGTGGAACCAATCGCTCATACGCGGTCTGATCGCCATTGCTCCAATCAGTCAGCAAGCCGGTGACGTTTTCTAAAGGGGATAAGGGCATAGTCCGTCGCTCACACGAAACGGCACGATTCCGAAAGGCAACCGGATTATACACGCCGCCGCTTTCACCACGACCTTCCATTCACGACCAACATTACATTTCCGTTGCGACTGGTGTCGCTCGGCGCGCTTTCTCGCGTTAAGGGCTGAGAGTAGAATTCAACACCGCAACAGGAGAAACACATGAGACGGCTCAATACTTGGAAAGAGTGGCAACCGTGGTCGCACTGGCGACGGATGGGCGAGTAGGCCGCGAGATCAATCGCTTTTGACACCGGCAGCCAGTGAAGGCCATGACATCTGAGGATTACGTCTGTCTGAACATCGAGTGCCGCTACCATTCGTCGCAGCCGTTTCCGGTTTGCCCGAAATGCGGCCATCAAAATACGTTCGTCACGCAAAGCAATATGCGCGTGCGCGGCTGTATCAGCGGCACCCTGTCTCTGGCGATTGGCTGCTTCCTGCTCTTCATCGCCGTCTTCATGTCAGTCGTCGTCGCGAACAAGCACACCGCGATGAGGGTGAACGATGTGGCAGCTCTGCTGCTGCTCTACGGGATTGGCGCGGTGTTTTTTATCGGCGGCATTTCTATCATGACTGGCGGCGGCAGGTGGTTCATCAGGTCGCTGCTCTCTTTCGGGCGTCGGGGCGGCTCGGGGCGAATCTGATGGTAAAGGTAACGCTCGACCGAAAGTTGCAGCGCAAGCCGAGAGCCTAAAACACACAGCCGCTTTCAACACGACCTCCCCTTCATACCCAACATTACATTTCCGTTGCGACTGGTGTCACTTGGCCCGACTTCTCGCGTTAAGGGGTGAGACCGGAATTCGACACAGCCATAGGACAAACACAATGAGAAGACTCAATATCTGGAAAAGAGTGGCAATCGGGATCGCAGTGGTGATGATGCTGGCGATGGGGGCCATCTGGGAATCTCGCCGCGCGCGTGCCTTTGATCCGCAGCCTGACCCGCCTCGCTACACGATGGTTGGAATCGTGCGCGGCCAAAGCATACGCATCAATGCCTCGAACATCGCTCCGAGCGATCCGAATTCACCGCCTGATCCCTGCGTGCCATCGGTTGAAGTCATTGACAACGCGACGTTCAAGACCTCGTTCGTTTATGCAGGCACGCCGTCGTTCGCCGATCCGCCCGAACCCGACCGCCAGCAGTAGGAAAGGCCGGGAGAGCGAGCAGCGGTGAAATCGCTATTCGGCCAGCCGTGAAATCGCTATTCGGCCAGCCGTAGCGTGCTCAGGATGGCCGCGCAGACTTTTTCGACCAGCACCTGAATCATTGAGCGGGCGCGCCGACGCTCGCGCCGGATTTTCGCTGTTCATCGAAAGTAAGAACCATGACGAAATCAAAGGAGGTCAACATGAAACTTCGTTTCCGCATTCTGCTCGCCGCCGTGATGCTCGCGGCGCTTGGATACACCGTCGCCGCACAACCTTGTGAGTTTGCGGCTGCGGGGCACGTCACCGCCCCGTCGCTGCCCAAGCACATGACCTGTACGGTTGGCGGCGAGAAACGAGAGGCGCTGGTCTACGCGCCGTCTATCACACTCAAAGACGGGAAGCTGCCGCTCGTCTTTGCCTTTCACGGTCACGGCGGCAACATGCAGGGCGCGTCGCAGCAGATGCACATTCAGACCGTCTGGCCGGGAGCGATTGTCGTCTACCCGCAGGGTTTGAAGGGTCGGCCAAGCCCGGTTGATCCACAGGGGTTGAAACCGGGATGGCAGGTCGAAGCTAACCAGGCCAATGTCGGCAATAAAGACCTGGAATACTTCGACGCGATGGTGGAAACACTGCGGCAGAAATACGCGGTTGACGATACGCGCATCTACTCGACCGGTTTCTCCAACGGTGGAACCTTCAGTTACCTGCTTTGGGCGGAGCGCGCCCAGACTATCGCAGCCATCGGCGAGGTCGCGGGACGGCTTTGGGATTCGGAACATCTAACACAGCCGCGAGCAGCCTTGGCGATTGCGGGCCAGGCCGACACGACCGACCCGTTCGCATTGCAACAACAGACGATTGAAAAAGCTCGACAGGCTGATAACGCCACCGCGCCGGGCCAGCAATGCGCCGTGCCGGGCGGCGCGCAGAGCGGCACGCAATGCACACACTATTCGTCAACGACCCACACGCCGGTCAAGACGCTGATCCATCCCGGCGCACACGTCTATCCGTCCTGGGCCCCGCAGGAGATCGTGGATTTCTTCAAGGCGCACCATCTCTAAATCGCCAGCACCCACCAGTCGGTTGCTGACTCTATCGCTCGGACTGAAGGGCCGTCGCGTCTACAGGCGCAGCAGAAGAGATTGATGGCGTCGAACATCGAAAACTGGAAGCGAAGAAACTCCACGCCTGCGCCGCTCGCCATCGGCGTCGCGCTCGTGGCGCTCATCGTCTGCGTGCTCATGTTCTCGTTCGCGGCCACGCGCTGGCTGGCGGCGCGCGCGAGCCGTCGTTGGGAGCGCGTCGAGGGCTTCGTCGTCGAGTCGAAGCTGCCCGCCTGCGATTACCAATGCTGGCCTTCAGTCAAGTATCGCTTCGTCGCGGGCGGGCAGGAATTTACGGGCGAGCACATCAAGGCCGGGCCGCAGGATTACTACGACGAGAGCGAAGCGGCGGCAAAGGTTCGCCTGTACGCGCTCGGTCGCAGAGTGTCGGTCTACTTCGACCCGCGCGATCCCATGTCGTCTTGTCTTGAACCGGGAGTGTTCCGTTGGTCTGTCTATCTGTTTCTCTTAATCGGCGGCTCCTGCCTGTTCGTCTTTATCTATTTGACGCAGGCGGTCGTCAGAGGCAAGCCGTTGCCGTTCGTCAAAGGTGGCGAGCAGCCCGCCGCTGTCGAGTCGTACAACTTCACTCCAAAGGGTTAGTTGGCAAGCGACTGAAAACTTTGGGGATTCAATTCGGGGATTCAATTCAGGGATTCAATAAGGAGAGAAACATCATGAAAGCTGTATGCACATTCCTTCTTGTGCTGCTCGTTGGTGTCACCTTGACCGTAGCGCTCGCCGTAAGCGGGCAGAAGAAGGTCGTCGCGCAGAGCAGTTATCAGGGGAGGCCGCAGCACACGCCGCCTCATCCTCTGCCGCCGCGCAACTCCAACGGCCCCGGCGAGCCGCCACATCCACACTCCAGCCCGACGCCCTGTCCCGGCCTCCGCGACTGCACCGCCGCAGAAGCCAATACGCCCGTGCAGTTTCACGTCGAGTTCCCCGGCCCCGACGGCATGACGCTTCACGGACACATCTACGTGCCGGGCGTGAGCACCAAAGCCCAGTTCGATGCTTTGACGAAGCCGCCGACCTCCGGCCACGGTCACATCATCGAGGCTACTCCCAAGGTTGAGAGCACAGTCGGCGGCATCGCCGCGCTCAAGATGCTGTACCCGGCAGTCATCTACAACCACGGCAGCGAGCTTGACCCGAAGGGCGTGCCCCACCTCGCCAAGCTCTACGTGGATCACGGCTACGTCTTCTTCGCGCCCGACCGACACGGGCAGGGTCTATCGAAGGACGCCGGCCCTTACATCGTAGACCTTCAACACGCCGGCCAAAACTCCGTGATGCTCCACGAACTCTACAACAAGGACGTGATCGCCGCCGTCGAGTGGTTCAAGAAACTGCCCTACGTGAACCCGAACCGCATCGCCATGACGGGCATCTCCTACGGCGGCATTCAGACCCTGCTGACGGCTGAGAAAGACCCCGGCATAGACGCCTACGTTCCCTTCGCACCCGCCGCCGAGTCGTGGGGCAATCCGGAACTCCGCACGCGACTCATCAACGCCGTCCAGAACGAGAAGTCCCCGATGTTCATCATCCAGGCCGAAGGCGATTACAACACGGGCCCCGTCATAACGCTGGGCCAGCAACTCGCGCTGAAAGGAAACCCGCACAAGTGGAGGTCGAAACTCTACCCGCCGTTCGGCTGCACGAATCAGGACGCGCACGCGCGCTTCGCCATGAACTGCGACGGCATCTCCATCTGGGATCAGGACGTGCTCGCCTTCCTCGATGAGTGGGTGAGATGAAGCGACGACTACAAAGAGGGCGCATACGTCTGTCAACACTGCCGGTATCACACAAACCGCGCTGCTCGAAGAGTGCGCGGAGTGTTTTCCATATGAATTCAGGTTAGTTAAAACTCAAGAGTGAGATCGGTTTTGAATTGAGCTAAACTGTTTCCAGTTCGGCTTTAAGCTGAGCTTCTAAATTCGCGCGAGCAAATCGAGAGGGGGACGGGGGCGTGATTGTCGCCCGGGTTCCCCCTCTCCGTTCGGAGGCTGAGAAATTACGGCGAACGCGCGCCCGTCGAGGGGCATCCGACTGTTTTGCCCTCTCCCTTGGCACGTACGGAGTTGATATCGCCCTTCCCCTTATGAAAAACTTCCTTTCCATGAAGAGACTCTTGAACAGCTTTACGGCCTGCGCCGCCGCGCTCGTCTTGTGTGCCACGCTCGCCAACGCTCAGTCGGGTGCGACCCGACCGCGGCGCGTCACGCCCGTGCAGCCGACGACGGACGCGGCCAGCACGAACGTGGACTCGACCGGCGCGCGCACAGGAATGGCGACTGGCTCCGGCACGGCCTCGACCGCGCACGCCTTCTCGCTCCTCGAACAGAAGCAGTATGACGCGGCGCTCGCCGAAGCAAAGCAGGTTTCCTCGATTGACCCGAAGAACTCCGAGGCTTGGAAGATTGCGGGCTTTGCGGAGTTCTATCTGAAGCACTACGCGGAGGCCGCCGCCGACCTTGAGCGCGCGCTCGACCTGCGCCGCGCTCTGGGCGAGAAAGACCCGAAGACGGAGGACGCGCTCGCCAACGCCTACTTCTTCGCCGAGAAGTACGAGCAGGCTCTCCCGCTTCTAGTCGCCGCGACGACGCGCGCGGGCGCGAAGCCCGACACGAACACGCTCTACTATCGCGCCGTCGCCGAGATGAACCTGAAGAAGACGGCGGACGCCGAGCGCTCCTTCGGCGAGGTCTTGAAGGCAGACCCGAAGAACAAGTTCGCGCTGCTCTACCTGGGCCAGTTCGCCTTCGCTCGTAACGACTACACGACCGCCGTCAACATGCTCAATCGCGCCACGCTCATCGACCCGACCTTCGCACAGGGTTGGGAGCTTCTGACGCAAGGCTACATGTATCGCGGACGTGCGGCGACGGGCGCAGCCGCCGACGCAGACTTCCTCGCAGCCGTGCGCGCCGCCGACTCGCTCGCACGCGTGCGCAACGATGCGCGCTCGGCGCTCTTGCAGGGCCAGGCGCTCATCTTCGCCAAGCAGTATGTGCGCGCCGCCGCTTCGCTCGACCGCGCAGCCTCTTCGCCGCAAGCACCCGACGAGACCTTCTACTTGCTCGGCTACGCGCAGGTGCAGGCGCAGAACTTTCCGAAGGCCATCACGGCCCTCGAATCTGCCGCCGCGAAGACGCCGGATAACGCAGAGGTCTATCGCCTGCTCGGCTTCTCCTACGAGTCGTCGAAGCAGTACGCCAAGGCGCTCGCCGCCTACGAGAAGGGACTGCAACTCGCGCCGACCGATGCGTACTTCAAAGAGTCAGCCGACCGCGTCCGCCCGTTCGCCAAATAGCCGTGACGGGTAAGGAGTGACAGGTGACAAGAGGCAGGTAACGGGTGACAGGATTCAATCGTCCTGTCACCCATTACCTGTTTTTGTTAGCAGCTTGCTGTTAACAACTATTTCCTGTCACCTGTTTCCTGTCACGGCTTTTCCCCTTGTCACTGGTCACGACTTGGCGTTAGCATCCCTTTCATGAGTAACACAAATTCTCGTCGCGCACGCGCGCGAAGCGTCTTGTTGGGTTTAGCGTTCGCGCTGACGTTGCTGCTGTCGGCTGCGGGCGCACGTGCTGCCGTATGGAAAGGACTTGAGCCGTTCGTCTCGAAGCGGGCGGACGTGGAGCGAGTGCTCGGCGTGCCCATCGCCGACCGCTTCGCGGAGGACGGCACGCTGGAGTTCAACGTCTCCGGCGGCAAGGTCACGGTCTTCTTCGTCACGCCGAAGTTCGTCGCGACCAAGCGGCTCCCGCCGCAATACGAGGGCACCGTGCTTCAGATCGTCCTTCAGCACGACAGCGCCACGGACACGCCCGAATCGATGAACATCGTCAAGAACTCCGCCTTCAAGCGCACCGCCAGAGGCGATGTCGAGTTCTACATGAACGAGAAGGAGGGCATCGGCTACACCTTCGTCGGCAGCCACCTCAAGACGACACGCTACGCCTACTCCGAACAGCAGCTTGCGCGCATGCAGAGAGGGAAATGATAAGTGATGAGTGATAAGTGATAAGTGATAAGAAAGAGCAGATGTTTTTCTCTTATCACTCATCACTCATCACTCATCACTATTCTTATGCTGTACCGCACGCACGTCATCAGCGCGCTTGAGAAGACGCGCGAGGATTTCGTCAGCTTCGAGCGCGCGATGCGCGGCGAGGTGGGCGAACTGGCCGCGCGTCTGCGCTCACTCGCCGGGCGGACGGCTGATGAGGTGCGGCGAGAATCCGGCGCGTTGGCGGCGCGCGTGGCCTTCCCTTCGGACGAACTCGACCGCGCTGGCTCGGCGGTTGTGCCCTTCCTTGAGTCCTGGCGCTCGCACGAAGAGGGACGGCGTTGGGCGCTCGAACAGTTGCGCGGGCGCGTGACGTTCGCAGCCGACGGCAGTCAGGTCTTCCCCGGTCGAGAGGCCAGCGTGCCTGTCGCCGCCGTGCAGGTCGCCTCGTTCGAGAACCCGCACTCTGCGGAAGGCAGCTACTTCAAGGACGTACACTTCGAGATCGTCACGCCCGAACAACTGTTGGGGAGCCGGCGCGGCTTCGACAGCCCGGAACAGGTCGTCGGCCTGCGCCGCTTCGAGATCGAGGCGCGCGCCGTCTGCGATTTCCTTGAGAGGCGGCGCGGCTGGCGAGCGCGCGGCGAGCGCATGCCGTTGGCCTTCTTCGACAACACGCTCCTCATCGCCTCGCTCCGCAAGGGAGCGGACGTACAATTCTCGAAGCGCATGGCGGACGCGCTCGCCGAACTCATCATGCTCTCGCGCGACGCGGAGGTTCCCGTCGTCGGCTACGTCGATCAATCCTACGCGCACGACATCTCGGGTCTGCTCTGTGCCCTCTACAAAGACCTGCCGGAGACGAACGCATACGACGCGCAAATACTCCGCGCGGGAGTGGGCGACGCGCAGCCGCCGCTTCTGGAAAAGTGGGGCGACCGAACCATCTTCTGGCACTGCCAGCGCCCGAACCTCTCCGAGCGATTCTTCGACGAGAGCGGCGCACCGCTCGTCGGCTTCGTCTATCTCCAGACGACCACGGACGGCCACCCCGCGCGGCTCGACATCCCCGCATGGATACACGAGGCCGGACTCGTCGAAGAGGTTTTGGACGCCGTGCGCGCCGAGTGCGTCGTCGGCAACGGCTATCCTTACGCCATCGAGACCGCCGACGAGGCCGCCGTCATGACCGCACGCGACCGACAGCAGTTCTTGCGCGTCGTGCAGGACTTCGCCGCCGAGCACAGCCTCGACTTCCGCATCTCGCGCAAGGCCCAAAGCAAGGGCCGTCGCCGTTGAGTGTGTGCCGCCGCTGAGTGTGTGTCGCCGCTTGAGCGAGGCCGCCGTTGAGTAGGTGTCGTCGTTAGGTGTGTGCCGCCGCCGTTGAGCGGGGCCCGGAAATCTGTCATCATTGTCTCATCTGAAACCCCTCCGCAGGCGGCACGACTCCCCGGCGAAAATTATGTTGAGCGAATCGGGTCACATCGAAAGAATCGAGCAGGGCGGCGGAGCCTACGCGTCCGCGGAGACTCAAGCTTGCAACGCTTGCGGCGCAAGCCCTCGGCGGCGCGAGGCTCGCTTCTGCGCGACGTGCGGGCAGAGGCTCGGCGAGGAATATTTTCCGACGGACGCGCTGCGCGCCTCTTACCGCTTCGGGTATGCGCCCGCACAGCGCAAGACGTTCGCGGCGGCGGCGTATCAGCCCTGGCGCGAGCGCAGGCGACCGAGGACGGCGAGCGCTCGCCTGAGGGAGAGAGAAGTCATGCCAGGTAGAAGCGAAGAAGGGGCGGCGGCGACGGCGCTCGCCTTCGTCACGTACGGGCTTGTCCCTTATCTGGGGATTCTCTTCTGCCCGGGCGCGCTGCTCTTCGGCGGCCTGGGGCTTCTGCGTGCGTGGCGCGCGCCGCACGCGTCGGCGCGCCACGCACGCGCCTTCGCACTCAGCATCGCCCTCGGCCTGCTCGTACTCTGCGCGCAAGTCTTGCTCTGGTGGATTCTCTACAAGGTTCCGGAGTGGTCAAGGCAAGTGAATTTTTGATTCTAGATTTTTGATTTGCGATTTTAAGAACGGCCAGCGGTCGGCAGTTAGCTTGTTGTCTTTGGCTAAAAAGCTAACTGCTGAAAGTTGACCGCCGATAGCTGAATGCTGCACACCGCAAATCAAAAATCAAAAATCAAAAAATCAAAAATTCCCATGACTCGAATCGCCAAGATCGTCAAGTCGAACTCGCATCTGGACTACGTTGCGCGCGTCATCGACGAGTTGGACGTGGACGCGCCGCCTTCGCCGGACGAGTACGGGTTCGCGCAGTTCGTCCGCCTGCCGGTCTCCGAATCGGAGGAGGTTGTCGGCGTCGTCTACAACACACAGCTTGCCAATCCGGACTATGGAAGCTTCGGGCCGCGCCTGTCTTCGCATGCTGACCTCAAGGTCTTAAGCCCGGACTTTCTGCACGAGCAGGGCGTGCTTTTAGGCATACTCCTTCTCGGATGGCGCGACGCGGCGGCGGCGGGGGCGGGCGACGGCACGCGCGATTGGGTAAGTCATCACGGCGTGCCGCGTCGCGTCGTCCCACTGGGGCAGGATGTGTTCGGCATGGGTGGAGTGGATGTCTTCGAGTTTCACCGCGGGCCCGGCGGTGCGGTGCAGCTCCACTACTTCTCGCAGGCCGTGACGCACGCGGGCCCGTTCGCCGTCGCGCTCGTCGAATCGGTCATCGCGCAGTTGGAGCCTTCCTGCGAGCCAGCCGAGCGCCAGCGGCTCTGCGTCCTGAAAAAGTCGCTTGTCTGGCAACGAACTCTGGGCCAACTGCGTCTTTAAATAGCATCTGAAAGTCTCGCCTCTCGAAAGGAAGTTCCGAAAATGAAGTCAGTCAGTAAGTTTCTGCTGCTCGTCCTGCTTGCGTCCACGCTCGCGCCCGGCGCTCTCGCACAGAGGCAACGCTCTGTGAGCGACCCAACGAGTCCCGTGCCGCCGCCGCCGCCGCAGCAGCAGGAGTCGCAGCAAGAAGGCCAGCCCCGCCCGAAGGTGGTCGTGCCCGCGCCGCCCGCGCCGCCGAAGGTCGTCCCGGCGAAGTACATGGGCGGGTTTGCAGGCTACCGCAAGAAGCAGGAGGGCATGCTCTCTTTCGACGACCGCAACCAGCGGCTCGTCTTCCGCGACAAGAACGAGAAGGAGATCATCTCGATCTCTTACGACGCCGTGATGGTGGCGTTCGCCGACACAGAGACGCGCCGCGCATTGGGTAGCGGGACGAGCCAGGTCTTGATGAGCGGCATCGGCATCCTCGGCGCACCCGCGCTCCTCTTTAAGAAGAAGTTTCAGTATCTGACCATCCAGTTTGAAGACCCGGACACATATCTGAAGGGCACGACGCAGTTCAAGCTCGCGAGCAAGGAGATGATCGACTCGGTCGCCTACGCGCTCGCGCAGAAGGCCGGACTCAGCCAGCAGGGCGAAGTCTACACGCGCCGACGCACGATGCAGCCCGCCTCCGCCGAGAAGACCTCGAACCCGTAAGGGCACGTCACTAGAAGAGAACACATCGGAAGAAAAGAAATCGCGCAGCCGGTTACAACAACCGGCTGCGCGATTTCTTTTCTTCCGTGAACGAGATAGCGCTCTCAGTGCTCGCGCTTCGCTCCGGCGGGCAGTTCGCCCTGATAAAGCTCCGCGCCCGCGGCGATGAACTCCGTGGACTTCTCACGCATCCCGGCCTTGAGCGCTGCCTGCTCGTCAAGCTCCTTCTCGGCGGCGTACTGGCGCACCTCCTGCGTGATCTTCATCGAGCAGAAGTGCGGGCCGCACATCGAGCAGAAGTGTGCGAGCTTCGCGCCTTCCTGCGGCAGCGTCTCGTCGTGATATTCACGCGCGACCTCCGGGTCTAGCGCGAGATTGAACTGATCCTCCCAGCGGAACTCGAAGCGCGCCTTCGACAGAGCGTTGTCGCGTGCCTGCGCGCCCGGATGACCCTTCGCCAAATCCGCGGCGTGCGCGGCCAGACGATAGGCGATGACGCCGTCCTTCACGTCCTGTTTGTTTGGAAGCCCCAGATGCTCCTTCGGCGTGACGTAGCAGAGCATGGCCGTGCCGAACCATCCGATCATCGCCGCGCCGATGGCCGAAGTGATGTGGTCGTAGCCGGGCGCGATGTCCGTAACAAGGGGCCCCAAAGTGTAGAACGGCGCTTCGTGGCAAATCTCAAGCTGGCGGTCTACGTTCTCTTTGATGAGGTGCATGGGCACATGCCCGGGCCCCTCGATCATCACCTGACAGTCCGACTCCCATGCGATTTTTGTTAACTCGCCGAGTGTTTCGAGTTCGGCGAACTGCGCCTCGTCGTTGGCGTCGGCGATGGAGCCGGGGCGCAGGCCGTCGCCCAGAGAGAACGACACGTCATAGGCGCGCATGATCTCGCAGATGTCCCGGAAGCGCGTGTAGAGAAAACTCTCCTCGTGGTGCGCGAGACACCACTTCGCCATGATCGAGCCGCCGCGCGAGACGATGCCGGTCGTCCGACGCGCCGTCAGAGGAATGTAAGGCAGCCGCACGCCCGCGTGGATGGTGAAGTAATCGACGCCCTGCTCGGCCTGTTCGACGAGCGTGTCGCGGAAGACTTCCCAGGTTAACTCTTCGGCCTTGCCTCCGACCTTCTCAAGCGCCTGATAGATCGGAACCGTCCCGATGGGCACGGGCGAGTTGCGCAGAATCCATTCGCGCGTGGTGTGTATGTTCTTGCCTGTCGATAAGTCCATCACGGTG
Organism: Acidobacteriota bacterium; assembly: GCA_032162705.1. GTDB lineage: Bacteria > Acidobacteriota > Blastocatellia > Pyrinomonadales > Pyrinomonadaceae > QHXN01. The sequence continues at coordinate 13,685 of JAVRON010000133.1, forward strand.
TCCGAACCCCACTTCACAGACCAGCGCATCTTCTCAACCTCTTCTTCAATCGAAGAGGCGACCGCCGAGTTGCCGATGTTGGCGTTGACCTTGACGAGAAAGTTACGCCCGATTGCCATCGGCTCAGACTCCGGGTGGTTGATGTTCGAGGGGATGATGGCGCGGCCCCTTGCGACCTCTGCGCGCACGAACTCGGGCGTGACGAACTCAGGGATTGACGCGCCGAAACTCTCGCCGCGGTGCTGATGAAAGAGTGAGCTTCTGTCGTCGCGACTGTGTTCGCGCATCGCGTGCAGCGCCCTCTCGCGCCCCATGTTCTCGCGCAGCGCGACGAACTCCATCTCGGGCGTAATGACGCCACGCCGCGCATAGTGCATCTGCGTCACGCACGCGCCCGCCTTTGCACGCAAGGGCGCGCGCCTGAGACCCGGAAAAGGTTCGAGCCGTCCCCTGTCTTTGTTCTTCGCGAACTCCGCCGCGCCCTCCGTGAGATAGCCGTCGTCCTGCGGCTCGACCTCGCGCCCCGTGTACTCTTCAACGTCGCCGCGCGCGAGAATCCACTCGCGGCGTAAGCCCCCCAGCCCGTCGCGCACGTCGCACTTCACTTCGGGGTCGCCCCACGGGCCTGAAGTGTCGTAGACGCGCACCGACTCGTTCTCCTCGACGCGCCCGTCGGGCAGACGCGTCGGCTGCAAAGCGACCTCGCGGAAGGGCACGCGCACGCCCGCACCGCCCTCGACGTAAATCCTGCGCGAGTTCGGCAGACGCACATCCGCGCTCTGCCGCTCGTCGTTTCCGTTAGCATTGCTCATCGTCTTCTCGCTTTCATCCGGGCCCGGTGGCCCATAAAGGCGAAAGCCGCCCACACGAATGGGGCGGCTCTCAACCTGTGCCTCCCTTCGGCGGTACTAACCGCATCAGGTTCAAAGGGTCTCGCCCACTTCGGGCGACTCTCAGCCGCGCTTCCCCGCGGCTCCCCCGTTTAGTCTTCGCTGATAATTTTGCAGACGCGGCGCGCATGAGCCGCCGTTATGTTTCCGTTATGTTTCGGCTTCGGTTTCACTCTGGAGTTTACTCGCCGCGCCGTGGAATGACAAATAAATGAGCGGGAGCGCACACTCTTGCGACCCTTCGGTGTTATTCTCTGAGAAATTTAATGGGGGAAGGAGCTAACTCTACTATGAGGATTCAATCTGCGGCCCGTAGTGTGTCTGCGGCGGCGCTTGTGCTCGTCATTGCGCTCGGCGCGGCGGCGTGCGGCAACAAGGGCGACAACGCGAACAACACGAACGGCTCGGCGAACACGTCGAATGCGCGCGCCAACATGAACATCAGCACGGCGACGCCCACGCCTGTTTCGGCGTCGGAAGACACGGCCATCAAGAACAAGACGGAGGCCAATCTGGCGAAGGCCGGCGTGACGGGCGTGACCGTCGAGGTCAAGGACGGCGTCGTGACGCTCAAGGGCGACGTGCCCGCGGCGAAGTTCCAGGACGCCGTGAAGGCGGCCAATGAAGCAGGCGCGAAGCGCGTCCAGAACCAACTCAACAAGAAGTAGGATGGGGGGAGAAACGATGGCTGTCAGAGAGAAATATCAGTCGCTCATAGACCTCGCCAACCAAAGCGGCGTCAGCAACCTTCAGGTGTCGGAGGAGGGCGAGGTGCTGCACATCACGGGCACCGCGCCGAATGAAGAGGCCAAACAGAAGGTCTGGGACGAGTACAACCGCATCGACCCGGACATGCGCTCGGGCGACCTCGTCATGAACGTCGAGGTCGGCGGTGGCGGCGAAGGTGGCGGCGGTGGCGAAGAGAGCTACACCGTCAAATCCGGCGACACGCTCAGCAAGATCGGCCACCACTACGGCGTCTCCTGGAACGCAATCTTCGAGGCCAACAAAGACCAGCTCAAAGACCCGGACAAGATTTTCCCGGGGCAGACCTTGCGCATCCCGCGCAAGTAAAGAACAAGAGAAGATAGCGACTCCCGCCACAGCACCGCAC
>JAVRON010000134.1:0-26792 GCA_032162705.1 Acidobacteriota bacterium
TCTTCCACGAGCCGACCGTCACCGAACTCCTGCTCGCACTCCGCCCCGACATTCATGCCAAAGGCACGGACTACACCGAAGAGACCGTCCCCGAGCGCGATGTGATACGATCCTTCGGCGGTCGCGTCCAGATCGTCGGCGACCCAAAAGACCACTCAAGCACGGACATGTTGAGGAAAGTGATAAGTGATGAGTGATAAGTGATAAGAAAGAGCTTCTGTCTTTTCTCATCACTTATCACTCATCACCCTTTTATGCGTATTCTCTTCGTCAAACTCGGAAGCATCGGCGACATCGTTCACACCTTGCCTGCGTTGGCGGCGGTGCGGAGGGCCTTGCCGCGTGCGGAGATTTCGTGGGTGGTGGAGCGGCGGTCAGCGGAAATTTTGAAGGACAACCCGTTTTTAGAAACCCTCATCGAAGTGGACACGAAGGTGTTGAGGCGCTGGCCGATGTCTGGGGAGACGCTGCTGGCACCGCGCCAGCAGTTGCGTCGGTTACGCGCCTCACCCTTCGACCTAGCCATAGATTTCCAGGGACTTCTCAAATCCGCTTCCGTCGCAAGACTCTCGGGCGCAACGCACCGCGTCGGCTTTGCGCGCGCCGACTTGCGCGAGCCTGCGAGCCGTTTTCTGCTGACGCAGACCGTCAAGATTCCCTCTCACATTCACGTCATACGGAAGAATCTGGCTCTGGCCTCGGGCGCGCTCGGGATTGACTTGACCGCGGCTGACGAATTCGAGTTTCCCTTCGCCGTCAAAGCCACACACGAGCGCGAGGCGGACGAGGTCGTCCAAAAAACGGGAACAAGATTCACGATTTTGAATCCGGGCGGCGGATGGCCGACCAAGCTCTGGGACGCTGTGCGTTACGGTACACTAGCCGACGCGCTCTGGCTCGAATACGGACTGCGCTCGGTCGTCACCTACGGGCCCGGCGAGCGCGAGTTGGCCGAGCGCGTCGCCGCGTCGAGTCGCACGGGCGCTGCACACACGTCGAGTCCAACACTCAAAGGCTTCTATGCGCTCGCGCGCCGTGCGGCTGTCTACGTCGGCGGCGACACGGGGCCCACGCATCTCGCGGTCGCGGCGGGCGCACCCGTCGTCGGACTCTTCGGGCCCACCGAGTGGTGGCGTAACGGTAGCCCACGCGAAGCTGACATCTGCGTCGAGCGCACGGACATCGGCTGCCGCACGGACTGTCATAGGCGCGCGTGCTCGCAGTGGGTCTGCATGGACATCGAGGTCGGGCGCGTCGCCGAGGCGGTGGGCGAAAGATTGCGTACGGCGTCTAAAATTTCGGAGGCGGTCGAGGTGCAGGCGAGTGGGGCGTAGGGGCGGGACGTGGGTTCAGCGCTGGCGAGTCCCGCTCGGATTCGTCTGCGCGGGACTCTTTATCATTCTGGCAAAGCCCGACGCGCGTTCGCTCGCTACAGGCGGCTCGGTCGCACTTCTCGGGTTGCTTGTGCGCGCGTGGGCCTCCGGGCACATACGCAAGAACGCGCAGCTTGCAGTCTCGGGCCCTTACGCCTACACGCGAAACCCTCTCTATCTCGGCAGCTTCATCCTCGGGCTTGGCTTCACGGTCGCGGCCTCTTCGAGCCTCTGGCTGTTCCTTATCCTTGGCTGCGTGTTCGCGTCGCTGTTTCTTGGCATCTACCTGCCTGTGATGCGCGTCGAAGCTTCGACCCTCGCGGAGATGTTCGGCGAGGAGTTCAAACGTTATGAAGCGGCAGTCCCTCTCCTCTTCCCGCGCGTGACGCCATACAGGGCCCGAGAAGGCGTCCCGGCGAAGTTCGACCCGGCACTTTATCTACGCTATCGGGAATACCGCGCGGCGCTCGGGCTGCTTCTGGCATGGTGTGTGCTTGTACTGAAAGCCATCCTAGCAATCTGACCTAAACAAGTTCGCAAACAGAAGGGTGTTCGCTATGCCTCGCAGAAATTTCTGGAAAAACACCACGGCGGCGATACTTTTTACGGTTGTACTCTCTTCAGTCGTTCTTGCCAAAGACACGCCCAAAGAGCGTACACCGCAGCCACGCACGCCCGCAGCCATGCCTTTCGGGCCTTCTGAAGTGTTGGTCTACGAAGGCGAGTTCAGCAAACTCCTTCTGCGCGGCATCAACATCGCCGAGCTGAAGTTCAAGGCCGTTCGCCCGCAGGCAGCCGCGCCCGCCGCAAGCGTCGAGGGCGAGGCCCAAGCCGCGGCCACGGCTCAGCCGCTCGTGCTCACGACCGATGTGGTGTCGAAGGGTTTCTTCAGCAAGCTGTTCGGCGTCACCTTTAAATTCCATGCCGAGTCGCAGGTCGAGCCGAACGACTTCTATGCCATGCGGACGAGCAAGGTTGACGAGCAGGGCAAGCGCGTTCGCACCAGCGAGGCCGTCTTCGATCAGGAGGCCGGGAAGGTCGAGTACACCGAGCGCGACCCGGATAACACGCAGCAGCCTCCGCGCGTCATCACCGCCGCACTCGAAGGGCCCACGCAGGACATCGTCTCGGCCATCTACTTCCTGCGCACGCAGCCGCTCACGCACGGACAGACCTTCAACATCGCCATCAGCGACTCGGGGCGCGTCTATCAGGTTCCGGCGCGCGTGTTTGAAGAGAAGAAGCAGATGAAGAGCGTAGTAGGCAAGGTCTCGGTGGTGCGCGTCGAGGTCGAGCTATTCGGCCCGGGCCGTCCCATCGAGGACAGCAAAGGCAAGATGTCGATTTGGGTGACGAGCGACGAGCGCCACATCCCGGTCAAGGCGCGCCTCTCGCACGAAATGGGACAGCTCGACATCACGCTCAAGAGTATGCAGAGGGACGAAGCACAGATCGCGTCCCGTTAAGTCGAATACAGTTCAGGCGAGCAAGGGCGGAGGCGAAAGCGCTTCCGCCTTTTCTATTTCAGCAACCCATCGCTACAAGACTGACTGGACACATCGGCTGCCGAAAAGTTATTAACTACCTGAAGGGTCGTTCAGCATCGAAGGAGAAAGCAAGCATGCCGAACAAGCCGGGGCATTCAAGCGAGCATGGTGGCGCGGGCGTTTACCCGAACGTCTCGCGCGTTGAGCTTGAGCGACTGCTCGCGATCAACTCGCCCGACCCGCATTCAGTCCTCGGCGCTCATCCCACGCCGCGCGGAGTCATCGTGCGCGCCTTCCGCCCCGAAGCCGAGCGCGTCGAGGTCGTCGTCGAAGGCGAGCCGCCGCGCGAGATGTCTCGGATGCACCCGGCGGGCTTCTTCGAGCTTCTGCTCGAAGACCACACGGAGCTTTTTCCATACCTGCTACGCATCCACTACCACAGCGGCAACGTCTTCACGCTCCGCGACCCATACGCCTTCATGCCCACGCTCAGCCCTCTCGACGAACATCTCTTTGGCGAGGGACGACACTGGCGGCTCTACGAAAAGCTCGGCGCGCACGTGCAAACACTCGGCAGCGCCGGCGGCGTCTCTTTCGCCGTGTGGGCACCGAACGCGGACGGCGTGAGCGTCGTCGGCGACTTCAACAACTGGGATGGACGGCTCCACCAGATGCGACGGCTCGGCGTTTCGGGCATCTGGGAGATTTTCATTCCAGACCTCGGCCCCGGTGCGCTCTACAAGTACGAGATGCACAGACGCGGCGGTTTATCTTTTCTCAAGGCAGACCCCTACGCGCTCTTCACCGAAGTCCCGCCCGCAACCTCTTCAATCGTCTTCGCGCCCTCGTACCAATTCACCGATCACGAATGGATGAAGCGCCGCGCGAACGAGGATCATTTAAGAAAGCCGCTTCTCATCTACGAAGTTCACCTCGGCTCGTGGCGGCGCATCGTCGAAGAGTCTAACCGCTCGCTCACATACCGCGAGACAGCGCCCGCGCTCGCCGACTACTGCGAGCGGATGGGCTTCACGCACGTCGAGTTCCTGCCCCTCAAAGGCCACCCTTATGGCGGCTCGTGGGGCTATCAGGTAGCAAACTACTACGCGCCGACCGCGCGCTTCGGGAACCCTGACGACTTTCGCTTTCTCGTCGATTACCTGCACAAACGGGGCATCGGCGTCATCATGGACTGGGTTCCCGCGCACTTCCCGAAAGACGTTTGGGCTTTGGGTCGCTTCGACGGCTCGGCGCTCTACGAGCACGAAGACCCTAGATTGGGCGAGCACCCCGACTGGGGAACCTTCATCTTCAACTATGGGCGCAATGAGGTTCGCAACTTTCTCATCGCCAACGCGCTGTTCTGGCTTAAGGAATGCCACGTCGATGGCCTGCGCGTGGACGCCGTCGCGTCGATGCTCTATCTCGATTACAGCCGCAACGCCGGGCGCTGGATGCCGAACAAGTACGGCGGGCGCGAAAACCTCGAAGCCCTCGACTTCATACGCGAGTTGAACTCGGTCGTCCATCATGAACAGCCCGGCGCGTTGATGATTGCAGAGGAGTCAACCTCCTGGCCGCTCGTCACAAAGGGACGGGATCAGGGCGGCCTCGGGTTCGACCTCAAGTGGAACATGGGCTGGATGCACGACACGCTTGAATACTTCAAGCGCGACCCCTTCGTCCGGCGCTACTTCCACAACAGCCTGACCTTCGGCCTGACCTACGCATGGAGCGAGAACTTCATCCTCCCCTTCTCGCACGACGAGGTCGTCCACATGAAGGGGTCGATGCTGAACAAGATGCACGGCTCGCGTGAGCAGAAGCTGGCGAACCTGCGCGCGCTCTACGCATACATGTGGGCGCATCCCGGCAAGAAACTCCTCTTCATGGGCGGCGAGCTGGCGCAGTGGCGCGAGTGGAACGACGACCAGAGTCTCGACTGGCATCTGCTCGGAGACAATGACGGCCACCTCGGCGTCAACACTCTCGTCCGCGACCTCAACCGCATCCTGTGCGAACAGCCCGCGCTCTATGAATTGGATGTAGAGCCACGCGGCTTTCAATGGATCGACGTTAACAATGCGACGGAAAACATACTCGCCTTCATGCGCCATTCGCAGACGGGCGACGTGGTGGTCTGCGTCTCGAACTTCTCCGCCGCCCCTCGCCCCGGCTATCGCTTCGGCCTGCCACGCGCGGGCGTCTATCGCCTCATCCTCAACACGGACTCGTCATACTACTCAGGCGGCGACGCCCTTCGCGTCGATTCCGTCCATGCTGACGAGCAGCCCTGGCACGGCCTTCCCTTCTCCGCGAGCATCGACCTGCCGCCGCTCACGACGCTCTGGCTCGAAGCCCCAAAGAATTCTGTGCCGGTCGATGAGGGAGCAAGCGTCCACGTGAATGGAGGCGACGCCGAAGCAAATGTAGAAGGAACTAATCCGATAGGACGGGAAGAGATTAGACCCGCTACGAAGAATACTTCGCGTAAAGCCTCTAAAGGCGCGTCAAAGCGGAGAGCACGAAAGAAGCCCGAATGAGTCGCGGACAAACGCCCGACAGCGACCTTCTCATCATCGGCCACCGCGGAGCCTCTGCCGACGCGCCCGAGAACACGTTCGTCGCCTTTGACATGGCCGTGCGCGACGGCGCTGACGGCATCGAGTTTGACGTGAGGCTCGCGCGCGACGGCGTGCCCGTCGTCATTCACGACGCGTCGCTCGCACGAACGGTGCAGGTTGAGGGTCGCCTCGTCGAGGAGTTCGATTCCACGTTACTGTCGAAGTTCTACGCCGGGGAGTGGTTCAACCTTTGCTACCCCGAGCGCGCGAGCGACTCCTTCCTGCGTCAACCCATCCCGACGCTCGCGCAGGTTTTCGAGCGCTTCGGGGCACTTCATCTCTATGTCGAGATGAAGTGCGAAGAGCCTTCGCTTCAAGCGTCGCTTGCACGCGCCGTCGTCGAGTTGACACGCGCGCACGGTCTCGCAGACCGCGTCGTCGTCAAGAGCTTCGCGCTCGACTCGCTCCGAGAGGTCAAGCGGCTCGCGCCCGAGATTCGCACCGCCGCCCTCTTTGGCCGTAGTTGGCCGCGCCCCCTCGTGCCTGCGTCCAAAATCATTGCCGAGGCCGCCCGTTGCGGCGCGAATGAAATCTCTCTCCATCACTCGCTGCTGCGAAGCGCAACGGTCGAGGCGGCGCACCAACGCGGCTTCGATGTTCTGGTCTGGAGCGTGACCGGGCGCGTCTGGCTGCGCCGCGCGCTCGCTTTGAACCTGCGCGCTGTCATCACCGACCATCCCGGTTGGATGCACAACGTGCTTGGAACCCTCCGCGCACTTGACGCCGGACGGCACGAAACAGGATGAAGCCCGCTGAGCAAGCCACAGATAAAATCTTCGCCCGCCCGCCGCACTTGGCCGTCCACCTCCGTGCAGGGCGGCGTCTTCGCTGGTCGGGCGGCGCGCGCACAGACTACGCCGCGCTCCTCCTTCTGCGCGGGCGCATGAGCTGGCGTGCCGCGAGTTCTGATTCCGACATACCGGGCAATGCAGGAGCGTCAGGCAAAGACTCAGAGTTAGGTAAAGACTCGGAGTTAAGCGAAGCCGTGGAGTCGGGCGAAATCTCCGAAGGCTCGGCTCTCCTCGCCGCGCCCGGAGACGCCTTGAGCGCCGCGAGCTTGACGGGCGTCGAGTACATCCTCGTCAACCTCTCGCCCGTCTTCGTCCTCGACTGCGCCGCCCGCGCGGGACTCGCACGCGCAGACCACGTCGTCACCTTCCGCACACGCGCCGTCGAAAGAGACGAACGCCTCGCGCGTCTCGCACGCGAACTCTCCTTCGAGCTTCGAGAAGAAGAGGCCGGGCAGGGACTTGTCGTCGGCGCGCTCGTCGAACACGCACTCATACATCTCCTGCGCCGCTACGCGAACCTCCGGCGCGACTCTCAGCTTGAACTCTCCCGCGCGGGCCTCGTTGACCGCCGTATACGTCTCGCCGTCGAGCTGATGCACGCGCATTTGGAGCGCGACCTCTCGCTCGAAGAGATCGCTTCGGCTGCCTATCTCTCGCCGTTCCACTTTGCGCGCCTCTTCAAAAAACTGGCGGGCGCAACGCCGCACGCCTATCTCGCTTCCCTGCGCGCCGCACGCGCCCGGACGCTACTCACCGAAACAGACCTCTCGATCACCGAGATCGGCGCGCGCGTCGGTTACATGAGTTCAAGCCACTTCGCCAGAGCGTTCCGACAGGCCACAGGCATCTCACCCAGCGCCTACCGCAAGGCACTTGTCCGCGGATAAAGATTCCGATTTTTTTCTGCAAGAGACTTTCAGGCCGTCCGTTCAATCCGCAGAAAGTTAAGACCTCGCGCCGCGCCGGACGGCTTCGAGGCCGAGCGCTTAAGGCTTTTTGATGAACCACGTTTGAAACTGACTCCCGCCGCAAGGCGGGCATGACTGGACGAAAGGAAGACGAACATGAGACGCCTCTTTTTCAGAATCACGACTGCGCTTTTGACCTTCTCGATGGGCCTCGGCGTGGCCTTTGCCCTCGGAAGAACTCTGACCAATGAGCCGACGCCGCCAACGCCGCCGCAGGTCTCGAAAGGCGAGAAGACGCTTGAGATGGTCTTTGTGCTCGACACGACCGGCTCGATGGGTGGGCTTATCGACGGGGCGAAGCAGAGAATCTGGGGCATCGTCAACGAAGTGATGCAGACGCCCGCCAAGCCGTCTGTTCGCGTCGGACTCGTCGCCTATCGTGACCACGGCGACCAGTACGTCACGCAGGTTCTCCCGCTCACAAACGACCTCGATAAGGTCTACACGACTTTGATGGAATACCACGCCGACGGCGGCGGTGACGGCCCCGAAGATGTGCGCCAGGCGCTCTCCGACGGCGTGCGCAAGGCCGGCTGGTCGAAGGCTTCTTCCGACACAGCGCAGATCGTCTTCCTCGTCGGCGATGCACCGCCGCACGACGACTATCTTCAGGAGCCTGATACGCTCGCCACGACCGCCGAGGCAGTCCGAAACGGGATGGTCGTCAACACGATTCAATGTGGCGCAGAGGAACAGACGCGCATGGTCTGGCAGAGAATCGCGAGCCGCGGCGAAGGCCAGTTCTTCGCCATCGCGCAGGACGGCGGCGTCCAGACCGTCGCCTCGCCCTACGACGCGCGGCTCTCGGAACTCGGCAATCGCCTCGGTTCGACTTACCTCGCCTACGGCGGTGGAGGCGGAGCCGAGGGCGAGAGCTTCCGCAACGATGCAAAGGCCCGTCAGGTCAGAACCGAGTCCTCCGTCGCCGGGGCCGCGCCCGTCGCCGCACAGGCCGACCGTGCCGTCAACAAGGCTCTCAACAAGGACGCATACGTCGGCGACCTTCTCCAGTCAATCGAAAACGGCTCGGTGAAACTCGACTCCGTGAAGAAGGAAGACCTGCCCGACGACCTTCAGAAACTCACGCCCGCCGAGCGCACGAAGGAGGTCGAGCGTCGTCTGGCCGAGCGTCAGAAGATTCGCGACGAGATCGTCACACTCAACCGGCAGCGAGACGAATACATCGCCGTCGAGCGCAAAAAACAGTCGGGCGGTCAGACCGGCTTCGACGCGGCGGTCGCCTCCGCACTGAGAGAGCAGTTGGCGCGTAAAGGGATCAAGTAAGATAAAAGCAGTAGACAGTAGACAGTAGACAGTAGAAATACTTCCTCCGTCGAGTGGCCGAGGTGCAAACCTCAACGCGACGCCGAGCGACTACTGACTACTGCCTACTGTCTACTTTCCTGCTTTGAGCAAGCGCTCGTCCGTATTCCGCAAGATTCGGCAAGACTCCAAGCACGTCTCTCCGCTATCCTTCATCAAACTATTTTGAGAAGGAGTCAATCCAGATTGTCAGCAGAACAGAACGGCTTTGAAATCGCCCCGGCCAAAGGCAAGCTCGGCGTGCTGCTCGTCGGCTTGGGCGCGGTCAGCACGACTTTCATCGCGGGCGTCGAGGCCATCAAGCGCGGCCTGGCCGAGCCTATCGGCAGTCTCACGCAGATGGGCGCGATCCGTCTCGGCAAGCGCACTGAGAATCGCAACCCGCTCATCAAGGAGTTCGTCCCGCTCGCCGCACTTGAAGATATCGTCTTCGGCGCGTGGGACATCTTCCCCGACTCAGCCTATGAAGCCGCGATGACCGCGGGCGTGCTGGAGAAGGAGCTTCTCTCACAGCTCAAGCCGCAGCTCAAGAAGATCATGCCGATGAAGGCCGTCTTCGACCAGCATTACGTCAAACGCTTGAACGGGACGAACGTCAAGGAGGGCGCGAACAAGTTTGAGCTGGCCGAGCAGCTTATCGAGGAGATAGCCGAGTTCAAGCGCAAGAATAAATGCGCGCGCCTCGTCATCGTCTGGGCCGCCTCGACCGAAATTTTCCTGAAGACCCACGCCGTCCATAAGACCCTGAAGTCCTTCGAGCAGGCGATGCGCGACAATCACAAGGCTATCGCGCCCTCGATGATCTACGCCTACGCCGCGCTCAAATCGGGCGTCCCTTTTGCTAACGGTGCGCCCAACCTGACGGTCGATTTACCGGCGCTGACCGAGCTTGCCAACACCAACGGCGTGCCGGTCTGCGGCAAGGATTTCAAGACCGGCCAGACACTGATGAAGACCATTCTCGCGCCCGGCCTGAAGTCGCGCATGCTCGGTCTTCACGGCTGGTACTCGACGAACATCCTCGGCAATCGCGACGGCGAAGTCCTCGACGACCCCGAGTCCTTCAAGACCAAGGAGGAGTCGAAGCTCTCCGTACTCGAATACATTCTCCAGCCCGAGGTTTACCCGCAGCTCTACAAGGATTTCTCGCACGTTGTCCGCATCAACTACTACCCGCCGCGCGGCGACAATAAAGAGGGCTGGGACAACATCGACATCTTCGGATGGCTCGGCTATCCGATGCAGATCAAGATCGACTTTCTCTGCCGCGATTCTATCCTGGCCGCGCCCCTCGTCCTCGACCTCGCGCTCTTCCTCGACCTCGCGCAGCGCGTCGGGATGAAGGGCATACAGGAATGGCTCTCCTTCTACTTCAAGTCGCCGATGACCGCGCCCGGTCTCTACCCCGAGCACGATGTCTTCATTCAGTTGATGAAGCTCAAGAACACGCTCCGCCACCTGCGAGGTGAAGACCTCATCACACACCTCGGCCTTGAGTATTACGACTGAGTAGAAACATTGGCGCAGGCCGCAATGAGCAATAAAGGGTACGCGAAGAAGTTGCCTCGCGTGCCCTTTTTTTCGCGACTCCGGCGATAAACCGGCACGAAGCGGGCAGCGACGTTTTGCTCCATTCTTATCGCCGTGCTCGACGGAACGGTGTAAAGAAACGCCCTGTCAGCGCCTTCATTTTTTTGAAGGCGCACGTAATTTGTCAGCACTACGCTGACGTATTGTGTCACCCGCCGCGAACTCCGGCTGGCCGGGGAATGGTAAACAGGCCGCACGCCTCGAATATTTTGTGGTGACAAAACGCTCATTGTCGTATATATAGTGCTCGCGATTCCCGAAGCGTGGCCGCCCCCCGGACGCGCTTTAAGCAAACCACGTCTTTAAACGACTCATCAAAGAAGAGCGGTTCGCTCTTTGCATGGAGAAGACTGGGGACGCGGCCACGACGGCCGGGAGACGCCAAATGCGGCGTCTCGCCACAAGCCGAAACGGGCACGCGCCGCCCGCGCTCCAGCAAAGGAGGACGAGCCATGGTTGCAGCGATGGAAAGAGAGACAATCAACATTAATACGGTTTTGCTCGACCCCGACCAGAAGAGTCCCCGCGCGCAAGAGTTTGAAGAGAAACTCGCCGCGCGTATCGTGGGACAGGAGCGCGCGGTGCGTCGCATGAGCGGCCTTTACCAGATTTTCCTCGCCGGGATGAACCCACCGAATCGCCCCGTCGGCACGATGCTCTTTCTGGGCCCGACAGGCTCAGGCAAGACGCGCGTCGTCGAGGCCGCGGCGGAAGTTCTCTTCGGCGACCCCAACGCGGTGATTAAAATCGACTGCGCGGAGTTTCAGCATTCCCACGAGATCGCGAAGCTCATCGGCAGCCCGCCGGGCTACCTCGGCCACCGTGAAACTTCGCCGATGCTCACGCAGGAGAACCTCGACCGCTATCACACGGAAGAGAGCAAGCTCTCGCTCATCCTCTTCGACGAGATCGAGAAGGCTTCGGACAGTCTGTGGCAGCTCCTTCTGGGAATACTCGACAAGGCGACGCTTACACTGGGCGATAACCGCCGCGTTGACTTCTCGAAGACGATGCTCATCATGACCTCGAATCTTGGAGCGCGGGAGATGTCGGAGTTGATCTCGGGCGGCATCGGGTTTGCCCCGACGAAGGGCGGGAAGAATCCGAACGACACCGAAGTTGACCAGAAGATTTACCGTACGGCCGTCGAGGCGGCGAGGCGCAAGTTCTCGCCTGAGTTCATGAACCGCATCGACAAGGTCGTCGTCTTCCGGAGCTTGAAAGAGCATCACCTGAAGCAGATTCTTGAACTTGAACTTCAGGCCGTGCAGGATCGCGTCATGCGCTCGGCGGGCACGAAGTTCATCTTCCAGTGTTCCGATACAGCGAAGGACTTCCTGCTCGAAGAAGGTATTGACTTCAAGTACGGCGCGCGTCACCTGAAGCGTGCCATTGAGCGCTTCCTCGTCTACCCGCTCTCGAACCTTGTGGCGACTGAGCAGGTCGGCCTCGGTGATCTCGTCTACGTAGACTTCGACGATGACCGTCACAGGCTCTCCTTCTCGAAACGCTCGGGCGGCGCGCTCATTACCGAGGCGCAGGACGAAGAAGAGGAGACCGACAAGCCCGCTGTAAAGTCGGGCGGCGCGGCCGTCCAACTCCCGCAGGCGAAGGCCGCACGCAAGGGTCAGAGCCGCGGTGATAAGACGGAGAGCTAAGCGGACTGTCGAAGACTGAAGCAGACTTTCAGCGAAAATGATAAGGCCGGGGAGATTCGGAGTCTCCCCGGCCTTATCGTTCTCACGATGATTTGTAAGAACGGATAAGTCGGCGGTTAAGTTGACGATTAAGCTGGCGATGCGGTCTCAAAGCTTTCCCACAGCCGGATGGGTCGCGGCTGTCGGGTCGAGTCTTTTAAGGACTTCAAAGACGATTTGGGAAAGATAAGGGTCGTTTGATGTGAGAGCCGCGCGGAGTGCAGGGATGGCCGACACGTCGCCGATGAGACCGAGGGCCCGTGCGGCCTCGCGCCGTATGTCGGCGGGCGTGCGCTCGTTTGCGAGCGTTTCGATAAGCACGGGTACTGCCTCGCGGCTCCCTATCTGGCCGAGCGAGGTGGCGGCGGCGCGGCGCACGAAGTCGTCATCTACGACCTTGCGACGCTTGACGCGATTGAGTAAGCCGGAGCCTTTTACGCGTTGAGATAATGCGCCGACGAGCGCCGGAACTGCCCCCGCGTCGCCGATCTGTCCGAGCGCGATGGCCGCCGCTGCGCGCACCGAAAGTTCCTTGTCGGTCTCGACCGCGCTGGCGAGCGCGCCCAGGCTCGAAGGGCTGCGCGTCAGCCCGAGCGCGTAAGCGGCCTCGCGCCGAACGAACTCGTCCCGGTCGCTGAGGAGTGGCAAGATCAGTGTGGAGGCTTCGCCGGGCCCGAGCGAGAGTACGGCACGCGCGGCCGTGGCACGGATGATGGCCTCGGGGTCGGAGAGCGCCGCAGCGGCAGCCCTCGAACCTTCGGGCCGGGTCATCGCGCCCAGACGCGTGACGGCGTCGCGCCGCTCTTCGGCATCCGCCGACGAGAGTCGCGCTGCCTGGACTTTGATTTCGTGCTGAAGTGGTGTTAGTTCTCCGGAGAGTGCGTCGGTAAGTTGAGCACGCGCTGCTTGAGCCGAGAGCAGACAGGCGAGTGCAATGGAAAAAGAGACTGCGAGTCGCCGCGCAAGTGTTGCGCGCGAGCGTCTACTGCGCGGGTTGAGACTGGGCGGTGCGCCTGCGTCTGTTTTCATGCGCGGGCCGCGAAACTCAGCGCGGCGTGTCGTTCGGCGCGGCGGCGTACCGACTCCCACTCGAATGCCTGTCGCGCTCGCTCGTTCTCCTTCGAGTCGGCGAGGAGTGCCACGAGTTCATCCTCCCAGTTCGAGGGCATTCCGGCGGCGGCGCGTCGCATCGACTCCATGATCGAGATGTAGTCGAGGACTTCGTGGACTTCCACATCGCTCAGATGTTCGAGCTTGAGCGCGAGGCGCTGGCGTTCTGTGATCCGTTTAGCCACGGGTCGGCTCCCTTCGTGCGAAGCCGAACGGCCAACCGCGGTCAACTGGAGTGGCGGGGCGTAACGTTCGTTGGCGATGTGCCGTCGGCTCTCGGATGCGGCGCGTCTTGTGCGCGCGCGATATTGTTCTTCAACGTCTTCGTAGGTGTCTCCGTAATCAGCAAACTCTTAATCTTTAACCTGCGACGTTCGGGCCGAACTCGAATACGGAGAAGCCCTCCCAACGGCTCGCGGCGGAGAAGCTCATCCGCTGCGGCCAGGTCGGTTCTTCAAAACGTCTCTTCGTTTGTTCGGCTAAAGTTTGAAGCAGCCTGAAAACTGCTCGTGCGGCGAAATATACATGACGCGTAACGGTCGGCGCAAGATTAAGCGTGGAAGAGTCGGGAGAAACTCCGAGGCGTCGGGCGGGCGCACGTCAGTCGATTCTGGAGGCGACCGTGTGCATCGTGTCAACGATGAGTACGGCGATGGGCGGATAGAACAGCAGATCGAGCCGGAATTGTTGGCCGAACAGATAATGTATATCGTTGAAGATGACGAAATACTTCATGGCCGAGCCGACGTACAATCCCCCGGCAAGGCTCAACACATATCCGGCGATCAGAAACGTAGAGGCGGTAAAGCGCGTGAAAGGCTTGTCCGGATGACCCTCGTCGGCGTTGATAATCGAGTCGTGAATCGACCTCGGCTTGTAGGTGTAGTGCTCGAAACAGGCTTTCAGACGGACGGCCAGATGCCATAGTCCTATGGAAAAAAGCGTGATGACAACGGCGCGGCCAATGAGTTGAAAGCTGTACCAGAAGGGCGGCTTGAACCATGAGACGAAAAACGTCGAGAGGAAGAGTGTGACGGTCGTGAAGACGGCCTGTTGCAGTGCGAAAGTCTCACGCCGGTCGGCCTCGATCAACTGATCCACCCTGCGGTCGAAGCGCCTTTGCACAACCATTCGACGCATACGCTCCGCGTGCGGGTTATTCGTGTGGAAGACCGAGCCGCCGAAGTCGCTGCTCTGTGCGCGTTTGATCTGCGAGTCGTAGAAGGCACGCTCCTGCGGGTCGCTCAGCGTGCGGTAAGCCAGTGCGATAAGCGCGAACTCGCGCGTAGACCCTTCGGCCCCGCCGTTCAAGTCCGGGTGGCGCTCGCGCGCGAGTTTACGATATGCGGACTTGATCTCAGTCGCAGACGCCGTCCGCTTGATCTTTAAGACTTGATAGTAATCGACCACAACCGACTTCCAAAAACTGTGTGGCAGCGAGCACGCATCAACTTGAAGCCATTTGCGCACGGCCGCGGGCAGGGAGGCTAATCGTCGGGCGTCACTATAACATTTTTCACACGCATTCGTCCCTCCCGAAATGGCCGCGGATTCCTTATAAATCCGCGGCCATTTCGGGAGGGACGAATGCGTGTGAAGCGAACGAGCCTGGGGGCAGTGCTTTACCTCGGACGACATCCGAGGGGGGCGAGGACTTTGTTTGTGGCGCCCGCACCCTCAGGCTCTCTTTTGGCAATTCCTATTGCAACACATATGCCAAATTTCTGGCAAGCAAAATGTTTGAGAATCTCGCAGTTTAAGATTCACCTCCCCGAAAAAGCGTCAACAAATGTTGACGCCGGTGTTTACAGAAGTGAACACCGGCGTCTTCAAGAGTCTTGTTTGGTCGGCAATTTTACTTCGCCTTCCCCTCCACTCCATTCGCCTCCGCACGGTCTGAGGTACGCCTGACGAAGTTCACAAGCGTGCGAACGGCGACTCCGGTCGGGCCCTTCGCGCGGAAGGGTTTGGCTTCGTCACCCCAGGCCGTGCCCGCGATGTCGAGATGTGCCCAGGAGATGCCATCGGCGAACTCCTTGATGAAGGCAGCGGCGGTGATCGTGCCTGCCTTGCGTCCCCCGACGTTCTTGATGTCGGCGATGTCGGACTTGATCTGCTTCGTGTACTCCTTGTCGAGCGGGAGTTGCCAGAACTTCTCCCCGACCTCCCGGCCCGACTCGATCACCTCGTCGATAAGCTCCTGGTCTGTGCCGAGGATGCCTGTGTTCACGTCGCCGAGCGCGATTGAGACCGCACCCGTAAGCGTTGCCATATCGATGACGCGCGTGGCTCCGAGCTTCTTAGCGTATGAGACCGCGTCGGCAAGGATGAGACGGCCCTCGGCGTCTGTGTTGATGACTTCGATGGTCTTGCCCGACATGGCGCGCACCACATCGCCCGGCTTGGTGGCCTTCCCCGAAGGCATGTTCTCGGTCGAGGGCACGATGCCGAGGATTGGAATCGGCGGTTTGAGTTGCGCGACGGCGCGCATGACGCCGAGCACGGTCGCGCCGCCCGTCATGTCATACTTCATCAACTCCATATTCTCGCTCGGCTTGATCGAGATGCCGCCGGTGTCAAACGTGATGCCCTTGCCGACGAGCGCGAGATAATCTTCGCCGTCCTCGACGGACTTTTTGCCCTCCGGCATATACGTCAGAACCATCATCTTCGGCGGCTGGTCGGAGCCACGCGCGACCGAGAGAAGCGCGCCCATGCCTTCCTGCTCCATCCGTGCCTGATCGAGCACGTCTATTTCCAGCCCGAACTGGTTGGCGATCTCCTGCGCGCGCTCGGCCATGATGGTCGGCGTCATGTATGCGCCGGGTTCGTTACTGAGGTCACGCGTGAAGTTGACCGACTCGCCGACAATGCGCCCGCGCTCGGCACCCTGCCGCAGAGCGTCCTCACCCGCGCCTTCGATGATGACGATGAGCCGCTCGACGATTCGCTCCTCCTTATCGATGGTGCGGTACTTGTCCGGCTCGAAGAGGCCCATGATCGCGCCCTCGACGGCGCTTGAGGCTGTAAGTGCGGCGTCCCCTCCGTCGAAGCGCGGGACGAGTCCCACGGTCTTCACGTTCCGTGCGCGCAGTGCGCGGATAGACGCGCCGGCAAACTGCGAGACCTGCGCGGCGTGGTAGTCAGTGCGCTCGCCGACTCCGACGAGAAGCAGACGCTTCGCTTTCGTGCCGTCCCCACCCGTCGGTAGGTGAAGGTAGACTATCTCGCCCTCTTTACCCTTCAACTCCTCGGATTCGAGGACGGAGCGGACAAGCCCGCCCGACGCCGCGTCGAGCTGCTGAAGGAAGCCTTCGTCCGCCTTCTCGTCTTTGAACACGGCGACCGCCAAAGCCTGCACGTCCGCTTCCGCGAAGCGACCGCTGCTCGTTTGTATATCCATAATTTCCCTTTCTCTCCTATCCCTTCACACGTTCCTTCAACTGCGCGCGCGTCTCGCGCTCCAGCGTGCGGCGCATTTCAGTCTCTCGTTTGTCGTACAATTTTTTACCACGCGCCACGCCTATTTCAAATTTGACGCGGCCACCTTTCAGGTAGACGCGCGTGACGACGAGCGTCATCCCCTTCGTCGTCGCCTGCTCGTCGAGGCGCTCGATCTCGCGCCGGTGCAGGAGCAGTTTCCGCGTGCGCGTCGGGTCGTGGTTAGTGCGGTTGCCGTGCGAGTAGTGCGAGATGTGCGCGTTGAAGAGCCACGCCTCGCCGTCGCGCACAGAGACGTAGGACTCCTTCAACTGAATCTGCCCGGCGCGAATGCTCTTCACCTCAGTACCACTCAACGCGATGCCCGCCTCGTACCTGTCAAAGACATGGTACTCGTGCATTGCCGCGCGATTCGTCAAGATTACTTTCTCTTCGTCAGACATATTTATAAGTGATGAGTGATGAGTGATGAGTGATAAGAGAAGGCGGTCATCGTATTTTCTTATCACTTATCACTCATCACTCATCACTCCTCCAGTATCCCTCAAATTCATCCTTGAGGGGCCGGGACATCAGGCTCTCGACGGCGGCGCGTGCGCTTTTGCCCTCGTAGAGCACCGCGTGAACCTCTTCGGTGATGGGCATCTCGACGCCTCGGCGTGTGGCGAGGAGCCGTATGGCGCGCGCGGTACGCACTCCCTCGGCCACCTCTCTCATTCCTGCGAGCACATCTTCGAGCGCGCGACCGCGGCCCAGCTCCTCTCCAACATGACGGTTGCGCGAGAGGTTGCCCGTGCAGGTCAGAACCAGGTCGCCCAGACCGGCCAGACCCATCAAGGTTTCGAGACGTGCGCCTTCGGCCAGCGCCAGCCGCGTCATCTCGGCCAGGCCACGTGTGACGAGCGCCGCCACGCTGTTCGTGCCGAGCTTAAGTCCCGCGACCATCCCTGCGGCCAGCGCCATCACGTTCTTCGACGCCCCGCCCAACTCCGTCCCCGTCACGTCCGTGTTCGTGTAGACCCGAAAGTTCTGCGCGCTCAGAGCATACTGGACGCGCCGACTCAAGTCCTCGTCGATGCAAGCGGCGACGACTGCCGTCGGTTGTCCCGCCGCCACCTCCTGCGCGAAGGAGGGCCCCGAAAGGCAGACGAAGCGCGCCGCCTCGCTCACGCCCAGGATTTCCGCCAAGACCTCCGACATCCTTTTGCCGGTCTCAAACTCGACGCCCTTCGTAGCGCTGACGAACGTGGCCCCCGGCTCAAACTCCCCGTAAAGTCTCTGAAGCACTCCACGCGTCGCGTGCGAAGGCGCAGCCAGAATCACCAACTCCGCGCCACGCAAAGCCTCGCTCGGCTCGGACGTGGCGAGCACGCCTTCGGGGATGACGTGCCCGTCGAGGTAGGCGCTGTTGACGTGCTCTACATTGATCTCTTCAACCAACGCCTCATTGCGCGACCAGAGGCACACCTCACGCCCCGCGCGCGCCGCAACGATGCCCAGCGCCGTACCCCAACCACCCGCTCCAATAACCGCGACACGCATAGATTAGTGATGAGTGATGAGTGAAAGGTAAGCTGTCTTTCACTCATCACTCATCACTCAATCACTCATCACTTTAGTTTGTTCTCCTTCCCATGAAGGAGTCGTTCAATGTTTGCGCGGTGCATAAAAATGATGAGCGCACCGCCGACGGCTGCCACAAAGAGGGCAGGTGCGACGACGGAGTCGCTGCGCTCTTGTGCGCCGAGTGACCAGACGGCGAGCGGCAGAATCGCTGCGGCTGTAATCGAGCCGAGCGAGACGTAGCGCGACACCCAGACGATCAAGACAAAGGCGAAAAGCGCACACAGCAGCGCGAGCGGCGCGAGGACGAGAAAGACGCCAAGCCCCGTCGCAACACCCTTCCCGCCGCGAAACCTGAGCCACACCGGAAAGACGTGTCCCAGAACAGCGGCCACCGCCGCCGCCGCCACCCACCACTGCGCGTCCGCTTCGCCCTTCAGCAGAACACGCGCGACGAGCACGGCCGCAGTCCCTTTTAGCGCGTCTAACAGCAACGTCAAAAGCCCGGCCCACCTGCCCGCACGCCGCGTCACGTTGGTCGCGCCAGTCCCACCCGAACCCGTCTCGCGTACGTCGCCGCCGCCACCGAGACGCACCAGCAGATACCCGAACGGAATCGAGCCGAGCAGGTAGGCGAGGATGACGACCGAGACGTGAAGCATCCAAAGGCTCCGGGCGATGAAAGGGATCGGGGAATGCGAATCGACTATAGCAAGCAAAGAAAGAGGGCGACAAGGTGAGAGCGACTACGTTCGTCCGCCGCAGGCGCGTCGTCGAACCGGGCAAACCCGAGCGAGCTACTCTTTATTCGGAGTCGAGCTTGGGGCCCGAGACATTCTTTGAACGCGCTCCGGGCCAAAATCCCGGCCAATCTTTTTCGTCATCGCCGTGCGCGCTCGTGAGCAGCGAGCGGCAGAAGACGTACATCGCCCAGCACTCGACGGCGAACGGTGGGAAGCCGAGGAAACCAAGCACGGGCATCTCGAAGAGCTTCACGTCTCCGAGGTAAGGCACCGTATAAGTCCATTTCGTCAAGGCCCAGTAGTTCCAGAACTCCCACAGCACGCCGCACAGGCCGCCGCTCGCCAGCAGAGCCAAGAGCCTGCGCCAGTCGCCGCGCGCGAGGTCGCCCGTCACGGAAGGCCAGCCGCGCAACGCGTTCAATGGATCGAGCAGCAGCACGTACGAGAGCCACACCAGCGGCACGAGCCACTTCGAGACGAACAACAGCGGCGCGACGGCCATCAATGCGCCCGACGCGACGAGGACGTACGTCAGCGGCATCGAGAGCTTCACAGGTCGCAACTCACGCCAGCGTCGGAACACAGTCACAGAGAACAACTCGGCCGTCAGGAACATCGCCGGGAAGATGGTCGCGAAAGCGAGGTCGTAGCCGACGCGGCGCATGTATGGGTTCTGTATGAGGTCGTGATAGTGCCACCACAGCTCAAAGTCTGAAGTCCAGAACCGCGGCTCGTTGTAGAACTCGAACAGCCACCAACACGCGATTGAGACGACCGCGATGATTAGCAACTCTAACCTGTCCGTAGTGAAAAGCGAGCGGCCCTCGGCGCGGTAGATCAGCGCGTCAACCAGAAATAGAAAGCCCACCCACGCAATCGGCGTGAACCACCCACCGACAAACGTGTTGCCCGCGAACAGCAAGACCTCCGCCGCGAGGATAATGAAAAGCCCCACGTAGCCGTGCCACCTGAATCCCTTTCCCGGCATAGATTCTTCAATCCTTTCCCGGCATAGATTCTGCCAGGGCTTCCGAAGGTGATTCTTCCCAAACTTCCGGTAGTCAATCTTCCGACGCTGGTTTAGAGCGTAAGCTCTTAACGCGGGAGCGCCGCGCCTTCGATTCGAGCGTACGCTCCTTCGACCCGCGTGTGCGGCGCGTGGGCACGCGTTTGGGCGGACGGTAATTCAGGCGCTCGACCTCCTCGCGCAATTTTCGCAGGGAGATCATTTTGTTCCGGTGCTGGCTTCGCTCCTCGCGGCAGGTGATGACGAGACCTGTGGGCAGGTGCTTGAGGCGGACTCCCGTCTCGACCTTATTGACGTGCTGTCCGCCGGGGCCGCCGGAGCGGAAAGTCTCAAACTCACACTCGCGCAACAACTCGTCGTCTGTTTCCGGCAGCGTTATCATTCCAGCCTCGCTTATATCAATTACAGTTGAGTGTAATGCTGAGGGCAGTTCACCACAGAGACACAGAGGACTCAGAGATGGCACAGAGAGTTGAATCCCTCTGTGCCCCCTCTGTGCTCTCTGTGCCTCTGTGGTGAAAAATTCCTCGCCATGTTTCAACTGAAAAATTGATATAGAATGACCATCATTCCTGAGTGAGACGGCGCGTGGTTTCAATCACTTGACGAGTGACGCTTCGCAAGTCGCGCCACGACCGAGAGGAGTTCGGACGGTTCGACCGGCTTCGCCAGGTGCGCCTGGAACCCCGCCGCCAGAGAGCGCGTGCGGTCTTCGTCCCTCGCGTATGCCGTCAAAGCCACGGCGGGCGTAGATACGCCGCGCGCCGCATCCCGTTCGCGCACGCGACCGATCAAAGAGTACCCATCCTCGCCCGGCATACCGATGTCGCTCACCAGCACGTCGCAGCCCGCACCGACAAGCGTCTCCCAAGCCTCCGACGCCGAACTGACCGCCGTGACCTTTGCGCCGCCGCCCTCCAGAATCGCCCTCAACATCACGCGCGCATCCTCTTCGTCCTCCACAAGCAAAACGCGCGTTCCGTCGAGCAAGGCCGAAGACTCCATACCGCCCGACTCGATGACTGCGGACGGAGCCGACTCGGCACGCGCTCCGGCCTGCGGGGCCGACTTGAGCGGGAGACGCAAGGTGAAGACAGAGCCTGAGCCAAGCCCTTCGCTCTCTGCCGACACTTCCCCGCCGTGCAGTTCGACCAGATGGCGGACGATTGACAGCCCGAGTCCGAGACCGCCGTACTGGCGCGTCGTGCCCATGTCCTGTTGACGGAAGCGGTCGAAGACGTGCGGGAGAAAGTCAGGGCTGATGCCATGCCCCGTATCCCTGACGCAGACGACTGCCTGCAAGCCCTCGCGCCGGAGTTCGACTTCGACCCTACCGCCCTGCGTGTTGAACTTGACTGCGTTCGAGAGCAGATTCCACAACACCTGTTGTAGACGGTCGGTGTCAGCCGAGACGGCTCCCACGTCCGCCGCGAGCAGAGTGCTCAAGGTAACGCTCTTCGCCTCGGCGGCGGGACGGATGGTCTCGACCGCGTCCTGTAAGAGCACTCTCAACTCTACGGGCCGAAGGTCGAGGCGGAGCTTGCCCGTGATGATGCGCGAAACGTCGAGCACGTCCTCGACGATCTGCCTCTGCGCGCGCGCGTTGCGCTCGATGGTTTCGATGGCGCGGCGCGTAGCGTCTTCGTCAAAGCGGTTCGTCCTGAGCATGCTGGCCCAGCCGAGGATGGCCGTGAGCGGTGTGCGCAGCTCGTGTGAGAGCGTGGCGAGAAACTCGTCCTTGATGCGATTGGCCTCCTGAGCCAGTCCGTAGAGGCGCGCGTTTTCGACCGCGAGCGAGGCCCGCCGCGCGAGGTCTTCGGCAAAGGCGAGGTCTTCCGCGCCATAGCGGCGGCCTGACTCTGCGGTCACGAAAGTTATCGCACCGAACGTCCGGCCATGCGCGGAGAGCGGCACGATCATGACGGCGCTGAAGCCGAGTTCGCGCAGGATTCGCAGATGTTCATCGTCCTTCGCCGCCGCTACCAATAGCTCATCCGGGATTTCCTCGTACAGCTCGGCCCTACCCGTGCGCAGGACGGCGGGCACGCCCTGCGGCGCGTCCGGCTCGAATGGATAACGCTCGCTAAGACCCCTCGCCCACTCCACCTTCGCGGGGTCAACGTGCGCTACGGCGAGACGGCGAACCTCTCCGCCGTCGCCGATGATGTCCACGCCGCACCAGTCCGCGACCTGCGGGACGGCGGCGCAGGCGACCGCTTCAAGTGTCTTCTCGTAGTCGAGCGAAGAGGAGAGCAGTGTCGTCGCTTCGGCGAGGAAGTAGGCGCGCATCTCGGCGGCCTCGGCCTCGCGACTGATGCGTTGCTGCTCGTCGTAGAGTTCCGCCGTCCGAACAGCCGAGGCCGCGAGGTTCGCTAGCGCCGTGGCAACAACCACGTCGGTCTCTGCGAAGTGACGCGGCTCGCGATAGTAGAAGACGAGCGTGCCGACATCTTCGCCGTGCGCCCTGAGTGGCAGCGTGAGCATCGAGCGTATGCCTTCGCGCCGGTACATTTCGTGCCGGTCTGAGAGCAGTGCTTCAGAGTAGACATCCTCTGCGATGATCGCCGACTCGGGCAGACCCGGCGTCTGCGGCGTGATGTTCAGTCGCTCTCTTCCGTACTCCGCGGATAGTCCGCTCGACGCCACCACGACCCAAGCCGCCGCTTCCGACTTCAAACGCCAGATGGCATAGGCGTCCGCCGCGACGAGACGGTGCGAGAGGGCCAGCACAGCCGGGAGAACCACCTCGGTCTGCGGCGAGCCGAGCAAGCTTTCCGAGGCATCCACGAGTGTGCGGAGCCGCGCTTCAACATCCCTGCGCTGCCTGAGAGCCTCTTCGGCGAGGTCGCGCGCCTCGTTCGCGCCGCGAAGCAGACGTTCGCGCTCGGCCTCCGCGCGTTTGCGCTCGGTCACGTCGCGCGCGATTCCCTCGACCGCTACCGGATTGCCGTCGCGGTATGCGATGCGCGTCGAGACTTCGAGCGTCAACCGCTGCCCGTCGAGCGCGATGATGTCCACCTCGTAGACGGTCGGGCTTGGGTCGCCGAGCTTGAGCGCCGTCATTCGCTTTGCAAGTTCGAGGTGTTCGGGGGCGATGACCTGCGCGATGTTGAGGCCGCCAAGAATTTCCTCGCGCGTGTAGCCGGTAATCTCCGAGCCAGCGCGATTGATGCTGAGGTAGTTACCCTTCAGGTCGTGCGAGTAGATGATGTCGTTGGCGTTCTCCAGCAGCGAGAGATATCGCTCCTCGCCCCGGCGCATCTCTTCCTCCGCCTCCTTCACGATGGTCACGTCCCTCTGCGTGCCCCACGCGCGGCGCAGCAATCCGCCCTCGACCACGCCGACGAGATTGTTCATGAAGAGGCGGCGACGACCCTCGCGGTCAACCTCGACGGACTCTGCGTCTGTGAGTCTGTAGCCGGAACGGATGAAAGAGCGCAGGTACTTCACGTTTCCTGGGTCTGTGCGGATGAGAAAGTCTCCGAGGCGCGCGCCCGCAATCTCTTCGGCGCGCTCGAATCCGTACATGCGCGCCATCGCGTCGTTGCACTCGGCCAGATAGCCGTGCCGGTAGCACAGCTCGATCTGCTCGTCTTCGGAGAGGTCAGTCGAGACCGGCGCTTCCAGCTCGAAGCGCCAGATGCCTTCGGAGCTATTGGCGATGAAGGCGCGGTAACGCTCCTCGCTCTCCCTGAGCGCCCTCTCCACCTCTTCCGGGTCGTGCATGACAGTAGATTTTTCGTGCATCGTCTGGCTCGCCCTTCGGCCTCTTGCGAGATTAGCATCTCCGACGCAAAGGGCAAGCCCTGAGCTTATGACGCCACGTCCGTCCCGCGGGAGTGCCCGCCCGGTGCGACTCTCTGACTTGACCGGACGCATCTTAAAATATAACTTTACCCTTCAGCGTCCTTCAAATCCTTCTTTGAAAATTGAGACCTCATGACAAAACACATTCTAAAAATCACACGCAAGCGTGTCGGCGCTTTTCTATTGCTGGCGGCATCGCTGCTTTGCGCCGCGGCCTCAGCCCAAGCACAGGTAGACCTCTCCGCCAAAGGCAAGGAGGTTTACGACCATTTCAAGGCGGCGACGCTTTCGGGCGGCTCCGCCGAAGCACATGGGCTTGTGCTCAAGCGCGACCGCGCCGAGATGGTCTTCGACGGCACCTTCTATTTCACCCCGGCCGTTGAGGGGCACGTGACGTGTGCCGTCTTCATCGGCGAGGGTAAGTTTCATGCCGACGTGCCGCCGAGCGATTTCGAGAAGGAGAACGTCAAGCGTCTGTTGGGAGCCGACGCCGTAGAGTCTGACTTCAAGACAGCCGTGCTCCGGTTCACCGACGACACTTTCGATCTCATCAATAAGGGATGGCGTGAGGGCGGCGCTGCAAACGAGCGCGCCGAAAAGCTCGCGTCGGAGTTAGACGCGCGTGTGTTGAAAGAGACAGGCGCAAATCTTTCGGCGCGCGTCACGCTGTCGATCCTGAACGGGGAGAAGCCCGCCTTCTTCTTCGCCAACTTCGACGGCGGCAAGCGAGGTCGTTTCAGTTTCCTGCTCGACCAACAGACTCGCATCCCCGTCGCCAACTTCGGTCTCAACGGCGGCGAGAAGGGGCTTATCTACGCCTATCAGGATGTGTTCATCGGAAGCGAAGTGTGGATGGCCTTCTACTCGCTGGATGATTACCAGCGCATGCAGGCCACCTACTCCGACGTGAACGACCTGATCGACGTGACGCACTACGACATGAGCCTCGACCTGCGCGACCCTTCAAGCCGTCTCCGACTGGACGCGCGCATCACGGCGCAAACGCGATTCCCGGATATCCGCGCCGTCTCCTTCCAGATAGGCGAGTCGCTCGGCGAATACGATAGCCGCCGTCTGAAGAAGCAGATGCGCCTCAAGTCGGCGCGTGTGGGCGGGACGGAAGTCTCCGCCGTGCAAGAAGATTGGGAGGGCGGCCTGACGGTCTTTCTGCCTCGCGCGATGCAGGCCGGGCAGACCGTCGAGTTCGAGTTTCAACTCGAAGGCGATTTCATGCGCGATGGTGAGGTCGTGAAGGACTGCTTCTATCCTGCCTCGAACACCTCCTGGTATCCGCGCCACGGCTATCTCGACCGAGCGAGCTTCGACCTGACCTTCCACCATCATAAGAACCGCCGCATCGCGAGCGTCGGCCAGCGACTCAGCGAAGAACCCGACCCGGAGAATAAAGATTTACTCGTCACCAGGTATCGAATGGAACATCCCGTCCCCATCGCGACGTTCGCCTTGGGGCCCTTCGAGCGCCACACGCAGATGGTGAAGTGGGACAAGGGCGGCGACCCGATTCCCATCGAGTTCAACTCGTTGCCCGGCTCGTATGCCGCGATCAAAGAGGATTTCATTCTCGCGGAGTTGGACAATAGCTTGCGGTATTTCAGCGTGCTCTTCGGCAAATACCCTTACCCCGTCTTCAGCGCCGCCGTTCACCCCTTCGGCTTCGGACAGGGGCTGCCCGGCCTTCTGATGATTCCGCCCGCCGACCGCGCAGACAAGCACACCTACTCCTTCATCGCACACGAGACGGCGCACCAATGGTGGGGCGATGTCGTCGCGTGGCGCTCTTACCGCGACCAGTGGTTGAGCGAGGGATTCGCAGAATACTCCGGCGCTCTCTACGCGGGTTTGCGCGAGAGCATCGACGCGCGCAACGACCTCATTAACGACATGCGTCGGACTTTGAGGGAGCCGCCCGTGACGAGGACGGGCATCGGCAAAGGGCGACTCGTAGACGTGGGCCCGCTCATCCTCGGCCACCGGCTTGACACGAGCAAGACGGGTGGAGCCTATGAGACGCTCATCTATAACAAGGGCGCGCTCGTCCTGCGGATGCTCCACTTCCTCCTGACCAACCCTTCGAGCGGCGACGACAAAGCCTTCTTCGATATGATGACGGATTTCGTCAATCGTTACCGCGATGGCTTCGCCTCGACGGACGACTTCCGCATGGTTGCCAACGAGCACTTCGCACGCTCGCCCATCGCGCAGAAGTATCGTATGCGAGACCTCAACTGGTTCTTCAGCCAGTGGGTCTATCAGACGGGGCTGCCCTCTTACAAGGTGGAGTATCAGATTCAGGATGGCCCCAATGGGCAGGCCGTTTTGAGTGGAAACATCTTTCAGGAGAACGTGCCGGATGGGTGGATCATGCCGCTGCCGCTCGTGATGAACTTCGGCCCCGACAAGTGGGCCAGCGGCACTATCCTCGCCTACGGCCCCAAGACGCCTTTCGAGATAAAGCTCCCGATGAGACCGAAAAAGGTCGAGCTAGACCCCACCCACTGGATTCTCTCCGAGAAGACCTCTATCGAAGCGAAGTGAGGCGACCGGCGCGAGTCGGAATCTGAGATGTGAAATTTCAAATTTCAAATTCTGTGCTATTCGGACTGTGCTATTCAGACTGCGCCAGAGGGCGTGCGGAGTGGACAGGCATCGCGGCGCGTGCGTAGAGCTTGAGCAGGAAGTGTTGCCCGGCGGTTGAGGGCGTGTCGATTTTGAGTCCGAGAAGGCCGTCGCGCCTGACGTAGACGAGCTTTGCGGTCAGAGGGATGATTCCCTCTTCCGCGATGAGCGATACCCAGAGGCGGTCGCCCATCGCCGCGACGGGGTCGCCCGGCAAGCCTCGCACAGACATTCCCAGACAACTGAAGTCCACGACCTCCGCCGTCCCCAGCATCTCGTTGCGTGTCAGGTTATCGACCGCCGCGACGAGCTTCGACGGCGAGATGATACGGGGCAGCGAACGCCTGTCGATGGGCGACAATCCCCCTCCCGCGAAAAGGTCTTCCACAATAAATGCCCTCTCTTTCCGGCTCTTCAACGAATGACTCTTCAATACATAACTAATGGTCGCGAAATTCCCGCGGCGCGGGTCTTATCAACACCAACATCCGACAACTTCCGCAGGCTGTTCTGACCTGCTCTTAGAGCGGTTCTCACTCGAATGCAACCAAAGCATTCACCGCAGAGGCGCTGAGGACGCAGAGTCAGCGCAGAGAGTTGCATCACTCTGC
>JAVRON010000135.1:0-16869 GCA_032162705.1 Acidobacteriota bacterium
TTCGTGGCGGGTTGGCGGGGTGTGTATAATACTGCGAATCTCGCGTTACAGGAAGAAACTTTTCGCCGGAGGCTTTAGCTTCAGTCGCGCATGCCCAGACGCACAGACATCAAGAAGATTTTAATCATCGGCTCGGGGCCCATCGTCATCGGGCAGGCGTGCGAGTTCGACTATTCGGGGACGCAGGCGTGCAAGGCTCTGCGCGCCGAGGGCTTCGAGGTCGTCCTGGTCAACTCGAACCCGGCGACGATCATGACCGACCCGGAGACCGCCGACCGCACATACGTCGAGCCGCTTACCGTAGAAGCGGTCACGGCCATCATCCGTCGCGAGCGCCCCGATGCGTTGCTCCCCACGGTCGGCGGGCAGACCGCGCTCAATCTCGCAATGGCGCTCGCCGACGCTGGAGTCTTAGAAGAGTTCGGCGTCGAGCTGATCGGCGCGAAGCGCGAGGCCATACGTTTGGCGGAAGACCGCGAGCTGTTCAAAGCTGCGATGGAGGAAGAGGGATTGCCGATGCCGCGCGGCGGCTTCGCGCACAGTTGGGGCGAGGCCGAAAAGATAGTTGAAGAGACGGGCTACCCGGCCATCATTCGTCCCTCTTTCACGCTCGGCGGGACGGGCGGCGGCACCGCTTACAATCCCGAAGAGTTTGAGGAGATAGTTCGCGGCGGCCTCGCGGCCTCGCCCGTCAGTCAGGTGCTCATCGAAGAATCAATACTCGGCTGGAAGGAGTTCGAGCTTGAGGTGATGCGCGACCTTGCAGATAACGTCGTCATCATCTGCTCGATTGAGAACTTCGACCCGATGGGCGTCCACACCGGCGACTCGATCACGGTCGCGCCCGCGCAGACCTTAACCGATGTCGAGTATCAACGCCTGCGCGACATGTCGATTCGCATCATCCGCAAGGTCGGAGTGGAGACGGGCGGCTCGAACATACAGTTCGCCGTCAGTCCTGAGAA
This sequence comes from Acidobacteriota bacterium, assembly GCA_032162705.1. GTDB lineage: Bacteria > Acidobacteriota > Blastocatellia > Pyrinomonadales > Pyrinomonadaceae > QHXN01. Next base: position 966 of record JAVRON010000135.1, read on the forward strand.
CGGAGAGGTGCGCGTCATCGAGATGAACCCGCGAGTCTCTCGCTCGTCGGCGCTGGCGTCGAAGGCGACGGGCTTTCCCATCGCGAAGATCGCGGCCAAGCTCGCCGTCGGCTATACGCTCGACGAGATCGCAAACGACATCACGAAGAAGACACCCGCCTCTTTCGAGCCGACGATTGATTACGTCGTGGCGAAGATTCCGAAGTGGAACTTCGAGAAGTTTCGCGATACGGAGGACGTGCTCGGCACGCAGATGAAGTCGGTCGGCGAGGTGATGGCAATCGGGCGCACGTTCAAAGAGGCTCTGTTCAAGGGCCTGCGCTCGCTCGAATCCGTGACGCCTTTGCGCCTGCGCGACGTACCCGAAGACGAGTTGCAGCGCAAGCTCGCGCGTCCCAACTCGCAGCGCTTCTCTTACATCACCTACGCGCTCAGGACGGGCTGGTCGCTTGAGGAAATCCATCGACTCTCGCGCATAGACCCCTGGTTCCTCGAACAGATTCGACAGGTGATGGAGATTCAGCGTGGAGTCGAAGGTCGCCGGCTCGAAGAGATTTCCTACGATGTGCTGCGCGAGTTCAAAGAGGCGGGACTCTCCGACCGACGCCTCGCGTACCTGACCGCGCGCACCGAACTCGAAGTGCGCGAGTATCGAAAAGGGCTTGGTCTCAAACCCGTCTACAAGCGCGTGGACACGTGCGGCGCGGAGTTCGAGTCCTTCACGCCTTATCTGTATTCGACGTATGAAGAGGAGGACGAGGCAGCGCCCACAGACCGACGCAAGATTATGATTCTCGGCTCGGGGCCCAACCGCATCGGGCAGGGGATAGAGTTCGACTACTGCTGCTGCCACGCCGCTTTCGCGCTGCGCGAGGCGGGCTTCGAGACCATCATGGTCAACTGCAACCCCGAGACGGTCTCGACCGATTACGACACATCAGACCGCCTCTACTTCGAGCCTTTGACCTTCGAGGACGTGATGAACATCGTGGACGTTGAGCGACCCGAAGGCATCATCGTCCAGTTCGGCGGCCAGACGCCTCTGAATCTTGCCATCCGCCTGCACGAAGCGGGTGCGCCCATCATCGGCACTTCGCCCGACTCCATCGACCTCGCCGAAGACCGCAAACGCTTCGGCGCGCTCCTCAATGAACTCGGCATCCCGCAGCCCGAGCACGGCACGGCCACTTCGTTTGAAGAGGCGAGCGCGGTCGCCGAGCGCATCGGGTATCCCGTGATGGTGCGCCCTTCTTTCGTCCTCGGCGGTCGCGCGATGGCGATCTGTTATGACGAGCAGAGTCTGGACGAGTACATGCGAACGGCCGTCGATGCCTCGCCGGAAAAGCCCGTGCTCATCGACAAGTTCCTTGAGCGCGCCGCCGAGTTCGACGTTGACGCGCTCGCGGACGAAGCGTCTTGCGTCATCGCTGGTATTCAGGAGCACATCGAGGAGGCGGGCATACACTCGGGCGACTCTTCAAGCGTGCTCCCGCCCTTCAAGATCGCCGAAGAGCACCTGGACACGATGCGCCACTACACGCGCATGCTCGCCTCGGCCTTGAAGGTGCGCGGGCTGATCAACATTCAGTTTGCGATTAAGGACGACCGCGTCTACGTGCTCGAAGTAAACCCGCGCGCATCGCGGACAGTGCCCTTCGTCTCGAAGGCGACGGGCGTGCCGCTGGCGCGCATCGCGGCGCTCGTCATGGCGGGGCGTCCTCTCTCGGAGTTCGAGCTGCCCGGAGACTTGACCGTCCGGCTCGAACGCTTCTACATCAAGTCGCCGGTCTTCCCGTTCAAAAAGTTTCCCGGCGTCGATCCGGTCTTAAGCCCCGAGATGCACTCGACGGGCGAAGTGATGGGCGTCGGGCGCACGTTCGGCGAGGCTTATGCAAAGGCGATGACGGGCGCGGGGCTTGAACTCCCCACGGAAGGCACGGCCTTCATCAGCGTCAACGATACGGACAAGGGACTCTCCGCACTGCTCGCACGACGCCTCTCGCGTCTCGGCTTCAAACTCATGGCGACGGTGGGGACAGCCGCGCGCCTGCGCGAAGTGGGCCTCGAAGCCGAGTCGGTCTTCAAGGTCAACGAGGGACGGCCCAACATCGCGGACAAGATTCGGCTCGGCGAGATCGCGCTCGTCATCAACACGCCGCTCGGTCGCGCCTCGCACTACGACGAGCGCGCCATCCGCCGCGCCGCACTCCAGTTCAACGTCCCGTGCGTGACGACGATGACCGGCGCGCAGGCCGTCGTCGAAGCCATCGCCGCGCGCGCGCAGACCGAAGTCTCAGTCGTCTCACTCCAAGAGCTTCACGCGCAAGCCCTCCACGCGGGTTGAGCGCCTGACACCGCCGGAGGAGGCCGCACAAATCCGTGAGGCTTATCTCGTCGCGCCTCGATTAACGGGAACGTGCGTTCTCTCTTCTCACTGCGTCTTGGCCCAGTCGTCGAAACTCATCCACTGGCCTTTGCTTTTCACCTCTAGTTTGTATGCCGGGTGAATCTCCCAAAGGCTTCGGCGCGCGGGACTGCTGCGTTTGCCGGGGCTACAGGGTTCATGACTTGCGTCGTAGAAAAGCGGGCCCGTGATGCGCACCAACTGAAGCTTCTTGAAGTCGACGCCTTTGGCTTCGGAGTTCACGTCCTGGCCCAACTGGTTCACCCCCATGTCGTGGAAGCGCCGCCACGAAGCCGGGCGGAAGTGTGGACTGATCTCCGCCGTCACGCTCATGCAGTCGTCCGTCACGCCGGGGGCGACCAGCACGATGTGAATGTCATTGCTGTCGATGGCCGAGCTGTCAAAGCCGGGCAGCTTCTTGCAGTTGACCGACTCGCCGTCGCCGGGTGACGGCGCATGATTGTTAAAGTAGATATTATATTTCGTGTTCGAGTAGTGCGAGTCGAGCACCTGCGCCTCGAACACGACGAGCGTGCCTTCGCCAATCGTCTGCCCGCTCGCGGTCTTCGCGATGTCTTTGAGTTGGTCACGGTTGGCGGGCAGCCCGCTCACCTTATTCAGTTCTATCATCTTACAGTTTGCCAGATGTTTGGCCCAGCAATTTCGTGCGCGCACGGTGGCCTTCTCTAAGCTGTCGAAGTCCGAAATGAGAATCGGGATGGGCGTGCCCTGCGCGTCGAATCTGTTCTTCGAGCGGTTCTGCGCCCTCTGCCCTTCGTCGCTGCCCGTGCCCTCCGGGACGCACTTGCGGTCTATGTCGCGCTCGACCGGCTTGGCGTTAAACTGCATATCTTTTTCCCCGTATGGAAATTTGTTCGGGGTCTGTGCCAGGGCCGTGACGGCGAGACAAAAGAGCACGAACGAAAGGGTGCGGTAACTTCTGCCAGTTTGAAGCAGCATGAGATGTCTCCTTATCGTTTGAAGGGTAGCGAGGCGTGACACAAAGCCTTCGTGGAAGGCTCAGGAGCGACCGGACTCTTTTTAAGCAGGCTCCGATTATAACCCGAAGTTTCCGTGCCGCTCTCATAAATATTATGAGGCGTCTCGCATAAACGTTTCGCCCAATCGCAATCGTCGGTCGGCGCGTAGGGTCGTGCGGCCGTCTCCGTTTTAAGGCACAGGCGTTTGAGTTAAACTCAGTCCGCGTAAACCCGCTCGGGGAGGTGACAATGGCAATTGACATTCGCGCGGTCGTGGTCACGGTGAGCGACCGTAGCGCGCGGGGCGAGCGTGCGGACGAGTCGGGCCCTTTGCTCGCGGAGTTGTTGCGCGAGATGGGGGCGACGGTGGTCACGCAGGAGGTCTTGCCCGACGAACTGGAGCCGCTTGCCGCACGTTTGCGTGCGCTCGCCGCGCGTGAAGACATCAACCTCGTCTTGACGACCGGGGGCACGGGTCTCTCGCCCAGGGACAACACGCCCGAAGCGACGCGCGCCGTCATCGAGAGGGAAGCGCCGGGACTCGTCGAGGCGATGCGCGCAGAGACCTTGAGACAGACGCCGACGGCCATGCTCTCTCGCGCCGTGTGCGGCACGCGCTCGGGCGCGCTCATCATCAACCTGCCCGGCTCGCCCAAAGCCGTGCGCGAATGCTTCGCAGTCATCCGCCCCGTGCTCGGCCATGCCGTCTCACTCCTCGCAGGCCACGCGCACGAAGAGGAGAATGGGAAGTAGACAGTAGGCAGTAGGCAGTAGACAGTAGGCGCTCCGCGTGATGGGCGTTGTGCTTTCCTTGACGATTCGATAGTAATGATTCTTCTACTGCCTATTGCCTACTTTCTTCCCAGCTCAAAAGATTGTTTTGACAAGGCTGGGCGGGGCGGCCTAGAATCCGCTGAGTTCTTCACTTCGACGCCCGCGCGCAAACTAAAGTCGAGCCAAAAGATGCTGAGCGCGTTACTTCTGCAAACCGTTATGCCGGCTTCGACGGCCAGCACACAGCCCGGTCTTCAGGGCGGGCCTTTGACGGCTTACTGGCCCGTGATGATCTTCTTCGCGGTGGCAGCCGTCTTCCCAGTGCTCCCCGTGGTGCTGGGCCGCTTCGTGCGCCCGAACCTCTACGGCAAGGCGAAGATGCGCCCCTACGAGTGCGGCATCGACCCCGTGACCGAGGCGCATGACCGCTTCACCGTGCGCTACTACATCGTCGCGATGCTCTTTCTCATCTTCGATGTCGAGACCATCTTCCTGCTCCCCTGGGCCATCATCTTCATGGGCGACGAATTCTCCTTCACCAAGTTCGCGCTCTTAGAGATGTTCGTCTTCATCGGCATCCTCGTCGTCGGCTACTACTACGCCTGGCGCAAAGGCGCGCTCGAATGGGCCTGACGTGAGTGATAAGTGACGAGTGATAAGAGAAAACTTATCCCGTCGCTTATGTTCTTATCACTCATCACTTATCACTTATCACTACTTTTATGGCTGAGCACACAGAAGGAATCGTACTGACGACCGTGGACTCGATCTTCAACTCGTTGCGGCGTAACTTGGCCGCGCCGGTGTTGGGGGCCAAGCCCGTGCGCGACCTCGTCAACTGGGGACGCAAGTCCGCTCTGTGGCCGATGACGTTCGGCCTCGCCTGCTGTGCCATCGAGATGATCGCCGCCGGCTCGTCGCGCTTCGACATCGACCGCTTCGGCGCGGGCGTGTTCCGCCCCTCGCCACGGCAGAGCGACCTCATCATCGTCGCCGGCACGGTGACGCTGAAGATGGGGCCCGTCGTGCGCAGAGTCTTCGACCAGATGCCCGAGCCGAAGTGGGCCATCGCGATGGGCGCGTGCGCCTCGACGGGCGGGCCCTTCGACTCCTACTCGACGATGCAGGGCGTTGACCGCGTCATCCCCGTAGACGTATACATCCCGGGCTGTCCTCCGCGCCCCGAAGCGCTGCTCTACGGCCTGATGTGCCTGCAAGAGATCATCATGCGCGAAGCGCCCGCCGCCTACATCTTCGAGTCCGACGGCTCAGTCCACCGCCGCCGAGAGCTTCCCGGCGACACTGAAGACTCGCTTGCGGATGTCGCCCCGCTCGACGCCGAGGCCGCAGAGGTCGTCGCGGAGGTTTAAGGTAAACGACCCACTGCCTAAAATCTTAGGCCGCTGTAAAAGGGTTAAATCAAAAGCCGGGGGCGCATTCATGAGTGAGTGCGACCCCGGCTTTTCGCATGAAGAAAGTATTTCAACCGCCGCGTATGACTTAAAAGGGTATTAAGCCGCCATCAAGGAGAAAGACATCACCTGTTGATTCGCTACAAGGAGAAGGGAGCCAACCTCTTTATCGAAAATCCAGTCGTCGTCATAGCGTGGCTCTTCCTTCAAGATGTATTTTCGATTTAACTCTTCGACAAGCTCATCTGAGACAGACCACGGCCTATCGCGCAGTTTTTGATAGGCCGCGGCGGCGCGTTTGGTGTCACCCGTCGCGCCGAATGAGTGTAGGCGCAGGACGTTAGCCTGTGGCTGCAACAGCGGTGCAGTGACTTCGTCCAGAACGCTCCCGGCTCTCACAAAATCCCCACGACGCAGGCGGGCCACGGCCAGCGCACTCCGGAAATATTCTTTGCTGGAAGGGATTGGGTCTTCTCTCACGCCGTGCTCAAATATCCGGAGAGCTTCATCAACCTTGCCCATGCGCAGCAATATCATGCCGCGAATGTGATAGCCAATCCAGTCTTGGAGTAAGGTTGGGTTTTCATTCGGTAGGTATTGAAGTGCCTCATCGTAACGATGCAAGGCTGCTAGAATACAGCTACGTCCAGTTCTGGCGACCACGTTTTCGGGATACTCAGAGACAGCGTCGTCATAAGCGGCTAGCGCCTCAGGCAGCCGACCGAGCGCGCGCAATGTTTCGGCTCGCCCAGTCTTCGCGATCACGTTTTCCGGGTGTTCAGAGACGGCGTCGTCATAAGCGGCTAGCGCCTCAGGCAGCCGACCGAGCGCGCGCAATGTTTCGGCTCGTCCGCTCTTCGCGACCACGTTTTCGGGATACTCAGAGACAGCGTCGTCATAAGCGGCTAGCGCCTCAGGCAGCCGACCGAGCGCGCGCAATGTTTCGGCTCGCCCGTTCTTCGCGATCACGTTTTCCGGGTGTTCAGAGACGGCGTCGTCATAAGCGGCTAGCGCCTCTGGCAGCCGACCGAGTGAGCGCAATGTTTCGGCTCGCCCAGTTTTCGCGACCACGTCCTCCGGATGTTCGGAGACGGCGTCGTCGTAGGCGGCGAGCGCCTCGGCCAGCCGACCGAGCGCGCGCAACGTCTCGGCTCGTCCGTTCTTCGCGATCACATCTCCAAGATTTTCTGCGAGCACGGCATCATAAGCGGCGAGCGCGTCACCCAACCGCCCTAATGCCTTTAGCGCTTCGGCGCGTCCACGCTTCGCAACAACACTTTCCGGGTGTTCAGAGACAGCGTCGTCATAAGCGGCTAGCGCCTCTGGCAGCCGACCGAGTGAGCGCAATGTTTCGGCTCGCCCGTTCTTCGCTACAACTCCAGTTCCGAAAGATTCCGCCTGCTCATAAGCCTTTAAGGCTTCAGTAGGTCTTTGTAATTTCAAGAGAGCGTCGGCGTATTGCGCCCAAGACCAGCCATCGTCGGGAGCTATTTGGATGGCCCGTTCGGTTAGATCAAGTTGAAGAGAATGAATTCCAAGGGCTTTTGCTTCGATGGCAAGATCACACAAAGACTTTACTGCGTGGATAGGTTCACCGTTCTCAAGCTGATAGGATACTAATTCACCAACAATTTTGCGGGCGCGTTCGAGGTCGAACCGTTGCATTGCTTCGACGATGCGAGCTTTTTGGCTTCGGACGTTCTTCAGTACGGCCTCACGATCTATGCTCTTACGTTTCCCTCGGCGGCCTCTTCGAGTTCGTGATTCTTGACCCAGATATTCGTCTGCTTCACGTCTCATATCGAGTGTGACATCGAGCCGACGAAATGGGTTAATCCACTGTCCCAAAATTTCTCGATGGTTCTTTAGAGTTGTGATGACAGGATTAAGCAATGACCTGAGAAGAATCTGCCCAACCCCCGCTCCATGCGCTGCTGACTCGATGGCGAGTTGGCGGAAGAGTCCTGCGTGGACGGCCACGTGCTGAAACTCGGCCTTCTGTTCGTCGCCGCCGAAGAGTTGCGCCGGAAGATCGTCCCACGCCGCACGGACGGCGCGGATAGCGGGCTGGTAGCCTTCGAGGATTTGGAGCGTGGCCGAGAGCTTCGGCAAGCGACCGCCTTTGCAGCGCGCCTGCGCGCCAGCGAGGTCGGTGGCGGCGGGCAGCGGCCTGCCGTATAGAACGTTTTCGAGGTAGTCGGCGACCGTAGGGTCGGACAGCAGGCGCTCCAGCTCGTCCGCCGTGTCGTCGCGCAGGTCGTCGGTCAGTTCGGGGTCGAAGAGGATAAGGGCGAGGTCGAGCGCGGAGGCGCAGTTGAAGGCGCGTTCGAGGTGTCGAGCGGCCTCGGCGTGATTCACGTCCTCAAAGAATTCGATGTCCGGGGCTTCGCCGAAGAGCAGGCGTAAGTCCGCGGGGCGACGGGGCAGAAGTGTGGCGGGGTCTTCCACGTCGAATGACGAAAAGACCTGTCCTTCAACCAGTAATGCCACTCCGGCTCGACCGGAGATCATGGCGTCCATCGCTTCACCCTAACGTCACGCCGAATTTTGCCATTCGTTGCTTGTTCGCCCGGTTGGTAAGTTCGCGTGCGGTGCGGTTTGTGGGATTGTTGAAAATGACACGCTCTATCGTCCGAATCGTCATGGGCCCCCAGACGTGCACCTCTACAAAATCATCGTCTTCGGACGTTAAGCCCTGCCGGAGCAGGAGGCCAGAGTATGCGCCGGGCGGCGTGGCATCGTCAATCCTGTCGGCGAGCTTAGCGACGCACAGCGTACCGCGCTCGTCCCACGTCGCGCGGTAGCCGCGCGGCAAGCGGATTACCTCGTTGAGTCCCGGCTTGAAATGTTTTGAGAAGAACTTGACGGAATTTTCCTCGTAAACCGAGGCGCGGTGCGCGATCATATCCGTCCGCAGTACAAGGAAGCACTCGCCGAAGCTTGGCAGCCCGAGGCCGTCGAGTGTGAGCGCCGCGAAACGGATTTTGTCTTTGTAGTGAGGGAAGAGCGCCTCGTCAGCCAGCGGGCGGAGGGCATCCCACTTATCTCCCGAAGGAAATCTCACCTCGGCTTCGACCAACCCGTAAAATGACGCGTAACCCTCGTTGTCGCTCGTGGAGAGTCGCTGAAACTCACCCGTGGGACGCGCGATGACGGCGCGCGTAGTTGCTATCTCGGCCTCGAAGCTTTCGACTACCCGCAAGGCTCCCGCGCCGCGCGACTGCGCCGCACGCTTGGCCTCAACATAACGCTGTTGCAGAGCAGCGATTTCGTCCGGGTCTTCCGCAGCGAAGACGTTACCGTAGAGCGCCGGGCGGGCGCAGTGCGGGCAGAGTTGCTTTGAGATGTGGAAGCTGTGACCGCAATGCTTGCAGGGTCTTGTTTGTGACACGCCTTTAAACTCCGGTGAGATGGCGCGTATCGTTGAGTGCTGACACGCGGACGAAACCGTCGGAGCGAAGCTCGAAGCGAGTAATACCACAGTTGTCGGAAGCAATCCAGACAGGGCGCAGGTTCGGCGCGTCGAGGGCACACATCAGGTGAGGGGCGAGGATGCAGATCGTGCCGGTGTGAGAGACGAGCAAAGACAAGCTCTTTAACTCGTCACCTGTCAAACGCCATTCGACACTGCCCTTGTCTAAGCAGCGACGGTTTCGGCCTTGAGCTTTTCGGCCTGATAGTGCGTGACGAGGGCGTTGATGATCTCGTCGAGCGCGCCTTCCATGACGAGGTTGAGCTGGTGGATGGTGAGGCCGATGCGGTGGTCGGAGACGCGGTTCTCTTTGAAGTTGTAGGTGCGAATCTTTTCGGAGCGGTCGCCGCTGCCGACCATCGAGCGTCGCTCCGAAGCCTGCGCCTCGTGCTGTTTGCGCTCTTCGAGTTCCTGGAGGCGCGCGCGCAGCACACGCATGGCCTTCTCGCGGTTCTTGATCTGCGACTTCTCGTCCTGCATCGAGACGACGACGCCCGTCGGCATGTGCGTGATGCGCACCGCCGAGTAGGTTGTGTTGACCGACTGGCCGCCGGGCCCCGAGGAGCAGAAAGTGTCGATGCGCAGGTCGTTCGGGTTGATCTTCACATCGACCTCTTCGGCCTCGGGCAGCACGGCGATGGTGATAGCGGAGGTGTGTATGCGCCCGCTCGTCTCGGTCTGCGGCACGCGCTGGACGCGGTGAACGCCCGACTCGTGTTTGAGCTTCGAGTAGACCTTGTCGCCCTCGATCATGGCGATGGCCTCTTTGAGTCCGCCGATGCCGGACTCGGACTGGTCGAGGATTTCCATTCGCCAACCCTGCCGCTCGGCGTAGCGCCCGTACATCCTGAGCATCTCGGCGGCGAAGAGCGTCGCTTCGTCGCCGCCCGTCCCGGCGCGGATTTCGAGGATGACGTTTTTCTCGTCGTTCGGGTCGCGCGGCAGAAGCAGCACGCGCAAATCTTCTTCCGTCTTCTGCAAACGCTCTTCGAGCGTCGTCATCTCGGCGCGTGCCATCTCGCGCATCTCCTCATCGTCTGACGAGTCGAGGAGTTCCTTCGCGCCCGAGAGTTCCGACTTAAGCTGTTTCCACTCGCGATACTTCGAGACCATCTCGCCGAGCGAGCGATGCTGCTTGCTCAACTTGCCGTAGCTCGCCTGGTCTGTATAGACCTCGGGCGTGGAAAGCTCCGCGGCCAGTGCCTCGTAGCGCGCTTCGATCTGTTCGAGTTTCTCTAACATAAACTTCCCAAGCTATGTAGTGGCGGAAGCCCGACCGTGAGGGAGGGCTTAGCAGCCACCATCAGACACATCATGAAAACTAAACGCCCTCCCTCACGGTCGGGCTTGCGGCCTCTTACGACAGTGGGGCCAACGCAGCTTCTTCAGGCTTCGGCTCAAGCTTCAAAGATTCTTTGAGCGCGACGATGGCGACTTCGAGCTGCAAGTCGTCCGGCTCTTTCGTCGTGATGTTTTGGAGCCAGACGCCGGGGCGCGTGATGAGCTTGAAGACGAGGCCGCCCTCCTTCTTCGCCGAGAGCCGGATGATCTCGTAGCTCAAGCCCGCGATGACGGGGATGAGCGCGATGCGTACGGCGATGTTGTATGCGAACGAGCTAAAGGCGACGACCGAGAAGAGCACGATGGAGACGAGCATCACGACCATCAGGAAGCTCGTCCCGCAGCGCGGGTGCTGCCGCGGCTGCGGGCGCGCGTTCTCGACCGTCAGGGGCAGACCCGCTTCCCACGTGAAGACCGTCTTGTGTTCGGCTCCGTGATACTCGAAGACGCGCCGGATGTCTTTCGCCAGCGAGAAGCTGAAGATCATCGAGATGAAGATGGTCATGCGGATGAGGCCGTCGATTAGATTGAACGTGACGTTCGGCTTGACGGGACGCAGATAGCCGCGCGCCTTGTTGTAGGTCTTCGCATACCACGTCTCGCCACCCGCCTGCGCTCCGTTGGCTGCGGCGGACGGCTGTTGCGTGCTCTCGTTGGTTGTCGTCGTCTGAACCTGTTGAGCGCTCGCCGCGTCGGTCGCCTGCCGGTCGGCCCAGCCCATGCTGATGAAGAGCGCGTTGGTGAGCACGAGCGGCGCGACGACGAAGAGCAGGACGTTGAAGAGCATCGCAAAGGCTATCGAGCCGAAGGCCGCAGCCGAGCCGCCCTTCAACTCATCCTCGGGCCGCTTCTTCGTCGGGACAGGGAAGAGGCCGGGCACGCCTCCGGTGATTCCCGCGAAGTCGCCCTCGCCCTCGACCATCGCGGGCGTAAGCGCGACGGCAGTCTCACGTGCCTCCAATGGTTCGTTGAAGGCTTCGGCGGCAGAGTAGTTCAGCGCCTTAATGCCGAGCGCCATCGACTGGATGAGCACGGCTGCTCCGCGCACCACTGGAAGCCGAAGCACCGGGTACTTCTCGCTCAACTTCGGCATGCTCGCGCCCGTGTGCGTGATCGTCCCGTCGGGGCGGCGCACCGCGACGGCATACGCGCCGGGCGTCCGCATCATCACACCCTCGATGACGGCCTGGCCGCCGATAATAAGGTCTTTTTCGCTGGCGCTCATGGTAAATCCTTTCGGATAGACAGTAGTCAGTAGACAGTAGACAGTAGTCAGTAGACAGTAGAAAAACCATCGTCAGTGAATCGTCAGGGTGTCAGCGTCAACGCTCATCAAGCGGAGACTACTGACTACTGTCTACTTCAAAGTAAAACGCCGACGTTCGGTGCGGCTCCTCTTTCATGCGTCCTCATCAGACGGGAGAAAGACTTCGGGCCGCGGGCGCGAACAGTCGGCGTCCGGGTTGTCGGTAGCTAATACTGGCGGCGTTTAATTGGTTTCATTTGCGCTGCCGTGGTCTCGCTCAGGCGTTAGCGCCTTCGGTCGTCGCGGGCGTTTCCGTCTTCTTGCCATAGCGCTTGTTGAAACGGTCAACGCGTCCGGCGGTATCAATGAGCTTCTGCTTGCCCGTGAAGAACGGGTGGCACTCCGAGCAGATTTCGACGTGGAGGTCGCCCTTCTTCGTCGAGCGTGTCTGGAAGTCGCTGCCACAGGCGCAGTGGACTGTGATCTCGTGGTAATCGGGATGAATTCCTTGCTTCATTTCTTCTTCCTCTCAAACAAGTGTGCGCCGGGCGCTCTCAAACAAAGCCCCATGTTACTTTCGCGTGTCGCGCATCGTCAAGCCGTGCAAGGACTTGGATGCGCGACGCGCCCGCCCGGATTGCCTGCGGCGAGGAGAAGAATCGTGCGCGTGGAAGTTTGTTGACATGCGCGCAAACCGCGTGTTACAAACGCGCTCGTACACGCCTTTTGTAAAGCTTTTCTGTTTTGAGTACCCGGCAAGTTTAATAAGCAGCCATCATCAGCGAGCAGGGGCGGCGAAGTTTCCGAAAACGTCCCGACCCGTGAGTCGAATCTCAACACGAGATGACGGACGAATCCAAAAACCTCCCTCCGGAATCCGGCGACACAAAAACGTCTGAAGGCGACGAAGCACGCCGCGCGCCCGAGTCAGTCCCGCCAACGCAGAGGGACGACAAGGCCGCAGGCTCTGCCCACGCCGCCTCCGACGCTGGCTCGCTCCCTCTGCCCACGGACACAGACGCCCCTGCGCCGACGCCCGAGAGCCAGGCCGCGCTGACGGGCAAAGCTCCTTCCGGCAGCTCGACCTCCGGCACGACCGTCCCCGCCGCGTCCGGCCAAGAAGAGAAACCGCCGACCCCTCCCAAGAAGCCCGCACGGGCGAATGCCCTACCCGCCGACGAGACGCCCGAAGAGAAGAAAGCACGCCTCGAACGCACCATCGCCGAAGCGAAGGCGAAGAAGGCGGCAGCCGCCGAAGCAGCAGCCGAGTCTGCAAGCGCCGAGGGCTTGGAAGCAACGTCGCCAAGGCCCCCCGGAGGCAAGTCGCCCGAAGTCGGAGACCCGACGAAGAGTCCTTCGCAGGCAGACCTCGAACGCGCCGCAAAGATCGCAGAGGCGAAGGCGCGCGCCGCTGCCTTGAAGGAGGCCGCCGCGTCGAAAGCACCCGCGAGTGCGGCTGGCGCGACGACTCCGACTACCGGCGCGGCGAAGCCTGCGCCGCCGGTCGCGGGCGGGGCCGGCGTCCCTAAGCCTCCGGTCAAGAAGAAGGACGAAGGGCCCAAGCCCGTCGATGCCTCAGATCACCCGCTCGTCAAACGCCTGCGCGAGCGTTTCGGCGACGCCGTCGAGGGCGCGTTCGTCTTCGTCGGCCAACTCTCGGTTCACGTCCGCGCCGACTCCATCAGGGAAGTCTGCCAGTCGCTCCGCGATGATACGGAAGTGCCCTTCGACTACCTGAGCGACCTGACCTGCGTCCACTGGCCCGAGCGCGACGAAGCGCCCTTCGAGGTCGTCTATAATCTCTACTCCATCCGCCGGAACGAGCGCGTGCGTCTGAAGGCCGCGGCGAATGTTGACGGCATTGAGAGCGTCACGGGCGTCTGGCCTACGGCCAACTGGATGGAGCGAGAGGTCTACGACCTGTTCGGCGTCGTGTTTAAAAATCACCCGGACTTGCGGCGTTTGTTGCTGCCGAAGGATTGGGACGGCCACCCACTCAGGAAAGACTACCCGCTGGAGTTCATGGAGAACCAGTGGACTGCGCGCCACCTGCCGGAGTTCACCGATGTGCAGCGCGAACAGTTAGCACAGCGCCGCGCCTACGGACTCGAAGTTTTGCAGACGCCCGACGAGCGGCGCATACGCGAACTCTTCCGCGACGGGCGCGACCCGCTGCCGAAGGAGCACAAGTAACACCCGATGCACCCGAAAGACCTCGCCGCCAAATACGAAGTCAAGGTCTTTGACGGCACGGCAGCCGCCGAGGCCGCCGGGTTCAGCTTGGGCCAGAGCATGAGTCCACGCAACGTCTGGAACCGCGACAGCGCCGCCTCCGCCATCCTCTTTGACCTGATAGGCAAGCGTAAGCGCGGCGAAGTCTCAGAGATCGCGCTCGTGTTGCAGACGGGCACTGTCACGGGAGCATTCAAGAAAGAAGTAGTCAGTAGTCAGTAGTCAGTCGCGCTCCGCGTGATGGGCGTTGCGCTTTCATCCTGACGATTCGATAACGAAAGTTTTTCTACTGACTACTGACTACTGACTACTGACTACTGACTACTCGAAATTATGCATCAAGTAGAAGTCGCGACAACGCAGGAGACGCTGCTCGACAACCCCGAGATGGTCTTGAACATGGGGCCGCAGCACCCTTCGACTCACGGGGTGCTGCGGGTCGTCCTGCGGCTCGACGGCGAGACCGTCATCGACCTCGACTGCGACATAGGCTTCCTGCATCGAGGGATGGAGAAGATCGCGGAGAATCGTCTCTACCCGATGATCGCGCCCTATTGGGACAGGCTCGACTACATCGCGGCGGTCTCGAACGGCCTTGTCTGGGTCGAGACGGTCGAGCAGATGCTCTCGCTCGAAGTCCCTCCGCGCGCGCACTACATCCGCGTGATCCTGACGGAGCTGAACCGCATCTCTTCACACCTGCTCTGGCTCGCCACGCACGGCCTCGACATCGGCGCGTTCACGGTGCTGCTGTGGGCCTTGCGCGAGCGCGAAGAGATTCTGAAGATTTTCGAGCTTCAGTTCGGCGCGCGCCTGACCTGCCACGCGTGGCGCATCGGCGGGATGCCGAGCGACACTTACGAAGGATTCGCGGAGGACGTGCAGCGCTTCGTCGATAACTTCCCGAAGCGCCTTGATGAGTACGAGACGCTTCTGTCGGAGAACCGCATCTGGCTCGGTCGCACGGTCGGCGTCGGCGTCATCACGGCTGAAGACGCCATCGCTATCGGGCTTTCGGGGCCGGCCTTGCGCGGCTCCGGCGTCGCGTGGGACATACGCAAGAGCCGTCCATACGCGGCCTACGCCGAACTCGACTTTGAAGTGCCCGTGGGCGAGAACGGCGACACGTATGACCGCTACCTCGTCCGGCTCGAAGAGATGCGCCAGTCGCGCCGCATCGTTCAGCAGGCGCTGCGGCAGATGCCGGGCGGCCCCGTCAACGCCAAAATCCCGAAGGTCATCAAGCCGCCCGTCGGCGACTACTACCATTCGATTGAGGGGCCCAAAGGCGAGATCGGCTGCTATCTCGTCTCGGACGGCACGAGCCGCCCGTACCGCGTCCGCGTGCGCCCGCCGTGCCTCATCAACCTTCAGGCGCTGCGGCAGATGTGCATCGGCCACCTCGTCGCCGACGTGGTCGCCATCATCGGCACGCTCGACATCGTGCTCGGGGAGATAGATCGGTGAAGTAGACAGTAGACAGTAGACAGTAGGCTTCGCTCTGCTGACCTTGAAGATGACACTCGGACGAGTCAATTAACGAAGGTTTTTCTACTGACTACTGACTACTGACTACTGTCTACTGTTTGCTATGAACGTCATCCGCCTCCAAGTCCAGAAGATGACGCGCGAGGCGTTCGCGCCCTATGGTATCGTGATCGACCGGCGTGGCTCGGTGGACGTTGATATCGGCATGGGCGTGCCGAGCATCACGGGCGCGACGACGGAAGCGCGCCCCTTCCGGTTCGACTTCATGGCGCGACATCGACACACGATGCAGGTCTTCTCGCCGCTCGCCGCGTCGCAGGCCATCATCTGCGTCGCGCCGCCGAACGGACAGGACGCGCCCGACGCAGACAAGGTCGCAGCCTTTCTCGTCGAAGGGCTTCTGCCTTACGCCTACTATCGCGGCACATGGCACACGCCGCCCTTCTCGACCGGCGAGTGGTACTCCTATCTCGTCGTTGACCGCAAGGGCACGCTCGAAGACGACTGGGAGCTGGTTGACTTGAAGACGACGCGCGGCTGCACGTTCGAGATTGA
>JAVRON010000136.1:0-33373 GCA_032162705.1 Acidobacteriota bacterium
CCGCCTACGCGCCCTTTACGCCCAGTAAATCCGAACAACGCTTGCTCCCCCCGTATTACCGCGGCTGCTGGCACGGAGTTAGCCGGAGCTTACAAATGGTACCGTCATCACATGGAGTATTAACCCATGTTTATTCGTCCCATTCTTATGAAGTTTACACTCCGAGAAGCTTCATCCTTCACGCGGCGTTGCTGGGTCAGGCTTTCGCCCATTGCCCAAAATTCCCGACTGCTGCCTCCCGTAGGAGTCTGGCCCGTATGTCAGTGCCAGTGTGGCCGTCCGCCCTCTCAGGCCGGCTACAGATCGAAGCCTTGGTAGGCCGTTACCCTACCAACTAGCTAATCTGCCGCAGGCTCCTCTCTAGGCGCGAGGTCTTACGATCCCCCGCTTTAACAACTGTCACCATGTGGTGCCGCTGCATTATGCGGTATTAGCAGCCGTTTCCGGCTGTTATTCCCCACCCAGAGGTAGATTACCTACGTGTTACTCACCCGTGCGCCACTCTACTCGGCCCCCGAAGGGGCCTTTCGCGTTCGACTTGCATGTCTGAGGCACGCCGCCAGCGTTGATTCTGAGCCAGGATCAAACTCTCGTTTGTATCTCTGGAACATCATCGATACTGGTTAATGTATCCGATTGATGACTCTTTCGAGTTTTGAGTACGCGAGCTTTATCGCTCAGCGTCGCTCTCAAAGGTCATCTCTTGGGACACGCTCTATCTAGTTTTCAAAGATCGCTTCTTCCTTAGCGAATCCTGACTTTGATGCTTCGGATTCGTTCCGGTTGCCCCTCAGTCGACGTTTTGTCGTCTCAAGGAAACGGTGACTTTAGCTCAAGTCATTCTCTTTGTCAAGCGCGTAACATTTAAGCATGCTTTGCAGCCTTGCGTTGCTTCACTACGGCTCAAACGCTGAAGGCATTGGATGCACCGGTCAAGGTGTCTTTGCACATGCTTTTGAGATGAACAGGAGCGTCGGCTTTTGGCCGATGAAACAGCCGCTCTCTTTCACAAAAGGCTTGAAAAAGAAGCGGCTCATTAAACGCGCTCTAAATGATCTGGCTGTCAACCGCCTTGGTTTAAGGCAAGGAGGCATTATAGGGATTCCATTTTGTTTGTCAACTGCCCAAGGTAAAAATTTCAGCGCGTGCCAATGAGGCAAATCTCGATGCCGCGAAATTGAATTTTCACCTCCACCTCAGCGAGTTTTGTTGTTTTTGGGCAGCTCAGTGATGGACTCAACCTTCAGCAGTCCACGCTCGTTGATGTAGGCTTTAAATTTGGCCTCCTTCAACTGCCCTTCACTTTGTAAGCTGATCGTAAAGGTTTTCGTATCACCCTTCCCCTCGACGCGAAGTGGAAGAAGTCCCTTCAGATCGGGGCTCCTGTAAGCGGTGTAGTGCTCCTGCCTGTCTTTGTCGTAGCCCAGAACATAGATGCGGTCGAAGTCGGGCGAGTCGGGGCCGTTCGCGTCACTGGCACTGCTCTTCTCCAGGATCACCCAACTGCCGGGGCGCGTCTCTTTCGCGGTGTCATTGTCCTTAACTCCCGCCTGCTGCCCTCCCGAATCATCACCGTCGAGCCTCTGCCAGGCGACGAACTCCCGACCTGTCCTGTAGAAAATTATGTCGCTTGGGACTGTCAACTCTACCTGTTTTCCGAAAACCCATCCGGCCGGGGCGGGTGAAATCGACTGTGGGAGGCGCACCTTATACCAGAGTTCGTCAACCTCTTCCGGCTCTTTCTGCTCGTCCTTTTCCCCTCTGTCTTTCTTACGCCTTGCCGTCCCCTGCTCCGCAGCGCCGGCCTTGGGCGTGTCATCGCTTTCGGTAGTGTCGAGCGTCTTCGGCCTCGGGATACGCTTCCAGCCGACGATGTCGAAGCGCGAGCCGCTTTCAAGCTTCATCAGGATGTTGTCGTTCCCATTGCGATCCGGCGAGAAGCGAATGTTGGTACTGGCGCGGAGTTGTCCGGATGCCTGCGCCGGGACGCCTTCGTCCTCGCGGGACAGTTGTCGAGAACGCTCGACCATCTCATGCGAGATGACATTGCGCGCTTCGATCCATCCTTCGACTGGCTCCGTGTCGCGCGTGCGAACGTGCAGCCAGCGCTCACCTGTGTCAGGCACCGTGACCGAATCCATTACGTCCAGATCGTCGCCGCGCACCACCTCTTTCAAATCGGCGGCGACCACTGCGGTCGAACTCCTGACCTGCGCCCTGCGCGCAATAACGACGGCTGTTTCTTCTTTCCCTGCGAGCGTCGAGCAGGAGCAGGCGAAACACAAGATGAGGATGGTTGAAGCTATCTTTATCAACTTCATTTCTGGTTTGTCGTTTTCGGGTTGTACTAATTGATGGAGTAGAAGCGACATCGACTTAGCGCCCTCGCACATCGCATGGCTTCGGAGAGTCAGGGTGACGAGCGTTTTTTCAGACGCTCATGAAGCTTTCGTGCCTCGGCGTCCTGACTCTCATTGTAACCTAACTTGCGAAGTAACTCCCGCTGCGACGAGTCGAGCGAATCGGCTAAACCGACGTGCGTGCGTGCGCCGCCCGGCTCGACCCTCAAGCCGAACGTTTCGATGAAAGGGGTGAGGGTGATCTCAGTGCTTGCTTCGACATAACGCTCGACGAAACCGCGCATGCCGGGCATCCCGCCGAGGCTTTCTATCACGGCGCGATTACCGTCCACGGATTTTTCTCCGCGCGCGTAGCGGCGAAATAGTTCGCGATAGACTGCGCTCAAAGAGTTCTTGCCCCCCGTCTGGCGCATGAGTGCGAGATCGTAGAAGAAGGCGACGAGCATCCCTTTGTGATAGACGAGCGAGGTGCTTCCAGTCCAGCGGCGTTGCGAAGCCTCGACGAGCGACACTTCTTTCGCGCCCCTTGCCGCCCTGTAAGAATCGTACTCACGACCAAGCGCATTCAGGTAATCCTGGAAGGTCAACTGCCCTCGCAGCATCCCCGCGCGCAGCGCCATGTAGTTCGTAAATCCCTCGTAGAACCAGTCGTACTCACCTTCCAGCGCAAGCCCATTCGGAACCCAGAGATGAAACAGCTCGTGTGTCAGAGAGCCTTCGAGCTGCGCCTTCGCCGCCAGTTTTGAGGGAAGACGGCCCGAGACGAGCACGACCGTCGCCCCACGCGTCTCTGCGCTCCAAAGGTTTCCCGCCGCAGCCGTTTGCGGTAGAGGAAACAGCATGAGCATCGAACGCTGACGCGGCATGCCGCCCACAGTCTCTTGATGAACTTTGAGAATCTCTTCAGCCGAATCTTCAGCCTCGGCGTCGGAGAAAGCCCAGTCGCCCGCGGTCACGAGTGTGAACGTCATCCCTGCAACGCGCCCACGCCGCTCCCTCAAGTCCCGTCCGACGGCGAAGATCGCGCGTTCGGCATCGGCGATGTCGAACGTCCCTGCGGTGCTGCCTGCCTCACCAGTCGAAACTTTCCAGCCCGTGGGGAGAAGCAGTTCTACTCTAGCGGTCGTGAGCGGCGAGGGCAGGAGGTCGCCGAGCATCAGGAGGCCGCGGTCTGCCGTCAACCAGGAGACGTGCGAAGAGTCGGACACGAAAGTCGGCGGGTCGAGTTTGAGTTCATAGGAGAAGCGCGCGGCGGCCTTCGCAGCGGTGAACTCTCCCGGCGCGAGTTTTTTTGACGCGACTTCAGCGCCGCTCTCATCGAATAGTGAGAAGTTTTCGATTCGTTCGGCGAGTCCGCTTGCGCTCGCGTAGAAGTTTCGGAACGACCACGCAATCGCGCCGCCCTCTTTCCGTCCCTCGACATGGACGCGAGACAGGCTTCCCGGCTCGACCTTAATCCTCACCTCCAGCGACTGCGCGGATGCGGCGTTCCCAACGCAGAAGAATAAGAGAAGCACCACACTCAAACATAAGAGAACAGGCACACGCCATATGAGAACAGGCACACGCCGACCTTCGCCTTCCCCTTCCGACCATCGTTTGTTTCGTTGGTGCTTAAACATTGTGGCAGGCCACTCCCATACCGCTCACCGGCAGATGGCATTAAAACACACTCCGCGCATTACGTTGAGCTTGAAGCATGTGCGACTCGGTTCGACGCGCCTCAACGGTCAACAAAATTTCGTTCGCTGCCGTCATGCAAGCTCGCGTCGCCGGATTTATTTATTCAAGCTTCGAGCTTGCTTGAGAAGTAGCGGCCGGCGTGGCCCCGAAGCGCATGCCTCGATGCGCGCCGGACGGAACCCGCGGCACACCTTCAGCGTACTTTCTATGGAATATGCACATCGGAACCCGTTTCGCCGAAACAATTGCACGTTGACAGGTCGCTCGCTGCGCCGATAAAATGCCAGTCTCGAACAAGGCGCGGGCACTTAGCACTCCAGAGGAATCGGCTGTGACTCTCATCAAGATCATCATCATCACGCTCGCCTTCATCATAGGAATCCTCTTCCTGGGGCGCTTCCTGTTTTAGACGGGCGGCATGAATCTCCCTCCAACTCCTCCTCTGCGACGGCTCCGCACATCCCGTCGATGCCGCATAGTCTTACTCTTCACTCTGACCTTTACGTTTCAACTACTCATCTGCAACCGCACCGCCTTCGCTCAAGAGGAGCAGCCAGACCCTTCTGAGGAGGTAGTTCGCGTCCGGACGGATTTGGTCGTCGTCCCTGTCTTCGTCACGGACGGCCATGGCCGTCGCGTCCACGGTCTCACACGGAACGATTTTCAGGTGCGTGACAACGGCAGGCTCGTCGAGACCGGCTACTTTGCCGCGGGCACTGAGCGCGTCTCACTCCTCTTTCTGCTGGATGCTTCGGGCAGCACGCGCGACATCATCACGCAACAACGCGAGACCGCGCTCGCACTCTTCTCGCACTTCGGCGAGCGCTCAAGCGTCGCCGTGATGCAGTTCCGCGAACGTCCAGAGCTGACGCTCCCCTTTACCGGCGACCTCCGACGCGCGCCCGCTGCCTTTCAAGTCGCCGCTCTCCCCGACCGGCGCACAGCCATCTTCGACGCCGCGCTCGCCGCCGTCCGCGCTTTCCGCCCCGAAGGTCAGCAACACGGCGAGCGCCGCATCGTCGTCCTCTTCAGCGACGGCCTCGACACGGCCAGCGACACGCCACCCGCCAACGTCATCGCAGAGGCGCGCGCGTCGAGCGTTTCCTTCTACGTTATTCACATCCCACTCTTTGAGCCGCGCGACGGACACCTGTCTGCGCGTCGCCCATCCAAGGGGTTCAAGGAATTGGCGGAGAAGACCGGCGGCCAACTCTTCGTCGTCGGCGACGCGCGCTCCTCACTCGACCCACGCGCCGAGCATGACCTGCGCCCGATCTACCGGGCCATTGCCGAAGACTTAGAGAGCCAGTACGTCATCGGCTACCACGCCAGCGCCGCGGGACAGGAGCCTGGCTTTCACCGCATCGACGTGGGACTCGGCGCACAGCGCGAACGCAAGCTCCGCGTACGCCAGTTGCGTGAAGGATATGAGAATAAGAGCGGTGACAAGTGATGAGTGACAAGTGATGAGTGACGAGTGACGAGTGATGTGTGACGAGTGATGTGTGACAAGTTAGAATCCGTCTTCTGTACTTCAAACAATTTTCAACGGAGTCTTATGAGTGAACATAATCCAGAAGGACTCAGGCGCGTCCGCCGTGCGCTGTTGAGCGTCTCGGACAAGACGGGTCTTGTCGATTTTGCGCGCGCGTTGCAAAGCTTCGGCGTCGAGATACTCAGCACCGGCGGCACTGCGAAGGCTCTACGCGAGGCCGGGGTTGAGGTGCGCGACGTGTCGGACGTGACCGGCTTCCCGGAGATGCTGGACGGCCGCGTCAAGACGCTTCACCCGCGCATACACGGCGGCATCCTCGCCGTCCGCGACAACCCCGAGCACGCACGCGCCCTCGAAGAGCACGCCATCGGCCCCATCGACATGGTCGTCGTTAACCTCTATCCCTTCGAGCAGACCGTCGCACGTGAAGGCGTCACTCTCGCAGAGGCCGTCGAGCAGATCGACATCGGCGGCCCCGCAATGGTTCGCTCCGCGGCGAAGAACTTCAACGACGTGGCCGTCGTCACCTCGCCCGGCATGTACTCAAAGCTGCTCGAAGAGTTGAGCCACACTCGCGGCTCTTTATCTCTCTCCACCCGCGCCGAGCTGGCCCGAACAGCTTTCTGGCGCACCAGCGTCTATGACTCATTCATCTCCAACTACCTCGGCGCTAACGCCTTGCCGGAAGGTTTGGCACAGAAAGTCGCTGAAGCATTCACCATGTTGGATGAGATGGTCGCCAGCGAAACGCAGCCCAACGCACTGTGGCCCGCCTTCGACCTGAAGCTCAGGAAGATTGCTGATTTGCGCTACGGCGAAAACCCTCATCAGGATGCCGCCCTCTACGACGCCAGCGATGGCGCGGGCGTCGCGCAGGCCGAACTGCTTGGCGGCAAGGAGATGTCGTTCAATAACTATGTTGACGCGGACGCGGCGTGGCAGCTCGTGTGCGACTTCGACGAGACGACGTGCGCCGTTATCAAGCACATGAACCCTTCGGGCGTCGGGACGGGAGCGTCGCTCGAAGAGGCATACCGACGCGCGCTCGCAACCGATCCGGTCTCGGCCTTCGGCGGCGTCGTCGCCTTCAATCGCGCGGTTGACGAAGCGACGGCGCGCGCCGTCACAGAGATTTTTACAGAGGTCGTCATCGCGCCCGACTTCGACGCGGCGGCAATCGAGCTTCTGAAAGCAAAGAAGAATCTGCGTATCCTGCGCGCGGGCGAAGCCCTGCCGCCCGAAGGCTTAGACTTCAAACGCATCACGGGCGGCGTGCTCGTCCAGACGCGCGACACGCACAGGCTCCGGCGCGAAGACCTGAAGGTCGTCACGCGGCGCGCGCCGACCGAAGAGGAAACGGAGGCGCTTCTGTTCGCGTGGACGGTCTGCAAGCATACGAAGTCGAATGCAATCGTCTACGCGCGTGCCGGTCAGACCGTCGGCGTCGGCGCGGGGCAGATGTCGCGCGTCGATTCGGTTCGCCTCGGAGCACAGCGCGCGCAGTTACCCGTCGCAGGCTCCGTGCTCGCATCAGACGCCTTCTTTCCTTTTCGCGACGGGATAGACGAGGCTGCACGTCACGGCATCACCGCCGTCATCCAACCGGGCGGCTCCATCCGTGACGCGGAAGTGATTGCCGCCGCCGACGAACACAACCTCTCGATGGTCTTCACCGGAGTGCGACACTTCAGACATTGAAGCCCGGATGAAAAGCGCGATAGAACAGTGCGAGAAGGCGGCGCGTGTAGCGCAGTCAGTTCGCCGCGGCGGTTGCCACGCACCGCTTGCCTACGGGTCTCGCAATCGTCAATACTTGCAGCGCCGGAGGAGGGGCTTCTCGGCGCACGAGACTTCGCGGAGAGTCCGTAATTTTTCTTTGTCGAAGGGGAAACAAGATGGCTGATTTGGAAATCGTCCCGGACGAGAATGGCGGCGACACTGTACGCTGCCGCTACTGCGGGCAGTTGAACCAGACGCGTACCGATGGCCGACAGGCGAAGTGTGGTCGTTGCCGCCTGACGCTCTCGAACGAGCCGCACAAGAAGTTCGCAGACCTCGACAAGTATTCCTACATACACCCGCTCGACAGCCGCGCGCTCGCCGCGCTTAAAACCATCCCCGGCATCGACACCGCGCTCAAAAAGCTTCTTGAGGTGACGGGCGAGTCGGCCATCCGCGTCATCTTCACGGCGAGCGCCGTCAAGGTCACGCCGAAGCAGTGCCCAGACCTCTACGCCAAGCTTCAGGTCGCCTGCACGACGCTCGGCGTGGACATGCCCGAGCTATTCGTGCAGCAGAACCCGACGGTCAACGCCTTCACGGGCGGCGTCAAGAACCCGGTCATCGTGCTCCACTCGCAGCTCATCGAGCGCCTCAACGACGAGGAGGTGCTCGCCGTCATCGCGCATGAGGTCGGGCACATACACGCCGAGCACGTGCTCTACATCACTGCGGCTCGACTCATCGAACTGCTCGCCAACTCTGCTCTCGCCGCCGCGCCCATCGCCGGGCTGGTCGCGCAACTGCTCTCGATCACGATGCGTTCGGCGCTGCTCGCCTGGGCGCGACGCGCAGAGCTTTCGTGCGACCGTGCGGCGCTTCTGGTCACGCAAGACCCGGACGTAATCGGGCGCACGATGATGAAGCTCTGCGGCGGCACGTTTGCTTCGCGGGTTGACTACGAGCAGTTCCTCGAACAGGGGCGCGACTTCAAGAAGAACTACGACGAGAAGGCGCTCGACCGCTTCTGGGCCGATATCATCAATGCCGGATTGACGCATCCCTTCCCCGTCTGGCGCGTCGCCGAAATCATGAGCTGGGTCGAGAGCGGCGACTACGCACGACTCATCAACGGCGAGGCCGCAAGCGCCGCCGCCTGAGTCTGAAGTTAAAGCCATAGCGATTCCGAATCCGTGATTTGAAGATGAAAAGAATTATTCTTTCCGCGCTGCTCGTCTTCCTTGCCCTGCCGTTGGCGGGGGCTACGACTCAGAAGCAGCGGCAGATTCAACCTTGCGAAGAGAAGCCCTCGCAGGCTGAAGCGAGCGCGTGCGCTTACCACGAGTACCAGGCTGCCGACGCCGAGCTGAACAAGGTCTATGGCCGTCTCGCGGCCAAGCTCGAAGCAGACGAGAAGTCGCTGCTAAAAGATTCCGAGCTGGCCTGGATCAAGTACCGCGACTCAAACTGCGGGTTCGAGTCGTCCTTCTTCAAAGGCGGCACGATGCGCCCGATGATCGAGTCCCTCTGCCTGGCGCGCGTGACGAAGGTACGCACCGCGGAACTCAAGCAGCAGCTTGATAGCTTCCAACAGTGACAGCTACAACGATGAACACGGAACGATGAACGATGAACTTAAGGCAAGAGGTCTTAACAGTTCATCGTTGATCGTTCCGTGTTCATCGTTCCTTCAGAGGTCTCTTCAATGCTTCTTGAAAACAGATGCGGAATCATCTTCGGCGTGGCTAACAAGCGTTCGATTGCGTGGGCGACGGCGCGTGCGTGTCTGGACGCGGGCGCGCGCCTCGCCTTCTCATATCAGAACGAGCGGCTGCGGGAGAACGTCGAAGGTCTGACGGAAGGGACGGACTCGCCCCTCGTCCAGTGCGACGTGTCTAACCCTGCAGAGGTCGAGTCGGCCTTCGCTGCCGTCAGAGAGAAGTTCGGGCGGCTCGACTTCCTCGTCCACAGCCTTGCGTTCGCGCCGCGTGAAGCACTCGAAGGCGACTACGTCGCCACGACGCGCGAAGCGTTCCTGACGGCGCTCGACGTGTCCGCTTATTCACTCGCGGAACTCTCACGCGCCGCCGCTCCGCTGATGACCGAGGGCGGGAGCATCGTCTCGATGACCTATTACGGCGCGGAGAAGGTCGTGGCGAACTACAACGTGATGGGCGTGGCGAAGGCCGCGCTTGAGGCGAGCACGCGCTACCTTGCCGCCGATCTCGGCAAGCAAAACATACGTGTCAACGCACTCAGCGCGGGCCCCATCAACACGCTCGCCGCGCGCGGCGTCGGAAACATGAATGTGATGCTCCGTCACCACGCCGAGCGCGCCCCCCTGCGTCGCAACGTCGAGGCGAGAGAGGTCGGCAACGCCGCGCTCTTTCTCCTCAGCCCACTCGCCTCCGGCATCACCGGCGAAGTGCTGCACGTGGACTGCGGCTACAACATCATGGCATTCTAAAAACAGAGGCTAGATGTTAGAGGCTAGAGGCTAGTTTAAAACATGCCCTTTCCAGCCTCCAGCTTCCAGCCTCTAGCCTCTACTTTTATGGCTGATAATAAAAACACGGACGATGAAGTATCGCCGGTGCGTCAGGCGACGCAGGACGAGCAGCTTCTCGAAACACCGCGACCGGACGAGTTCACGCACACGGACACGTGGCGCGTGTTCCGCATCCTGGGCGAGTTCGTCGAAGGCTTCGACGAGTTGGCGACGGTCGCGCGCGGTGTGGCTATCTTCGGTTCGGCGCGTACGCCTGCTGAAGACCCTTTCTACGCGGCGGCTCAGGAGACAGCCGGGCTGCTTGCACACGCGGGCTACTCCGTCATCACGGGCGGCGGCCCCGGCATCATGGAGGCCGCCAACCGCGGGGCCTTCGAGGCAGCGGGCGTCTCCATCGGATGCAACATCGAGCTGCCGTTTGAGCAAGCACCGAATCCGTACCAGACGCGCTCGATCAAGTTCAAATACTTCTTCGTGCGTAAGACGATGTTCGTCAAGTACAGCAACGCCTTCGTTATCTTCCCCGGCGGCTACGGCACGCTCGACGAGCTGTTCGAGGCTCTGACGCTCATCCAGACGCGTAAGATCAGGAACTTCCCCGTCATCCTCTTCGGCACAGAGTTCTGGGGCGGGATGCTGAGCTGGCTCAAAGAGGCCGTGGTCAAAGCGAAGAACATTTCGTCCGAAGACTTCGGGCTTCTGCACCTCACAGACTCGCCCTCGGAAGTGGTGGACATCGTCGTCCGCAGCCAGGACGCACTGGGCAACATGAGTTCCGACTCTTACGATTACTGACGAATAGTAAGCAGAGGCGGATGGCAGTAGGCCGTCTTAAAAACCTAAAGGCAGCCGAGCTTCAAACGCTCCGGCTGCCTTTAACTCTGATGACCCTTTACTAATTTCCGCTTACTACTTACTGCCCGCTGCCAACTGTCTACTCTCTTTTATCCTTCTGATTGCGTCGGGGACGCGACACGCTCCGAGGCGACCTGGCGCGAGACGAGCGGCGGGAAGGCGTTGGAGGCGAGCCAGTCGAAATAGGGCATGGAGACGTGCGCGACGGGCAGGGCGATGATCTCGGGCGTGTCGTATGTGTGCAGAGCGCGTACCTCGTGTTCGAGTTCGTCGAAGCAGGCCGCGGTCGTCTTCGCCAGCAGAAGGAACTCCGGCGCGCGATGCACCTCGCCCTTCCAGCGGTAGATCGACTCCATCTGCGGCATGATCTGCACGCAAGCCGCGAGATGCGCCCCGACCAGCATCTCCGCCAGACGCGAAGCCTCTTCCTGACTCCCCGCCGTCATCAACACCACGATTGCCGCCGAATTTGTCTCTGCCACAACAAATCCTCCCGACTGGAACGATGAACGCTGAACGCTGAACTGTCAGACAAGTTGCTTTCAGCTCATCGTTCATCGTTCATCGTTCATCGTTCTGATCTTCCTGTTCGTCGGTCGAGCCTGTGAGCGGCGTGATGTCGCCGCCGAAGAATGAGTCGTAAAGCTCTTGCGCGCGTTCCAGGTCGCGCTCGTCAACGAGGACGAGTGCGCCGGGCGAAGTTGCCGAGAGCAGAGATGAGAAGGCGTCCGCGCCGCCCGACTGGACGGCCACGCGTATCCCGTTCTGTTTCAGGATGTCGGCGACCATCTCGGCTTCGACGGGCGCGCCCATGTTGTGCAGCGGAACGAAGCGCGCCTCGCTGTGGTCGTGGACGGTGTTCTCCGGCGTCAAACGCTCGACCAGCTCCGTGCCGTCGTCCGTGCAGGTCTTGATGCCGCTCTCGTACTCGGCCTCGCAAACAGGACAGAACATCGGAAGTCCCCCTGGATTAAATTGATTCTTAAAAAGCGCAGGGCGGGAAGATTATACAGGGATTAAGTGATAAGTGATAAGTGATGAGTGATAAGAAAAAGCTTCTGTTTTCTCTTATCACTCATCACTCCTTTTAAGAAGTCGTCCCGGCAGCATGCTCGAAGGGAATTTCCTCGAAGTGGGTCATCTGCTTGAAGTCGTGGAAGCGCTGGTTTATCTCTTCGTGCGTGAGGCGGCTGACGCGCTCGGTTCCGAACTCCTCGACGTTGAATGACGCCATCACCGAACCGAAGATGATCGCGCGGCGCATGGTCGCTTCGTCCGCGTGTTCGTGGCTCGCGAGATAGCCCATGAAGCCCCCGGCGAAGGTGTCGCCCGCGCCCGTCGGGTCGAAGACGGCCTCCAGCGGATAGGCGGGGATGGCGAAGTAACTCTCGGCCATGAACATGGCCGCGCCGTACTCGCCGCGCTTGACGACGAGGGCGCGCGGGCCCCACGAGAGGATTTTACGCGCCGCCTTGAAAAGGTTCGGCTCGCCGGAGAGCTGGCGAGCTTCGGCGTCGTTGATGATGACGATATCGACCGCGCCGACGGCTGTCTTGACCTGCTCGGGGACGGTCGTGATCCAGTAGTTCATCGTGTCGAGCGCGACCAGCACGGCTCCCTGCACTTGCTCGCGTACCTCGCTCTGCAATTCCGGCTGGATGTTGCCGAGGAAGACCATGCGCGCGCTCATCGAATCCGGGGAGAGCTTCGGCTTGAAGTCGGCGAAGACGTTGAGCTGTGTGTCGAGCGTGTGCGCCGTGTTCAGGTCGAAGTCGTAGCGCCCGCTCCAGAAGAAGGTCTTGCCTTCGGCGACTCGCTCAAGGTCGTCCGTGTTGATTTGGCGGCGACGGAACACATCCATCTCTTCGTCGCCAAAGTCTTCGCCGACGACGCCGACGACTCTCACGTCCGTGAAGAAACTGGCCGACAACGCGAAGTGCGTGGCCGAGCCGCCCAACATCCTCTCGCGCTTACCGAACGGCGTCTCGACCGCGTCGAACGCCACCGAACCGACAACCAGCAATGACACTTGATGAGTTCTCCTGAGATGTGGGATTCAAAAATTCAGTTTCCGGCAGAAGGCTACACGCGAGACGCACCCGCTAAAGCAAAGGGGCTTCGATTCCGTCCGCGGTCGCTTCCGAGCGACTACTGCTGCTTATCTTCTTTAGGCTTTGCGGCATCGCCCAGACTGCTTAAAGCCACTTCGGCATCCTTGCGAAAGCCGCTCTGCGGAAAGTCTTTGACGAGGCGGGACAGGTAATCGCGTGCCTCCGCTCGCATGTTCTCCGGGGCGAACTCCTGCGCCTTCTCGGGCGTTGATTTCGGCGGCAACTGCTTGCCCTTCCCCTCGGACAGGTAGAGACTGCTCATGCCCGCAATGTAGAGCACCTCGTCGAGCCGGGAGAATTCCGGGTATCCGGCGGCCAGTTCCTCGCAACGTTTGAAGGCCGCGAAGTAGGCTTTCTTACCCTTAAAGTAGTGGCGTGCGACTTCCAGTTCGTGCTTCGCGCTCTTTTCCGAGTCGATGTCTTTAACGACCGAAGGATCGGGCCCGCCCGCGACTGTCCCACTCTGTGCATGCCCCGCGACGGCCATCAGCGAAATCACCAACGCAACGCCGCAAGCCATAAGAATTGATCTCTTCATTTTATACACCTCGAATTTAGTGATGAGTGATAAGTGATGAGTGATAACAAGAAGAGTTTCTTTCAGCTCTCATCACTTATCACTCATCACTCATCACTGCTTCTGGTACTTTTTGATGACGGCTTCGAGCTTCTTAGTTGTCGCCTCGGGCCAGAGTTCGGGCTTCGTGAAGATGGCGCTCTTGAGTGCCGAGCCGCAGGCGCATGGGCGTTCGGCGGTGGCGGCGGAGAGTCGCTTGACGGCCTCGCGCATGATGACCTGTGCGTTGCGGACGTTCTTGTTGAGATACTCGACCACGGTCTCGACCGAGACGGCGTCGTGCGTCTCGTGCCAGCAGTCGTAGTCTGTGACGAGCGCGAGCGTGGCGTAGCAGATTTCCGCCTCGCGCGCCAGCTTCGCCTCCTGCAAATTCGTCATCCCGATAATGTCCATCCCCCACGAGCGGTAGACGTGCGACTCGGCTTTCGTCGAGAAGGCGGGCCCCTCCATGCAGAGGTATGTGCCGCCGCGATGGACGTTCACCTCCGCCGCGCGGCAAGACTCTTCGAGCACATCGCCGAGGTCGCCGCAGACCGGGTTGGCAAAGGTGATGTGCGCGACTATCCCTCCGCCGAAGAAGGTTGACTCCTCAACCCGCGCACGCGTGCGGTCGAAGAACTGGTCGGGGACGACCATGTCGAGCGGCGCGTAGCGTTCCTGAAGCGAGCCGACAGCCGAAGCCGAGAGAATGCGTTCGACGCCGAGCAGCTTCATCGCGTAGATGTTGGCGCGGAACGGAAGCTCGGTCGGCAACAAAGTGTGATCGCGCCCGTGACGCGGCAGAAAGGCCACGCGCTCGCCTTCGAGCGTCCCAACGATGAAAGCGTCCGAGGGCCTGCCGAAGGGCGTCTCGACGCTCATCTCCTCGACATCTTTTAACTCAGGCATCCGGTAGAGGCCGCTGCCCCCGATGATGCCAATCCTGGCGGTCGTCATTTAAGTTTCACCTTCAACTGTTTTGAGATGTGTCTGCTTACTCGCCCGGGATGAAATCATTCTGTTCATCCGTGTACCCTTTGGCGCGGAACTTTCCGTCCTCTTCAACGATGCGCGCGAAGGGCGACTCCGGGTCATGGTAGAAGAGACAGAGCCAGCCTTCGCGTGCGGCCTGCGGGAGCAGACGCCGCTTGGCCTCCAAAGTCTCTACGGGGTAGAGGTCATAGCCCATGATCCACGCAAGCGCCACGTGCGCGCGCGTCGGGACGAGGTCTGCGAAGCCGTAGAGCGTGCGCCCGCCGCGCGTGAGTCGCACGCACTGCATCGTGCGTGAATGTCCCGTGACGGTTTCGAGGCGGAGGCCCGGCAGGACTTCGTAGTTCGCGGGCTTCAACTCAAGCTGTCCGCTTTCGGCGAGCGGTCGCCAGTTCTCCGCGAGGTAGCTGGCGCGGTCACGCTCGTGCGGCTCTTCGGCGTGTTCGTACTCCGCACGCGAAACGAAATAGCGCGCGTTCGGAAAGGCCGGAACAGCACGACCTTCATCATCGAGTTTGGTGTTCCCGCCCGCGTGGTCGAAGTGCAGGTGCGTGTTGACGACGACGGTCACGTCTTCTGGTCGGCAACCCGTACGCTCAAACAGACTCTCGCCAAACGTGCGCTCGCGCCGGACGCCGTACATCTCTCTGTGGCGCGGCGACCACTTGTCGCCCATGCCCGTCTCGATGATGACGCGCTCGCCCACGGCCTCTACGAAGAGACAGTTGGTGTTGAGCCTGACGCGGTTCTCTCCGTCGGGCGGCGCGACTCTCTGCCAGAGTGTGCGTGGCACGACGCCGAACATCGCGCCGCCGTCGAGACGGAACTCTGCATCGGGCACGACCTCAACCCGGTAGTCGCCGAACTGCACGGCTCTCGTCTGCCTCCTCGCGTTCGATTAAATCTCTATCAATGATGAAGGAAAAGCAGTTCAACGCCGCAGGCGCCCGGGTTCGCTGAAGGGCGTTCAGAGGATTTCAAATCTGAAATCTCAAATTTGAAATCTCAACTTCCGCACTTCCTCAGCGAACCCGAGCGCCTGCGGCGATGAATCACACCTTACTTCTTGCACTGGCCGAGAAATATCCGCGGCTGGCCCCATTACTTCTTTTTAGGGGGCGTGGCCTTCGGCTTCGCTCCGCCCGTGGCCTTGCCGGGGTTGGCGTTGTCCCCGGCTGGCGGCGGGGGAAGCTCATCCTCATCACCCGAAGGCGGAGCCTGCATGCCGCCGTGCGGCGAGGTCATGCCCGGCGGGACTTCCGGTGCTTTAACGGGGAAGTCATCGGGCACTTTGATGTTCGTGCGCTTGGCGATCTCTTCGACTTCCTTCTTGGTCTTCTCGTCGATGATGGCCTCGCGCGCGGTGTCGCGCGGCGACTTGGGCGCGGCGAAGGGGTTCGCGCCGGGAACGTTCGGCTTGAAGAGGATGTGGCGGACGTGTATCTGTTCTTCGGGCTGTGCGCCGTTCTCGCCCGGCTGTGTGCGGTGGCCGAGCCGCTGGATGATGTGGAAGCCGAAAGGCGTCTCGACGATGTCGCTGATCTCGTTATCCTTGAGCGCGAAGGACGCGTCCTCGAACGGCTTGACGACGCGGAACTTGTCGGGCGAACGCTGCTCGCCCTCGACGGCGCGACCGAACCAGGGCAGTTCGCCGCCGCTCTCTTTCGCACCCGGCTCTTCGGAGTTCTCCTTCGCCAGCTTCCCAAAGTCTTCGCCCGCGCGCGCGCGCTTTAGAACTTCCTCGGCCTTCTGGCGCGTGGCCTTCGGGTCGAGTTCAGGATGCGCGGCGAAGTAGGCTTGAATCTCCTCATCGGTCGGCTCAAGCTTCTTGGAGAGTTCGTTCGAGTAGATGCGGCTGAGCGCGACGGCCTGCTGGAACTGCGACTGGAGCTGCGTCGAGCGTTCGCTCTCGACCCCGGCGGCCTTCCCCTTCTGTGCGAGGATCGACATCGGGGCCCACTGCTTGCGGAACTGCTCCTTAATCTCGTCCGTGATCTGCTGCTCTTCGGGCACCATCCCCATCTTCTTCAAGTCTTCGAGGTAAGAGTCGGCCTGCTTGACGTTGTTCGGGTCTTTGAGGAAAGCCTCGGTCTCCTCCGGCTTCGGCATGTAGTCTTCCGTCTTGACGTTCGCGTCGCGCTGCTTCTTGATGTACATCTGCGCGACGACGAGCATCTTCATAGCTTCGAGTTGCCGCTTCACTTCGGGGCGGTCGGCGACCCCTTTCGCGCGTGCCTCTTCGGCGAGTGCGAGTATTTGCTTGACATCATCCGAGAGCTTCTTGCGCTCCTCGGGACTCTTCGAGAGCCTTAGCCGATCCGCGGGCGCGAGCGACTCGGCGATCAGCGACATGTCGTCGGGACTCAGGCTGGTCAGCGCCGCGTAGGCTGAGTTATGCCTGGCCTGCCAGACGATGAGCAGGGCGGAGACGGCTACCGCTATCGAGGCGGCGATGATTGCTTTCGTGGTTGCCTTCAAAACTGATCTTCTTCCTTTCTAAACTTCTCAAAAGGCACTGCCGGAAACAGCCCCTCGTGAGGGACG
Source organism: Acidobacteriota bacterium (assembly GCA_032162705.1). GTDB lineage: Bacteria > Acidobacteriota > Blastocatellia > Pyrinomonadales > Pyrinomonadaceae > QHXN01. The sequence goes on from JAVRON010000136.1 coordinate 16,826, forward strand.
GAGTGCGCGCCAGCCGTTCAAGATACACTAAAAAGGCGCGTGGCGCATGTCGCCAAAGATGCATAGCGCATGTCGCCAAAGGCGTGGGGCGCATGTCGTCAACGCATGTCGCGTTCGTCAGTGGCCGCGCTTCGCGGGCGTGCGACGCACGGGCGTGGTGCGTGTCGCGGGGCGTTTGCCCTGCGTCGCCTGCGTCTGCACGGGTGTCTTCGCAGTCGGCTGCGTGAGCGTCTTCGCCGGGACAGGCTCAGCGGTGGTCGTGGTCGGTACGCCCTCGTCGATGTCCCTGTTGACCTTGAAATCTTCCGCGACGCGGACGTTGCGGCGTGCGGCTATCTCGTCGAAGACGCGTTCGCGCTTCTCGTCTTCGAGGGCGGCGCGTGCCTCTTCGCGTGGCAGGCGCGGCGGCCCGCCGGAGGCGCGCGGCACGGAGTTGTACCTGATGAGAATGTGGCGCGCATGCACCTGCTCGGCGGGCTTGCCGTCGTCGCCTGCTTGCGTGCGCCGCTCATCGACCTTGATGATGTGGAAGCCGAACTGAGTTACGACGACGCCGCTGACCTCGCCCGCCTTGAGCGCGAAGGCCGCGTCCTCGAACTCCTTGACCATCACCCCGTGCCCGAACCATCCGAGGTCGCCGCCGTTGGTCTTACTACCGGGGTCTTGTGAAAACTCCTTCGCCAAAGCCGCGAAGTCCTCGCCCGCGCGAGCGCGCCGTAAGAGGTCTTCGACCTTCGCGCGCGCGGGCCTAGTGTCGTACTCGGGATGCGCGGCGACGAAGGCATCAACCTCCGCTTCGGTGGCCTTGTACTTCGGCTGCAAGTCCTTCGAGTACACACCCGCGAGCAGACGCGACTGCTGGAGCATGACGAGAAGCTGCGTCTTGCGGTCGGAGGCAAGCCCGGCGGCGACGCCCTTGCGCATGCCGACCATGACCCGCCCGTAGTGCTGCGACAACGCCTGGCGCTGTTCGTCCGAGATGGGCGCACCGCCGCCTGGGCCGTTCTTGCGATAGTCCTCGACGAAGTCTGCGAACTGCCGCTGCTGCGCAGGCTCTTTCAGGATCGCGTCGATCTCCTGCTGCGTGGCGACCTGCTCGGGCGTGGTTGCGCCCGCCTGCTGCCTCTGCTTGAAGTACGCCTGCGCGATGACGAATGAGCGCGCCAACTCCAACTGAAGCTTCCACTCGGGACGCACGGCATAGCCGAGACTTCTTGCCTCATCGGCCAGCGCGAGCATTTGTCGTATGTCGCGCGCGAACTTCTGGCGCTCCGCCGGGTCGCTCTCAAGCGTCGAGACGGCCTCCGGCGGCAACTCAAGCCCTCGTATGACGAGCGCCATATCTTCGGCGCTAAGTTGGACGACGGACACCGAGGCTGTGCCGCGCCGCTGCGCCGTGTTGCCGGGCCTTGTTCTTGTCGTCTGCGCGAAAACAATTGCGGGGATGATGAGGGCCCAGAGCGAGGCGGCGAGAAACTTCCTTGAAATCAAAACGAATACCTTTCTTCTTACGTGTTGGTTTCAGCTTCGGCGGTGTGCTCGACGAGTTCGAGGAGCACGCCGCCCGAGGAAGACGGGTGGACGAACGCGACCAGACAACCGCCTGCGCCCGTCCGTGGCTCCTCGTCTATCAGGCGCGCGCCTTCAGCTTTGAGGCGCGCGAGCGTCGCGCGGATGTCCGCGACGCGGACGGCGATGTGATGTATGCCGGGCCCGCGCTTCTCAAGAAACTTCGCGACGGGAGAGGCGGGGCCCGTCGGTTCCAACAGCTCGATGCGCGGCTCGCCGAAGGGCAACATCGCCACACGCACGCCCTGCTCTTCGACCGTCTCGGTGTGTGTGACGACGCGCCCGAGCGCATCGCGCCAGAAGCGCAGGGCTTCGTCGATGCTATGCGTTGCGATGCCGATGTGTTCGAGCTTCATCTTCGGTTCGAGCTTCATCTCTTAAGCCTGTGGGTTCGCCGCGGCGAGCAGTTCATCGACGGCGGAGTAAGGGTCACGATGTTTCTCGGCGACTTCGACCGCGAGCGATTCCAGACGCTCGCGCGCGCCTTCCGCGTCCATCGCGCGCGCGAGCAGGCGCTCACGCAACAGTTCAAGAATGCGCCAGCGCGCGACGGCACTACGTCGCTCACGTGCGCCCGTGTTCGTCTTCTGAAACACGCGGTAGCTCTCGATTGCCGCGGCCAATTCTTCGACGCCCTTCTTCTCGGTCGCGACGGTCTTAACAATCGGCGGCGTCCACATGTCGGGACGGTGCGCGAGCGAGAGAAGTGCTTCGAGTTCCTTCTCAGTCCGCAGAACCCCGTCACGGTCGGCCTTATTGATGACGAAGACATCGCCGATCTCCATGATGCCAGCCTTGATGGCCTGTATGTCGTCGCCCATGCCGGGCACGAGCACGACGACGGACACATCCGCGGTCTTCACGATCTCAACCTCGTCCTGCCCGACGCCGACCGTCTCGACGATAACTTTCTCGAAGCCCGCAGCGTCGAGAATCGCCACGGCATCGACGGTCGCACGTGCGAGGCCGCCCAGGTTGCCGCGCGTCGCCATCGAACGAATGAAGACTCCGGGGTCAAGCCCGAGCGCCTGCATGCGTATGCGGTCGCCGAGGATCGCGCCGCCCGAGAAGGGACTCGAAGGATCAACGGCGACGATGCCGACGCGCTCGCCACGGCTGCGGTAGAGCCACGCGAGCTTGTCAACCAGTGAAGACTTCCCCGCGCCGGGCGACCCCGTGATGCCGACGACCAGCCCCAGCCCCGTGTGCGGGAAGACGGCCTTCATCAACGCGGAAGCATCCGCCGCGCCGTCCTCCACCTTCGAGATGGCGCGAGCCACCGCGCGGGCTTCGCCCTTCAAAACTCGCTCGATAAAACCTTGACTCTCCATCAAATCTCAGGCGGCCGGGAGGTGTCTCTTGAGCATTCCAACATCGACACGAGTTTCCAGAAGGTCTCTCGCAAAAACATCCAGCTTTATCTCTATCCTCTCAAGCCGAGTCAACACGGCCTCCCAGATAGGACGTGTCTCATGCAGCCGCGCGTCAACCTTCTCTTCCAAACTGGTAAGACGAACTTCAAGGCCATCGAAGCGGGCTTCAAGCCTGTCTATGCGACTTTCGAGGCCATCGAAACGATGACTCAAGTTCGCCAGCTCTCTCAACACACGAATCTCGAACGGAGTGCCGCCTTCAAATCTCTCTGTCAATTCTTCGCTCATGGAAACCTCCTTCCGCGCAGTCGTTCGAGTTGGCGGCCTCTTCCGAGCCACGGGTAGCAATTAAGTGTTACTGAGAATCTGCTTGGCGATGATGAGCCGTTGAATCTCGCTGGTGCCCTCGCCGATGGTGCAGAGTTTGGAGTCGCGCCAGAACTTCTCGGGCGGATAGTCCTTCGTGTAGCCGTAGCCGCCGTGAATCTGTATGGCCTCTTCGCTGACTCGGACTGCGACCTCTGAGGCGTAGAGCTTCGCCATCGAAGACTCCTTCGTCGTCTTGCGCCCCGCGTCCTTCAAGGCGGCGGCGCGATAGGTCAGAAGGCGCGCGGCCTCAAGCTGCGTCGCCATATCGGCGAGCTTGAACTGGATGGCCTGAAAGTTCGAGATTGCCTGGCCGAACTGCTGACGCTCTTTCGAGTATTTGAGTGCCGACTCGTATGCGCCCTGTCCGATGCCGAGCGCGAGCGCGGCAATCGAGATGCGCCCACCGTCCAGGACTTGCATCGAATGGATGAAGCCCAAGCCCTCGGGGCCCAAGCGATTCTCGTCCGGCACGACGCAGTCCTCCATAATCACGCTCGCCGTCTCGGAGGCGCGAAGTCCAAGCTTGTCCTCTTTCTTACCGGGCCCGAATCCCTTCATCCCCTTCTCGAAGATGAAAGCCGTGATGCCCTTCGAGCGCATGGCGCGGTCGGTCGAAGCCATCGCGACGCAGATGTCGCCGTGGATAGCGTGTGTGATGAAGTTCTTCGAGCCGTTGACGACCCAGCCACCATCCTTCTTCACGGCGGTCGTGCGCGTGCCCGAAGCGTCGGAGCCTGCGTGCGGCTCGGTCAAACCCCACGCGCCGAGTTTTTCTCCTGACGCGAGCGGCGTGAGGAACTTGCGCTTCTGCTCTTCACTACCGAACATGTAGATGTGGTTCGAGCAGAGCGAATTGTGCGCCGCGACCGAGATGCCGACCGAGCCGTCAACACGCGAAAGCTCCTCGATGATGGTGACGTACTCGACGTAACCCATCCCCGCGCCGCCGTACTCTTCGGGAAAGATGACACCCATCAGACCCTGCGCGGCGAGCTTCGGCGTCAACTCGACAGGAAAGTGCTGCGACTCGTCCCACTCTCTGACGTGCGGCGCAATCTCGCCCTCGGCGAACTCACGCACGCTCATCTTCACCTGCCACTGATCCTCGCTAAGCTCGAAATCCATTAAGCCCCCTGAATGAGTAGGCAGTAGACAGTAGTCAGTAGTCAGTAGTCAGTAGAAAAACCTTCATTGATGAATCGTCCGGGTGTTAACGGCTGCGCCGGCCACGCGGAGCGCTACTGACTACTGTCTACTGTCTACTGATTTTAACCCAATCGCGCCGCTCAACGTGATGACCGCGTCCGCGGCGCAGTGCCTTTGCGCGCCGCCTTCCGGCTGCCGCGTTCGCCCTTCGCGTCTCCAACGCCTTTACTGCTGCGCTTCTTCGCGCTCGGCCCGCCTTTGAGTTTCTTGACCTCTGCGGGCGTTAGATGCCGCCACTGTCCCACGAGCAGACCTTCGGCGACGATGGGGCCGATCTTCACGCGGCGGAGCTTTATAACCGAGTGACCTACAAGATCGAACATGCGCCGGATTTGCTGGTTGCGACCCTCGCGGAGCACGACCTCGTACCATGCGTTTGTGTCCGTCTCGTCAACCTTTCGGATATCGGCGGGGGCCGTTCGCGTCCCGTCTTCGAGCCGCACGCCGCGTCGGAGCCGTGCGACCTGCGCCTCCAGCGGCACGCCCTTGACCTTCACCTCGTAAACCTTCTCGACGTGGTTGCGCGCAGCCGTGACGTAGTTCGTCAGCTCGCCGTCGTTCGTCAGGATGAGTAAGCCTTCGGTGTTGAAGTCGAGCCGACCAACCGGGTGGAGGCGACCGAGAGACTGCGGCACGAGGTCTGAGACGAGCGGGCGTTTCTCTGGGTCGGAGAGCGCGGTGAGATAGCCGCGCGGCTTGTTTAAAAGGACGTATGTATTCTCCCGCTTCTCCAGCAGAGGATTTATCAAACGCCCGCGCACCTTGATGTGGTCGCGCGCCGGGTCGGCCTTTGTGCCCAACACGCGCACGACCTCGCCGTTGACAGTTACCTCTCCCGCCTCGATCAACTCTTCGGCGTGGCGGCGCGATGCAAGCCCCGCCGCGGCGATTAACTTTTGCAGACGTTCTTCCATAAACAAAGTAGACAGTAGACAGTAGAAAAACCTTCTTCAGCGAGTCGTCAGGATGTCAACGGCTGCCCCCATCACGCGGAGCGCTACTGACTACTGTCTACTGTCTACTTTTTAAGCTTCCCTGCCGCCGGCCATGTCCTCGAAGTCTTCGACGTTCGGCAACTCGGTCAAGTCCTTGAGGCCGAATTGGAGCAGGAAGTCTTTCGAAGTGCCGTACATCATTGGGCGACCGACGGTTTCTTTGCGCCCTTTTGCGATGATGAGTCGCTTGTCGAGCAGCGTCTTGATGGCGGAGGAGGACTGCACGCCGCGAATCTCAAGAATCTCGGGGACGGTGACGGGCTGCTTGTAGGCGATGACGGCGAGCGTTTCCAGCGCGGCGAGCGAGAGCTTGGCGCTCGGCTTCGACTTGAGGTAGGCGCGTACGTGCTCGTGATACTCCGGGCGCGTGGCGAACTGCCAGCCGCCCGCGACCTCGCGCAGCATCAGGCCGCCGCCCCGCTCGTTGAACTCTTTCGCAAGCTCCTCGACCGCGACCTGCATCCAGCCCTTATCCTCTCCGAGCAGGTCGGCCAAAGCCTTCACGGCGAGCGGCTCTTCCGAGACGAAGATAAGCGCCTCGCAGATGGCGACCAGCTCGGCCAGCTCGCGCGGTTGACCGCCCGGCGCAATCTCGTCGTCCGCCGCCTGCGTCCCGCCCGAAGCTACGACTCCGGCGCGCGCTCGCTCAAGCTCTTCGTTGCGGTCTTCCGCGTCGGCGTCGTGGATGCGAAACTCGCTCTCCGACTCTTCTTCCTCTTCGTCGTCGGCGTCTTCTTCGTCATCCGCGTCCTCTTCGTCGTCCCCGCTCTCTTCATCATCCCCGGACTCTTCATCATCCCCGGACTCTTCAGCTTCGGAGTCGAACCCGGCGGAGTCGAACGAGGTCTCGCCGCTCACGTCGATGCGGCTCAAGGGGTTTGTGTCCGCCTCTCCATACACCTCAGCCGCCGCGTCGCCGGGCAGCGCGTCGAGCGCATCGTCCAACTCTTCGACCGCCGCCTCGCGAGAATCCTCGGCGGCGTCCGTGGTCTGAACAGTATCTTCCGGCTTCTGCTTGCTGCGTTTGCTCATGTCCACCTGAAAGCTCTACGCGCCGACGCGCGCGATGATGTCGCCGAAGGTCTGGCTCTGGAAAAGTTTGATCTCGGTCGTGCGGACGAGTTCGAGGACGGAGAGGAAGGCGAGCACCAGCTCGCGGCGCGACTCGGCTCGCTCGAAAAAGTCGCGCATGTTCAATTCGCCCGCGGAGTAGACCATGTTGCGAATTCGTTCGAGCATCTCGGCCATCGTGACCTCGTCGCGCTCGATCTCCATCAAGACCTCTTCCTTACGACGCGACACAATCTGTTGAAAGACTCGTAGCAGATCGAACGCGCCCGCCGAGACCTCCGGGTTCTCCTTGTCAGTCTCAAGCGGCGCGCGTGTGTAAACCGCCTGCTCGACCGTGGCGCGCGACCACAACATCTCCGCCGCAGCCTTGTACTTCTGATGTTCGAGCAGGCGCTCGACCAGCTCGCGCCGCGGGTCGTCCTCCAACAACTCTTCCTCGCTCACCGTAGGGTCGCGCGGCAGGAGCATGCGCGACTTGATCTCGATGAGCGTGGCGGCCATGACGAGGAAGTCGCCCGCGACCGTGATGTCCATGCCCTGCATCAGCCGGAGGTGGCGAAGGTATTCGCTCGTGATGCGTGCGATGGGGATGTCGTAGATGCTGACCTGCTCCTGGCGTATCAGATAGAGCAGGAGGTCTAAGGGCCCTGCGAACTCGCCGAGGACGAGCTTGACCTCATCGCCGCTGCGGTCGGAAGTTATCTCGGGCGTCGCGCCCGCGACGTTGATGGACTGGCCTTCAGCCGCGTTCACGACCGTTCCCTCTTCCGTAGCCTTCGGAGTGTCTTGCGGCTCGCCCGGCAAAATTTGCTGCTCGCTCGACAAATTTTAAGCCCCCACGATTCCCATGCGCTCTTTCACTTCGCGCATCGTCTCGGCGGCGATGGCGCGCGCCTTCTCCGCACCTTCAGAAAGAATGCGCTTCAACTCCTCGTCACTGATGTGGCGCACACGCTCCTGGAACGGGCGCAGGAACTCGACCGTCGCCTCGGCCAGATCATTCTTCAACTGCGCGTAGCCCTTGCCCGCGAAGTGCTCCTCTATCTCTTCCACGGACTTGCCCGTGAGCAGATGATAGATCGAGAGCAGGTTCGTGATGGCCGGGCGCGAATCGTCGAAGCGAATGTCTGTACCGGAGTCTGTGACGGCGCGCTTGAACTTGCGGACGATTGTTTCTGCGTCGTCGAGGAGCGTGATGCTGCCGTTCACGTTTTCATCCGACTTCGACATCTTCTTCAAAGGGTCGTCGAGCGCCTGAATCTTCGCGCCGACCTTCGGGATGAAAGCTTCGGGCACGCGGAAAGTCTCGCCGAAGTCGCGGTTGAAGCGAGAGGCTATGTCGCGCGTCAGCTCAAGGTGCTGCTTCTGGTCGTGACCGACGGGCACGAGGTCTGTCCGGTAGAGAAGGATGTCGGCGGCCATCAGCGCCGGGTAGGTCAAAAGCCCTGCGAGCACGTTCTCGCGCTGCTTCTTCGCTTTGTCCTTGAACTGCGTCATGCGCTCAAGCTCCGAGACGCGGACGACGCAGTTGAGTATCCACGCGAGTTCGGCGTGCTCTTTCACGTCCGACTGGATAAAGATGGTCGAGACCTTCGGGTCGATACCGGCGGCGAGGTAGATGCGCGCGACCTCTTTGGTCTTCGCCGCGAGATGCTTCGGGTCTTGCGGGATGGTGATGGCGTGCAGATCGACGACGCAGAAGAAGCTCTCATACTCGTGCTGGAGCGCGACCCAGTTGCGCAACGCGCCGAGGTAGTTCCCGATGTGAAGATTGCCGGTCGGCTGTGCGCCGCTGAAAATTCTCTTTGACATGAAACTCAAGGGAGCCTTTGAAGACTCGGAAACCACGCCTCTTTGCTTAGAGCGCTAGTATGCGTTCGACGACGCTCCAAACCGGATCGAAGATAAAGCCAATCACATGCAGCTTGATGACGATAATCAGGATGATGAAGCTGTACCTCTCCATCGCTTCCATCATCGGCTGCGCGCTGGCTGGCAGAAAAGTGTATAGAACTTTGCTGCCATCGAGCGGAGGAATCGGGAGCAGGTTAAAAATAGCCAGCCCGAGATTCATCGAGAGCGCGAACTGAAGCAACATCCCGACAGGCTCGCTGACGCTCGCCAGCGCCCCGCCTTCCGAGAAGAGTCCGGAATACTGCGCCACCTTAAACAGAATCAGCGTGAACACGGCGATAGTCAGGTTTGCCAGAATCCCTGCGAGTGACACCATCACATTCGCCACGTCCTTATTGCGCCAGCGCAGAGGGTTGACCGGCGTCGGCTTGCCCCACCCGATGAGAGGGATGCCTGCAAGCGGCCCACCGACGGCGGCGAAGATGAAGGACGCGATGGGAATCAGAAGCGTACCGATTGGGTCTGTGTGCTTGATCGGGTTGAGTGTCACCCGGCCCAGCAGGTACGCCGTGTCGTCGCCAAACTTGTAAGACATCCAGGCGTGCGCCGCCTCGTGCGCCGAGATCGCCAGCAGCAGCACGACGATGTAGATTATCAGTTGTCCGATGAGAGTCGAGTCTTGCATTTTCCAAAAGCCTTGGCTGCCCCGTCGCGAACTCAGCAAAGTAGCACGCGAAATTTAAAAGAGCAATTAAGGAACCGTCAGCGTTCAGCTACTTCAACAGCATCCCGTTTACGCCAAGCGGGAGGCTATAGACGGCCTCGTTTGTGGCAACGATCATGTCGCCCGCGGCGTTGAAGGCGAGGCCGACGACGTTCATCCCCGCGACGACCAAGCTCGCGTCCTGACCGCCGTGCTTGATGCGTATGATGCCGCGCCGACCGCGATAGGAAGCCGCGACATAGAGATTGCCTTCGCGGTCAAAGGCGAGTCCGTTGGGACGACCCAACCCCTTGAAGTAGACGGAAGCTCGTCCGTCGCGGTCGATGCGATGCACGGACTCATGGCTCGCCACGGTCGGCCCCGTCACGTAGAGATTATCATCGGGACCGAACGCGAGATGATAGGCCGCCACCGAAGGCTCCAGCAGCGCCCACACTTCCGACTCGCCCCTCCCGTTGACCCTGTGAATCGTGCCCGTGCGGTCGCCGACATACATGCGCCCCGCCGGGTCGAAGGCGAGGCCGGTCGCGACGCCAAGGTTGCGCGTGAAGGGTACGACCTCGTGGAACGGCGTCACGCGATAGACCGACCCGTCCATGCGGGAAGTGACGAACATCTGGCCGAGGCTGTCGAAGGCGATGCCGGTCGGATTGGTAATCTCGCCCGTGACGCCGGACATCTCGCCGTGCGGGTCGATGCGGAAGAGCGAGACCGGCATACGCTGCCCGCGCGAGCCGGAGCGCGTCACGTAGATCGAGCCGTCGTCAGGGTCAACTGCCGGGCTGGCAACCATGTGTATGTCTTCGGCGAGCCTGTGCCCGACGAGGACGCGCGCAGGCTCTTTGTGCTGCCCGTCGCGTCCACGGAGTACGACCTCCGCCTCGCCCCCCTCCTCAAGCGTCTCCGGCACAATCGCCATCACACGCCAAGGGGCGGCTCCGACTATATGCCCTTCGGCCCCATCGAACGTCACACGGCACTCGTCCAGATTGCCCGTATCGTATCCCGCGCACTCGATTGACACCTCCCCGCCCGGTATCGCGGCCGAAGGCTCAACACGCACAATCTGTTCTTTCGACATCACTAAAGCTCCGCCCACATCGCCGACCGGCAAGCAGTAGTTCGCTCGCCGGAATCCCTCGACTTCCGATCTCGACTCAAATGAAAACGACTCGGACTAAAAGTTGACTTCATCATACGACGGTCGCGCCGGGACTGTCTATCGAAGGCTTCCGCCTCCTTTATTTCCTGCTTGCCTTCCGTCGATTGTGCTATACTCCCCGAAAGTTAAAGGAGACATCTGCTGCGGCCTCAAAATCGCGGCTTGTTTTTTTGTCGCGATGTTTTCCGAGTCGGAGAGGCCGCCGCGCGCTCACACCAAAGTGTTTGCGCTCTGGTCAAAATCAAAGGGTTTTAAGCAGCGTCCGTTTGTTTCCGCTCGCTTCACTATTTCTCTAACTTGAAGCCGAAGAAAAACGCACCGCGGGGAGTGACCCCGGTGCGTTTCGACTTGTGCGGGAAATGCCGCCCGGCGGAGGAAGAACCATCAGCAACGTACAAGGCAACACGCAGGGCTTAAAGCCCAACCAGCTCCGGCGCATCGAAAAACTCTACTCGCGGCGCATCTCGCCTCAGGAGGTCGTCACGCCGGAGTTCGCGCGCCAGCTCTCGGAACTCTCACACGAGACGCGTCGGCAGATCGGCGCGCTCATCGACCGCAAGGGCTACGTCGAGGCTATCGTCGTCGGCGACGCACGTCGCATCGAGTGGCCCGACCTGAAGCGCACGCGCGTCGGCGAAGGGCGCTTCCGCGGCCTGCGCGCCGTCCATACGCACCTGCGCGGCGAGGAGTTGACGCAGGACGACCTGAACGATTTGGCGCTGCTCCGCCTCGACCTGATGGTCGCCGTGGACGTTGACGAGCGCACGGGGTTGCCGGGCAAAGTCCGCGGCGCGCATCTTTTGCCGACGACCGCCGATGTGGTTGAAGACGCTAATGAGACGGCGGGCGCATACACCTTCTTTGAAGCGCCCGCGGCCTCGCAGCTCGACGTAGACTTCCTCGAACTCATCAACTCGCTCGAAGAGGAGATGGCGCGCAATCGTCAGTCCTTCAGGCGTGCCACCGCGCGCGACCGGGCCATCCTCGTCGGCGTCACCACGAGTTCGCTCGGCGATGCGGAAGAGTCGATGGCCGAGCTTCGCGAACTCGCCGCGTCGGCAGGCATCATCGTCCAACACGAGATCATCCAGAAGCGTACCAGCATTGACCCGCGCACCGTCCTTGGACGTGGCAAGCTCGACGAGCTGCTCGTGCGCGCTCTACGCCTCGGCGCAGACCTCATCGTCTTCGACCGCGAGATGTCCCCGGCGCAGGTGCGCTCGGTATCAGAAGCGACCGACCTCAAGGTCATCGACCGCGCGCAGCTCATCCTCGACATCTTCGCGCAGCGCGCGCAGACGAGCGAAGGCAAGATACAGGTCGAGCTGGCGCAGTTGCGCTACATGCTTCCGCGTCTCATCGCGGGACACGACTCGGCGTTCTCGCGGCTCGCGGGCGGCATCGGCGGGCGCGGCCCCGGCGAGACGAAGCTCGAAACCGACCGTCGCCGCGTCCGCGACCGCATCAACCGGCTCGAAAAAGAGATCGAGCACCAGCGCATGCGCCGACAGCAACGACGCAAAGAGCGCACGCGGCGGGGGCTGCCCGTCATCTCGATTGTCGGCTATACCAACGCGGGCAAATCGACCCTACTCAACACGCTCACTTCTTCCGCGGTGCTGGCCGAGCAGCGCATGTTCGCCACGCTCGACCCGACCTCGCGCCGTCTGCGTCTGCCGCGCGAGCAGGAGGTGATCGTCAACGACACGGTCGGCTTCATACGCGACCTGCCGCCCGACCTCATCGCAGCCTTCCGCGCCACGCTCGAAGAGATTGACGACAGCGACCTTCTCATACACCTCGTCGATGCCTCGAACCCTCGCTGGCAGCAACAGCTCGAATCGGTCGAGAGAATCTTAGGCGAGCTGGGTCACACAGACATCCCACGCATCGTCGCCTTCAACAAGGCAGACCTGCTTGCGCCCGAAGACCTCGACTCGCTGCTGCGCCAGGCCTGCCAGGTCGGCGGACGCGAGTGCCTCGCCGTCTCTGCACTTGACCCCGTATCCCTGCGCGCTCTGCTCGAACGCGCGGGCGCGATACTCGCACGTGATTTGACGCACGAAGAGCACACCGCACACGACGAAAGCGGTGCGGGCGATGCCGAGGGGCTTGGCACGGCTCGGAGTCTGAGGAGTGACGCAGAGAGTTCGCAGAGTGACGCGGAGAGTTCGGAGAGTGATGTTGATAGTTCTGATAGCGACAAGGCCGAGCGCGCCGAGGAGGCGGTTGTGAGTTAGCCCCAAAGGCGCGTGAGACCCCAAAACCATGAAGAGACACGGACGCCGCCCCCGCTTCACAACCCCGCTCGCAGAGTTACGCGACCGCGCCGTGCGCGCCGTCACGCGTCCGCTCAAAAGTTTGCGCCCCTCGACGCGATTCCTCGTCGGCTTCTTCGTCCTCGCCTCCCTGAGCACGCTCTTTCTCGCGCACACACGTTCGGCGCTCACCTCCGCAGAGGTTTATCAGGAGGGTGATGTCGTGCGCGCGGACGTGATCGCGCCCGCCGACATCACCGCCGAAGACGCGCTCCGGACTGAAGGCCACCGCGAGGCCGCACGACGCGACGCGCCGCCGGTCTGGAACTACGACCCCGCGCAGATAGAGTCCGCCGTGCAGAACTTCCGCGCGTCATGGGCTGCGGTCAGGCAACAGTCAGAGGCGCATGGCATTGAGACGCATGGCGGCGCTGCCGCAAACGGCAATGCACCGAACACGAACTCGCAGCACGAACTCGCATGGCCCGGCGCGAGCGCCGACGCACGCGGGCTTGCGCGTGCAGTCGCCGCACACAACTTCGACGCGAACGCGCTCGAACTTCTGACGCACTTGATGCGCGACGCGGGCGGCGGCCATGTCTTTGACGAACGCGATGCGGGCGAGTTGAGGCCGGAGATGCGTGTGGTTGACGCACGCGCCGGCACGTCGGAAGTGTTGAGCGCGGAGCGAGCACGCTTCGTCTCGGTCGCCGCCGCGCGCGAGGAGCTGCGCGGGCGCGTCTCTGAACTCGCGGACTGGAAACAGACGGAGCGCGAGCTGCTTGCCTCCGCGATGCTGCCGCTGATAGCTCCCAACGTCACCTTCAATCGCGTCGAGACCGAGGCCGCGCGCGAGGCTGTGTCGAAGGCAGTCCCGCAGGCGCTCGTCGTGCTCAAGCGCAATCAGGCGGTCGCGCGCGCGGGCGACACCGTGACGCCGCAGATGCTCGGCCAGTTCGCGGCCATACGCGAATACAGCCACACCGAGCGCCGCCCACAACTTTACATCGGCCTTTTCATCTTCGCTTGCGCGCTCTACTGGGGCGCATGGCGCTTCACGGAATATCGCTCGACGATAACCACGCTTCCCCTCTCAGCCCCGCGCGGCTTCACGCTCGTCGGCCTCTCGGTGCTTGCCGGACTCGGTCTGATGCGCGTCGGCTTCGCGCTCGCCGAATCGCTCGCCTCGCAATCGACGCACGCGCCGACAAACGACGTGAGCCTCTGGACATTCGCCATCCCCTTCGCCGCTTCCGCCCTGCTCATCACGATGCTCGTCGATACGCAGCTCGCGCTTATCACCGCCGTGCTCACAGCGGTCTTTGCCGGACTGCTCGCGCCGGGCGGGATACTCACGGCCTGCTTCGCGCTCGTCTCATCCTCGTCGGCGATCTACGGCATCGGTCGTTATCGCGAGCGGCAGTCGGTGACGAAAGCCGGGCTGATGGTCGGGGCCGTCAACGGCGTGCTCGCGCTCGCCGTCATGCTCTCGTCGCAGAAGCCTCTGACCTTGAATGCCGTCCTGCTCGGGGCTGCGTGCGGGCTGGCGGGCGGACTGCTGACGGCCATCTTCACGGCGGGGCTTCTGCCCGTAGGCGAGTCTCTGTTCGTGATACTTACCGACGTGCGACTGCTCGAACTCTCGAACGCAGACCTGCCCGTGCTCGGCCAGTTGGCGTTGCGCGCGCCGGGCACGAACCAGCACTCGCACGCTGTCGGCAGGCTCGCGGAAGATGCCGCGCGCGCAGTCGGCGCGAACTCTCTGCTCACGCGCATCGGCGCGCTCTATCATGATATCGGCAAGCTGGCCTCGCCCGAATACTTCATCGAGAATCAGCATGGCGACAACCCGCACGACCGTCTGCGTCCCACGCAGAGCGCGCGCATCATCACCAGCCACGTCACCTACGGCCTGAAGCTCGCGCGCGAGATCGGCCTGCCGAAACAGATCGCCGACTTCATCCCGCAACACCACGGCACGCGCACGCTCCACTTCTTTCTACGCAAGGCACAGGCGCACGCCGCCGAAGGCGAGACCGTCGATGAGCAGGAGTTTCGCTATCCGGGCCCCAAGCCGCAGTTCAAAGAGGCGGCCATTATGATGCTCGCCGATAGTTGCGAGGCCGCCGCGCGCAGCCTCTCTCGCCCTGACCCCGAAAACATCCGCACCATCGTCAACAAAATCTTCGACGCCATCGTCAGCGACGGCCAACTCGACGAGTGCGACCTTTCGCTGCGCGAACTGACGAAGGTACGCGAGACGATCACCACATCGCTCGTCGCCATCCATCACGCGCGCATCGACTATCCGGGCTTCAACCCGCCCTCGCTCGACCCCGCCGACCGGCCCCTCCCCCTGCCCGAGTTCGACAGCGAAGAGCGCGGCCACGGCTACAAACGCCCCATCGAAGTCCCCATCAGCCGTGGCGGCGAAGTCGAGGACGAGGCGCTGACGGGCAAAGCGAAGAGATGACGCTGGATTCTCTTTCAGGAATTGTTCTGGCCGGGCGTTAAGACTCCACTGAAAGATCGAGGGGGACTACGAGGGTGTTGCCGCTTAGAAGTTTCGGAAATCTTTTACTCGCGCTGCTCTGTCTCGCCTTCCCCGCTTGCACGCACGCACAGAAGGCAACCAGCAAACCCTCCGCTTCCGAACGCATCTACGTCCGCGCCGCGCGCATGCTCGACGTACGCGGCGCGCGTATCATTACTAATGCCGTTATCGTTATCGACGGCGAACGCATTGCGGCGACCGGCGCAGGGCTTGCCGTCCCGCTTGATGCGAAGGTCATCGACCTCGGCGACGTGACGCTTCTGCCCGGACTCATCGATGCACACACGCACATCACCTACCACTTCGACTTGACTGGACGCTTCGGGCTTACTTGGGACGCGGGCCCCGACATCACGCTGAAGTACGCAGAGGAGAACGCGCGCGCGACGCTTGAGGCGGGCGTCACGACCATACGCAACCTCGGCGCGGGCGAGCGCGTGGACTTGAGACTTCGAGACGAGATCAACCGCGGCGAAGCGGTCGGGCCGAGGATGCTCGTCTCCGGAGAGCCGCTGATGCCGGATGCTATGAGCGGCGCACGCGACGGTGCTGCACGCCTCTCGCGTGTGCGTGAGTTTGTCCGTGCGCGCATCGCCGAGGGCGTGGATGTTATAAAGATTTTCGAGTCGGTGGATGAGGACGGCGGGGCAGCCTTCAGCACGGAGGAGATCGGCGCGGCGGTTGAGGAGGCCGCGCGTGCGGGGCTGCGCGTGGCCGTACACGCACACGAAGCAGAGGCCGTGAAGGCGGCGGTCAGAGGCGGCTGTGCTTCAATCGAGCACGGATCGTTCCTCGACGCGGAGGCCGTGCGCCTGCTCGCCTCACATCACACCGCTCTCGTCCCGACGCTCTACCTGCCAACACACTACCTCGAACACAAGGAGCGGTTCGTCGGCTTCGACCCCCTGACGTGGGCGTTCTTCGAGCGGCTGCGCGCCAACAACCTCGGCAATGCCATGCGTGCAAGGCAAGGCGGCGTCCTTATCGTCGCAGGCTCGGACGCCGTGGCCGGACTCCACGGACACAACCCGCGCGAAATCGAGTGGCTTGTCAAGGCTGGCTTCACGCCCACAGAGGCGCTCCGCGCGGCGACAATCGACGCGGCACGACTGCTCGGGCTTGAAGATAAAGTTGGCGAGATCAGGCCGGGCGAGTTCGCAGACATCATTGCCGTCGCGGGCGACCCGTCGAAAGACATCAATGCTGTCGAGCACGTCGAGTTCGTGATGAAGGGTGGGCGGGTCTTGAGAAACGATGTGTCGGGAGTCGCGCGTTAATCCTATTGGACGTGAGACAGACTAGAGCTTTTTTCAATTCGCTGGACGGCAGAGGCGGAAGCCCGACCGTGAGGGAGGGCGTAGAGCGTCGCTCAAGATGCGACTAACGAGAATTGAGACGCCCTCCCTCACGGTC
>JAVRON010000137.1:0-71230 GCA_032162705.1 Acidobacteriota bacterium
GCGCGAACACGACCCCGCTTCTCTTTCTTGTAAGCTTTTCCCGTGAAATGCGGGAGGTTTACTTCCCGGCTGCCTTACGTCGGCGGCGAACGCTGGCGGCGATGCCGGAGAGTCCCGTGCCGAGCAGCAGGAGCGTTGCCGGTTCGGGGACGGTCGTTTGCTGCGCGCCGGTGATCTGACCCGTGATCGAGACGGTCTGGCCGGGATCAATCGAGGTGTCGTTGACGCTGAAGAAGAACGAGCCACTGCCGCAGGTCGTATGCTGTCCGGGGACGCCGCCCGTCGGGTCAGGCTCGCAGTTTGTATCGTTGAAGGTGAATAGGATCGGCGTGTTATTGAAGTCTACGAAGACGCCGCCCTGATTGTCGCTCCTGACGGTGCCCGTGATGGTCGCCGTAAAGGTCGCCGTGTTCGAGCCGTTGATACCCTGCGGCGCGGTGAACGTGACCTGAAGCGTGAACGGCGTGTTGTAAACCTGCGGCGCGGTGCTCAGGCTGATCGAGCCGAGATTGTTGAAGTTCGACCCTGGGTTAGGATTGCCGCCAAGCCCGCGGAAGCCGTTGGCAGTCGTGCCCAGAAAAGTGGAGTTGCTGAAAGTTAATCCGCCGGACGTGGCGGTCGAGCCGGGAGCGCAGGCTGCGCCGAAGCAGCCGTTGGTAAAGCCCGCGACGAAGACTTCGTCGGCGCGCGCCTCGCCTTGTGCGATGGCAAAGAATGCGATGGCGAAGATGCTGAGTGCGAGCGGTTTTACCATCGCGAGAATTCGATTAGTCATGATTTGGGTTCCTCCGTCGTTCCTTTCCGGGACCTTGTTCATATGCACTCGTCTTGCCAGATTGGCAATGTGCAAGGGGCAGAGCCGGCTCACTGCTCGCGAATGATGGCAAATGGAGACCGCACTTTCCGACGCCGTTCGCTTAAAAGACAGTGACACGAGGCCAAATTTTTCCGGCAAGTGGCTGGGGCATCTAGCCGCTGCTGGGAAATTTCAAAACTTACTGGACAACGATGTAGCCAGTAAACGGCTAATTATTCGGCAGTTTCAGAAAAGTGGAAGGAATTTACAGGCTTCCGGAAAAAATGTAAAGCAAATTTTTAACACGACGGGACTGTGAACAGAATTTCTCCCACGATTACCGGCTCACCGCCCGGCCTGCCCCTAACGTCTCCTCGCGGTCAAAAGACGCGTGAACCGCCCGACGACGGCACGCGACTCCGGCAGCCCCCAGGCTGAAGTGAGCGCAAAGTAGAGCAGCCCGTAAGGCGTTAAGACGAGCACGGCCCCGATGATCGGATGGACGGGGCCGAGCGCATACTTGAGCGCCCAGGCCAGTCCGGCACTTAATAAAGCCGACGCCCAGAGCTTCCAGACGTAAGAGAAAGGAAGTCCCGTCCGCCCGATGCGGCGATTGAGGCCGCGCCTGAGCAGGGCGAACTCGACCCACCCGGCGAGGCCCGCCGAAGACGTCAGCCCGACCGCGCCCCACTGCCGAGGGACTCCGAGCGCATCGGGCAGCGGAAGCGAGAAGAGATAACCGAGCACGGTCGTCAGAAGGACGCGGACGAAGGCGAAGCGCAGGGGCGTGCGCGTGTCGTGCAGCGCGTAGAAGGTCGAGGCATAGAGCCTGCCGAGCGTGGAGGCCAGCAGTCCGACTGCTGAGCCTGCGAGGATAGCCCACACATAGACCGTATCGGAGCGTCCGAACTTGCCGTTCTGATAGAGCGCGCCCGCCATCACGTCGCCGAGCACGAGGAAGCCCATCGAGGAAGGCACGATGAAGAGGGCTATCTGCCGCAGCCCCGCGTCGAGGCGCAAGCGCAGCTTCTCGGCGACGACCGTCTGATCGCCGACCGCGCTCGACATCTCGGGCAGTTCAGCCGCCGAGACCGAGATGCCGAAGAGGCTGACGGGCAGCGTGTAGAGGCTCTGCGCGTAGCCGAGCGCCGCGACCGCGCCCGTGCCGAGCCAGCTCGCGAGCCAAGCATCGACGAAGGCGCTGATCTGCACGACGCCGCGGCTGAAGAAGACCGGCAGGAAGTTTCGCATCACCGTCCGCACGTGCGCGTTCGCCAAACCGAAAGCGGGTCGCACGTGGCGGAGCAGCCCGAGCACCTTCGGCAACTGCACGGCGAACTGCAAGGCGCTCCCCGCGACCGACCCCCACGCCGCAAACGCCGCGACGCGCCCCCACACGCCGAGGTCTGTGAGCGCGACGTGCCGGACGGGCCATCCCGCCCACACCAGCGCGGCGATGAGCGTGATGTTCCAGACGACGGGCGCGGTGTAAGAGAGAAAGAATCGGCGGTGGCTGTTGAGCACCCCGAGACACCAGGCCGAGAGCACGAGCAGCCCCGCGCCGGGAAAGAAGATGCGTACGAGTTGAATCGTGAGGTCTCGCTTCTCGTTCGTGAAGCCCGGCGCGATGGCGTTGATGAGCAGCGGCGTCGAGAGCACGCCCGCGAGGACGAAGACCGAAATGATGAGCGCGAGCAGAGTGAAGACAGACCAGGCGACGCGGTCTGCCTCCTCCTCGTCTTCCTGCGCGAGCAGCTTCGCGTAGACGGGGATGAAAGAGGCGGAGAGCGCGCCTTCGCCGAAGACGTTCTGGAGAAAGTTCGGGATGCGGAACGCCGCGTTGAAGGCGTCCATCGCGTCGGAGTTGCCGAGGAAGTATGCGAAGACTCTCTGGCGTACGACGCCGACGATGCGACTCAGAAGTATCCCTGCGCCGACGAGGAACGCGCCCCTGCTCGTGCTCTGTGTCTTGCGCTCGGGTTGCGCCGCCGTCTTTTCGGCGGGAAGCTCGACGGTTGCCGCGCCGATTGGCGCAACTGTCTCGCCCGCAATCAAATCCGCCTCGCCCTGCTTGCCCTCTGTATCTCGTTTCATTCAACTCCGGAACCATCAACAGACCATACGAAAGACCATACGAAAAATCTTAACCCTTTGTGCCCTTCGTGAATCCCTCCGTGTCCTTTGTGGTTAAGCACAGACTATCTAACCACAAAGGTCTCGAAGGCATTGACGAAGGGCACAAGGAAATGTCAGGCCGTCATCATAGGTCGCCTCACAGGTCGTACTCCTTGATCTTGGTTAAGAGCGTTTTGTAGCTGACACCGAGGTCTTCGGCGGCGCGCGTCTTGTTACCCTCGTGTGCGCCGAGAGAGAGCGCGATCTTGCGCCGCTCGACGATGTGTGCGGCGCGCTCCGATGCCTCCGCCAGAGTCCCCGTCAGGTCAAAGTCGGAGAGAGAGTCGTCCTCCTTCGCGTTCCCGTGCATGCCGGTCGCGAGGCCGAGGTCAGCGGGCGTGAGCGTCGCCGTGTCGGCGAGAATGCAGGCGCGCTCGATGGCGTTCTCAAGCTCGCGGACGTTTCCGGGCCAGGAGTGTGCGCGCAGCGCCGCGAGCGATTCATCGGAGAGCGTCGCCTCGCGTTTGCGCAACTCGCGGCCTAACTGCGCAGCGAAGTGGCGCGCGAGCAGCATCACGTCTTCGCCGCGCTCGCGCAGAGGAGGGATGCGGACGGGGAAGACCGCAAGGCGGAAGTAGAGGTCGCGCCGGAACTCGCCCGCTTCCGAGGCTGTCTGCAAGTCTCGGTTCGTCGCGGCGACAACGCGCACATCGACGGGGACGGGCGCGCGTCCGCCGATGCGGTCAACGATCTTCTCCTCGATGGCGCGCAGGAGTTTGCCCTGCACGCCGAGCGGCAACTCGCCTATCTCGTCGAGAAAGATCGTGCCGCCCGAGGCCAGCTCGAACTTACCCGGCCTTCGCTCGGTCGCGCCGGTGAACGAGCCGCGCTCGTGTCCGAACAGTTCCGACTCGATCAGTGTCTCGGGGATGGCCGCGCAGTTGATGGCGACAAACGCCCGGTCGCGGCGGGGCGAGAGATGATGGACGGCGCGTGCGAAGAGTTCTTTCCCTGTACCGGATTCGCCTAAGAGCAGCACGGTCGTGTCGGTCGCTGAGACGCGCTGCGTCTCGGAGACCGCGCGCTTAATCGCCTCGGATTCGCCGATGATGCGCGGGAAGCCGTAGCGGCGCGACCACTCCTCTCGCAGCAGAATGTTCTCCGTGCGCAGCCGCGTCTGTTCGAGCGCGCGCTCAATCAGTAGCAGGAGGTGGTTCGAGTCAACCGGCTTTTGCAGAAAGTCGTGCGCGCCGTCCTTCATCGCCTGCACGGCCTCGTCAATCGAGCCGTAGGCGGTCATCAGGACAACGGGCACTTCCGTGTCTGCCGACTTCGACGCGCGCAGCACGTCAAGCCCGGAGCCTTGCGGCATACGCAGGTCGGTCAGGACGAGACGGAAAGGCTCGCGCGCGAGCGCCTGTGCGGCGGCGCGCGCATCCGCGGCTTCCGCCACGCTGTAACCGGCGCTCTCCAGCGTCAGGCGCAGCACGCGCCTCAGACTCTCTTTGTCTTCGACGAGGAGGATATCAGGCATGCCTTGTGACGGGGCCGTGCCGCTGAAGAAGTTGAAAAGTGGGTTTGCGGGTCGCTTCCAAACTGGCCGCATGGTAGCGACGAAAATTGATGCCTGTCAAGCGAGGCGACCGTCTTCATTGATTCGGCGTCGTGGGTTCGTATTCGTCGAGCGCGGAGGAGCGCGCGCTGTCGAACTCGGAGGCGGAGAGCCGTATAGCCATCGTCTGCGGAGTGTAGGTGAAGGGCGCGGGGCCGCCGCGCTCGTTCTGCAACTCGGAGACTAAGGCGTCCTGCCATTGACGGAAGCGGACGACGCTGCCGTGATGGTCGAGAATGACGAAGAGAAGCGTCGAGCCGTCGCGCGTGCGTAGCTGTCCGACGAGGGCGCTCGCGCCGCCGTCGGTGCGCGGCAGTGTCCCGGTCTTGGCGATGACGCTGCCGCGACCGGGACTGTTGGCGTAGCGCTTCTGAAGCGTGCCGGGGTCGATGCCTGCGACCGGCAGGATGTCCGCGACCTTGAGGTCGTTCTTGTGCAGCTCGTCGATGAGCGCACGGTAGACCTTCATCATCTGGCGGGGCGTCATGCGGTTGACCCCGAGGCCGCTCGTCGAAGAGAGACGGAACTCGCCCGCCTTGAACCCGAGTTCGGTCGAGAGCAGGCGCATCACGCCGGGTGCGCCGCCCAACTGGTCGCCGAGCCGCTCCGCCATAAAGTTGTTCGAGTAGCAGAGAAGGACTTTGAGCACGTCCACCAGCGCGGGCGAGTAATGTGTGGAGATAGCGCGCGCGCCCTTCGGCACCGCATCGACGTAGACAGCACCCATCACCGCAACGCTCGGCGTCGTGCGCAGAGCGTCCGCGTCATGGACGGCCATGCGCGAGTCGTACCATGCGCGCGTAACATCGGCGGGTCTTCGCTCGGCGTCGAGCGCGTCGTAGAGACGCTCGCCCGAGCGCTGCGAAGAGGCGCTGAAGTTCATCGAGAAGCGCGGGGCGACGACGAGGTCGCCGGTCACAATCTTAATCCCTAACTGGTTCAGCTCGCGCGCTACGGCCACGGCGTGCTCGTCGTGGAAAGAGGGGTCGCGGCCCGAGACCAGAAGGTCGCCGTTGACCGTGCCCGTCGTCTTGTCGAACGTGCCTGTAATCCAGAAGGTGGTCGCGAAGCGGTGCTTCGGGCCGAAGGTTCGGAGCGCGGCAAACGCCGTCGTGAGCTTTACAGCCGAGGCCGGGTTGAAAGGCTGATCCGCCGCCTGATCGCGGACGACCTCGCCCGTGAGTTTCTCGACGAGCACGCCCTGACGGTCGGACGAGGGCCGCTCTTCGGTCTGCGTCTGCGGTAGAGCGTCATCGACCGGCTCGTCGGTTGTGACGCTCGCGGATGGAAGCGGCGGCACACGGACAATCGGCGCGACGGGCGTCTGCGCCGGCGTGGGAGTCACGTTCGGTGTGACCTGTGCGCGTGCGCTCGACGCCGGGCCGACGAGAATGATGAGAGCAAGAATGAAACGAAATGTTTTCAACCCACCCACTCCTTGCCGCCCCTCCGGCGACACGAAAAAGCGCGTCATCATAACACGGGACAGATAGCGTAGGGCGCGCGCAAATTTTCGCGGGAAGAGTTTCGGGGGCAAACGCTTGGATGCAAACCGACATCGTACGCGATGTATGCACGGCCCGAACGTCGTAAAGGCTCAATGCAACAGCCATTCCGAAGATGGTTTCCGATTTTGAGTTTTCAGCGTCGTAAGCAGTTTGCATTGAAGTGCAAACTGCTATAGTTGTGGCCGTCATCCCCGCGACGAGCGCGTGTGAGTGGCTAACTTAAAGTGCAAAGCTAAAAGCTGAAAGCTCAAAACCGAAAACTTTCAAAACTCAAAACCGAAAACTTTCTTTGACAATGCCGAAACGACGCCCATAGAATTTCGACACGTCGTAACCCAACCTCGCCTTTGAATTTGTCGAACCAGAGTGCGCCGAGACAGAGACCCCGTCACCGTCGAAAAGATTCGCGCCGCGCATCGCGCCCGCCGGAGCGAGATACGCGCGCGCCTCTCGGAGTTTGAAGATGTCTGGCGCAAAGCCACGGACGCGCGGCTGTGGGAGGAATTGGTCTTCTGCATCTTCACCGCGGGCGCTTCGGCGCGGATGGGGCTTAGCTCGATTGAAGCCATACGGCATCTGCTCGCGCGTGGCACGCATGAGGAACTCGCCGCCGCGCTCCAACGCAAGCACCGTTATCCGAACTCGCGCTCGGGATACATCTGTGTGACGCGCGAGTTTCTCGAAGGTGATTGCGGGATGCGCCTGCGCGAGCGTCTCGAATCTTTCGCCGACCCTTTGGAGCGGCGCGACTGGCTGGCGCGCAGTCGCGGCGTCAAGGGTCTCGGCTACAAGGAGTCGAGCCACTTCCTTCGGAACGTGGGTTTGCGCGGGTACGCCATCCTCGACAAGCACATTCTGCGTTGCTTGTTCGAGGTCGGAGTTCTTGACACGCCGCAGCCGCCCTCGACGCGCACGCGTTACCTCGCGACCGAGGAGCGCCTGCGCGACTTCGCTCGCGACTTACGCATTGACTTCGACGAACTAGACCTCGTGCTCTGGTCGATGAAGACCGGAGAGATATTGAAGTGAATTTTAGATTTTTGATTTTAGATTTGCGATTTGAAACGCTAACCGTCAGCTTTCGGTCTTCAGCTTCCTGTCTTTAGCTGAATGCTGAAAGCTAATCGCTGACAACTCTTCAAATCGCAAATCGCAAATCTAAAATTCCCCCGCTCCCGAAAGGGTTTTGAGATGAACAAACTGTCCCGCCCGGCGGTCGGCGTTGTGGCCGCCCTCGCTTTTCTCGCGGCGCTCGGCGTCGGGGGCTTCGCACCGGCACGCGCTGCGGAGGACAAGACGCGCGCGCGCGCCGAGCGTGCCGCTCGCGAGGGGGACTTCGAGGTCGCCGAGAAGATTTTTCGCGAGATGGTGACGAAAGACCCGCGGGACATGGCTGCGCGGCTGGGACTGAGCCACGCACTGCTCAAGCAGCGCAAGAATCAGGAAGCGTACGACCACGCCGCGCGCGTCATCGCACGCGACCCGGTGTCGGCGCGCGCGCATGCACTGCTCGGCTCGGCCTTGCTCGGCGCGGGCGATTTCCACCTCTCGGTCGAGGAGTTCCGTACGGCCTTGAGCTTCAAGGATGACGAGGCGTTGGCGATTGCGGGGCTGGCGATGGTCGATTTTTACGAGAACCGTCTGTCGCAGAGTTTAGCGGGACTGAGGCGCGCTTCCTACATCGACCACGACGAGCCTGACTATCTCTACAACCTCGGCCAGGTCGCCGCGCGCTCCGAGCACTACTCGGAAGCGGCCACAGCCTACGAGCAGTTCCTACGCATCGCGCCCAAGACCGACGCCGACCGGCGCGCACGCATCCGCGGCCTCATCGACTTCCTGCTATACCTCGGAGCGCAGACTAATCTCTTGAGCGTCGGCGGCCCCGAAGATGTCTCGCTCCCGTTTGAGCTAACCAACAACCGCCCCATCATCAAGGTGCGCATCAACGGCTCGAAGGAGCCGCTGCGCTTCGTCATCGACACGGGCGCGGGGATGTGCGTCATTTCGACGCAGGCGGCTGAGCGCGTGGGCTTGAAGTCGGTCGCTCGCGGTGGGATGGCGCGCGCCGTCGGCGGCGAAGGGCGCTTCGAGATCGTCTATGGCTTCGTCCAGTCGCTCGCACTCGGCGAGGCGAAAGTCGAGCGCGTGCCCGTCTACATCCGCCAGTTCTACAATGAGCAGGAGCCGGTCGATGGATACATCGGCCTCTCTGTGTTGAGTAAGTATATGTCGATCATCGACTACGGTGCGCGCAAGATACGTCTGCTGCGCGACGAAGAGGCGAAGAGGGCCGCGACGACCGCGGCGACCGCGGCGGCTGGAGCCTTCGAGGTGCCGATTCGCACGACTTCGAGCGGCTTCTGGAGTGGCGAGGTCAGCTTCGAGGGCTTGGAGAAGCCTGCCAACTTTATCATCGACACGGGGGCCAGCATCTCTGTCGTCTCCGAGGTGCTGGCGGCGCGCGCCGGACTTGAACGCTTCGCACAGGCGGGGCGCATACGTGTCTTCGGCGCGGCGGGTCTCGCCGAAAACATCCAGACGATTCTGCTCCCGCACGTCACGCTCGGCTCCTACGCGTGGCAGAATGTCTACGCCGCAGTGCTCGACATGGAACCGATCAACGAGACCGCCGGGTTCGAGCAGACGGGCATCGTCGGCGGCAACTTCCTGCGACGCTATCGCGTGACGTTCGACTTCGCGCGAGGGATAATCCGTCTGGAGCCGCTGGCGGGCACAACACCCGACGACCAGAAGTCGAAGCCCGCCGTCATCACCAGCCAATCATGAAGCAGAGCATCTATCTTGAGACATCGGTCGTCGGCGCTTACCTCGACAACGGCGAGCCGTTCCGGCGCGACCTCACCATACGTTGGTGGGAGCACGAGATGTCGGAGTACCGGCCCGTCGTCTCGCCTCTGGTCGTGCGTGAACTGGAGCGTGTGCCCGAGCCGCACCGCACGGGCTATCTCAAGCTGGTCGCCCCGCTCGAACGAGTCGAGCTGACGGAGGAAGTGACCATCCTGGCCGAGGGCTACATCTCACGCGGCATCTTCCATCGCAAGTACATCGGAGACGCCATCCACGTCGCCCTTGCCTCGTTCCACAAAATAGACTATCTAGTGACGTGGAACTTCGGCCACCTCGCCAACGTCCGGCGACAGGCGCGCATACGCCTCTTCAACACGGGCGCAGGCTTCTTCGTCCCGCAGATCGTCACGCCGGAGTTCCTTGTTTCGGAGATGACTGAGAAAGGGTGATAAGTGATGAGTGAAAAGTGATAAGAAACTGCCTTGCCTTCTTCTTATCACTTATCACTTATCACTCATCACTTCTGCTATTATGTATCGAAAGCCGAGATTCCTCGAAGAGCTGCACGCCATCCGCGAAGAGATGTCGCGTGAGGCCGACTACGATGTCGAGTTGTTTGCCGAGATGGTTCGCTCCGGCGCAAGCCCGAGCCACGGCCCCGTCCGCAACATCCGCGGCTTCCGCAGCCGCGCCCCGCGCGCCGGCGACGAGGAGCCAAAGCGCACGCCGAAGAAGAGGGCATCAAGATAGGAACAGGTGACGGTTAACAGATGACAGAGTAGAATCATTCTTAACCTGTCATCTGTCACCGTTCACCTGTCACGCGCGAAGCGATATGGAAGAGACGTTTGAAGCCATCGGGCTGGATGTGCCGAGCGAGAAGGACTTCAATCACCTCGCGGAGCGCGCAGGCGATCAGGGCGAGCCGACGCAGCTCTGCCGCCGCGGGGCCGTGCTGCATGGCCGCTGCTGGAAGCTGGGCGAAGGGCTTGAAGTTTGGACTGTGCTCTACGAGTCGGGCACGGGCGAGATTTTCTACGCCGATTGTCGTCCGGGCTTTCGCGCGCGCTACACACAGCGCGTCAGCCCCTGGGCCTTGACCGAGTACGACGAAGACGGCGAGGCCATCGTCCACGGCTACTGCGACGGCGCGGAGACCGAAGTGCTCTTCGAGCTACAGAACCTGACCGAGGTTGGGCCCGAAGGCTTTCGCGCGCAGGAGTTGCACGTCGGCCTATGCGGGCTGGCCTACCGCGCGCGCGTCTCTCACGCGCAGGGCGAGCCTCGCTGGCAGTCGCTCGAAGAGGCCGCGCCCTCGCGCGCCGCGCACGAGAACGACTGGTCTCTGGCAGGGCGCGTCATCTCTTTCAAGCCGCTCCGTAACCCGCTCTCGGGCAGCGAGCTTTACTGGGTCTACCTCGATCTGGGCCGGCTCAAGCTCGAAGTGCTGGTCAACAGCCGCGCGCTGCGGGGCGACGCGCTCGCGGTCGGCGCGACCTTCTCGGCGGAGGTCTGGCTGCAAGGCCACGTCCTCGACCGGCGCACGCTCCTCTCGCGCTACGAAGGGCGCGACGCCACAGTCCCGAAGTCACAGCTCTGGTCACATCTCAGGAGAAGGAACTGAATCGTCCCGGTCGCCTCGGCACCCTCTAGCTGAATGCTGACGGCTGAACGCTGAACGCTTTTACCCCGATGCCCGCCCTCAGACGATTCACATTGGCCGTCCTCATCCTCCTTGTTGTCTGCGCTGCCGGACTATACTTCTTCAATCGCTATTGGATTCATCGCTTCGACACGCTGATTGCGCGGCAGGCTGCCGTCTATCGTCTCGACCCAGACCTTGTGTGGAGCATCATCTACGAAGAGACCTACTTTCGTCCGTGGAAGATTGGAGACGCGGGCGAGGTCGGGCTGATGCAGGTGACGCCGGCGGTCGGGCGCGAGTGGGCCGCCGAGACGGGCATGCGCGAGCTTGAAGAGCAGATGCGGCGCGACCCCGCGAAGGCGCTCAGCGACCCCGAGCGAAACATACAGGTCGGCTGCTGGTATCTGGAGAAGATCGGGAAGGACTACCGCGACACGCCCGGCGCTGAAGCCCGCATCGTCGCCGCCTACAACGCGGGCCCGAGCCGAGCCGCCGAGTGGAACCGCGTCGCGCCGGGCCGTCGCCCGTTCACCGCCGAAGAGTTCATCGCGCACATCGACTTCCCCTCGACTCACGCCTACGTCACTAATATTCTCGAACGCTACCGCCGGAAGAAAGCGAGCGGACGGCAGTGACCTATCGCCGACTGCTCGCCTCGAACGCCGACTTCCGAAGGCTGTGGACGGGGCAGGTTGTCTCGGAGATCGGCGACTGGCTCAATAACATCGCCGTGCTGGCGCTCGCCATCCAGCTCGCGGGCAAGGGGAGCGTGGGGCTGGCGGTCGCGACCTACGCGATTGCGCGCCACCTGCCGCTCTTCATCTTCGGCCCCGTTGCAGGCGTCGTCGTTGACCGCGTGAATCGCCGCCGCGTGATGATTGCCGCAGACCTCGCGCGTGCAATCCTCGCGCTCGGCTTCCTGCTCGCGAACCGCTCCTCTTCGCTTGCGCTCATCTACATCGTCGGCGCATCGCTCTTCTCCGTCTCGGCCTTCTTCAACGCGGCCAAGCGCGCCTCGATCCCCAACCTGGTCGGCAGCACGGAAGAACTCTTGAGCGCCAACTCGCTCTCGGCCTCGACCACGGCGGCGACCATCGCCGTCGGCTCCGCGCTCGGCGGCGTCGTCGCCACCGCCGTCGGGCGCGACACGGTCTTCGTGCTCAACGCGTTTACGTTCCTCGCATCGGCGGAGATGATTCGGAGGATTAGGAAGGCAGTCAGCAGAAAGCAGATGGTTAACGGCAGCGAGCTTGAGAGTGAGGCAGCGAATGTGCCGCGTTCAGAGATGAAGGATTTGAAATTTGAAATCTCAAATCCTGTTGTATCAAACCTCAAAAATCAGAACTCAGACCAGAGTCAAAATTCAGACAGAGCAGCTTCCGCCTTCTCGGCGCTGCGGCGTGTGGCCGCCGAGTTCCGCGAGGGGCTACGATACGTGAGACGCGACCGTGTGCTTGCGGCGGTCTTCGTAGTGGCGGCGGGGTGGGGCCTGGGCAACGGTGCGGCACGCGCACTCTACAGTATCTTCGGCGCGCGACTGGGCGAGCAGGCGGTGAAGAGTTGGGGCGCGGCGCTTCCGGCCATCGCGGAGCGGCCAACCGACTTCGGCATCTCGGTTCTGTTTGTGGCGATGGGGTTGGGCGGCGTGCTCGGAGCACCGCTCGCAAAGCGTTTCAACAGCGGCGCGGTCTCTGGTCTTGGCGCGCGCATGGGGCGCTCGCTCACGCTCGACGGCTGCGGCTTGCTGCTCTTCAGCCTGATGCCTAACCTGTTCGGCGCGGCGGCGGTGCTCGTCGCGCGCGAGATAAACTTCGCCATCTGGTGGACGGCGCAGCAGACGCTTCTGATGAGGCGCACCGAGGACGCCTTCGCCGGGCGCGTCTTCGCTTCCTACGAGACGCTGACGACGCTGATGATGGTCGGCTCAATCCTCGTCTCGGGCGCGGCGGCTGACCGCGCTGGATTCCGTGCCGTTGCGGCGGGAGGCGGCGGTGTGGTTATCCTGTCGGGGCTGCTCTGGTTCGTGCTGCGCCGCCGCAGAGACTTAAAGAATAATTTACAGGGATAGACAGGATGGAGGGGATAAGAGATTTCAGATTTCAGATTTCAGATTTCAGATTTGAAATTTGAACTCTCAGATTTGAAATCTACAAATTGCTTTTCATCCTGTCTATCCTGTCCATCCATGTTAATTTCAGCCGTGAGCTAAGAGCACATGACGAAACTTTACAGCGCGCGTTGGGTGCTGCCCGTTACTTCCGAGCCGATTGAGGACGGCGCGGTCGCGGTCGCGGGGACGCGCGTCGCGGGCGTCGGCTCGCGCGCCAAACTCGTCGAACAATTTCCGGGGTCGGAACTCGTGGACTTGGGCGAGGCCGCTATCCTGCCGGGCTTCATTAACTGTCACACGCACCTTGAGCTGACGGCGATGCGCGGCTTCCTCGAACCCGAGGAGGGAAACTTCTTCGCCTGGCTGCGCAAGGTCACCTTCTCGCGCAACGAGCGGATGAGCGCGGAAGACCTCTACGTCTCCGCCGTCTGGGGCGCGGTCGAGGCAGCGCGCGCGGGCGTCACGTGCGTGGGCGACGCGAGCGACTCGGGCGCGTGCGTGCTGCGTGCGCTCCGCGACGTTGGGTTGCGCGGCGTCGTCTTTCAGGAAGCCTTCGGCGTGGACGAGCGCGAGGCCGCGACGCAATTCGACAAGGCGCGCGAGAAAGTTGAACGCCTGCGCGGCGGCGAGACGGCGCTCGTCACGCTCGGCCTCTCGCCGCACTCGCCCTACACCGTTGCGCCGCCTTTGCTCGGGATGCTGGCGCGCTTCGCGCTCGAAGAGAGACTTCCCTTGATGATGCACGCGGCGGAGTCTGAGGCCGAACAGTTGTTCATGCTCTACGGCAGTGGCCCCTTCGCCGAGAGCTACGCCGCGCGCGGCCTTGTCTTCAACTCGCCGCGCTCGACGACGGTCAGGCATCTGGCACGGGTGGGAATCCTCGACACGCGACCTCTACTGGCGCACTGCGTCCGCGTGGACGAAGAGGACATGCGTTTGATAGCGGAGCACGGCGCGAGCATCGCGCACTGCCCGAAGTCGAACGCGAAGCTCGGACACGGGCGCGCACCGCTGGCGGCTTTGCTCAAAGCGGGCGCATCGGTCGGTCTGGGGAGCGACTCGGTGGCGAGCAACAACACCTGCGATATGCTCGAAGAGGCGCGCTTCGCCGTGCTTGCCTCGCGCGCCGCGGGCGACACGCTCGATGCCGCGGGCAACATGCTCGACGTTGCGGGCGACTTGCTTGACGTTGCGGGCGATTGTGCCGGAGGCGGGCGCATGATGAGTGCACGCGACGCGTTGCGGCTGATGACGCACGGCGGCGCGGGCGCACTCCGCCTCTCACATCTGACCGGCGCGCTCGCCGCAGGGCTTGAAGCAGACTTCGTCGCCGTGCGGCTCGACGGCGCGCACCAGACGCCCGCCTACGACCCGTCTGCCGCACTCATCTTCTCGTCCTCTGGGCGCGACGTGCTGTTGACCGTCGTCGCGGGCCGCGAAGTCTTCCGCGACGGGCGCGTGACGACCGTAGACGAAAGCGATCTGCGCGCACGCGTCCGCGACATCGCGCGCCGCCTCGCGGCGGGTCGTTAACCTGTGGGGTGGACTGCCCGAAAGCGCGGATGAAGATGGGCGTTGACTTTATGTGTCGTGTGGAATAGAAACTCTTGCATACTCTCTGGAAGTCCCTGCGTCAGGAGCGCAAGATGAGAAGAGCACTCCTTATCTACTTCGCGTGCGTTTTAGTCACCTGCTTGCTCGCGCCGCTCACCAAAGGGCAGGAGTCTGCTCGGAGCCAGTCGCCGACAAAACTCTCCCTGAAAGTTCTTATTTTCGACGGCGCAGCGCCGACGCTCTATCCGGTGGGCGACGATGAAAAGACCGGAATGGCTGCCGTCATTAAGGATTTCCGAAGACAGCCCGCGTCGCGCTGGAGAAGCGACACGCACATTGACAGGGCCGCGCTTTTTTTCCGACGGGATGGCGAGCGCGTCCGTGTGACCGTCTTCATCTATGGTGACGAAAATTCTTCAAACGATGGCGTGAAGGTGGCCGAGTATGTCATGGGCGAGGGTGAGGGGCGTGCTGTCATACAGTTGGCCGACTACGGTATCGAGCCCCTCCGGGTCGCTGTCGTCAGGAGGGCCGAGGTCAAACTCACTCCGCCGCGCGTTGAGAACAGGACGAGCGCCGTCGAGGTCACAGCGATAGACGTGCATGAGAACGTGCCCTCGTTCGAGTTGACGTTGCGGAACGCCTCAGACAAAAACATCAGGGCGGTCGAGATAAGAGAGATGAGAGGCCGGATGTCGAAAGGCCCTCCGCCGCTCTTCGACTGGAGGGGGATGTCTCTGATCGAGCCGGGGAAGACATGGAAAGTCACACTCGAATTCGGTTGGAACTCCAAGATGACTCCGGAAGGGCACGCTGTCGAGCCGCCGGACAGGGTCGTCATCAACTCGGTGCTCTTCTCCGATGGCGGTTACGAGGGCGACTCTCTGTTCGCGGCCCGGGCCGAGGCTTTCAAGTCGGGCCGTAGGATTCAACTCACACGTCTGCTGGAAATCATGCGGGAGTGGGGAGAGCCGCCCGGTATCGACACGCGGGAAGTCGCGCGTGAACTCGGGGCGAGAGTGGAGGCTTTGGAATGCACGGCGGAGTGGACGGCCGTCACGGAACTGGCGGGACGTTACCCGCTAGTCCGCGGCGAAGAACTGGACAAAGTTAAAAGCTCCATCGAGGCAGGGATGGAGTGGCAGCGTTCGGCAGTGCTGAATGAGCTGAAGGGCTTTGTTACAGCCGACAATCCCGCGTCCGACCCGCGCGTGCTGCGGAAGTGGATGAAGACTAGGCGCGAGAAGTACGAACAGTTGCTCGCGGGTATTTAACCTGGCCGACGACTCCGCAAAGATGTTTGACCTCCGCTCAATCAACATCGGGCCGACAGCCGAAGCGGGCGAAAGAGTCTGCGCTGAAAAGAGTCTGAGCTGAAAGAGCCTGCGGCTTAAAAGAGTCGGGGGCGCGGGAGTGCTTGCACACTCTCGCGCCCCTTTTGCGTGGCGTCTCTTCGGGCGGTCGGGTTTAGCGATGGCCTGTGGGCGCGTTGGGTTTTTTCGGCTGCGCAGTCTTAAAGACGATGGGCGGCTGCGGCAGAACGATGGGCTGGGCCGGTGGGGCCACGAAGCATGGCGGCGGGGCGGGGTCTGGAATTTCGTCGATGAGAGAGATGAGCAGGAAGCCGTGCGTCAGCCCCGAAGGGTTGATGCCGTAGCCGACGATCTGCCCCTTGTCGTTGATGCCGCGCGCCTCCTGGAGCGTCCACCCGCTCCCCGCGGCGAGGTCGTTGAGGTCGCGCATCCCATGCGTCGAATCGTAGATAAAGGCGTGCGATGTGCCCGGCACGGTCTCCGACTGCCCGACGATGATGCTTTTGTTGTTGATGTCGTAGGCGATGCTGCGGGTGCCGCCGCCGAGCGTACCGAGGTCTTGCAGCCCGCCCGCGTCCGACCAGTGGAACGCGTGGTAGGGCTTGTTGGCCGTGCTCGACGGGATGCCCGCGAAGCCGACCACTTCGCCGATATCATTAATCTTCTGTGCGACGCTGAGCGTGCCGCCGAACGTGCCGAGGTCTGTCATCACGCCGTTGCGTAGAACGTAAGCGTGGGTCGCGCCCGCCGCGGTCGATGCCCAGCCGACGATGAATCCGTCGTTGTTGATGCCGTTGGCCCCGCTCGAACCCGTCCCGTTGAAAGAGTTGATAGTCTGCATGCCGGTCGCCTTCTGCCAGACGAAGCCGCGGTCTTGCAGAGGCGCTATCTCCGACTCGCCGACTACCTGATTGGCGTCGTTGATGTCGTAGGCCGAGGCGAAAGTGCCGCCCGGCAGCACGCCGATGTCGAGCTTGTTGAAGATGTCAGACCAGATGAAGGCGTGCTTCTCGTTGACGCCCGTCGCGGCGAAGCCGGCGGCGTAGCCGATGGTGTTTAAGGCGAAGGCCGTCCCGCTGTCGCCGCCGAACGTCCCGATGTTCGTCAACTGGCCGCTCGCGTAGGCGAAGGGGTTGGCCGAGACCGTGCCCGCACTCACCGTCGAGTCGCCGACGATACTGCCGGCGTTGTTGAGCGAGTAAGCCTTGCTCTGGAGGCCGCCGAGCGAGTCGAGGTCTATCACCGCGTATTCAAGTGCCCGTGCGTGGATGGGGCGCAGGGGGAGGGAGGAGATCAGGCTGAGGGCGACGAGGCACACGGCTGTCCGCTGCCACTTTTTGAAGAGACGCATTGCAAACTCCTTCTAAAACTTTCTCTTGTGCAAAGGGAGTGATTCCGGATAAACGAGGCGATGTCTGCTGACCGTGTGCCCGCTGCCGGAGCGGTGGCGAAGCCCTTAGAAGCTCGCTCAGACGAACGCAGACTTTATATGCGGGCGGGCGGCAAGTCAAATGAGGCAGTAGGCAGTAGGCAGTAGACAGTAGACAGTAGGCGCTCCGCGTTGCGAGCGTAGGCGCTGACAACATGACTGCTCGACTAAGAAAGTTCTTCCACCGTCTACCGTCTACTGACTACCGTCTACTGACTACTGTCTACTCTTCTTCCGCGGCGCTGATCGCTTCGTCGAAGATTTCGAGGGCGACATCCGTCTGCTCGCGTGTGAGGATGAGCGGCGGCGACCAGCGGATCGTGTTGTAGCCCGCGCCGAGAAGGATGAGGCCGCGCTTGTAGCACTCAACCTCGACGCGGTCGCGCAACTCGGGCGCAGGCTCTCTCGATGCGGGGTCTTTGACGAACTCGACGCCGACCATCATCCCAAGCCCGCGTACGTCGCCGATGCAATCATGCTTCCGCATCAGGCGGCGCAGGCCCTCTTGCATGTAGTCGCCGACCGAGGCTGAGTTGGCGACCAGCTCGCGCTCCAACAACTCGATTGTCTTCAGTGCGGCGGCGAGGGCGACGGGGTTACCGCCGAAGGTCGAAGCGTGCGCGCCCGGCTTCCAGTCCATCAAACTTGCGCGCGCCACGCATGCGCCCATCGGCACACCCGACGCGATGCCCTTCGCCAGCGTGATGATGTCGGGCTTCAGGTCGTAGTGCTCGCACGCGAACATCTTGCCTGTGCGTCCCATCCCGGACTGCACCTCGTCCACGATGAGCAGGATGCCGTGCTCGTCACAAATCCGGCGCAGGCCGTGGAGGAACTCTCTGGGCGCGGGGACGTAGCCGCCCTCGCCCTGCACCGCCTCGACGACGATGGCGGCGACCTCTTCGGGCGGCGTCGTCGTCAGGAAAAGTCTCTGCTCGATCCATTCGAGGCACGCGCGGCTGACCGTCGCGCCGTCCGTCCGCTCGCCCGTGAACGGGTGGCGAAAGATGTTCGGGTAGGGGACGTGAACCACGTCGAGCGCCTGGCGTTTGAAGCCGCGACGCTGCGCGACACGCGACGAGGTGAGCGAAAGACTGCCGAGCGTGCGACCGTGGAAGCTATTGAAGAAGGCGATGAACTTCTCGCGCCCCGTCGCGTGCATCGCGAGCTTGAGGGCGGTCTCGACCGCTTCGGTGCCGCTGTTGGCGAAGTGCGTCTTCGTCGGCGAGGGGACGGGCACAATCTCGTCGAGCTTGCGCGCAAGGTCAGGCATGTGGCGGTAGTAGTAATCCGTGCCGCACATGTGTATGAGTCGCGCGGCCTGTTCCTGTATGGCGCGGACGACTTCGGGGTGGCAGTGCCCCGTCGAGCAGACGGCGACGCCCGCGTTGCAGTCGAGAAACGTGTTGCCGTCAACATCTTCGACCCAGACGCCCGCGGCGTGGTCTACGACGAGTTGGTAGGCTGGGCGCGGGTAAGAGGGCGTGACCCACTGCGCGTCCGCCGCGACTATTTCTTGCGCCTTCGGGCCGGGCAAGTCGGTTTTGATTTCGGGTCTCTTTGCGGGAGCGATGACTGACATAACGATTCTCCTCCGTTGGAAAAAGCGAGGGCGGCTTCAAGTGCTGCCGGCGAGGTGACGGGCTGATGCAAAGGGCGTGGAGGCGTGTCGGGTGTTAGTCCGCGAAGAGGTTTGCGCGGGAGTCGAGCGGTCGCGAATGAAGCTGGTAAATCCTGCTCATAAGTCTTCTAAACTATACTCAACTCCGCTGTCCGGGTTCAATCCGTGACGTGGCTGTCGATCAACTCGCAGTCGAGAGTAATGTTGAGGGCAGTTCACCGCAGAGGCGCTGAGGACGCGGAGACTCGCAGAGAGTTGAATTATCTCTGCGCCCCCTCTGCGCTCTCAGCGCCTCTGCGGTGAACAGTTTTACGCAAGCGCCTCCTCCTCTTCAAAGCAGCTCAGGCGCGCGTGCCCGTGTAGCGGATGGGCGGCGCGATGGGGAGCTTGACCTTGATGGTGCCGCTGATCGAGTCGTTCTCGACTTGCCCCGTGATGCTTGAGTCGTAAGCCTTGCCCTGGAACTCCATTGAGACTCGCGCGTCAAAGCCGTCGTGCGTGACGGTGAGTCCTTCGAGCGGAGCGTCGCCGAGACGCGAGGTAATGCTCCCGGTGAGCGCGCCGCCCGTGCCCTCGAAACGGAGCGTCGCAGGGTGCTTGCCGAAGGGCGTCGCCACTTCCAGATTCCATGTCCCAACCAGATTCATAAACGTTTCCCCCTTATCGGATGATGACCCGCGTTGCGGCGGCTTGATTAAAAGTCAGGTGCGCGCGCCCATCAAGCCGCCGAAGTCCTCGACGCGCTCGGCGTAGGGCACGACCTGTTCGCGTATCTGTGCGCCGTCGCCGACGACGACGATGGCCGCGCGGTCGGGTCTGACATACTCGACGGCGACGCGGCGCACGTCCTGCTTCGTGACGCGCTGAATGTTATCGCGATAGGTCTGAAGATAGTCCGGCGCAAGCTCGTGCATCATGATCTGGACGAGTTGTTCGACAAGCCCTTCCTGCGTCTCCAGACGGATGGGGAAGATGCCGGTCAGGTAAGTCTTCGCGTCGGTCAACTCCTTGTCGGACACGTCCTCGGAGCGGATGCGCTCAAGCTCGTAGAAAATCTCCTTGAGAGAGACGCCTGTAACTTCGCCGCGCACCTCGGTCGTGGCGCGGAAAGAGCCTGCGTGGCGGCGCGCGTCGAACTGCGTGTAAGCGCCGTAGGTGTAGCCCTTCTCCTCTCGAAGATTCATGAAGAGGCGCGCGGAGGCGTTGCCGCCGAGAATCGTGTGCATGACGAGCAGGGGGAAGTAGTCCGGGTCGGTGCGCTTGATGCAGGTATTGGCGACGATGATGTTGGTCTGCGCCGAGCCGGGGCGGTCAACGAGATAGGCGATGCGCTCGTTCGGCTCGGGCGTAGCGGGGAACTGCGGCTCGGAAACCTGGCCTTGCGCCCAGTCGCCGAAGAGCGCTTCGGCGAGTGCGTTGATGTGTTCGCGCGAAACGTCGCCCGCGACGAGGAGAACGGCGTTGTTCGGGATGAGTGTGGCGCGGTGCTGCCGGACGAGCGCGTCGCGCGTCAGAGCCTCGATAGACTCCGCGGTGGGCGCGACGACCGCGTAGGGGTGTGCGCCGAAGAGAACGCGCGCGATGGCCTCGGAGGCGAGGAAGGAGGGCTGCGCGCGTTGCGCGATCAGGTTCTGCTGCGCGTTGGCTTTGGCGAGCGCGAGTTCGCCTTCGGGGAACGTGGGGCGGAGCGTCACGTCTGCAAGGAGTTCGAGCACTTCGTCGGCGAAGACCGCGAGCGAAGAGGCGGCGATGCCCGTGTGGTCGGAGGTCGCGCCCGCCGTGAGCGTCGCGCCGTAGCGTGCGACCTCCTCGGCTATCTGTCGGCTCGTGCGCGACTCGGTGCCTTCGACGAGCATGTCCGTCATGATGTCGGTCAGGCCGGGAAGCTCTGCCGGGTCGGACGCGTCGCCCGTACGGAAGGCCAGACGAAAGCTGACGAGCGGGAGCCTGCGCTGCTCGATGACGACGACACGCAGGCCGTTTTGGAGAGTCGTCTCTTCGGGCAGCGGTAGATTCAGCGAGCGCGTCGGGAGTGGCGCGGGCGGCTGGCGGCGGAATTCTTCGGTCTCAGTCATAGTTTAGAGTGATGAATGATGAGTGATGAGTGATGAATGAAAGGCAAGGCGGCTTCTTATTCATCGTTCATCACTCATCATTCCGTATTACAGTTTTCAGTCGTTAGTCGGCGACGCCTGCTCCTGTTGTTGCGCGACCGCCGTCGTGGCCGTGCCGACGGGCGGCGTCGGATTGGTCGGCGGCGCGGGGTCTGCGGGCGGCGGAGAGGGAACCTGCGGGGGCGGCGCACCGGGCTGGTCAGGCTCGCCGGGGGACGCAGGCTCTGCGGCGGGCGCGGGCTTGTCTTCCGAATCGGCGCGTTGAACGGGCATGACCTCGATGACGGAGTGATTGTCCGTGAGAAGGTATTTGCCGACCACGTCTCTGATCTCTTCAGGGACGACGGCGAGGTAACGCTCAAGCTCGGTGTTGACGAGGAGCGGGTCGCCGTCGTAGAGAGCGTATTCGGCGAGCCTCTGCGCGCGGAAGAGCGTGGACTGGCGACTGCGCACCGCGTCGTTCAAGAGCGTGTTCCGTAGCTTCTCCATCTCGTCCGCCGTGGGGCCTTCGCGTGCGAGCCGTTCGATCTCTTCATGGATGGTCGCGCGAATCTCTTCGGTCGAGTGTCCGGGTTTCGGGATGGCGAAGACGTAGAGGGTTGAAGGGCCGCGCCGCTCGCCCAAGCCGCCCTGAATGCCGACGACCGACTCCTCGTCCTTGACGAGACGCTGGTAGAGGCGCGAGCTGTCGCCGTCCAAGAGCAGGTCGCTGGCGAGCGAGAGCGCGTAGAAATCGACGGTGCGGCGCGGCGGGACTTTCCAGCCGAGCATGATGGCCGGGAGCTGCGCGAAAGGGTCTCGGTAAGTCTCGCGGCGCTCCGAGACCTCGGGCGGCTCGCTTACGTCAACGGGCGGCGGAGCGGCCTGCGCCGGGATCGTGACGAAATACTTTTCGACGAGCGTGCGCGCCTCCGCCGAGTCGAAGTCGCCGGTGATGGCGAGCACGGCGTTGTTCGGCGCGTAGTAGATGCGGAAGAACTCGCGCACGTCCTCGACCGTGGCGGCGTCGAGGTCTTCCATCGAGCCGATGGTCGAGTGTGCGTTGCGGTGATTGCGATAGACCAGTTCGTTCAGACGCAGGAACGCGCTTGAGTAGGGACGGTTATCGTAAGAGAGTCGCTTCTCCTCTTTGACGGCGTCGCGCTGGTTGTCGAGATTCTCCTGCGTGACTTTCAAAGAGCGCATGCGGTCTGATTCGAGCCACAGCGCGAGCGGGAGCTGGCTCGACGGCAACGTCTCGAAGTAGTTGGTGCGCTCGCTTGAGGTCGTCCCGTTCATCGTGCCGCCGTTGTTGAAGACGTACTGAAAGTGTCCCGCCTTGGGCACGTTCTCCGAACCCTGGAACATCATGTGCTCGAAGAGATGCGCGAAGCCCGTCCGCCCCTCGCGCTCGTTGCGCGAGCCTACATCATAGTAGACGGCGACCGACACGACCGGCACCGAATGGTCTTCGCTCAAGACCACGCGCAGGCCGTTCCCCAGCGTGTACTGCTCAAGCGTAATCTGCGGCAACGTAACAGTGGACAAGAAAACCTCCGGTAAGAGACTAAGGGCTAGAGACTAGAGGCTAGTTAGATAACAGTTCTTAACTAGCTCCCAGCCTCTAGCCTCTAGTCTCTTCTTTGCTAATCATGCCGCGCAGCTCGGCGCGGAGCCGCTCGATCTCGGAGAGCTTCAGCGCGACGCGATTGAAGAGTTCGGTCTGCGCCTTGATGCCCTCGTCGATGAGGAAGGCGGCGGCCTCTGCGCGGCTGCGGAAGACGCCGGCCTGCACAAGCTGTTCGAGCTTGTCCTGCGCCTCGTGCGAGACCTTGACGGCGACGACGTAGTCGTCCTTGGCCGAGAGCGCTCGCTCGACCGTGCGACTGATGTCGCGGCCTATCGAGGCGAGCGACTCCGGGATGCGCGCGGCGATCTCGCGCACAGACGAAGAGGCGCGCTCCTGTTGGTACTCGACCTCCGGGTCGGCGAGCATCAGGTCGTCGATGGGGTCGAGGATTTCGGGGTCTCTCGGGTCGTTCGGGTTGCTCATCTGTTCTACAACCTCCTGCCTCCAACTCGGCTATCGAGAGTCAAAGGCTCCTTCCGTGGCCGACCAAAAGGTTCCGGCGCGAACTGTTATTCTTCGGCGGACTGCTTGAAAGCATTCTAAGGGCGTGCAGAAATGAGCGCAAGCGGCGCACTCCGATTGCGGGCCGCAACGTGCCGTCCGGCGTCGAGAGACGCGTCCTCAATACTTTTCCTTTGCAACCTTGCCGCCTCCCGCCTCATCAATTACACTACTTCAACCTGACCTCTCGAACGAGGCGGTTCAATTTTTTGGACGAGGTCGCCGCCAGCCGCCTCGTTTCGGGTCAAAGGGTTATTAACTGAGGTTTGTCTCCGTGAAAATGAGAATTTCCACCGCGCTCGCGACGCTCCTCCTTCTCGCACTCTCGCTACCCGCATTCGTCATTGCCCAGCAGGGCAGTACGAAACCTACACCCCCAACAGCCCGCCGCGGCGAGTTGGGGCGCGGAACCGAAACCGTCCCCGTTGACCCTTCAGCGCGCACGCGCCGCACGCGCCCGGCTGCGACCGAGGGACTTGAGGCCGACGTGTCCGAGGCGCTCACGGTCATCCAGGACAACTACGTTGACGGCAACAAGGTCAACTACAACGATGTCTTCAAGTCCTCGATCATTGGGATGCTGCGCACGCTCGACCCGCACTCGAACTTTTACGATGCGAAAGAGTTTGAGGAGCAGCGCGCCGACTGGCGGAGCGAATACTACGGCATCGGCGCGACCATCGGCGACCGCCGTGTCGGCGCGAGCACGGACACATACATCCTCGCTACCTTCGAGGCGACGCCCGCCTTCCGCGCGGGTCTGCGCTTCGGAGACCGCGTCACCGAAATCGACGGCAAGCCTGTGAAGGGCAAGGCGTCGGGCGACGTGCGCGACATGCTACGGGGCCCGCGCGGCACGACGGTGCGCGTCACGGTCGAGCGTGCCTCGAACGGCGCGACGGAGACGGTCGAGATCACGCGCGACGCCGTTCCGCAGCCGACCGTGCCGGACGCATACTTCATCAAGCCCGGCGTCGGCTACATCGACATGACGCGCGGCTTCAACTACACGACCGCCGAAGAGTTCATCTCGGCGCTCGACTACCTCCGCTCGCGCGGGATGACAGGGCTTGTCGTAGACCTGCGCGGCAACGGCGGCGGCATTCTCGATCAGGCCGTGCGCGTGGCCGAGCAGTTTCTCGCGAGCGGGCAGACTATTCTGACGCAAAAGGGGCGCGGAACTCGCGGCGAGGCGCGCGAGTTCAAGTCTGAGAATCGAAGCCCCGACAACACGCCGCTCGTCGTCCTGGTTAACCGCGGCACGGCCTCTGCTTCAGAGATCGTTGCCGGGGCCTGGCAGGATCATGACCGCGCGCTCATCGTCGGCGAGACCTCGTTCGGCAAGGGACTCGTCCAGAGCATCATGCCTTTAGAGTACGGCACGGCGCTGACGTTGACGACCTCGAAGTATTACACGCCCTCGGGCCGCCTCATCCAGCGCGACTACTCGAACCAGAGTTTCTACGACTACATCTACGGTCGGGTCAACGGCACGCAGGCCGAGACGCAGGCCGAGAAGCCGAAAGGCCCGGAGACGCACACAGACACGGGCCGCCCGCTCTACGGCGGCGGCGGTATCTCGCCCGACGAGACCATCAAGCCGCGCACGCTCTCGGCGCAGCAGGTGCGACTGATCGACCCCGTCTTCGCCTTCGCGCGCGATATGGTCAACGGCCGCGTGGCGGGCTTCCCCGACTACAAGGTCGCAGGCATGCCTGATTTCGAGCGCAACGTCGAGGCGGGCGCGTTCGTCGTGGACGACAGGGTCTTCAAGGCGTTCAAGGAATACGTTGCCGCGCACGCGGAGGATTACAAGGTGACGGACGCTCAGCTCGACCACAGCCGCGACTTTATCGCGCGCCAGTTGCGATACGACCTGACGACTGCCGCCTACGGCTCGGTCAAGGCCACGCAGGTTCTCATGCTCGACGACCCGCAGGTGACGAAGGGCATCGACTCGCTGCCGCGCGCGCGCGACCTCGCCACCTCCGCCATGCGTGGACGCAACCCGCAGACGAAGTCTTTTGAATAAGGCGGGTGAAGTCTTTCGAGTAGAAGCCGCTACGTCCACAGACGCGAAAAAGAGGCCCGGTGAGAGTAGAAACTCACCGGGCCTCTTTTCTATCGGCGTGCCTCTTAAAGGGTCTCTTTTCTCTTCTATCGACGAGTCTCTTACAAAGGCCGACACCTACCAGCTACAGCCGTAAGAGTTCAGCGACGACTTGGCCTGATCGGAAGCCGCCTTGCAGGCTTGCGCTAATCCGGCCTTGCCCTGCGCGGTCTTGGCTAGTTCCTTCCAGGAATTGCGCCAGGTCTCCAGAGAGGTCTTGAAAGCCGCCTGCGCCGCTGCGGGAACTTTACCGCTGACGCACGCCTCATAC
Source organism: Acidobacteriota bacterium (assembly GCA_032162705.1). Classification (GTDB taxonomy): domain Bacteria; phylum Acidobacteriota; class Blastocatellia; order Pyrinomonadales; family Pyrinomonadaceae; genus QHXN01. The sequence continues at coordinate 25,120 of JAVRON010000137.1, forward strand.
TTCGCGAGGAAGTCGTCGCATTCCGCCACGCCGACCTTGTCGCCGCTCGTGCTGACGGTCGCAGTGTTGGCGGCAGCCGCGTTCTTATTGCCCGCCGCCGTGTTGGAAGTGTTCGCGGTGTTCGCCGCGTTGTCGGACGAGCCGCCGCACGCGAGCATGAGCGCGCCCAGAGCGAGGCAGAGGGATAACAGGGAAAGAAGTTTGATGTTCATCTGTCGGTTTTTTCTCCTTCGGAAAATTGAGGCCGGGGGCGGCCTGTCAAAAGAAAACTGCGGCGAGGCCTTTAAAAAACTTTGCAGGGTTGCCGGGGAGACTTGTTCTACCCTCCCGGCCAGCGAACGAACTGAACTGCGGCGGCGAGCTAAACTAATGCCGCGAGGGCTTCGGCGTCAAGCGAAAGTCTCGGGAATCAAGCCACGAACGGGGAATTAACCACGGAAACACACAGAGACACAGCCCTTTGCCTGTAAGCTGTGCCTCTGTGTCTCTGTGGTTAATTCGTCCGGAGTTCGCGCGGTCAGCCACGGCCATCTCAGCTTTGGAAGGCCGGGACGCGCGCGTCGCGTCGTCGCCAGACGGCGAGCAGCGCGCCCATGCCGAGCAGGCCGACGAGGTGGTAGCCGTTGCTGATGAGATAAAGCCCGAGGGGGCGTCCCTCGAAGACGACGGTCTCAAGGTTCGTGGTGATGACGAAGCCGAGCCAGAGCCAGAAGCCCGTCTCGATGCCTGCGCGCGCCGTCTCGGCCCCTGTGAATTTGACGAAGTGCGCGAGCACGTATGCGAGCAAGAGCGACCCGGCAAAAGCGATGGCGATCTCTTTGCCCGCGCCCGCCGCCTGAATGGTCGCCACCTCCTCTGGTGTCCAGCCCTTGAGCGCGATGAACGGATGCGCAAACAGCAGCGGTGAATACCAGATCGCGCCGAGCACCCAGTAGGCAATGGCCGACACGACGACCGCCGGGTAGTTGATTCTCATTGTTGCCACTTCTCCTTTTCAATCTCGGGGAAAAAATCGCTGCGCCGAAGCGCTGTCCAAACTCACCGGAGACCTGTCGGCTCCGGTTAAGTCATTCAGGAGCGCGAAGTCTTTCAGGAGCGCGAACCCGAAAGCGTGATGAGCGAGATGGTCGCGCCCGTCGGGTCGTTGATGACGCAGAAGCGCCCGACGTTGGGTATGTCCATCGGCGGGACGCAGACCTTGCCGCCAAGCTCCCAGACCTGTCGAGCCGAGGCGTCCACATCTTCCACTGCGACATAGGGCATCCAGTGCGAAGGCGCTTCGCCGTACTCGGGCCCCATCTTGTAGATGCCGCCGACGTGCTCGCCCGCGACGACGATCTCGTTGTACTGCATCCCGGCCCCTGTTGACTCCTTGATCTGCCAGCCCAAAAGCTCTTTGTAAAAATTCTGCGCGGCCTCGGCGTCCGTGGTCGCCAACTCGTTCCAGCAGAAAGACCCGTTCGCGGCGGGCATCTTGTATTCGGACATTTCTTTTGTCTCCTCTCGAATCGAATCGATTCGGACGGTTCGGAAATCTGCTCGGCGAGGTTTGTTGACGAAAGCGAGAAAGTAACTATCAAGACGTAGCTCGCGGGGCGAGCGTTGACGAAAGCGAGGCCCGAAGACCGATACCGGCGGGCGCGGGAGCTTACCTTCGTTTGACGGAAAACGCGTGTCTGGAAAAAAGAGAGGTGAGCCTTCAAAACATTTGAAAACTCACCTTCAACCCGCCCCTTGTACGAAATGTTAAGCAGAAGCCCGACCGTGAGCGAAACGATGAAGTAGGAACGATGAACGATGAACTGAATACGAGTTGCTTACAGCTCAGCGTTCATCGTTCATCGTTCCTACTTCCATACGCCCTCCCTCACGGTCGGGCTTCCGCTTTTTGTTACTATGGAAAAGAGTTCCTTCTTAAAACCTGCTCGGCCCTTAGTTCGGCGGGCCCTTCACTAAAAGCGCTCAAGCCTGTGGGCATTCAAAGCCTCAATGCGCGGCGAGCCAGTCGCTGAAGATTTGCGACTCTTCAAGCTTGCCGCTCCAGCGCGCGCGATTCTTCCCCGTCAAGGCGAGCACCATCGCCTGATGCTGGCCGGCGCGGTCGCCGAGGCGCTCGAAATAGTTGTAGAGCCGGTCGAGCCTCTGCACGCTCTCGCGCGCGGCCTCCGTGTTGCGGAACGCGAGCACGTTGCGGAAGTAGCGCGTGTAGACGTTCTGCTCTCTGCCGGTCGTCGTGTAGAGGTCGAAATATCCGTCGAGGTGTCCGGCCTGCTGCAAGACCTGCGCGACGTAAGAGGGACGCGCCTTCGCCCTGCGCACGATCTCCGCGATGTCCGTCGTGCCTCGTTCGTAGAGTCCGAGAATCTGCTCCTTCTTTGTGCGATGCTCGGGCGTCTCGTCCGTCTCGTTATAGGCCGCCTCATTCTCCGTATGCTCGACCGTGGCCGCAGAGGCGTCACGCGCCTCTGCGATCTCGTCGGCATATTCCAGGTCGAGCGAGAGCGGCTGCATCTCTTTAATCATCTCTTCGGTCGTCATCTTCTTTCACCCCCTTGAGCCGTTTGTGAAGGCGTCCGCTTACCCTTGCCATTCTGGCCGCAAGCGCCGCATGGCCCCTGCGGCGTCCTCGACTGGCGGACGCCTCCACAAAATGAAAGTGAGCCGTAGGCAGTTTCCAGTTTTCAGACGGCAGCTTCTTGGCTCACAACAACCGTGCGCCCGAAACTTTTGAACTGAAAACTGAAAACTCAAAACTGCCTTATCCGACTAGCTCGCGCGGCGCACCTCGAAGGTCTGCTGCGATTGCAGGCTCTTGAGGTGGTCGATGAAGCTTGAAGCGGCGCGCTTCGAAAGCTCCTCGGTGCGGACGCGCATCACGGCCTGGCTCTCTTCGTCGTGGTCAACTCCGGCCTCGCGTGCGAGCGCGCGGATCATCCCGAGCTGCTTCGGCGTGACGAGGTCGGCCATCGACTTCGCGAGTGGGTCTTTCGGAAACTCGCCGGGCTGCGGGCCTGCGCCCTCGCGCTCGATGACTTCCGACTCGCGCTGGTACAGTTCACGCGCGATGCCGAACTTGATGGCGGCTCGCTTCAAGGCGTCGTGCTCGGCCTTCTTGATGCCGGTCTCGTTATCCGCGTTCCCCGTGCCGACGCCCTCGCGCGTGACGCCTTCAATCGAGATGGCGCAGGTGACGGCCACCATGTCGCCGATCTGGACGATGCCGCGCACCGAATGCGACCAGGTCGGGGCGACGCGGTCGAGGATGTCTGCGACCGTGTGCCACTCGACGTACTCGACCATGTGCTGATTGCCGTTGCGGTCGCGCCAGCCCTCGCGCTGCTTGATGAGACGCGGATCGACCGGCTGCTTCAGTGTGCTTAAGGTTTTGGCGAACGAGAGCGGGACGACCGGTGCGACCGTCTGCTGCTCGTACTCTTCGGCGGTGATGAAGTCCTGCTCGTCGGCAGGCGTCTGAACATGTGCGTTTGCTTTCTTCGTCATCTCTTCTGGCTCCTCTGTCTCTTCGTGTTCCGCGAGCGAACGCGTGGGAGTCTCGACGGCGGCGAGTTCCAACCTCACCGTCGCCGATGATTCCGGCTGCTCGTTCTGCTCCCGTACGAAGCGCGGCGTTTGGCGCGGTGCTCTAACTTCCGCGGCAGCCTCGCCGTGCTTCTCGGATGCGGGTTGCGTCTGTGTGTTGGGCGCGTCGGCCACAACAACGTTCTCGGGAGTCACGCCCTGCGCCTGCGGGGCGGAAACCTTCGAGGCCAACTGCTTGGCGGCGGCCTCCGTATTCTTGTTCAAAACGGCGTGCTTGACGGCGAGGATGTGCTCGCAGCGAAAGCGCGTGTCTGAGACCGACTGCTCCTCGAACTCAAGGCATGTGCAGCGGACACGGCCTGCCTCGTCGCGCCAGACCTCGTAAGAAGCGCGGCGTCCACGAAGGGTCGGCGTGGTCACGCGGAAGCGGTCGCCCTCTCGGTTCACGAGTCCCATCGCGGCGATGCCCTGCGCACGCTTGTCGCGCATCAAAGCTTTCTTGTCGAGTACGGCTGTCATGGCGTTTTAAATCCTCCGTCAAACTTCTTCCGAAGACTGTTCTTAGGCGGCACGCTCGGCGGGAACCAGTGTGACCCGCTCGGACGCCTCCGTGTGCTGCGTCGAGGCGGCGCGCTCCTGCAAGCGATGCTCAAGCTCGACGACCCTTTGCTCCAACTCCTCGACGCGACGCCCCTGCCGGTGCAGGGTCTTGAAGAGTCCGTCGAATGTCTCCCAAACGATGTCGCTCACCTTGCTGTCACTCCTTGAATTCGAGGGCGGCCACTTGTCTGTTGACCGCACTGTTTCATACGTGAAACAGTGTACCACGGGTTCCCGGTTGTTGCAAGCATAAAACAAGGTCTTGCGCAGGAAATTTTCTTGTGCTATGTTGAGGGCTGGAAAGGGGGCGCGTGCGGCCTGTGTAGGCTTTGAGGCGTGCCCGTGAAGGAGGCCGAAACAATGGCAGATCAGTCAAAAAGCTTAGTAAACACGGTGGAATTGGGGCGGGCCATCCGCCGCAAGCGCGAGGAGATGGGTCTCTCGCTGCGGGACGTGGCGGACGAGACGAAGGTCTCTGCCTCGACGCTCTCGCGCATCGAGAACGGCACGGGCAAGCCCGACGCCGACAACATCGCGCGTCTCACATCCTGGCTCAACATGCCGATGGAACGCGTCATGGGCGCGCACCAGACCGAAGAGGGCACGGACAACTCCGCGGTCGTCTACTTCCCGCACGAGGCCATGCCCGACATCGTCGAAGCGCACCTCCGCGCCGACCGCAACCTCACGCCCGAGACGGCCAAAGCCCTCTCCGAACTCTTCCGCGTCGCCTACACGCAGTTCAGCGCGCCCGGCACAGACACACGCGGTCGCAAACGGAAGTAGCAGCGACACAGTTCGGACTGAAGTTTACGGGGCGCTCGACTCAAGGTAGGTCGAGCGCCTTTCTGGTTTTATCCAAGTTAATTGGGGGGGTGGGGCATGAGTGATGAGCGTGTAGTCTACAACTTTGTAACTGGCAGACCACAAGAAGTAGTCTCAGATGTCTTAAGGAGTATTAGCGCCTACACAAGAAGTGATAGAGTTCGTGGATTCAAAATTGGAATTACAAGCGATCCAGAACGAAGATTCCGCGAAGCATATGATCACGCTTATCATAAAATGGCTGTTGTGGATCGCTCTTCATCCGTGGCTAACGTTGCAGAATTGGAACGCTTGTTAATTGAGCATAACTGGGAACTCGCGGACAACATCATAGCAGGTGGTGGTGGCAACTACAGTGACCCACCCTACTATCTTTATGTTGTAATGCGGTAATAACATCGAGGGTGAATTTGGGCGGAGGTGTCGCATGAAATACCGTGTGCTGATTGAAGAGGATGAAGACGGTGCGTTTGTGGCTGAAGTGCCTTCGCTGCCGGGGTGCATCTCTCAGGGCGGAACACGCGGCGAGGCTTTGGAGAACATCAGAGAGGCGATTGCCGTCTATCTGGAAAGCCTTGAAGCGCACGGTGAGCCAGTCCCGCCACCTATAACGGAAGAGTTGGTGGAGGTCTAGGTGTGAGCGAACTGCCTGGCGTCTCCGGTCGTGAAGTCGTTAAGGCTTTGCGGAAGGTCGGCTACGAGCAAGACCGGCAGCGTGGAAGTCATATCGTCCTCAGACAGATGTTCGAGCCTTATCGCCGCGTCGTCGTGCCGGATCATAAAGAGGTGGCGAAGGGAACTCTCAGAGCTATTATCAAACAAGTGGGACTGACGGTTGATGAGTTCAAGAAACTCATCGGCTGACTAATTTCAAAGGCCGGAGCAGGTAAGTGGATACAGAGCAGTTGCCGCCGACGTTTAAGGGGAGACAGTATGAGGTTCGCGCGTTGGGGTTGCGCGACTTCGCGGGGTTGCGTCGTGAGGACGAGGCGTTAGACCCTTTTGAGTTGGCGTACTTTGCGAAGCTGATGGTGATTAACTTCGACGAGATCGCGGGGCTGTCGGAGGAGACGCGCGAGCACCTTTTGGGTGTGGGCGTGAACGATTGGTCGGGCGGGACTTCTTCGCGGCCTTTGCCGAACGGGTGGCGTTTGGTGATCCTGAATCCGAAGCATGGGCGCGCGCGGAACAATGCGACGTTGATGGAGGAGGTGTGCCACGTCTTCCTCGGACACAAGGCGAACCGGCTCTCGATTGTGGCGCAGAACAAGCAGGGCAAAACGGTTGCGCGCGACTACAACGAAGCGGACGAAGAGGCCGCGTACGCCGTCGGCGCTTCGGCGCTCGTGCCGTTTGCGGGGCTGCGGAGTTTGATGAAGCAGGGCAAGTCTTCCATCGAGATGTCGCGTCACTTCAACGTGAGCCGCGAACTGGTCGAGTACCGTTTGAAGGTCTGCCGCCTGTGGGCTGAGTACCGCGAGCGACACCCGGAAGAGGACGCGGCGCGCGAGCTTCGGCGGAGGACGTTTAGCGCGACGGGCAACGGCAGCCGGGACGGCGGCGCGAGTTAGGGCGTTCTGAGTGTTCTGCGGAGACGTTTAAGGCGAAGGTTAGCTCACCGCAGAGGCGCTGAAGAGGCGGAGGGGGCGCAGAGATAATTCAATCCTCTGCGAGTCTCTGCGTCCTGCGCGCCTCGGCGGTGAACTCTACTTACATTCAAGTGAAACGTGCTCGAAGTCCCCGATTTTGACGACGCGATTTTTAAGTCGCGACTCCGGTCTACTCTTCCATTTTTGCCCGCCGCCTATTACTTTCCTTGAGTATGAGTCCGGAGAGCGGAGCGACCGAAGAGTTGCGCGGGCTGCGCGACGAGATCAAGCGGCGCATCGACTATCGATCCTTCTACCTGCGCTACTGCCCGGAGGCGCGCTCTTCGGGGGCGCGCCTGCAAACGCTCTGCCCCATCCCGGCGCACGCGCACAGCGGCAAGGGACACCCGAGCCTCTCGATTGATCTCCAGCAGGGACTCTTCAACTGCTTCTCGCGCGAAGAGGGCGGCGACGCCATCACCTTCTACGAGCTGATGCATGATGTGACCTTCGCGCGCGCCGTCCGCGAGCTTGCGCGCGAACTGGGGATTGATGGTCGCAGAGGTCGCACGGTTTCGCTCGCCACGGCGTCAGCGCCCGATGTCGTGGACGCTGATTCGGAAAGCTTCGAGCCGCTCGACCTCGAACAGACCTCGGTTGTCTGCGCGCGTTTCCTCGAAGTCTGCCGCACGGAGAATCAGCTCGAAGCCGTCAACTATCTCGCACGGCGCGGCATCGACGCCGCCACGATGCGACGCGCGGGCCTGACATACTTCCCGCGCCGCGCCTACCGGCGTGTGATGCGCCGGATGCTTCAGAGCTTCACGCTCGAAACGCTGCGGCGCGCGGGACTCTTCAACCGGCGCGAGCACCTGACGTTCTATCATCACCGCCTGCTCTTTCCGTTCTACGTCGATGGCCGCCCCTGTTACCTGCAAGCGCGGACGACCGCGGCGGGAGTCGAGCCGCGCTGGCACAACATGCGCGGGCCCGTCCCTGCGCTCTACAACGCGGACTCGCTCGCGCCGCTCACAAGCGAACGCATCGTCTATCTCGTCGAAGGCTTCACCGATACGCTCACGCTCCTCGCACACGGCTTCGACGCTATCGGCCTCGTCGGTGCGGGCGGACTCAAAAGCGAATGGCTCGCCCCGCTGGGCCGCTTCCGGGTCGTCGCCGCGCTCGACCCGGACGCAGCAGGACGCCGCGCCGCCGCGCGCTACCGCGAGCTTTTCGCCGCGCGCGGAATGCGTCTCGCCGTCGTCAACTTGCCCGCGGACGTTAACGACTTCTTCCGACAGCGCCCGACCGCCGCGCTCGAACTGGAGCTTTTGACGGAAACGGCGTTGGAAAAGAGTAGACAGTAGACAGTAGTCAGTAGTCAGTATTCAGTAGGCTCTGCTTGTCATGGTTGTACTCATAGCAAAGAGTTTTTCGTGGTGAAGGTTTTTCTACTGACTACTGACTACTGACTACTGTCTACTGTCTACTGTCTACTTCTACCGGCTACTGACTACTGGCTACTGTCTACCTTATAATCTTTCTCCTATGGCCGAAGAGATCACGAAGACGATTGTGGAACCGTCGGGCTTGAGCGAGGCGGCGAAGCTGCGGCTGTTGCTTGAGATTACGAGAAAGATCAGTCGCTCGCTCAACCTCGAAGAGGTTCTGGCGCAGGTGATGGACACGCTCGCTTCGCTACTGCCTTATGACGCGGCGGGCATCTACATCATCCGGCGCGACGTGCATCTGAGTGAAGGCGGCACGTCCTCGCTCGTCTTCCACGCCGAGGCCGTGCGCGGCTACGACATAGAAGAGTTGATGGAGCTGCGGCTCAAGCTGGGCGAAGGACTCATCGGCTGGGTGGCGCAGACAGCCGAGGCCGTGGTCGTCTCCGACGTGCGTGCCGACGCACGCTACGTCAACGCGCGCAAAGAGACGCGCTCCGAGGTGGTCGCGCCGATTATCTCGAACGACGAGGTGATCGGCGTCTTCGACCTTGAATCCGATGTGCTCAACGCCTACACGGAAGACGACCGTCAGCTTCTCATGCTGCTGGCCTCGCAGGTCGCCATCATCGTCGAAAAGGCGATGCTGCACGAACAACTGGTCGAGAAGAAGCGCTTGGAAGCCCAGCTCGAAGTCGCGCGCCAGGTTCAGCTGGCGCTGCTGCCTGAACGCGACCCCGTCGTCGAAGGCTTCGACATCTCGGCTTATAACTTCTCAACCGAAGAGGTCTCGGGCGACTACTACGACTTCGTCAAGCCTTACGAAGATCACCTCGGCCTCGTCATCGCCGACGTATCGGGGAAGGGCGTGCCGGCCTCGCTCCTGATGGCGTTCCTGCGCGCCTCTCTGCGCGCGGCCATCCACATCGGCTACGCGCCGAACGTCGCGATGGGGAAGGTCAACTACCTTCTGTGGGAATCAATCGAGCAGCACCAGTTCGTCACGGCCTTCTACGGCATGCTCGACTCGACGAACCGCACGCTGGCCTTCGTCAACGCCGGGCACAACCCCATGCTCGTCCTCAACGCGGACGGCAGTTCGCGCTTCGTCGAGCGCGGCGGGCTTCCCCTCGGGCTTTTCAAAGACACGCGCTACTACGAATATTATCTGCCCATCGACGCAGGCCAGACGCTCGTGCTCTACACAGATGGCGCGACCGAGGCGCAAAGCCTCGATGGCGCGGAGTACGGTCGCGACCGTCTCGTCGAGGCCGTGCTTGCCAGCCGCGAACGACGCGCGCGCGAAATGATCGACTACATCTACAACGATATCTTCGAGTGGACGGGCGGGCGCGGCTCCTCCGACGACGTAACCTTCGTCATCATCAAAGCGCTCTAAGCTAGAGGCTGGAGACTAGAGGCTAGGGGCTAGTTAGGAAAGTGCATCTTCCTAACTAGCCCCTAGCCTCTAGTCTCCAGCCTCTAATTGTTAATGTGCTGTCGCCGATTCGTGCGCGTGGTCGCCGCCGGGGGCGACGGGGGCGCGGTAGTTGCCGAAGCGGAACTCCGACGCCTCCGTGTCGTCGAAGCTGTAGACATCGAATCCGTAGGCGTCGAAGTAGGCCACGAGATCGTCGGCTGAGCGGACGAAGATGGCCGGAGTGTGGCCTGCGTCCGCGCGAATCTCCAGCAGGCGCTCGATGATCTCCAGCGGGGCAAAGACTCTCACGGGGTCTCGGTATGTCGCCATAGCTCGCTCGCGCCTCCCTCTCGGGCTGGTGGGGCTTAACTGCCAACGCGCACGCCCCACCGTCACACACTCTGATGTACGCCGAAGCGGGCACGGTTGTTTGCAAGTCGAGTGTCATTTCCGTTACGACTCGTAACGGAAGTTTTCGCCACGCGGAATCGACCCGTGCGCCCGGCAAACAAAATCCGGGCGACCTTTCAAAAATCATACTTGCAAAAGCGTGCCCGCTTCTGTCATCTTAGATGAGGGAAGCGACTCCGAAAGTTCCGCCGGAAACTTCCCGCCGCCTCTTCCTCCAACTCATATCCGAGACTCACTAGCCTAAGACAGATTCCTGGAGCAGATTTGATGAGCACACCGCAAGCGCCTTTCTCCGCGCCGCCGCCTTCGAGCGCGCCGCCGCAGTTGAACTTCCTGAACGTGCTTCAGCGCATGCTGTCGGTCTCCGATAAGGTCAGCGACCTGATCTTCTCGCCGGGCCGCGCGCCGCAGGTCGAGCTGATGGGCGAGTTGCAGCCAGTGGCCGTCGCGGGATTGGAAAAGCTCCTGCCCGCGCACACCGCCTCGCTCGCCAAGCTTATCATCGGCAACCACCAGACGGCGGGAGAAAGCCTTGAGAAGCTCGGCTCGGCAGACGTTAGTTTCAGCGCGCCGGGCTTCGCGCGCTTCCGCTGCAACATCTTTATGCAGCGCGGGACGCACGCCATCGTCATGCGTGTCATCCCGCCGCGCCCGCCGCAGTGGAGCGACTACAATCTTCCCATAGTCCTCAAGGAGATCGTCGGTCTGAAGAACGGGCTTGTCCTTGTGACGGGCCCCACGGGCAGCGGCAAATCGACCACGCTCGCCGCCATCATCGATCTCATCAACGAGACGAAGGCGTACCACATCGTCACCATCGAAGACCCGATAGAGTTCCTGCACGCGCACAAGAACTCGACCATTCACCAGCGCGAGCTACACTCCGACACGCCGAGCTTCGCGCTCGCCCTGCGCGCGGCACTGCGCCAGGCTCCGAAGGTCATCCTCGTCGGCGAGATGCGCGACCGCGAGACGATTGAAGTCGCGCTCGAAGCCGCCGAGACCGGCCACCTCGTTCTTTCGACGCTGCATACTATCGACGCCTCGAAGACGGTTGACCGCATCGTCGGCGTCTTCCCCAAAAACGAGGAGCAGGCCATCCGCACGCGCATGGCTCAGTCGTTCCGCTTCATCGTCTCGCAGAGGCTTCTGCCGCGCGCAGACCGGCAGGGACGCATCGCCGCCATCGAGATTCTCAAGTCCACGGCTCGCACGCGCGAGTACATGGAGCACGGCGAACGCGAGGGCAAGTCGCTCATTGATGCGATGGAGCAGGGCAACCTCGAAGGCATGCAGACCTTCGACGGCGTCCTCGACAGTTACACCCGCGAGGGGTTAATCAAGAAGGATGACGCGCTGGCCTACGCGACCAATCCCGGCAATCTCCTGCTGCGCCTCAGCGACATGGGTCTGCCCGCTCCACAGTCGAAGCCTTCACAGAACGGGAGCGGCGGCTCAATGCTCAACATGATTGAATAGCCCCTTCCGGGGAAGGCAAAAAGCAAAGCTCAAAAGGCAAAAGTCAAAACAGAAGGAGGACGAGAAGCAGCGTGGCTCTCGTCCTCCTTTTGCCTTTTGAGCTTTGCCTTTTGAGCTTTGAACTTGCCTGTTGTCTTTTGCTTTCCAGTCGCGCCGGTCTGGGTGCAGAATGACGGCAACCGTGTAGCCGTCGTGGAGGCATCAAACCGTCGTGGCATTGTCAGGACACAAAACTGTAGAAGTGTGGCCGCGTGCGTTTCTCGTGGCGCTGCTTGCACTGTCGGCGACGCTTCTCCCAACATTTGTTAAGGCGCGACAGACGAGCGGCGAGGATGCGGGCTTCGTCAGCTTCGCGCTGCCTCCGAATGGTGAGGTGTTTGTCGAGAACATGCGGGGCGGCGTGCAGGTCGAAGTCGGGACGGGGGAGCAGGTCGCTCTGGCCGCATCCGTGTCAAGCATGAAGGCGTCCGTGTCGAGCATGAAGCAGACGGCGCGAAGAAAGCTCCCCGTCACAGTCGAGACCGCGGACGGCTCATTAAAGATCAGAGTGGAGCGCGCAACCGTTGCCGTTGCGGCCCCACGTGTTGATTTGAAGCTTCGCATCCCCGCCTCGGCGCGTCTGAAGATTTATACGTCCGATGGTGAGATCGAGGTCAAAGGCATACCGGCCTCGCTCGACGCGCAGACGCTCTCGGGCGACCTGCGGCTCGCGCTGCCTCTGCCGCTCGACGCGAGCCTCACCGCGCAGTCGCTTAACGGCTCGGTGGCTCTCGGCGAGGGCATCGAAGCGGAAGGCGCTGGTGAGCGCGTGCTCCGCGGAAAGTTTCAGACGCGTCTGGGCGCGGGCAGCCGTAGCGTCAACCTCTTCTCCGGTCGCGGGCGCATCAGTCTGGAGACACTCGCAGGCAGGACGGAACCAGTCGAGACGGGACGGAGCGTTAACTCGTCGCGCGATGTCGAGGCGGGGCGAGCCGGAGGGGCGAGGCCGTCCCGTGCGAAGGAGGCGTTGGACGAGTCTTCTGCCACGACGAACGCGCGGACGAAGCCGCAGCCCAGAGAGACGCCGCAGGAGGTTGACGAGGACGAGGTGGTGCGCGTCGAGTCAGACCTCGTCACGCTCAACATCTCGGTCGTTGACCGCGCGAGCGGGCGCGGCCTCGTGGGACTCACCGCCGAAGACTTCCGCGTTCAGGAGGACAACGTCGAGCAGCACATAGAGCACTTCGAGTCGGCGGAAGCACCGTTTGACCTGCTGTTGCTGCTCGACCTCTCCGGCTCGACGGCGCGCGTAACGGAGACGATTCGCGCCGCCGCACGCCGCTTCGTCGCCGTGACGCGACCGCAAGACCGCGTCGCCATTATCACCTTCGCGGGCGACGCTTCGCTCGTCTCGCCGCTCACGAGCGACCGCGCGGCGCTGCGCGAACGCATTGACCGCCTCGCCCCGCCGAAGGGCGACACGCGTCTGCATGACTCGCTCGCCTACGCGCTCGACTACCTGAGCCGCGACGCAGACCCCGCGCGCCGCCGCGCGCTCATACTGATGAGCGACGGGCTTGACTCGACGCTGCCGAACGTTACGGGTGTCGGCTCGACCACTTCGTACGAAGAGGTTCGGAGCCGTGTGCAGGAGTTCGACGGCATCGTCTATACCGTCTGGACGAACACGGAGTTCTACGAGGCGTTCAGCCCTCTGGACATACAGCCCGAAACCTACGACCTCGCGCACGACCGGATGGAAGAGTTGTCGGGCGCGGGCGGCGGAGCCTTCTACGAAGTGGAGAAGATCGAAGACCTCGCGGGCGCATACGAGCGCGTCGTCGCAGACCTCGGCACGGTCTACAGTCTCACCTACCGCCCGACCAACAAGCGCCGCGACGGCAACTGGCGCGCAATCCATATACGGCTCCCGCGCCGTCCCGACGCCGTCGCACGTGGCCGGCGCGGCTACTACGCAAAATAAAATTAGAGGCTAGAGGCTGGAGGCTAGAGGCTAGAGGTTAGAGGTTAGAGGCTAGAGGCTAGTCAAAGCATCCCGCCTTCACTAGCCTCTAGCCTCCAGCCTCTAGCCTCTAATTCTTATGGCTGACTCGGAGCCTCTTCTGTCTCTTCGGGTGCGCTTGGCGGGTCGTCGTAAGCGCCGTAGGCGAGCAGGAGTCCCGCCGTCTCGTCATCATCGTTTTCGCGCGCATACCAGAGGGCGGAGTGGCCGTCTTCGTCGTGGAGGTTTAAATCGGCTCCGGCGTGGATGAGCGTGCGGACGTTCTCGATTGTGCCCGACCGTGCTGCATTTATCAGAGGCGTCGTGCCCTGCTTGTTCCGTGCGTTGACCTTGGCTCCGGCCTTCAGGAGCAGTTCGACGATCTCCCGGCTGCCGTACTCGGCTGCGGACATCAGCGCGGTGCTGCCGTCATCGTCTCTCAGGTTGACCTTCGCCCCCGCGTCGAGCAGGTCGCGCACCACGTCGGCGGTGGTGTTATCGCGCAGGTGCATGAGTGCCGTCTGCTTGTAGTTGAGCCGCGCGTTGACCTGCGCGCCTCGCCACAAAAGCTCGCGGACGATCTCGCGATTGCCGTTCGAGACCGCCTGCGCCAGCGCCGTGATGCCGAGGTTCTTGTCAACGGCATTCACATCCGCTTCCTCAAACAGCAAGAGCCTTTTGACGGCTTCGAGGTCATTCTCCGTGGCGGCTTTGACGAGCGGGTCGCTCGGATGGACGATGGCGACGAGGCCGCCAAAGCTCTTAATCTCCGGGACAGGGAGTTCGGTGATGGGCTTAACATCCACGACATTCTCCTGCGTGACGATTACGGTTTCGGCGGGCGGGGCGTTGGCCGTGTCCTTCGCTTCCACGCGCGCGGGGTCGGGGGCGTTGGCCTGCGCCTGCGCGGCGGCGGCGGAGCAGAGCGTGAGTGCAGCACCGAAGGCCCCGGCGGCGAGCCTCGAAGCGCGTCGCTTTATCTGGTGGAGCGGCTCTGTGATGTTGCGCGTGCGGGGCGTGCCGTCGGGGCCTTGCTCGATACGCAGGCAGAGGCGTCCGCCAGAGCGCAGGACGAGTTCCATGGCCCGTGCGGGTGTGATCTCCGAGAGGTTGTGGACGTGCAGACTGCAATGCGCGCAGAAGCGCACGCGTTCGTTCCCGGCCATCGAGTCCCATTCGACCGAACAGGGCTTCGAGATTGTCAGACGTTCGTGCGGCCTTGGCAGGTTTCGCGGCATGGGTAGGCTCCTCTCCTTACTTCAGTTGGCTAAAGCGTTCGTGGTCGGAGAGCCTGGGGAGTTGCTCCTTTGAAGGGCCGTCGGACGCATGCCGAGACGAGTCCGACGGCCCTTCAAAACTTGCCGTGGATGTGACCCTCTGATGCTCTCTGGTCGGCGCAGGGTTGTTGAGGGGGCCGGACTCTTTAACGAAAAATTGGACGAGGGACGGATGGAATGTTGGACGAAGGATGTGTTGAATGAAGGATGGAGGGCGAGTTTGAATGTTGGACGGAGGATGAATGAAATGTTGGACGTGTGGCGGGCGGCGTCCTTGTAGAAGTTTAGTCGGTAAACAACTGCTCGACCGTCAGACGGAGGGCGGGGAAGACCGCGGACGTAATCTGCTCGCTACGGCTGAAGGTCTGCCCTTCGTCAAAGCCGACGCCGGTTTGTCGGCGCACCTCGACGGTCTGGGCCGTCTCGTCTATCAGCCACAGCTCGCGCACGCCGAGCGCCCCATACGTGTCGGCCTTCGTGTTCCGGTCGTAGATGGCCGAGCCGGGCGAGATGACCTCGACGACCAGATCGGCTGTGACGCGGCGCTTCGGGTCGAGCCGCGCGGCCAGTTCAGCCGAGACGTAGAACAGGTCTGGCTCAAGGTATGTCCGCGCGCTCGTCCAGATGGCGGCGCGTGGGACGTAGAGACTCCCCTTATCATCCGTGGCGATTAAATGAGCGGTCAGCAGTCGGTTGAGTTTCTTGACAACGTCGTCGTGTGTGTATTCAGGTGGTGGAGACATATAGAGAACTCCGGCGATGAGTTCGAGCTTCGACCTGTCCGGCGGGTCGGGCAGTTGCCAGAACTCTTCGAGCGTGTAGGTCTTCACGAGCGGTGAAGTATTTATCTTGGTGCTCATCGTAAGCCTCTTGCAGGGAGTATATCACCTTAACCCGAAGATAGAAGACGAGGGTTTCAAGGGCGCTTGGTCAAGATAAAGAGTTAAGGTCGAGCCGGCTTTCGGGAATCTTTCGCGGCAGCGCGCGGGGCGTTTCGGGCGTCTAAAGTTTTAGTATGCGAACCAGGGGAAGTCATTATCCAGTCTTTTTCTTGATCCTCGCGGTCGTGGTTGCGGGGCTTGTGGCGCTCGTCGCGAAACGTTCTAAATCGCGGGGCGTGTCGCCCGTTCTGGCGATGAAGGAGTCCGCGCCGCCGCAGAGGACTCTGCCGCCGCTCCCGCAGCGCACGCTCTCGACGCGCCTGAAGTCGCTGCGTGAGCGCGCGTTGGAGGCGGCTTCGCGCGGGCGTGGACTCGGGTGGGAGGGCGAGGTCGGGATGACTGAGCTTTCGGGCTGGGAGTACGGCACGCGCACGAAGGAGATTGCCGACGTGCTCGGCACAGACGACCTCAAGCGCTTAAGCCGTCTGGCGATTGCGGGCGGCATGTTACCCGAAGGCACAGACCTCGCATCGCTCGCCGTCAGCTTTACGGCGGCGACCGCGGGCGCGACCTACTCGCCGCTCGACAAGCAGGTGCTCCTCGTCACGAACAAGGGCGGCTTCGGCGATATGGGGCTGCTCACGCACGAGTTCGTCCACGCGTTACAGGATCAGCACTTCGATCTGTTGAAGATGATACTCGCGCGCCCTTCGAGCTTCGACCGCGAGGAGGCCGTCTTCGCACTCGTCGAGGGCGACGCCGTGAGCGTCGAGCGGCGCATGGGGCAGCCGCCGGAAGTTTGGGCGCGTAAGTCGCTCGAAGACGTGGCGCGCGAAGAGGACGAGCGCTTCGCCTCTTATCGTAAAGGCATCGGGGCCTTCTTCCCGCCGCTCTTAACCGAGACTTTCATCTTCCGCTATCGAGACGGCCTGCGCTTCGTCGAGACGATGCGACGCGCGCGCCCCGCCGTCAGCATCGACGACGTTTTCCGCCGCCCGCCGCAGTCGTCCGAGCAGGTGCTCCACCCGGAGAAGTATCTATCGGGCGAAGCGCCGCGCGAGATTGAGCTGGGCGTCGAAGAGTTCGCGGGCGAGGGCTGGCAGTTGGCGGCGACGACTCCGCTCGGCGAGATAGGGGTGCGCGGTCTGTTGATGGCGGGCGTTCCCGTAGACGAGGCGAAGCGTGCCGCAGCGGGCTGGGGCGGCGACCGCTCGTTCCTCTTCGAGCGAGACGGGCACACGCCGCTCTTCGTCTGGAGGACGGTCTGGGATACGGGGCGTGACGCGCAGGAGTTCTTCCGCGTCTACAACACAATGCTTCAGCAGAGAGCGGCCCCCGTCGATGCAGGCGCGTTCAGCGAGTCCGAGCGTGAGTGGCGCGACGGGAACTTGCTTGTGCGCGTGCGGCTCGAAGGCGACGCGGTGACAATCGTCCGCGCTGCGGAAGCGGATGCGCCCGAAGCGTTCCGGCTTGCCATAGGTCATTAGGCGTAGTGAAGTAGGAACGATGAATGCTGAACTGAAGATAGCTCTTAGTTCATCGTTCATCGTTCATCGTTCATCCTTCCAGACGGCCTCCCTCACGATCGGGCTTGCGGCCTCACTCCCCCATCCCTTCTGAAAAATGCTTTAGGACGGCGGAGCAAGCTGTCGTAGCTCTTGTCGGCCAGGCCGCGCGGGAGTATGCTCTTGGCGAAACGGAACCACTCTCCCCGGAGTCCCGAGCTTTAACAAAGGAAGTGCCCACATGAAACAACTCTTGAGAGCCACCTTGCGGAGTCTCTTCGCTCTCGCCTTCGTCTCGACCTCTCTCATGGTCTTCGCACACGCCGAGGGCCGCGACGACCGGGTCATCACCGACGCTCGCGTCGTCTCGGCGCACGCGGGCGGCATCAACTTCGTCTCGGGCGACGTAAGGGTGCGGCGCACGGGCGAGACAGAGTGGCGCGCTCTATCTGCGAAGGACGAATTGAAGAGTGGCGACGCCGTGCGGACGGGCGCGGACGGGCGCGTCGAGATGCTGCTTAATCCCGGCTCGTACTTCCGCGCGGGCGAGGGCGCGGAGTTCGCTCTGGCCGACGCCTCGCTCGACGACCTGCGGGTCGCACTCACGCGCGGCAGCGCCATCGTCGAGGCGACCGGCTACGGCGATCTCGACCTCTCGATCACCATCGCCACGCCGCAGACGCGCGTGCGAATCATCCGCAGCGGCGTCTATCGCATCAACGTGCTGCCGACGGGCGCGGCGGACTTCGTCATCTTGAAGGGACGCGCTCTGGTCGGCCCCGGCGAGACAATCCTCGTCAAGGGCGGGCGGGTGGCGCACGACGGCGAGGGCGGAGTGGAGTTGGCGAAGCTCGACAAGAAGGAGCGCGACTCGCTCGACCTCTGGAGCCGCGAGCGTGGCAAGGAGCTTGCGAAGGCCAACGAGCGTCTTTCGCGCCGTGCCATGACCTCGATGTTCGCGCGCACACGGCTCGACGACATCTTCGGCGAGCCGGGTCGCCACGGTTACGCAGGCGTCTGGCTCTGGAGCCAAGGCTCCAGTTGCTACACGTTCCTGCCGTTCTACCCTTACTGGTCGTCGCCCTACGGCTTCGACTACTGGCAGAGAGCCTCGTACTTTTCCGGCTTCAACACGGCCTGCCAGTGCAACCAAGTCTACACGCCGCCGGGGATAAGCAGGAGCGGCGAGACGTATAACCCGCCGTCGCCGACGTGGACGCCTTCGCCTTCGGGTTCACCCGGTATCGTGACGAACCCTCCGCCCGGCGTCTCCGTCTCAGACGGCTCGTCGGCCCAGCAAACGATACGCGAAGCGCCGCAGCCCGTCACTCGTGGCGAGAACGCGCCGGGCCCGCGCGACCGGCCCTGAAGCAAAACTTCCGGGGCGCGCATGAGAACTAAACTTCCCGCTCAACGCGAGCCGGGTTCAAAACTGAGCTGACTGCTTCTACTGAATCGACACACTTTTCGGATTCGCCCCGTCAGCGGCTTCGGCCAACTGGCGGGGCGATCTCGTTTGCGACGATGAGAGCGGAGTGTGTGACGGCGGCGACGCCGTTGCCGGGGAAGACCGTGTCTCCGACCATGAAGAGATTGGGTATCGTTGTTTTGTGAGTCGGCCCGCGTGCGCCGAAAACTTCCATTGACTGACCCACGCCGCCGACCATGCCGAGCCTGCGCCGCGTCCGTTCGTAGAAGGTGCGCGGCGTCGCCGTCTCGAAGACCTCCGCGCCCGCGCCCAATTCCGGAAGCCTTGCATGGACGCGTCCCCACAATGCTTCGAGCGTGCGTCGGTCTTGCTCCTCATGCTCCGATTCGTCCGCGTGAAAAGTGAACCACTGTTCGGCGTCCGTGAAGGTCGAGACGGTCGCCGCACGTTTGCCCTCGGGCGCTCGCGCGTCCCATGCGGGCGACGAGCCGAGCATGAAGAGCGCACGCTCGGCGTCGAACGTCTCGCCCTCTTGCTCGTCGGAGAGCGCGACGATTTTATCCGAAGGAAGACGCGCGGCGGCCTCCTCGTCGAGACTCACGAAAATCTGGTACGCGCCCCAGCCGCGCAGTTGCTTCAGACGCGTGCTCTGTGGCGCGGGCGTGTGGTCTGCTCCGACCAGCTTTCCGTAGGTGTCCCAGACGGTGAGGTTGCTGACGATGGCGCGTCGCGCCGCGACCGCTTCGCCGCTTAACAGCGTGACACCGGCTGCATGCCCGCGCGAGTCGTATGCGAGCCGGAGCGCGGTCGTGTCGAGTCGCACAGTCCCTCCGCTCTTCCTGATCGACTCGGCAAGCGCATCACAGAGCGCCTGCGCGCCGCCGCTGATGGCGTACATGCCACGCAAAGGCTGTGAGAGCACGACCGCCGCGTAGAGATAGGCACACGCGTCCGAGGGCGCTTGAGCAAAGATTTGAAGCTGCGCGTCGATGAAGCGGCGGAAGCGATGCGAAGTTCCCGCGAGGTGCTGCGCCGCGGTGTCGCCACGCGCGGCGAGGATGCGTGGCGCGAGTCGCGGCTCCGAGGCGGCGAGTTTGATGAGTTGAAGCTTGGAAGCGTCGGTGAGAGCGGGCGTGCGGCGCGCGGCACGTCCCAAAGCTCCGGCGATCTGTGCGGCCTCTTGGTAGAAGGCGACGGCCGCGTCGGCGCATTCCGGAAAAGACTCGCGCAAAGTCTCGGCGAACTCTTCGGGACGACCGCCGACACGCACGTCCGCGCCGCCATGTAGACGTACGGTGTAGGCTGGCGAGACCTCGCGCACTTCGGGCAGAGCGACGGGTAGCTCGGCGAAGATGCGCTCGTGCAGCTCGCCCGGCTGCCAGCAGGCGTAGAGTCCCGCGCACGTCTCGAAGCTGTGGCCGAAGTGCTCGAAGGTCGAGGCACAGCCGCCCACGCGCCCTTCGCGTTCGAGCAGACAGACCGAGACGCCGCGCGCAGCCAGCAGCGCCGCGGTCGTCAACCCGCCGATGCCGCCGCCGACGACTACGACCTCATAAGTCATCTTTGAGTTCATTGCAAAGCCATGAAGATTTGCCACCGCAGACACAGAGACACAGAGAAGAAGAATGAAAGATTACGGATGAATCCTTTCATAATTATCTCTGTGTCTCTGTGTCTGCGGTGGCAGTTTTAAAACAGCCTTTTAATGAAAGGCTCGCGCGAGCAGAGTGACGACGTGCAGAAGCACGCCCGGTGCGGGCGCGGGCGTCTTTTCAGGCCAGAGGGGATCGAGGTAGGGCCCAAAGGCGATGAAGAAAGACTGTATGCCGTTGAAGACCAGATGCACGACGAAGCAGGGCAGGAGTCTTCCGGTTCGAGCACGCAGCGCCGTGAGGACGAAGCTGAGCACGATGATCGTCACGATCACACCGACGTTGGGCCAATACTGCGGGACGTGGATGGCGGCGAAGAGCACCAGCACGATTGAGACCGCCCAGCCCGCGCCCACCAAGCGCCGCAGTGCAGAGTAGAGCAGCCCTCGATAGATGACTTCCTCGACGAGCGGGGCCGTGAACGTGGCCGCGAAGGCCGTCGTCAGCGCCGCCGCACGCGAGCTTTCGATGAGCCGGTCGAGCGCGGTCTCGGGGTTGCCGGTCAGTTTAATAATCAATGTCCCCGTTGCCAGCAAGGCGACGGCGAGTATCACGCACCGCCAGAAAGTCAGCCCCCCACCCCAGTCCCAGCCGAGCGTCGGAAAGAAAGGGTACTTGCCGACTCTCGTCACGAGCAGCCATGCGAGGCCGAGCGTCAGCGCATGCGCCGGGATGATAGAGACGATCTGGAAGAAGATGGCTTCGGCGTCACTAATCGCCCAGTCGGTGAGAGCCGCGAGAGCGATATGTCTGTACATCGCAAGCCCGACCAGAAAGACGAGCTGAACCACCACCATCAGCACGAAGCTCAAGAGCCATACGCCGAGCGCGCCCCCAAGCCCCCAGGGCGGGTTGTCAGGGTTAACGCCGACAGGCTCAACAGGCGCGAAGCTGGCGGAAGGATCAGGGGGAAGCGTTTCCAAAGGTGTGCCCACGAAGACGAGTGTAAGAGACGCGGAGGCGGAGGGTCAACAGGGGAAGGGATGAGGGATGAATAAGAAAGGATGAACGCGGAACGTTGACCGCAGAGCGATGAATGGATTTGAGATTTGAGATTCTGAAATTCGAGATTCTGAAATTTCAAACCTCAGATTTTCAAATTTCAAATCTCTTGTAATCTCCAGTCCCTCTATATCCGCGGTGGCGAACTGCCCTCCACGTTGAACGCAAGCGAAGAGCAAGGTTCGACTGAAACGTTACCGTTTGACTGTCTCACCGACCGCGCCGTCGAGGCCGAGACGTTTGGCGGCGAGCAGGAGGCCGATGATGGTCTTGGCGTCGTCGATCTCGCCGGAGGCTACACGGTCGAGCGCGCGTGCGAAGGGCAGACGCACGACCTCGATGATCTCATCCTCTTCGTGCCGCCGCGCAGTCTCGCGCAGGTCGGTCGCGAGGAAGACCCAGAGTCTCTCGGCGCAGAAGCCGGGCGTGGTGTAGAACTCTGAGAGTTGCTCCATGCGTCCGGCGACAATCCCTAACTCCTCTTCAAGCTCGCGCGCCGCTGTCTCGGCGGGACTTTCGCCGGGATCGAGCTTGCCCGCGGGCAGTTCGAGCACGAAGCGCAGGGTCGGGTGGCGGTACTGGCTGACGAACACGACCGTCCCGTCGTCGAAGACGGGGACGACCGCCGCCCCGCCGGGATGGCGCACGACCTCACGGACGTATGTCTTATCGCCCTCGCGCACCGTGTCGCGCACGACTTCGATAAGCCTGCCCGCGTAAGTCACCTCGCTCGACAAAACTTCCGGCTGCTCTTTGTCTGAAGTGGACATGTTGTTTCAGTGGCAGTAGACAGTAGAGAGTAGACAGTAGACAGTAGTCAGTAGTCAGTAGAAAAACCTTCTCCGGCTAGTCGTCAGGCAGTCAGCGGCTGCGCACGTGACGCGGAGCGCTACTGTCTACTGTCTACTGTCTACTGTCTACTGCTCTCATTACTCCCGCGTGGATTGCAGCGGCTTGTCTTCCTTGGTTGCCGGGCGCTCTTCGTTGAAGCGGACGCCGGTGACATCGGAGCTGATAAAGAAGTGTCGATGGCCGGTGGCGTCGCGCGCGCCGCTGATGACGGGGTCTGCGTTGACGCTGTAAGCGGCAGACTGCGTGTCGCTCTTCGGCTGCACCTTCAGAGTGAAGGCGTAGCCGTGTGCGACGGGCGGGTCGCCGTTCAGCTCGGCCTGGAAGACGCCCGATTCGATGAGCTGCCGGAAGGTCGCGTACTGGCCGTTGGTCTCGTAGTAGAGCTGCTCGGCGGCCTGTATGTTGTCCAGCGAGGTGCGCGCTGCCGCCTCGTTGACCGCGATGACCCTTTGTTGAATCATGTCGTCGTAGAGACGAAGCGCCAGCCAACTTAGCGGGATGATGATGAGCAGGCCGACGCCCGCAATGATGCCTGCCGTCCGCCACAGACGTTTCGCTTCCGAACTGTCGCTCATGCGTTAGAATTTTCCACCGTTAGACTGAAGAAAACTTTTCACCTCGCCGACGAGGTAGAGCGAGCCGGTCACACAGATCAGACCGCCCGGCGGAGTGTGCGTCCGCGCGATGACGAGCGCGTCACTGCTCGAAGGCGCGAGCGTGATTGTACTAGAAGCGGGCGGGACGGGCACGACGCGGAGCAGTTCCTCGACTGAGGCTGCGCGCGGGTTGCGAGGCTCGGTCAGTATTAAATGCTCCGCGACAGGGAAGAGCAGTTGCCCGATCTCCGCGAGCGCCTTGTCGCGCATCGCGCCGAAGACCAACGTCACACGCCCGCCCGCAAACTCATCGAGATACGCGCGGAGCGAGCGAGCGCCCGCGGGGTTGTGCGCGCCGTCGAAGAGAAGAGAGCAATCCCTGCGCGCGTCAAGCTCAAGCCTGCCCGCGTGCTCCGCCCGTTCGAGTCCCTCGACGATATTTTCACGCGAGATGTTCAAGCCGTCTTCCGCAAGCGACTCGGCGAGTGCGACGGCCACGGCAGCGTTCGTCAACTGGTGACGCCCACGCAGAGCGAGGCGCACCCCCTTGTACTCTCCGCGTGCGGTGCGTAGGCGGACGCGCAGGCGACCATCTTCGCCGACGGCTTCGACCTCGCTATCACTCGTCGCGTAGCGCGGCTCGACTCCGCACTCGCGGCAGCGCCGCAGGATGACCTCTTCGGCCTCCGCGTCCTGCGGCGCGATGACGGCGCGCACGCCGGGCCGGATGATCGCGGCCTTCTCGGCGGCGATCTCCGCGAGCGTGTTGCCGAGATATTCCTGATGGTCGAACGCGACGGGCGTGACGGCGACAGTCGAGGCGCGTGCGGCAGTCGTCGCGTCCAAACGCCCGCCCAGTCCCGTTTCGAGAATGGCAAGGTCAACTCGGGCTTCTCGAAAGGCCGCGAGCGCGATGGCCGTCACCTGCTCAAAAAAGGTCGCGAGCGCGCCCGACTCGCGCTCGACTTCTTCGGAGGCCGCGCGCACGACGGACGCGAAGCTCGCGAACTCATCGCGCGAAATCTCGCGCCCACCCGTGCGAATCCGCTCGGTGATCGAGACCAGATGCGGTGAAGTGTAGAGGCCGGTGCGAAGCCCCGCGGCGCGGCAGATGCTTTCGAGCATCGCGGCCGTCGAGCCTTTGCCGTTCGTGCCTGCAATCTGGGCGGAGGTGAATGACGTTTGCGGGTCGCCGAGTCGTGTGAGTAGGCGGCGGACGTTTTCGAGGCCGAGCTTGATGGCCGTCGTCTCGTGGCCGAGGCTGAGAAGATAGCTGACCGACTCGTCAAAGTTCACGAGAAGAGTTTAAGGTTCCAAAGTTTAAAGTTCAAAGCTCGCAGACGGAGGGCGTGAGGCGTTTATGTGAAGACGCCTTGCAGGGGCCGGCGGTCAGTCCTTAACTTCAGATTCTTCTTTGGTCTGCTGCGGGTGGTCTTCCGGCTGCCCCTCGGCCCCAGCTTCGTTCGTCGCGGTCGAGAGTTCGGGGAGGTAGCCCGCGCCGTTGCCGAGCGGGAGTGCGGGCTTGAGCTGCTTGAACTGTCCCGCGGGGTTGTACATGAAGTTGAGCGCGCGGATGATCCAGTCGCGCATCTCGCGCCGGTCGATGACGGCGTCGAGCATGCCGTGCTCTAAGAGGAACTCGGCGGTCTGAAAGTTTTCGGGGAGCTTCTGGCGGATGGTCTGCTCGATGACTCGGGGCCCGGCGAACCCGATGAGCGCCTTCGGCTCGGCGATGTTGAGGTCGCCAAGCATGGCGAAGCTCGCCGTCACACCGCCCGTCGTCGGGTCGGTTATCACCGAGACGTAAGGGAGCCGCGCGTCGGCCAGCAGCGCGAGCGCCGCAGAGATTTTCGCCATCTGCATCAGGGAGAGCGTGCCCTCCTGCATGCGTGCGCCGCCCGACTGGCTGATGATGATGACCGCGGCGTGTTCACTGATGGCGCGCTCGATGAGACGCGTAATCTTCTCGCCGACGGCGCAGCCCATCGAGCCGCCGAGAAACTGGAAGTCCATCGCCGCGACGAGAGCGGGGTGGCCGCCCACTCTCCCGCGCGCGTTGATGACGGCCTCGGGCAGGCCGGTCTTGCGCCGTGCTTGTTCGAGTCTTTGCTTGTAGGGCTTCTTATCTACGAAGTCGAGCGGGTCGGTCGAGATGATCTCGGCATCCATCTCCTCATACTTGCCCTCGTCGTAGAGTTGCGCGAGGCGCTGGCGCGCGCCGATACGGAAGTGGTGGCCGCAGTGCGGGCAGACCTGGAGGGAGGCTTCGAGTTCGACCTTGTAGAGCGCGGCATCACAGTCGGGGCATTTCTCGAAGACGCCCTCGGTCTTGACCCTACGCTCCTCGGCGGGGACTGATTCGATTCGCTGGTTCTTTTTACGAAACCAAGACATGCCTTAAATTCTCGGGGGTGTCTCTTCGGTGTGTAACGGCTTCAGTGTGTAATGGCATTGGAGCTATCGCAATGCGTTGTGTTAACGCAACCGGGTCGCGAAGCCGGAAACGTTGTGCCGCCGCGCTTGCCTTCAAGGGCGCACGTCGCGCTCGGGCTTCCGTACTTCCGGCGCGGCGACGATCTCCTGCTGGCCGCCCGTAAGCGGAGCCGTGCCGCCATCGCCCGTAAGTGAAGGCGAAGCGCCTCCACCGTTGCCTCGATGTTCGACCGTGTCGATGAGTGGGCCGACGACCTCGCGCACGGCCTCGTCCCATGCTCCCTGGAACGTGCAGCCCGCAGCATTGCGATGACCGCCGCCGCCGAACCGCTCGGCGATGCGCGCGACGTTCACGTCGCACTTCGAGCGAAGGCTGACGCGGTACACGTTCGGCCCCGTCTCCTTGAAGAAGGCGCAAGCCTCGACCTCGCCGCAACTCATCGGATAGTTGACGAAGCCGTCGCCGTCCTCGTCCGTGGCGGAGGCACGCTCCTGCATCGCCAGCGTCTGCACGAGCCACGCGACGCGGCCCGACTGGTCGCGCTTGACGGTCGAGAGCACTTCGCTCAGAAGCTCGATCTTGCTCCAGGGGTAATTGGAGAAGACGGCCTGCGAGACCTTAGCAGGCTTGACGCCCGCGCGCACAAGCTCGGATGCGACCTTGAAGGTGCGCTCTGAGGTGTTCGAGTAGTGGAAGCTGCCGGTGTCGGTGATGAGCGCCGTGTAGACGCACTCGGCAATCTCGCGCGTGACTCTCACGCCCAGAGCCTTGCAGAGATTATAGATCATCTCGCCGACGGCCGAGGCGGTCGAGTCGATCCAGTTGATGTCGCCGAAGAGCGCGGTCGTCGAGTGGTGGTCGATGTTGACGACGAACTGCCTCTCCAAATCCACCAGCCCCGGCCGCGTGATGTCCGAGCACTCGATGACGAAGACCGCATCGTAGGGGCGGTCAATCCGGGGCGTGACGCGGACGAGTTCCGACCCGGGCAGCTTCTGATAGGCGTGCGGGACGGCGTCGCGCATGACGCACTCGACCTCCTTGTCGAGCGCGCGCAGCAGCCAGTAGAGTCCGAGCGACGAGCCGAGGCTGTCGCCGTCGGGGCGGATGTGCGACGTGATCGCGAAGCGGCGCTTCGACTCGATCAGTTCAACGACTTGGCTGAGCATATTGCAAAAAGTGATAAGTGATGAGTGATAAGTGATGAGAAAGAACCGAAGTCGTTTTCTCATCACTTATCACTCATCACTTATCACCCTTCATCCTTTCTCTGTTCACCGGCCTCTAGAGGGGAGGGGGAGGCCGGGTCTTGGCTGTCAATCTTGATCTTGGAGAGTAGCTCCTCGACGCGCGTGGCGGCCTCCTCGACCGTGTCGCGCACGAAATGAAGCTCAGGAGTGTAGCGGAGGTTGAGCAGGATGCCTAGCTGGCGGCGCACGTAGGGCGCGGCCGCTTGGAGGGCGCGCATCGCCGCCGTCTTCTCCTCTTCCGTCCCCGTGGCGGTCACGTAGATGGTCGCGTCGCGCAGATTCTCCGTCACGCGCGCGTCCGTCACCGTCACCCCCTCGACTCGCGGGTCGGCCATCTCGTAGCCGACGATCTGGCTGACCTCCTCGCGAATCACTTCCGCTATCTGCTCGGGCCGTCTCATTGCTTTAAATGATGAGTGACGAGTGACGAGTAAGAGCTTGTCACTGCTCGTCACTCGTCACTCATCACTGTCTTACAGTTCCGTCGCGGCGATCTGCTCGATGATGTAGCACTCGATCTGGTCGCCGTCCTTGATGTCGTTGAAGTTCTCAAGGCCGATGCCGCACTCGAAGCCCTCACGCACTTCGGCCACGTCGTCCTTGAGACGGCGCAGAGAGCCGATACCGCCCTCCCAGGCGACGACGCCATCGCGGATGAGCCGTGCGCGCGTGTTGCGGCGGATGACGCCGTCGATGACGCGGCAGCCCGCGATGGTTCCGGCCTTCGGAACCTTGAAGGTCGTGAGCACCAGCGCCTTGCCGAGAATCTTCTCGGTCTCGATCTTGTCGAGCATGCCGATCATCGCGGCGCGAATCTCCTCCTCGACCTTGTAGATGATCGAGTGGAGGCGTATGTCAACGTGCTCCTGCCGTGCGAGTTCCGCCGCGCGAACTTCGGGGCGGACGTTGAAGCCGATGATGACGACCGCGCGACCGGCGGCCTCGGTCTGCGATGCGGCGGCGAGGAGCACGTCCGACTCGGTGATGGCTCCGACGCCGGAGCGCACGACCCGAACCTTGATGGTGTCGGTCGAGAGCTTGGTGAGCGTCGATTTCAAGACTTCGACCGAGCCTTGCACGTCCGCCTTGACTACGGTCAGGAGTTCCTTGACCTGAGCCTCGCCGAGCGCCTCGATGCCGCGCTTGGTGGTCTGCGCGAGCGTCTGCTGGCGCGCGATCATCTGGCGCTGATGCGAAATCTGCTGCGCCCTCGTGATGTCGGCGACGACCTGGAAGGACTCGCCCGCTTGCGGCACGCCCTGTAGGCCGAGCACTTCGACGGGCGTGGCCGGGCCCGCCTCGGCGAGATGCTGGCCGCGGTCGTCGTACATGGCGCGCACCTTGCCGAAAATCTGTCCGACGATGAACGGATCACCGACCCGGAGCGTGCCCTGTTGGACGAGCACGGTGGCGACCGCGCCGCGGCCACGGTCGAGCTTGGCTTCAAGGACGACGCCCGAGGCGAGACGCGTCGGACTCGCCTTCAGGTTGAGGATATCGGCGGTGAGCAGGATCGTCTCAAGCAGCGTGTCGAGATTCTCGCGCTTCTTGGCCGAGACGGGAACCATCTCGGTCGTGTTGTCGCCGCCCCACTCGATGGGCTGCAAGCCTTGCACGGCCAGTTCCTGACGGACGCGGTCGGGGTTGGCGTCGGGCTTGTCGATCTTGTTGATGGCGACGACGATGGGGACGTGCGCGGCGCGCGCATGCTCAATCGCCTCGATGGTCTGCGGCATCACGCCGTCGTCGGCTGCGACGACGAGCACGACCACGTCGGTCGCCTTCGCGCCGCGTGCGCGCATCAAGGTGAAGGCTTCGTGGCCGGGCGTGTCGAGGAAGACGACGCGGCGCGTCTTGCCGTTGTCGGTCGGGACGTTGACGCTGTATGCGCCGATGTGCTGCGTGATACCTCCGGCCTCGCCCGCGGCGACCTTGGTGGCGCGGATGCCGTCGAGCAGACTCGTCTTGCCGTGATCGACGTGTCCCATGACGGTGACGACGGGCGCGCGCGGCTCCTCCGTGTCGTCGGCCTCGGACTCGATCAACTGCTCGAACTCCTCTTCAGCGACCATCTCCTCGAAGCCGAGGAACTGCACGTCGAAGCCGAAGCGCCGGCCAAGGTCTTTCGCCATCTCGTTATCGAGCGGCTGGTTGAGCGTGGCGAAGACTCCGCGCTGAAGCAGGAGCGCCTGAATGTCCTTCGGGCGAATGCCGGTCTTCTCGGCGAACTCCTTGACGGTCGCGCCCTCGACGAGTCGAACCTGTTTCAAGTCGGCGACCGTGCCGACGCCCGTCGCCGGGTTAAGCGACTGCGCGATGCGGTCTTCGAGACGAAGCGCCTTCGGCGCGGCGACGAAGTCGCGCTCGAATGCGCGCCCGCGGTCGCGCCCGCCCGGCATGGGACGACCGCCCGGGCCGGGGCGTCGTCCGCTGCGGCCACCGGGGCGTCGCGCGTCGGCAGGCGGAATGTATGTGGTCTGCGGCGTGGCCGTCTCGCCGGGCGTGCCGTGAAGTGCGCTGTCGGCTTCGCGCACGTCGCCGCGTCCTCCACGGCCACGACCGCCGCGTGTGCGGTCACGCTCGCGCGCTGCCGGTGCGGGGGCCACCGCGGGGGCGGCGACGGGTGCATGTACGCGCTGGCCGGGCTGGACGCCTGCCTTGAGAGCGGCGTCGGTCAGACGCAGTGTTCTGATCTGACGGCCAGGGGCCGGGGCGGCGGTCGCGGGCTGCTGCGGCAGCGTTGTCTCAAACAGTTCAGGCATTGATGCGGGGGCGTCATCCTCGGTGGGGGCGGAGAAGTCTTCGTCGGCTTCGACGCTCGCGAGTTCTGGTGCGTGTATCACTTCCGGGGCAGGCTCGGGTGCTGCTGCTGCTGCGTCATCAACTGAGGCAGGGGCGGACGCAGCGGTCTGCGCGGACGCCGTTGGATGCTCGGCGCGCGTTGCGGGCGCGAGCTTCTTGATGCGCGGAGAGAGAGGACGCACGGAGCCGCCTGAGCCGCCTTCGGTGGGCTGCTCGGGCGCGGACGCCGCGACGTGCTCGTCCACCTCTGGCTCCGAGTAGACTTCGGGCATGGGCGCTTCCGAAGGCTCGGGCGCGGACGCGTCCGCCTCGGCCTGCTTCGCCTTCTTGACGACGCGGATGGAGCGATGGACGGTCGGCTCTTTCTTAGGAAAATACTTGTTGCGGATTTTCTCGGCCAGCTCTTTCGAGATGGTGTTCGAGGGGACGGACACGTCCACGCCCTCGCGGCGCACCTCTTCGATGAGGCGCTTCGACTCCATCTTCAGCTCTTTGGCGAGGTCGTAAATCCTGATCTTTGAAGTGTGGGCTGCTGACATGCACTCCTTCTTCGACGCTTTTCGATAAAACGGCGTCGCGCGCTTCACGGGTTAAGTGTCAAGTGTGCCTCTTGAACCTTCCCCCTCTTCCTTACACGCGCGCGGCGCTTCGGTCAGGCCGGAGAAGGAGTTCTCAAGGCGGGCAACAGTCGCGCGCGCCTCTGTGTGAAGCACGAGCGCCGTCGCGTCTGCGGTTACTCGACGTTGGCAGAAGCATCTTCGGCCTCGTCGTTACCAATGTTTTCAGACAAAGCCTCGCCGCCCTCACTGCGGGCCGAAGGCTCCGAAGAAGTCTGTACTTCGGGTGCGGAGGCTTCGCTTGCGAAGTCGCCGCGCGGCGAGATGGGCGAGTCTTCGTCAGCCTCGTCCGACATCTGAATTGTCGGCCCGGCTGTCCCGCTCGTCTCCGCGTCGAGCGTGGACGGGCGCTCCTCTTCGACGAAAGCGCCGGTGTGTTGAATCACGGCGGCCTCGGCGGACGTGATGTCGGGTGCGGGCGTGATCGTGTCGGGGCGAAGGTCTCGGCCCGCGCCCTGAAGCAGAAGCTCGTCCGGAGACATCTGCTCGACTTCGGTCAGGGCCACAGGCTCCGCCGACTCCTGCGCGAGAATGTTGTCGGGCGAGAGGTCTTCGGCAAGAAACGGCGGGCGCGTCCGGACGGCTTCGTCGTAGCCTTCGGCAATCATCGCTTCGGAAGGCTCGACCTCGCGGGCTTCTGCATTCGGGTCTAGCTCGACCGAGGCAGCATGCTGCTCGATGGGCTGCCCCTCCTCACCTTCTAAACTCATCTCAGGTTCTACGCCAGTCTCACTCTCCGGGTCGGTCGCCGCCTCCGCGCTCACGCCTGCGCCTTCGTCTGCGCCTTCGTCGGTCGCGGCGGACTCTTCGCCGTGCTCACCTTCTGCGGCGGCGGCAGCCTCACCCTCTGTGCCTTCGCTCTCGGCGGCGATACGTGCGCTCTCGACGACGGCCTTCGCGCCATTGATGAGACCCTCGGCCTGATCGATACTCACGTCGAGATATTCGGCGATGTCGTCTAACGTAGCGTTCGCCAGCGACTCGATGTCGCCGATGCCGTGCTCGGCCAGCGTCGAGACCATCGCGGGATTTATACCCTGTAGACGTTCGAGCGGGACGGACTCGCCCGAGGCGATCATCGCGCCCATCTGTGCGGCGACCTCGCGCTTGAGTTCTTCCTCGCTGCGAATGTCGATGTTCCAGCCGACGAGCTTCGTGGCGAGCCGCACATTCTGCCCTCGCTTGCCGATGGCTAAACTTAGCTGATCCTCGTTGACGATGACCTCCATCTGGCGGTGCTCGATGTCTGTGATGCGAACCTGATTGACCTTAGCTGGCGACAAGGCGTTTGCGGCAAACACCGAAGGCTCGTCCGACCACTCGATGATGTCGATCTTCTCGCCGCGAAGCTCGCGGATGATGGCCTGCACGCGCGAGCCTTTCATGCCGACGCACGCGCCCACGGGGTCAACGTCGCGCTCGGTCGAGGCGACGGCGATCTTGGCTCGCTCGCCCGGCTCCCTGACCGCAGACTTGATGACGACCGTGCCGTCGTAAATCTCTGGAACCTCCATCTCGAAGAGACGCTTGAGCAGTTCGGGGCTGGTACGCGAGACGACGACCTGGGGCCCTTTCGACTCCTTCGACACGTCGTCAATGACGACGCGTATGCGCTCGCCCTGATTCCACTGCTCGCCGCGCGACTGCCCGTTGCGACCCAGAACGGCCTCGACCGTGCCGAGATCGACGATCAGGTCGCCACGCTCGAAGCGCTTGATGTAGCCGTTGACGAGGTCGCCGACCTTGTCGATGTACTGCTCGTAAACCTGTGCGCGGACGGCGTCCCTGACCTTCTGGAAGAGAATCTGCTTGGCGGTCTGCGCCGCGATGCGTCCCATGTCTTCCATCGGCATCGGAAGCTGTAGCTCGTCGCCCACCTCGACCTCTTCGCCCGCAAGCTCTTTCGCCTCGCCGAGCGAGAGTTCGCGCCCCGGATTCTCGACCGTCTCGACGACGACCTTCGAGGCGAAGATTTCAAGCCCCGACTCGGGCGTCCACTCGACCTGAATCTCTTCGCCCGACTTGAACTGCTTGCGCGCGGCGGCGCGCACGGCCTCCTTGACCGCCTCGACGACGATCTCGCGGTCAATGCCGTGCTCTTTGCAGACGGCCTCGATGCTTTGCCCGATAGATGCGCTCATAAGTTTTTAGGGGCTAGAGGCTAGGGGCTTGGGGCTAGTTTAAGAGTATTACCAGCCTCTAGTCTCTAGCCACTAGTCTCTGCTTTCTCTCTCGTTCCTCAGCGAGACGGAACTCTTCTTCAACGTCAATCTCAAGATTCGCCTTTGCGATCTCGGAGAAGGGGACGCGGACGCGGCCCGTGGTCTTGTCGTCGAACAGAACGTCTTCGCCCTCGACGCCTGTAATCCGCCCGCGGAAATTGCGCTGACCGTTAATGGCTCCGCGCGACTTCAACTTCGCCATGCGGCCCGCGAAACGCTCGTAATCCTCGCGACGGTAAAGCCCTCGCTCCAACCCCGGCGACGAGACTTCGAGCGTATAGGCGGCGGGGATGAAGTCTTCCACGTCGAGCACCGTGCCGATGTGGAGGCTCACCTCGGCGCAGTCCTTGTGGGTGACGCCACCCTCTTTGTCAATGAAGACGCGGAGGGCTGGTGCTTGCTGCCCTCCTGCGAATTCGACGTGGACGAGTTCGAGGCCGCGCTCTTCGGCTGCGCGCCGCGCGATTTCGCGAACGCGCGACTCGACTGAAGTCTCTCCGTCCAAAACGTCCCCGTCCTCCGTCCAAAAACGCCCTACCGCGCAAAAGAAAAAGTGGGCGCGAACCCACTGGACGACGCCACCGTGCTCCGAGCAAGAGGCGGATTATACGGGAACAACCCGCGCGTGGCAACCCGCCAGAAGGTGAGCAGTAAGCCTGCCGGAAGGTCAGCGGTGAGCAGTAGCAAGTGAGCAGTAAGCAGTAAGCGGTGAGCAGTTTTTGCACCGCCATCGGGCGGCCAACAGGAGATTTTTACTGCTCACCGCTCACTGCTCACTGCTCACTGCTCACTGCTCACCGTTCACTGCTCACTTGCTACTGCTCACCGCTTACTGCTTACTTCAGACTTGACTTGACCGCCTCACTCACCGAGCGCCCGTCGGCGTTGCGACCGGCGAGGCGTGCAAGCGCGGCCTTCATTACCGCGCCCATCTCCTTCAAAGAGGTCGCGCCCGTCTCGGCGACGGCCTCCGCGACGGCGCGCTCGATCTCCTCGCGCGTCGCGGCACTGGGCAGATACTCCTCGATGAAGACGATCTCGGCGCGCTCCTTCTCGGCCAACTCCGCCCGCCCGGCCTTCTCGAACTGCTCGACCGAATCGCGCCGCTGCTTGACGAGCGACTGCAACGTCTTTGTCACCTCTTCATCCGACAGAGCCGCGCCCTTCTCGATCTCGCGGTTCTGCACCGCCGCCTTCACCATCCGCAGCGTCGAGAGCCGCGCCGCCTCCCTCGCCTTCATCGCGGCGGTCATGTCTTTAATGATGCGTTCTTTTAGACTCATAGGCTGTTTAAATGACTCAAATTGTGCTTTTTCAGCTTAAAGCCGAAGTTTCCGGCATTTGAAGCAAAGTGGCCGACCTTTGAACCGTAGCCGCTAATCCTCAAGGTTTAGTCGCTCAACTCTTAGCTCAAGTCGCTCGACTTCAAACTTTAGTCGCTCGACTTTGAATCTGAGGGGCTAAACCTTGAAGTCAAGTCGCTCGACTCTGAACCTGAGCGACTAACTTTAAGGGTTTAGTCGCTGGACTCTGAGGTCAAGTCACTGGATTCTGGAGTCAAGTCGCTGGACTCTGGAGTCAAGCCCTTAAACTTCAAGTCAAAACTGTCAATCTCTGAAGTGTAGTCGGTCAGCTTCGGAGAAAAGTCCAGAACATTCAAAGGTAAGCCCCGAATCCCCGAAGCAAAAACACGCATGACCGGGGTCGCATTAGTCTGCTTCGGAGAAATAATCGAGAGCCTCCAAATTTATCGAATTCGGCTCAGGGGAAGATTATTATCCCTGAGCCGATTTCTTATCAACCTGATGCCCGTTCGAGCGCGCGAGGTGCGCGGCGAGAAAGCGGCCCGTGTGCGACTCTTTGACCTTCATGATCTCTTCGGGGGTGCCGGTCGAGACGACGTAGCCGCCGAGGTCGCCGCCTTCGGGGCCGAGGTCGATGAGGTGGTCGGCGGTCTTGATGACATCAAGATTGTGTTCGATGACGAGGAGCGAGCCGCCCGCTTCGACGAGTGTGCGGAAGGCCGCGAGGAGTTTGTTGATGTCCTCGAAGTGAAGACCCGTGGTCGGCTCGTCGAAGATGTAGAGCGTCTTCGCGCCCGTTCGTTTCGAGAGGTATGCGGCGAGCTTGACGCGCTGCGCCTCGCCGCCTGACAGAGTAGTCGCAGACTGGCCGAGGCGGAGGTAGCCTAAGCCCACGTCGTCCAGAACTCGCAGGCGGTTGGCGATCTTGTTGGTGTCGCGGAAGAAGTTCATCGCCTCGCGGACGGTCATGCTGAGCACGTCGTTGATGTTCTTCGAGCGATAGCGCACGTCCAAGACCTGCGGCTTGAAGCGCGTGCCCTTGCACTCTTCACAGACCAGCTCGACATCTGCGAGAAACTGCATCTCGACCGTCACCGTCCCGTCGCCTTCGCACACGTCGCACCGCCCGCCCGGCACGTTGAAGGAGAAGTGCGAAGGGTCGAAGCCTTTCGACTGTGCGTCGCGCGTCTGCGAGAAGACCTCGCGGATGGCGTCGTAGACCTTGACGTAGGTGACCGGGTTCGAGCGCGGCGTGCGTCCGATGGGCGACTGATCGACGAGTATCACGTCGTCAACATTTTGTGTGCCCGCCAACTCCTTGAACGCGCCGACGTGCCCCTGCCACTCGCCGCGCTGCTTCTTCATTCCGGCGAAGACAACGTCGTGGACGAGAGTGGATTTGCCAGAGCCTGAGACGCCCGTCACGCAGACGAACATCTCCAGAGGAATGTCAACGTCCACGTTCTTCAGGTTGTGCTCGGTCGCGCCGCGCACGGAGATTTTTTTCTTCTTCTGCGCGCGACGCTGCTTCGGCTCCTTGATCTCGGCCTCGCCGCGCAGGTACTTGCCCGTCAGCGTCGCGCCGGATTTCAGAAGCCCCTCGAAGTCACCTTCATAGACGACCTTGCCGCCAAGCTCGCCCGCCGCCGGGCCGATGTCGAGAATGTGATCGGCGGCGCGCATCATCTCTTCGTCGTGCTCGACGACGAGGACTGTGTTGCCTATGTCGCGCAGGTTGTGCAGGAGCTTGATGAGGCGGTTGCTGTCGCGCGGGTGCAGGCCGATGGAAGGCTCGTCGAGGACGTAGAGCGCGCCGACGAGCGAGGAGCCGAGGTTGGTGGCGAGTTGTATGCGCTGCGCCTCGCCGCCCGAGAGCGTCGAAGCCAGACGGTCGAGCGTCAGGTAGTCGAGTCCGACATCGACCATGAACTTCAGACGGCGTCGAACCTCGAACAGAACCTTGTCGGCGATGGCCGCCTGCTCGTCCGAAAGCTCAAGCGAGTCGAAGAACACGGCGGTGTCTTTGATCGAGAGCGAGCAGACTTCCGGGAGCGTTCGTTCGCCGACCCGCACGTCGCGCGCCTCCTGCCGAAGTCTTCCGCCGCCGCAGTCCGGGCAGAGCGTGTAGCCTCTGTAGCGCGCGAGGAAGACCCTGACGTGCAGCTTGTACTTCTTCGTCTCCAGCCACTCGAAGAAGCCGCGCACGCCGCTGAAACCGTTCCGGCCCTCGACGACGGCGCGCTGCTGCTGCCGCGTCAACTCCTGAAACGGCACGTCCAAAGAAATCTTCTCCTGTCGGCAGAAGCGCTTTAGCTCCGTGCGCGCCCATTCATATTGTGGCTTCGTCCAAGGCTCGATTGCGCCCTCCGCGAGCGAGAGCTGCGGGTTGGGGATGACCAGGTCGAGGTCGAGGCCGATGGTGTTGCCGAAGCCCTGACAGGTCGGGCACGCGCCGTAAGGGTTGTTGAAACTGAACAGACGCGGCTCGGGCTGCGCGTAGATGGTTCCGTCATACTTGCACTGGAAACGCTCGTTGAACTTGAGCGTGCGCGGCTCGTCTCCCACACTCTGCACGAGTGCTGTGCCGTGGCCTTCGACGAAGCACGTCTCGAAGGAATCGACGAGGCGCTCGCGCACATCCGTACGTGCGACGAGGCGGTCAACGAGCACGTAGACACTCTCGAAGTCCGTGCGCGTGTAGTCGTCGGGCGAGCGCAATTCGATAGTCTCACCATTCGCGAACAGACGCGTAAAGCCGCGCTGCATCAGACTCATCACGTGCGCCGTCACCGTGCGACGGTCACTCACGCCGCCCGCCGTCGGCTTCGCGCTCTTCTTTTTAGACTTCGTCGCCGCCTTGCCATTGCCGTTCTCTTCGACGCGCAGTCCGGCCTCGGCGGGGAAGAGGACGTAGAAGCGTGTGCCTTCGGGGAGTTCGGCGAGGACTTCCGTCGCGGACGATTCGGGCGAGTCTTTGTGAACCTCCCGGCCACAGACGCGGCAGATGGTCGTGCCGACGCGCGCATAGAGAAGTCGAAGATAGTCGTAGACTTCCGTCTGCGTGCCGACGGTCGAGCGCGGGTTGCGCGTCGAGTTCTTCTGACGGATAGCGATGGCGGGCGGGATGCCGATGACTTCGTCCACGTCCGGCTTGTCCATCCGCTCTAAGAACTGTCGCGCGTAAGCCGAGAGCGACTCGACGTAGCGCCGCTGTCCCTCGGCATAGATGGTGTCGAAGGCGAGCGAAGATTTGCCCGACCCGGACACGCCCGTCACGACCGTCAGCTTCTCGACCGGAATCGAGAACGAGACGTTCTTCAAGTTGTTGACGCGCGCCCCGCGCACGATGATTGCATCTTGATTCATGTATAAAGTTCGGCGCGAAGGCACACGGTGAACTCTCCGGGCCTGCGTCGAACCGACAATGATAACCCGTTTTTCGGTGTAGGCGAAATGGAGAGAAGGCGCGAAGTCTTCGCGCGGATATTTTTTAGCTTTTCGACACCGGACGGACAGAGGTGAGCGTTAGAATTCGATGATTTTGGGCGGATTTTAAACGAACGCCGGTTGACGGTAACGTGAGATTGATTCATCCCTCATCCCTCGCCAGGTCGGGCTTCCGCCTCTCTGCTGTGTTTGGAAATGACCTCGGGATGGGGCAAACTGGACGCATGAAGAAGGCTCTGCTGTCAGTCGTCCTTTTGGCTTCGTGCGCCGCGGGCGTCCCGTCTCAGTCACAGAAGACGGGCGCTGTGAGTGTCACCACGACCAACGCGCCGCCGTCGTCGAAGCTCATCGACGCCGGTCAGCTCCTCGAAGATGTGCGCGTGCTCTCGTCCGATGCGATGCAGGGTCGCGGCACGGGGACGCCGGGCGGCGCGTTGGCTCGCGCTTACATCTTGCGACGTTTCGGAGACGCGGGACTTAAACCACTCTGGGCTTCCTATGAACAGCCGTTCGATGTGTCGGCGCGCGGCGGCGCGGCGGCGCGTAAAGGTGTGAACTTAGTCGGCTATGTGCGCGGCAAGAGATACCCCGAGCGATTGATCGTCGTCACGGCACACTACGACCATCTCGGCGTGCGCGGCGGCCAGATTTACAACGGCGCGGACGACAACGCCTCGGGCGTCGCGGCGCTGCTGCAAATGGCCGCGCACTTCAGCCGCACGCAGCCCGATAACTCGCTGGTCTTCGCCGCGCTCGACGCGGAAGAGATCGGACTCGTCGGCGCGGGCGTGCTCGTCAAGCAACTCAAGGCGGAGAAGCGCGACGTGGCGCTGAACGTCAACATGGACATGGTCAGCCACAGCGACAGCGGCGAGCTTTACGCCTCGGGCGCGTACCAGACGCCCTCGCTCAAGCCTCTGCTCGAACGCATCGCGGCGCGCGCGCCCGTCAAGCTCCTGCTCGGC
Organism: Acidobacteriota bacterium; assembly: GCA_032162705.1. Classification (GTDB taxonomy): domain Bacteria; phylum Acidobacteriota; class Blastocatellia; order Pyrinomonadales; family Pyrinomonadaceae; genus QHXN01. The sequence continues at coordinate 62,648 of JAVRON010000137.1, forward strand.
CACGACCGCCCCGAACAGGGGCACGACGATTGGACGAACCAGTCCGACCAGTACGCCTTCCACACCGCGGGATTCCCCTTCGTCTACTTCGGCGTCGAAGACCACAAGGACTATCACAAGCCCACCGACGACTTCGAGACCATCACGCAGGACTTCTTCGTCCACGCCGCCGAGACCATCCTCGACGCCGTACAACTCTTTGACGCAAACCTGTCGGCACTCGTGAAGGCTGAAGGAAGTAGACAGTAGACGGTAGACAGTAGTCAGTAGAAAAACCTTTTCAGCGAGTCGCCACGTTGTCATTAGCGGCTGCATCGCAACGCGAAGCGCTACTGTCTACTGTCTACTGACTACTGTCTACTGACTACTGTCTACTGATCGGACGGTGTCCTGGCTTCCCGCTCGGCCAAAAGCGATTCCGTGGCAGGGGCGAGGGTGGCCGCCTGAAGGGGCACGTCGGCTGTAAACCGCTGGGCCGGTTCGTGCGTCGCGGCGGCTGTCTGGAGCACGTGCCCGTTGCCGCGCGCCGCCTCCTCCTCCTTCACGCGCCGCACAACGACCGGTGGGGCCTTTCGCCTGTAGTTATCGATGCTCCCCTCATTCAGGAACATCGGGTCGAAGATGTGAAGGTGGAGCCAGGCGGCGAGCCAGCCCAGGATGCCGACGGAGACGCCGATAGCCGCGCGGATCAGAGTCTCGCGCAGACGCACGACGCGCATCAGCTTCTTGCCGATGAGCGCTGTGCCCAGCGCCGTCAAGGCCGCCGACAGAATCATCATGCCGATGGCACCGACCGTGATGGCCTTGACGAGTTCGGTGTCCCAGAACCTCCAGATAGCCCACGCGCCGACGACGACGATGACGACGGCGAGCGCGATGGCAATGAGCTGTAATCCTTTCCTGAGCTTCCAGATTTTGAAGGCCATCAAGTCGCTGACGCCGAGCAGCCGCTTGACGAACTGATACTGCTTGCCGACGCCCTTCATGCCGCCCTCGACGGCGAGGAAGTCCCATTGCTCGGCGTGTGCGGGCGCGTCGAAGCCCTCGACACACCTGCCGTCCGCGAAGGCGTGCTCGGTCATCCGATAGGCGCTCGTCATCAGCGTGTATGCCTCCACGTCGGAGAACGAGTCGAGGTCTGTACGCACAGAGGCGAGACACTGCTGGAGGTCTTTGGCGATGCCGTAGCGCGTGAGCGGGCCGCGGCGGCTGGCGGGGCGAGCGTCGTCGTCGTCCACGCTGGAAGGGTCGAGGCAGTCCACCCAGTCCACGGGGTCTACGTCGAGGTCTTCTTTGAGGTGGACGAACATAAAGCCGCGCAGGAGTTGCGCGCGGCGGCGCTCGGCCAGGTCTTGATACTGCGCCGAGCGGACGCGCGACTGGAGAATCGTGGTCGAGCGCAAAGGCACGCCGAGCAGCCCGCGGCTCGGGTCTTTCAGCGACTCCATCTGTCCGCTGCCGTCGCTGATGAGGATGACGTTGCAGTCCTGTTCGAGCAGACCACCGACGCCCTGATTGTCGCAGGTGCCGCCGTCGATGAGGCGAACGACGCGTTCGGGGTAGAGACCCGTCAGCGCAATCGGCTCGAAGAGGCCGGGCACGCACGCCGAGGCGGCGACGGCGTGGCCGAGCCGCACCTGCCTGTGCTCCTCCGGGGCCTCGTCGTAATACATGCGCCGGAAAAGGTCATTGCTGTCAATCGCGCTGTCGATGCCCGCGGGCGGCTCGCCCATGTAGGAGGCGGTGAAGTGCCATGTGTGGCCGGTGTTCAGAGTCGCCGCGTTCAGGATCAGGATGGGAGCCTTCGCGTCGCGCCGCCAGTTATGGTACTTCGGGCGGAAGTCATCAGGCTCGCCCTTCGGGCAGATGAAGAGTTCGTTGAGCCAGCGCTCTTTGTGCCCGCCGCCGTCTTCAACGCGGCTGAAAATCTCCGACTCGTAGAGGTCGCCCGCGCGCATCGTGCGCGAGTAGTTGCCGCCGAATATCATACGGAGGTTCGTGAGCGGCTCGGCGGCGACCCGCATGCGGACGTTGCGCTGCACGCCCAGGAGGAAGTCTTTCTCCACGCGCTTGACGAGGTCGATGTAATCCTGCTTTGTGATCTCCGCGTCGGTCTTCTCGTGAAGGAGCTTGCGGACTTCGAGGTAGTAGTGTGCGCCGATGATCGAGCCGCCCGAGACGCACGAGAAGACCTCGATGCGGCGCAGCACGTCCAGTTCGGCGAGCCGTGCGAGCACGCCGATGTGGAAGAGCGAGGCGCGGAATCCTCCGCCCGACAGCCCCAGTCCGATCTTGCCGTAGAAGGCGCTACGCACGGGGGCCGTTCCCTTGAAGAAGGTGGTCAGCGTGCGCCACGCGGAAGCTCCTTCGAGGTCTGCGCCCGTGACTCCGGCGGGCGCTTGCAGACGCGCAAGCGCGGCGAGTTGACGCGCCGTTGACTCGAACTCCCACTCCGGCGGGCTGGTCTCGTCGCGCCCGCGCTCCAACCACGAGAGCGCGTCGTCATACTCGCCGAGGCCGAAGTATGCCTCGGCCACCGTGCTGTAGAACCACCACTTGCCCTGAAGCCAGTTGGTGTCGGGCTGCGTGACCATCGGCGCGACCTTCTCCACGATCTCCCTGCGAATCTTTTGGGCCTGCTCGCGCCGCATCCCTATGCGCAAGACCTCCTCGGCGTCAGGCTTGACTCCGGCCTTCTCGGCCTCGGCTTCCTCCTGATGCGCCAGTGTGTCGAGGATGAAAGCGGCGTTGATGCCGTTGTAGCCCTGGTCGGCCTTCAGCCCTCCGGCGGCGCTCTCGTTGTAGCCGCGCTGGTAGTAGAAGAGCGAGCGTTCGAGATGCTCCCGCTGATTATTCACCTCCCACTTGCGCTTGTAGATCGCGCCGACCAGTCCCAACGTCTCCGGGTTGCGCGTCTGCGAGATGTCCTCAATCTCGCGTATGATTTCGAGCGCGCGTTCGAGTCTGGCGTCCACGGGCAGGTCTGGGTCTTTGTAGGTGCAGAGCGCGGACTGCTGGAAAATCTCAAGGCGCAACTTCGGCACGGCGTTGATAGACGGGTCTTTGCGTGCGCGTGCCAGTAGACGGCGCGCGTAGCCGAACTGCTTCGCTTCCTTCAGCCGTTTGGCGAGCTTCAGGATGTAGGCGGGATTTCGCTGCGTCCCGCGGAGAATATTTTTGGCCTCGGTTTGGATATCGTCTTCGGCTGCTGACATCGGGTTACCTCCGGCTTGGCTGCAAGGAGCCAAAAGAATGAGGACGCGGACTGAAGGAAGCGTCTTGAGAAGAAGCGCGGTTAATTCAAGGGTTGAGTGACGTGCGAAACTCGACCTACGGTATGGCGTCGGGCGCGTCGGCAAGGAGACGGCGCAGCCTGCGAAAAGAGCATGGTCACAACACGCAATGACTGAACGTCGTGGCTTATACACTTGACCGTGAGACCATGTCAATGAAATTCTGGGGCGTGAGCGGGCGGAAAGACTGACGCCCGCCCGGCCAGATTCGGAAGGGACTCTTGCAAGGTGGACGCACTCCTGAATGAGACGGAAGTCCGTGTGCTCGGCTCGCTCGTCGAGAAGCAGGTGACGACGCCTGACTACTACCCTCTGACCTTGAACGCGCTCCTGCACGCGTGCAACCAGATTTCCAACCGCGACCCCGTCGTCCAGTTCGACGAGCGTGTGTTGGCGGACGCCGTAGACTCTCTGCGCTCGAAGAATCTGGTCTACATCTTCTACGGCGCGGACAGCCGCGTGCCGAAGTACAAGCACATGATGCGCGAAGTGTTCTCTCTGTCGTCGCAGGAGCTGGCCGTGATGTGCGTGCTGATGCTGCGCGGCGCGCAGACGGTCGGCGAGGTTCGAGGGCGCACGGGCCGTCTCTACGAATTCACAGACCTGCGCGAAGTAGAAGCGACGCTCGACGGACTGGCGCACAGGGAAGAGGCTCTGGTCATGAAGCTTCCGCGCCAGACGGGGCGCAAAGAGGCTCGTTACGCGCACCTGCTCGCGGGCCCGCCCGCCTTCGAGGAGCCGAGCGAGGAGCAGACCACGAGTGCTCAGACGCGCACGTCTTCGACCCGCGCCAGCGAAGGCGAGCGTGTCGCGCGTCTCGAAGCGGAGGTCGAACGCTTGAGCGTCGAGTTGTCGGAGATGCGCCGACAATTCGACGAGTTCCGAAGGCAGTTCGAGTAGGACTGGCATGTGGCGGAAGCCCGACCGTGAGGGAGGGCGTAGAGTCTGCATTAAAGAGGCGACCGGCGTGAGTTGAGACGCCCTCCCTCACGGTCGGGCTTCCGCCTCTCTAATAAAGGCTCTAGTGCGACGCGCCGCCAAACTCAAACGCGACTTCTACACGCGCACGGACACCTTGCGCGTGGCGCGCGAGCTTTTGGGTAAGCGCCTCGTCGTGCCCGCGCCGTCGGGCCGGCGCGTGTCGGGCCGCATCGTCGAGGTTGAGGCTTATCTCGGCGCGGAGGACAGGGCGGCGCATTCCTACGGCAACCGGCGCACGCGTCGCACAGAGACGATGTATGCAGTCGGGGGCACGGTCTATGTCTTCTTCGTCTACGGCATGCACCACCAGTTCAACGTCGTCACGGGCCCCGCGGGGCAGCCGCATGCGTTGCTCGTGCGCGCCATCGAGCCTGAAGAGGGCACGGAGCTGATGCAGGAGCGCCGACCCGCGCGCAACGTGCGCGAGCTGACTTCCGGGCCCGGCAAACTCTGCAAGGCGCTCGGTATCGACCGCACTTTCGACGGCGAAGACCTGACGGGCACACGCGTCTGGATCGAAGACGCGGGCTTAAACGTCTCGCCCGGACAAGTCGCGTCGGGCGCGCGCATCGGCGTCGCTTACGCGGGTGAGGACGCGCTCAAGCCCTGGCGCTTCTGGCTCAAGGGCAACGAGTACGTCAGCGGCAGGAAGAGTAGACAGTAGACAGTAGTCAGTAGACAGTAGTCAGTAGTCAGTAGAAAAACTTCGACGCCGAGTAGGTAGTCACGATGAACACGGCAGCGCACGCGACGCGGAGCGCTACTGACTACTGACTACTGTCTACTGTTAAAAGGTAAACGAGTTTTGCGGATAACTTTTCTAGGAACGAGCGCGGGGGTTCCGACGCGTGCGCGAAACGTTTCGTGCGTGGCGTTGAGGCTGCCGCAGCGCGGCGAGGTCTGGCTCTTCGACTGCGGCGAGGGCACGCAGCAACAGGTTCTCCGGAGCGACCTCAACCTGAGCCAGATCACGCGAATCTTCATCACGCACATGCACGGCGACCACGTCTACGGGCTGATGGGACTGCTCGCCACCTGCGGCATGACGGCGCAGGCGCGCAGTATCGATCTCTACGGCCCGCGTGGGCTTGTTGAGTATGTGCGCGACGTGAGCCGACGCACCGAGCTTCATACGTCCTACCCGCTCGAAGTCCACACAATCGAGGAGGGTCAAATCTTCGAGGACGGAGAGTACACGGTCAACTGCGTGCCGCTCAAACACAGGCTCCCGGCCTTTGGCTACCGCGTGACGGAGAAGGAACGTCCCGGCCATTTCGATGTCGAGCGGGCGAGGGAACTCTCCGTCCCGCCGGGGCCCCTCTACGGCAGACTCAAGCGCGGCGAGCGCGTCGAGCTTCCAGACGGGCGCACTCTCGACGGCGCGGACTTCTGCGGCCCTGCGCTTGCCGGTCGCGTCGTCGTCTATTGCACGGACACGACCTACTGCCGCTCGGCCGTCGAGCTTTCGCGCGGCGCAGACCTCCTCATACACGAAGCGACCTTCGCCGACGCGGACGAAGGTCTCGCGGTGCGCAGCACACACTCGACCGCCTCGATGGCCGCGCGTGTCGCGCATGAAGCCGGAGCGCGCCGTCTCGTGCTGACGCATTTCAGCCCGCGCTACTTCCCCGGCAACCAGACGGGCCCGGAAGACCTCCTGCGCGAAGCGCGTGCGGTCTTCCCCGTGTGTGAGCTGGCACATGACTTCCTGAGCATTGACGTTGAACGGCGCGAGTAGTAAACCAACTGAAGAGTAAACCAGACGGGGCCGCGCCCCGACCGAGCACGGCTTCCATTTGTTTCGCGGTCAGCCACGACGGAGCGGCTGGCCGATAACGGCGCAACGCGCTTTACACGGCCGCTGTTACGTGTGATACGATGTGCCACGATTGCAACGTCGCCGGGCTCCCGAAATCGGCGCGGCGAGAGAGAAGATAAACGCGAGGAGCGAGAGACATGTCTTTCAACAAGATCATCATCGTCGGCAATCTGGGGCGCGACCCCGAACTCAGCTACACGCCGCAGGGCACAGCGGTCTGCAAGTTCTCGGTGGCGACGAACGAGCGGCGGCGCGACAAGGCAGGCGAGCAGCAGGACATCACTACCTGGTTCCGCGTCACGGTCTGGGGCAAGCAGGCCGAGAACGTCTCGCGCTATCTGTCGAAGGGGCGCAAGGTCTACCTCGAAGGCCGCCTTCACATGGAGGAGTGGACAGACCGCGAGGGCAAGCCGCGCACGACGCTCGAAGTCAACGCCTCGGACGTGCAGTTCATCGACAGCAGCCCGAACGTCGAAGGCATCCCCGTGCGACAGGCCGCGCAGGGAGCGCCGGGCGGCGGGCAGCAACAGACGCGCGGCGGCGGCAGTGGTGGCGGCGCGGCACAGCCAGCGGACTCCGGGCACGACATCGAAGACGACGAGATTCCGTTCTAAGGCGGCGACGAGATTCCGTTCTAAGGCGGGCGGCTATCTGTACCTCGCGCGTCGGCGAGCGCGAACGGCTCTTACCGCAGCAGCGCAGAGTGCGCGGAGGGAGCACAGAGGATGTGGGATTTGAAATCTCAAATTTGAAATTTAGGATTTGAAATCTCAATCTCAAATTTGAAATCTCAGATTTTAAATGCTGAAACCCTCTGTGCAATCTCCGCGTCCTCCGCGTCTGCGGCGGTGAATCAATCGTCGTGACTACTCGACGTTGAGAGTGACGAAACTCCAAACCGGCCAACGCCTCCCATAGTCTTCCTCTGAGATGAACGCGACGACGCTCGTTCTACGGTTCGATTCGGGCACGCTGCTGCTCGACGGCGCAGGGCCCGAGGCGCAAGTGCCTTCGCCTCTGCGCTGGGATGCGCGTGTGATGCGCTGGCGCGCGCCCGCCTGGGAGTACAGGCGTGTCGTCCTCGAACTCGTGCGCGGGAAGACTCCTTACGAAGACCACGCGCGCGCGTATCATCGCTTCGACTTCCCCACGAAATTCCTCGTCGAGCCGCGGCCATACCAGCAGGAAGCAATCGAAGAATGGAAGCGTGCGGCCTTCTGCGGCGTCGTCGTGCTCCCGACGGGCGCGGGCAAGAGTCTGGTCGCGCAGATGGCCGTCGAGCAGGTCAAGCGTTCGACGCTCGTCGTCGTGCCGACGCTCGATTTGATGAACCAGTGGTACGACCTTCTGCTCTCATGCTTTCAGGCGGAGGTGGGCTTGATCGGCGGCGGCTACTTCGAGGTCGGCGCTCTGACCGTGACGACCTACGCGTCGGCCTTCCGTTTTATGGAGCGACTTGGCAATCGCTTCGGCCTCGTCATCTTCGACGAATGCCATCACTTACCCGGAAACATTTTTCGCCACGCCGCGGAGATGTGCATCGCGCCGTTTCGTCTGGGACTGACCGCGACGCCTGACCGCGAAGATGGGGCCGACTCTCTGCTCGAACAACTCGTGGGCCCCTTCGTCTTCCGGCGCGAGACGCACGAGCTGGCGGGCGAGTATCTTTCGGACTACACGGTCGTGCGGCTGCGCGTCGAGCTGTCGGCAGAGGAGCGCGCGGCCTACGAGAGCGAGCGCGAAATCTTCCGCGGCTTTCTGAAAGATAAGGGAATCGGCCTGAGCAGTTTGCGCGGCTGGCAGATGTTCGTCGCGGCGAGCGCGCGCTCGTCGGAGGGGCGGCGGGCGATGATGGCTTACCGCGAGTCGAAGCGCATCGCCCTGGGGACAGACTCGAAGCTGCGCGTGCTGGCAGAGCTTTTACAGCGTCACAGGCGCGAGAAGGTTTTAATCTTTACTGCCGAGAACGAGATGGTCTATCGCATCTCTCGACAGTTCCTCGTCCCGGCCATCACACACGCGACGGGCGTGAAGGAGCGGCGCGCGTGGCTCGAAGCTTTCAACCGCGGCGAGGTGCTCGCGCTCGCGACCTCGAAGGTTCTGAATGAGGGCGTCAACATTCCGGACGCATCGGTGGCCGTCGTCCTCTCCGGCTCCGGCTCGACACGCGAGCACGTCCAGCGCCTCGGCAGGATTCTCAGAAAGTTCCCCGGCAAGGAAGCGATACTCTACGAAGTGGTCGCGCAGGACACGACCGAAGAGAACATTAGTCGCCGCCGCGGCGCGGGCGAACAGTTCCGCGAACAGACGAGACAGACAGACGGCTCGTCGCTGCTTGAGTTATAAAGAAGGAAAGTAATTCACATGGATGGACAGGATGAACAGGATAAGAGAATTTTTGATTTGCGATTTTAGATTTTTGATTTGCGAATCTCAGGTCTTTAAATCGAAAATCAAAAATCCTAAATCAAAAATCCTGTCTATCCTGTC
>JAVRON010000138.1:0-45305 GCA_032162705.1 Acidobacteriota bacterium
CCCGCGACAAATTACTCGCCGGCCGCGCCCTTATCATCATTAAAGCGGCTTCGGAGCGCGCTTACTTGACGCGGCTCTTCTTGCGCTTCAGGAAATCAATCAGGACAAACTGTGTGAGGTTGCCGGGCGTGGCGAAGTAGGCTTTGCCCGCAGTCATCGCCGACATCTGTTTGACGAACTCGACGAGGTAGTAGTCCGACGCGAGCATGAAGGTGTTGATTTGTACGCCCGCCTTGCGGCACGCCTGCACCTCTCGAAACGTCGCTTCCATCACGACGGGGTCGCCGCCCATCGAGTTCTTATAGAGACGGCGTCCGCGCTGAATCTCGCCGAAGGGTTGCGGCGACGGGCGACGACCGCCGCGCGAAGACGAAGACGACTGCGCCGTCTCGGCTTCGAGGAAGCACGCGGTGGGCTTGCCGTCAGTCACCATCACGATCTGCTTCATCTCCTTACGCTGCGCCTGAAGAAGTCGGCGCGCGAGCTTCAAGCCTTCGGCGGTGTTCGTGTGGAAGGGGCCGACCTGTGTGGTTGCGAGCCGCGCGAGCGGCAGCTCCTCTGCGTCGTCGTGGAAGAGCACGACCTTCAGAGAGTCGCCCGGATACTGTGTGCGTATCAGATGCGCGAGCGCGAGCGCGACCTTCTTGGCGGGCGTGAAGCGGTCTTCGCCGTAGAGAATCATCGAGTGCGAGCAGTCGAGCATGACGACGGTCGCGCACGAAGACTGGTAGTCCTGCTGGTGTACGTGCAGGTCTCGGTATTCGAGGTTCAAGGGCAGACTCAAGCCCTCGCGCTTGATCGCAGACATGAGCGTCGTGTTCACGTCGAGATTGATCGTGTCGCCGAACTCGTAAGGCTTCGACGCCTGCGCCGCCTCGACGCCGGTCGAGAGATGCGGCGTGTCGTGACGCCCGACGGAACTCTTGCCGAGACTGCCGAGCAGGCTTCGCAAGGTCTTGTAGCCGAGAAAGTCCAAACCCTTCTCCGTCACCTCGAACTTGACGTTGCGCGGCAGAGGTTCGCCCACCTCGCCCTGTCCTGTCTGCCCCTGCCGCCTTCGCCGCTCTTCGTCGCGCGCCTGCTCCTCGCTGAGCTTCAGATAACCCTCTTCGACCAGCCGCTCGATGAGCTGGTTCAAAAGCTCCTCCAACTGCGAGCCGCGGAACTGCCCCGCGTTCTCCGAGAGCATCTCCCGCACGTCGCCCTCCGACAACTCGCCCATCTCAAGGAGCGCCTGCAAGAGCGCCTGCCGCAGCGCATCGAGCGATTTGTCCGGGTCGTGCCGCTGCCGCGTCCAGTAATAATCGTCGTCAAAGCCCGAGTCGAGCAGCGAGTCCTGAAGCATCTCCATCAGATCGCCCAAGCTCAAGCCCGACACGTCGAAGCCCTTGAATCTTGAATAGCGTATGAACTTCATCTGAAAAGCCCTAACTGAAAATCTCTTTCACGTCGCAGCGAAAGCCGGGCACGACCGTCTGACCGTCAAGCGCGTCAGCTTCCGTGAGCACTGAAACATCCTCGCCCGGCCTGTAGACCGAGATGGTTCGCTTGCCCGGATTGACCGTCCACACCATCCGCGCGCCGTAAGAGAGCCACGCCTTTGCCTTCTCGTCGGTCTTACGTACGGAGTCGCCCGGTGACATTACCTCGACGGCTAAGTCAGGCGCACCGGGCCAGAACTTTCTCGTCCGCCCGACGCGGTCGATCTCTTCTTGACGGATGAAGGCGGCATCGGGAGCCAAGACGGTGTCAGGGTCGCTGGCGAGTTTGAATCCGGTCTCAGCCGCGAGAACCTTGCCGAGCTTGTGGGTCAGCACATGCCCCTTGAGAAGGTAGGCTAAAGTCAGAGCCACGTCTCCGTGCTCGAATCCGGTGGGAGACATTTTTATCAACACTCCTTCGACGAGTTCATATCTGAAGTCGTCGCTCGGCATGTGAAATAACTGCTCGGCGGTAAAGAGTTGAGTGGTCGCGCTCATGCCAGCCTCCTTTGATAGCTCAATCATACGCCCCGTGCGGTTCGTGCGGGAAGTTAGCTGTATCGCCCCGACTCGGTGAGGTCATCATAAATCATGCCGCGCCTGTCTTTCTTCGCTTTGGTCGCGGCGGTGTAGCCGCCCTCTTCGTTGCGGCTGATCTTGTTCTGCGCGTAGAGACCTTCTAAAACGAATTCGCAGGCCGAGACGAGCATCCCCAAGTCGGCGCGTTTAAAGTCGAAGGGGACGACGGCGTTGTCGATGAGGTCTGGGACTGTTTCGAGCAGGCGGACGCACTCGTCCGCGGACGCGTTGTCGGAGAGCTTGACGTTGTTGCCCGTGTCGAACCAGCGCACGGTGTTCGAGAAGTCGAAGCCGACGAAATAGCCCTCAAAGATTTCGCCCGCCGCGCGCTTGATGAGGTCGCGCGCAATCCGCCCTGCGCCGATCTGCTCGCCCTCATACTCAAGCTCCATCTTCCCCGTCATCGAAGGCACGGCCGCGTACACGTCCGAGACGCGCGGCACGATCTCCTCTTCGCCCGTCAAAAGAGCGCGGCGCTCGGCGTTTGAGACGAGAGACTCGGTGACGCTGATCGGTAGACGCTGCGAGACTCCGCTCCGTTTGTCGATGCGCTGGTCGTCGCGCGCCTCGAAGGCGATCTGCTCGATTAGCTCGCGGATAAAGTCGGGCAGGCGCAGAGTGGCCTCGATTCCCTCGCGCTCAGTCCAGGCTTCCTGTCGCGTAATCTCGACTCCGAGCTGAAGCTCCGAAGGGTAGTGCGTCGTGACCTCCGAGCCGATGCGGTCTTTCAAGGGCGTGATGATCTTCCCGCGCGCGGTGTAGTCCTCGGGGTTGGCCGAGAAGACGAGCATCACATCGAGCGCGAGGCGCACGGGATAGCCCTTAATCTGCACGTCGCCTTCCTGCATGATGTTGAAGAGTCCGACCTGAATCTTTCCGGCGAGGTCTGGCAGCTCGTTGATGGCGAAGACGCCGCGATTGGCGCGCGGCAGCAGCCCGTAGTGAATCGTCAGCTCGTCCGACAAAATGTGTCCGCCGCGCGCGGCCTTGATCGGGTCAACGTCGCCGATGATGTCGGCGATGGTCACGTCGGGCGTGGCGAGTTTTTCGACAAAGCGTGTGTCGCGTCCGACCCACGCAATGGGCGTCTGGTCGCCCTCGCGCTCTATCGTCTGCCGCCCGTATGCGGAGATGGGACGGAGCGGGTCGTCGTTGACCTCGGAGCCAGCGATGACGGGGATGCGCTCATCTAAGAGATTCACAAGCTGGCGGATGATGCGGCTCTTGGCCTGCCCGCGCAGGCCCAGAAGAATGATGTTGTGGCGTGCGAGCACGGCGTTCGTAATCTGCGGGATGACCGTCTCGTCGTAACCGACGATGCCGGGGAAGATGCGCTCGCCGCGCCGGAGCTTTTCGAGGAGGTTGGCGCGCATCTCGTCCTTGACGGGGCGCACGCGATAGCCCTTCTGTTTTAGTTCGCCGAGTGTCTTGGGTAGTGCCATTGATCGAAACCTTGTTCCTGAGTTCTGTTCGTCCTGTTAAGTTGTGGGGTCGCGCGGAAAGCTTCCGTCATTCTCAAGTTACTTTCAACTCGAACGCCGCCCTTTGCCGTCGAGCAGGGCGGCAATTGCCTGCGCCAGCGTGCGGTAGGTGCGAAGCCCACGCATGTCAAGGCCGAGGTGGACTAGAGTCTGCGCGACCTGCGCGCTGACGCCCGTCACGCACGCTTCCGAGCCGACCAGCTTCAGCGCCTGCACGAGGTTCGTCAGGTTTGCGACGGCGTGCGAGTCAACCATGCGCGCGCCCGTGATGTCGATGATGCAGACGCGCGCGCCCTGCCGCATCACCTCTGTGAGCGCCGCACTCGTCGCGCGCTGCGTCCTGATGGTGTCGAGCGAGCCGATGAGCGGCAGCACGAGCACGCCTTCGAGCACGGGCACCACGGGCGTCGAGACCTCTTCAATCGTCTGCTCGCGCTCGCGCAGGAGTTCGGCTAGAGCCTCTTCGGCGCGACGGCGCTCGATGCCCTGCGCGATGACGTTCGCAACGGAGGCGAGCGCTTCGAGCGTGTCGTCGGCGAGCGCCCTGCGCGAGAATAACGCCAGCACCCCGGCCAGATGGTCTCCGACTATCAGAGGGTAGCCCGCAAACGCCACCATCCCTTCGCGCACGGCCCACTCCTGATCGCCGACGCGCGGGTCGCCGACGACCGAGTTGGTCAGGTGGTGCTGTCGCTCTTCGGCGATAAGCCCGATCTTGAATTTGCCGACGGGGACGCGGCCATGCGCGCCGTCGAGGTGCGTATACATCCCTGCGCTCGCTTGCAGCTCAAGGGTGGTCTCTTCGCGGTCGAGCGTCCAGACGCGCGCGAAGGCCGCGTCGAGGTGGCGTACGACAGCCTCGGCGCAGTGCTGCAAGGCTCTGCGGAGCGGCACGTCGCCCGCGGCGAGCGCAATGCCGACATCCGCGCCGAGCGCCGCCTGGCGCACACGCCGGTCGAGTTCTTCCTCCGCGCGTTTGCGCGCCGTGATGTCCATCGTCACGCCGCGCATCCCGACCGCTCGCCCCTCTTCGTCGCGCACCGCGACCGAGTGCGCCTCAACAGTAATGGAGCGCCCGTCCTTTCGCATCCAGCGAAACTCGCTCACGCCGCCGTCGTCGCTGGCGAATTTCCTGAGCGCATCTTCGGCTGCGCGCTCGCGGTCTTCGGGGTGAACAATCGTGAGCCAGAAGTTCGGCGTCCGAAGCCACTCTTCGACGGTGTAGCCGAGCATCTGCTCGACGTAGTCGCTGACGAAGTTGATTCGCTGCGAAGCTTCGTCGGGCTTGCCCCAGGCTTCCCACACTACTCCGGGGACGCTCGACACGAGGTCTTGCAGGCGACGACGCTCGCCTTCGAGCTGTGTGGACAGACGCGCGTCTTCGAGTTCGGCGGACAGACGCGCACCCTCTTCGGCGTTGAGCGTGGCATCGTTCGACGACGCCGCGTCTTCCGGCAAGCCGTTCGGCCCGGAAGTTTCAGATAGGCCGTTCGGCCCGGAAGCTTCGGGCAAGCCGTTCGGCTCGACCGCCTCGCTCGCGCCGTGCGAAGCCTGCGCATTGTCCTTCGAGTTTGAAGCCTGCGCGCGCTTCGAGTTTTTCGTCGGGGTTTTATCCTGCTTCATTCCAACCTTGATATTTCCGACTTCATTCCGGCCTTGATTTCCGAGCACGATCCGATTTTTTCCGGGCACGATCTCGCTTCATGGCTCGCCGCTGCCGTAGCTTATCCGCGCGCGATGTAAGTCCCGCCCGTATCGCGCACGACGAGTTTGTCCTCTTCGAGTTTCAACAGATGCGCGATGACGGCGCGCTCGGCGAGCGTGTGCATGCGCGGGTGAACGTCGGTGTATGCGCGCGCGACGATCTCGGCGGGCGTTCGCGCGCCCGCGCGCACGGCGTCGAGGATTTCGCGTTCGCGCTTGAGTCGATGTTCGATGTACTCGTCGATCTTGGCGTGCGGGCTGCCGACCGCCGGGCCGTGGCCGCCGAAGAGCGCGACGAGTCGAGGCAGGGCCCGGTAGCGTTCGAGCGAGGCGAGATAATCACGCACGCTCCCCTCCTCGGGGTCGATGAGTACGGAGCCGACGCCGACGATGTTGTCACCCGTCAGGAGTGCGCCCGCGCGTTCGTCGTAAAAAGAGAGATGGCCGCGCGTGTGGCCGGGCGTGTGCATCGCGCGCAAAGAGATGCTCGGCTCACCTTCCAACTCGATTGCATCGCCGTCTTCGATAAAGCGTTCGACGCGGACATTTCCCGCGAGCGCCTCGGCGGTCAGGCGGTGCGCGGCCACACGGACGGCAGCGCCGAACTGTTCGCGCAGGTGCTCGACGCCTCCGACGTGGTCGGGGTGATGGTGCGTCAGGATTATCTCTCGAAAGTTGCGGCCTTCGGCCAGAAGCTCTCTGATGAACTCCAAGAGCGCGGCCTGCTCGTCTTCGTAGGGCGAGCCGGGGTCGATGACGATGAAGTTGCGTGTGCCGACGACGTAACAGTTGGTTGTCGTCGCGGGCGGCCTTGTAGGCGTGCGAAGTGGAAAGCAGACGAAGCCGGGCAGAAACTCTATCCGCCGCACAGGCTCGCGGTGCGCCTGCGGCATACGGAGGAACCTTTCGACCAAATCTTCGTTGAGTCCGCCCGCGAGGGTTCGCACGGCGTGGATGACGGGCGGCGCGGCCATCAGCTCGAAGCGTTGCCAGCGTGCGTAAGCCTCTCGCGCGCTCGTCCAACCGCCGCGGTCGAACTCTTCTGTGAGCACGCGCGGCTCCTGCTTGCGCGGGCAGCGGACGAGGAAGAAGTGTGTGTCGAAGCGGCGCGGGCTAAAAGGTGGCGTGACCCAGCGCCCGACGAACTCGAAGTCGCGCGCGTCGAGTCGCAGGCCGTAGTGCGCGAGCAGCCCGGCGAAGGTCATGCGTTCGGAAGTCAGGTCGTCGAGAACGGAGGTGAGCTGCCCCTTCGTCAAATGTTCCGCACCGCGCGCGACGAGCACGCCCAACTCCTCGAACAGCTCGCGCGCCGCGCACGCGATCATCTGCGCCGTCTCGGGGTCAGCCGCATTCTCGACTTTGACTTCCGTATCCCCTTCGTCGCGCTGCCCGCCGGGGAAGGCGTAGAAGCCCGGCTGGAAGGCCATCCGCTCGCCGCGCCGCGCCCAGAAGACCGAAGGGTCGCGCGCGTCCGAGTCGTCGCGCAAGAGGATAACGACCGCCGCGTCCTTCGGCACCGAAGGTCTTGACGGCTGCGCCGCGCCGCCCGTCGTCTGCCGCCCGTCTTGAATTGTGCTCGCTTCGCTCACGTTCAAATATGAATACTTGCTGTAAATGCTTGTATGGTCAATTCACATGGATGGACAGGATCGACAGGATAAGAGAATTTCAGATTTCAGATTCGAGATTTCAAATTTCAAATCTCAAATCCCCAATCATTATCCTGTCGATCCTGTCCATCCATGTGAATTTTATGTTCGGTTTATTTGTCGTCCTGCCCGCGGAAGCGCTCGCCGTCTTGGCCGTTCCAGGGGTTGCCGCGCATGTGATAGCCGCCCTCTTCCCAGAATCCGGCCCGGTCTTCCGAGAGGAAGCGGACGCCCTTGACCCACTTCGCGGACTTCCATGCGTAGAGTTGCGGCACGACGAGACGGACGGGGCCGCCGTGCTCGGGCGGTATCGGCTGGCCGTCGTTCGTCCATGCAAAGAGCGAATCTTCGGCGAGGAAATGTTCCAGAGGCAGGTTCGTCGTCCAGCCGTGGTCGTAGCCTTCGGCGACGACGAAGCGCGCTTCCCGATGCACGCCGACCAGCTCCGCGATGGTGCGCGTCGAGACACCCGCCCAAAGATTGTCGAGGCGCGACCAGCGCGTCACGCAGTGAAAGTCAGCGTAGACACGCGCGGCCGGGAGTTGCAGAAACTCGTCGAGCGACCACTTCAAGGGACGCTCGACGAGGCCGCCCGTCTCGAACTGCCACGCCGTAAGGTCTATGCGCGGCGTGCCGTGCGCGTCGAGGACGGGCCACTTCCGCGTGCGCGTCTGACCGGGAGGAATGCGGACGGCGCGGCGCGTGTCGGGGCTGACGATCACGTCCTCCTGCCCCTCGAACTCCTCCGCCCGCCGCGGCTCGCCCTCCTGCCGGAAAGGGTCTTTGAAAAGCGTGTCGAGAAAACTCATAAGTCAGTAGACAGTAGTCAGTAGTCAGTAGTCAGTAGTCAGTAGATAGTAGAAGGTGCGACTTTCAACAGTAGTATGTTCGTCACGTCGGTAGCTTCTGTGTTAGGTTTTTCTACTGGCTACTGACTACTGACTACTGACTACTGTCTACTTTTTTCCCCTGTCTACTGTCTACTTTTTTCCCTGTCTACTTTTTCGTCGCTCGTTCGGCGAGCTTCATCAACTCTTCGGGCATCCATTTGCCGATGCCCTTTTGGAGCGCGCCTTCGATGCCGGTGGTGCGGTCGTGCCAGTCGTCGGCCTGGCCTAGATGCCCGCGGTCGCGCTCGTAGCGAAGCGTCTGGTCGAGACTCATGGAGATGCCGTTGATGATCTCGCGCCAGTCCTCGTTCTGTATGCCGCGCCGGACGATGGAGAGTCCCGCTGTCCAGTCCTCTTCGGGCGCGAGCGCGTCCTGCTCGGGGATGGTCAGGGTCGAGAGCGGCGGCATCGGCGAGCCTTGAAACTCTTCGTAGAGATTGCGCCGCAAGTCCTTCAGCACAAGCCCCTCGTCGGCGCGCGCCATCTCCAACGCGCGGCGGAAGATGTCGGACACGCTGGTCTGTTCTTTCGCCATCAATTCTCCAGCCTTTAAAGTTCGAGCTTTTAGGATTTTTGCCTGCGTCTAATTTATAACATTTGACCGCGCGTGGCGAATCCCGTCCTGCGGGAAGGAAAGACAAAAAGGCAAGAGGCAAAAGGCGAAAAGTTCGGACGCCCTACGCGCGAGAAGAACTTCTTTTTCACTTTTGATTTTTGCCTTTTGCCTTTTATCTTCCCTCCCTGCATGATGGTCTGTAAAAAAACAAGGGGTGGATTTGAACGTGTCTGAGATGATCTCTGCCGAAGAGTCGGCGCAAGGTTCCGAGGTTCCGGCGGGCCGGCCCGTCTGTCCGGTCTGCTGGCGCGAGGCGAGCGAGGGGCTTGCGCCGTTCGAGCAGTTGCCGGACGAGCTGAAGCGTCTGATCGTCGCCAATGCGCCCGAAGGCGTGCAGGCGGTCTGCCCACGATGCCTTGAGCTGTTCGGACGCGCACACGCGCAGTTAGAGAAGTACGCGGCGGTCTTTGAGCAGGGGCGCAACGTCCTGCCCACCTGGCTCCGGCTCGGCGCGGACGAACGCTTCACGGGGCGCGGCGTCGGCATAGCTTTTCTCGACTCGGGTTTCTACCAGCACCCCGATTTGACGACGCCGCACAGTCGCATCGTCGCCTACCACAACATCGTGCCGAAGGGGACGGGCACGCTCGATTCTATCGAGCCGGCGAGCTGGCACGGCATGATGACTTCCGTCGTCGCCGCAGGCAACGGCGCTCTCTCCGACGGCTTCTTCCGCGGGCTCGCGCCCGACTGCTCGGTCATCCTCGTCAAGATCAGCAAGTCCGGGCACATCCCCGAGAAGAACATCGAGCGCGGGCTTCGTTGGGTGTTGGAGAATCGCGAGCGTTATGGTATTCGCGTCGTCAACATCTCGGCGGGCGGCGACGAAGAGCAGTCGTACCTACGCAACTCTCTGTGCCAGACCGTCGAGCGCGCCGTGCGCGAGGGCTTGGTCGTCGTCTGTGCCGTCGGCAACGCGGGCTGGTCGCCGGGCCATCCCGTTCTGCCGCCGGCCTCTTCGCCTTCCTCAATCGCCGTTGGCGGACTTGACGACCGCAACTCGCTCGACCGTTCGCGCCACAGCCTCTATCGCTCGTCTTACGGCCCGACCTTCGACGGGCTGCAAAAGCCGGAGCTCATCGCGCCCGGCATCTGGGTGCCCGCGCCCATCCTGCCGCAGACGCCGACCGCCGCCGAGGCCGAACTCTACGCTACGCTCGACCGCGCCACGGACGACGAACTGCTCCCGCTCATCGAAAAGAGTAAGGGCGTTGACCGCGACATCTACGACGCGCGCACACTTCCCCTCTATCTCATACGGCAACTCGTCTCGGTCAAGCTCAACGAGAATGATGTCATCAGCGAGCACTACAAGTTTGTCGATGGAACCTCGTTTGCCGCGCCCATCGTCTCCTCGACCGTCGCGTGCATGCTCGAAGCCAACCCCGGCCTGACGCCGCAGCAGGTCAAGCGCATCCTGATCGACACGGCAGAGCGTCTGCCGGGCGTCGAGATCGACCGTCAGGGCTGGGGCGTCATCGCGCCGCGCCGCGCCGTCGAACTCGCGCTCTCGCTCAAGCCTCAATGAGGCTCTCCAAAGGCCGCAAGCCCGCCAACTGAAACCTTTTTCCTGCGCTGCGGACGAAAGCGCCATTGTCCCGTAAGCGTCGCTTTCATTCTCATATCAAGCGTTGTTTTCGTTCTCATCTGTGGCCCGTCGCTTGCACTATGTTTGTCCTCTCCCGAATCTTCGGGACGGAGTTTTTTTAAAGATGCAGAGAGAACAATTCGCTCTGGCGACGAAGACGGGGTCGTCGCTTTTGTCACCTTTGGAGCGGCGCATGGCCGCGCGGGTCGTGCCGCGCATACCGCTCTGGCTCGGGACGCAACACCTGACGATGTTGACGCTCGCGTGGTGCGCGGGGCTTGTGGTCTTCGGGTATCTCGCCGCGGGCGACATGCGTTGGCTGTGCGCCTCTTCGCTGATGATCTTTCTCCAATGGGTGACGGACTTCTTCGACGGAAAGGTCGGCAAGTATCGCGACACGGGACTGGTCAAGTGGGGTTTCTACATGGATCACCTGCTCGACTTCGTCTTCCTGTGCGCGCTGCTCGGGTCGTACGCCTTCATCCTGCCTGAGCGGTCGCACGTGCATCTCTTCCTCGTCCTCGCCGTCTTCGCAGGCTTCATGGTCAACTCCTTTCTGGCCTTTGCGGCGACGGGGCAATTCCGCATCAGCCACGGGAAACTCGGGCCCACGGAGTTCCGCATCGCGCTCGTCGTCATCAACACGCTGCTCTACGTCTACGGCACGCGGCGGATGGAGAAAGCGCTTCCCTACGTCGCCGCGGGCGGCTTCGCGCTGCTGTGCGTGCTCGTCTACAGGACGCAGCGTCAACTCCGGCAAAGCGATATGGAGTACAAGCTGCGGCTCGCCGAGCGCGCACGCTCCTTCCCCAACGCGCGGAGGGAAGCGGCCTGACCAAATTAGGGGCTAGAGGTTAGAGGCTAGAGGCTAGTCAAGAGCACGTGCCTTGACTAGCCTCTAGCCTCTAACCTCTAGCCTCTGGCCTCTGGCTCCCCTCTTTGCCTTTTTACTTTTGCCTTATTACAATCCTTCAGACACACCGAAGCAAAAAATCTGAAGACAGGTTGGAGAGTAACGAACTATGGCAGAGAACGAGAACGCGTTGGCCGCAGCGCCGGAGACCACGGATGAGGGGGGCGGCGATGCTGCTGCGCCGCAGACCGAAGCCGCGCCGCAGACCGAAGTCGCGCCGGAGCCGCCAGCCGCCCCGCCCGAAGAGATCACATACCATGCCGTCGAGAAGGACGGACAGGTCACGGCGCTCTGGGAGATGCAGGGGCGCAAACACCTCCGTACCATCGACCCGCGCTCGCGTCAGGGGCTGGAAATCCTGCGCCTCTACACGTCGGAACACGGAGAATAAGTTCTAGGATAGTGACGAGTGACAAGTGACGAGAGAAGAACTGTCTTCAACTCGTCACTTGTCACTCGTCACTGCCCTTGTCACTTTTGCTTTTGTTCAAAGAATGCCTCGATGTTGTCTATGAGTTGATCCGCGAGCGCTTGCTGTGCCTCGCGGCTGGCCCAGGCGATGTGGGGCGTGACGATGAGGTTTGGCAGGTCTTCGTCGAGCAGCGGATTGCCACTGCGCGGCGGCTCGCCTGAGAGCACGTCCACACCGGCTCCCGCGATCCTTCCTTCCAGCAGAGCCGCGGCGAGCGCCGACTCGTCCACGACCCCGCCGCGCGCGCAGTTAATCAGAATCGCCGAAGGCTTCATCAAAGCGAGTTCGTCGCGCCCGATCATGTTCCGCGTCTGAGCGTTCAAAGGCACGTGAAGACTCAACACGTCGCTGCGGCTGAGAACTTCACGAAACGGCGTGCGCCCTTCTCTCAACTCCCGCGCGCCCTTGTGCTCGGCGATTAAAACTTTCATCCGGAAGGCGTGTGCGAGCCGCTCGACGCCGCGCCCGAGCGTACCGTAACCCATAAGCCCGAGCGTCGAGCCGTCGAGGTCGTGAATCTCGCGCGTGTGCAGGCAGAACTGTTCGGCGCGCTGCCAACGACCTGCGCGCACGTCCGCACGATACGCGAAGAGGTTGCGTCTGAGCGCGAGCGCGAGCATCAAGACGTGCTCGGGCAGCGTCGCATGCGCGTAGCCGCTGACGTTTGTAACCGCGACGGCGTGCGCGCGGCAGAACTCCAGATCGATGTTGTCCGTGCCCGTGGCGGCGACGGCGATCAGCCGAAGCGAGGGCAGACGCGCGAGCATGTCCGCGCCGAGCGGCAGCTTGTTGACGACGGCGACGGTCGCCCCCGACAGTCTTTCTAGAACCTCTCCGGGGCGCGTCACACCGTAATCACGCCAGACGTGCTCGAACGAAGGGCGGCGCAAGTCCGCGCGCAGCGTGTCGCGTTCGAGAAAGACGATGGTCTCCATAATGTGTGTGGGGCCGTTACGTCAATGTCGGATGGACTCTCGCCGTGTCAGATGGACTCTCGCTTAGACCGGCGCGAGTTTGAGACTCCGCGCCTTCGGTCCGTCGAGTTGTAATTTCCAAGCATCTCAGCCCGGCGGCAAGACCTTCACACTCGCCCTCAAAGTCTTCGAGCCATGCGCGCCGAACCACGCCGAACCCTCTTGTACCAAATCCAGTTCGAGAACGTATTCGCCCGGCTCGACGGGCGCGGAGACGTTCAACGTCAGTCCGGCAGTGTCGCCCGGCTCCATGTCGAAGGGGATGCGCGCCGCGTTCGTTTCATCCGTCAAGAGAGAGCCACCTGCTTCTGTCAAGAGAGAGCCGTCCGCTTCTTTCAAGAGGGAGACATCCGCTTTCAACCAGCGGGCGTGCAGGCGCACTGCGTAGCGTCCTTCTTCATCTCCGACCGCGGGCCACGCCGCGCCGCCCACGTTGCGCACGATGACGTTGAGGCTCTGCCGCCGCCCCGCCACAAATGTCGCGGGCCATGCTTCGCAGACGATGCTCGCGCGCAGGCTCGCGGGCGGGAGCGGCGCGGCCACTGCCTTCAAGTCGGTCGGGGGCACGGCGTAGAGAATATAGTTGATCGAGCGCGCGAGCAGTCGGCAGTTTTCACAATCCTCTTCGGTGCTGATGACGACAGCGCCGGGCGGCGGCGCTTCCCCGTTTGTGAGTCGAATGAAGCGCGAGGCGTCCACACCACGCAGAGCGCCGTGCCAGAAGGCTTGTATGTAGCCGGAGTGGCCGGGCGCGTCGTAGAGATAAACTGCGCGGTCACGGCTCGCCGCGAGTGCCGGTGCGAGAATCTTCCGTGGGAAGCGCGCATCGAAGACGTACCAGCGCTCCGGCGCTCGCGCGTGAAAGAGCCATTGGAAGTACGCGCCTTGCAGCAACAGCAGCGCGACGAACGCGTACAGGGCCGCGCGCCTGCGCCCGCGACCGACGCTGACTTCGCGACCGACAGCGACGCCGCCTACGCGGCCAACGACGCCGCCTTCGTGACCGACACTGACGCCGCCTTCGAGGAGCCACGCGACGGCTGGAACGGCGAGGACGTGCAGGAAGATGGGGAAGGCTATTAGTCGAAGCTGCGGGAAATCGTTGACCGTGAGCGCGGCAGGGAGAACGGACGCGGCGAGGCCGTAGAGTATGAAGCGCCACCAAGGCTCTCGTCTGTGTCGGCGCAGGACGAGTGCGAGACCGATTGCCGCCAGCCCGACGGTCGCCACAAGCAGCGCGGGCGCACCGGGCAAGTGATCGCGTATGTTCTGTTCGCCGCCCGCAAGCCACCGCAAAGGGTTTACGTCCGCGAGATAGTGCAGAGCGAACGCGCGTGCGTCTTCCACAAAACTGCTCTGCGGCGTGAAGTAAGTGATGAGTCTGAATCTGCCTTCGAGCGCGCCCCTGTGTCGCACGCTGAAGACGACGAGAGGAGTGAGCGCGAGCGCGTAGACGCCCCACGTCTGCAAAACACGCGCGAGGTTGCGGCGCGTGAGGAAGAAGGCCAGCCCCGCCGCGAGCAGGGGCCCCAGCAACCTGCCGACCGAGTACGTGTATGTGAGAAGCGCGAGTGTCAACGCGAGCGCCGACACATCCACGCGTCCCCAACTCTCTTTCGCCGACGCGCGCCTGAGCGCCAGCAGAAAGAGTGTGACGACGAGCGGATAAGCGGCGACCTCGAAGACGAGGCGGCTCGACTCGTAGAGCCAGGGCGTCAGCAGCGCCGAGAAGGCCACGACCGCGCCTACTTGCGCACGCCTCGTCATTCGCACAGCCAGCCACCCCAGAAGCAGCGCCGCCAGTGCGCCTAAAGATGCGCTCAGAAGCCGCGCCGCCAGCAGGCTGGGCCCCGTCAGTCGAAAGACGGCGGCGAGCAGATAGACAAACGTCGGGTTCTTGTAGTCGCCGAAGGCTCGGAAATAGAGCGGCCAAGCCTCGCCGTACTCATCCACGCCACGTTCGGCGATGGTGTGCGCGTTGTAGGCGATTGAAGATTCGTCGATGTAGAAGCCGGGAGGCTGGCGCGTTACATCTACGGCGTAGAGTGCGAAGGCGAGCGCAAAGGCGAGGGCGCACGTCGCCGCCGCGGGCAGCAGATAGCGTCGCGCTCTGACGGCGTGCCGTGTCATGCGTGGCTTCCCGGCGGGAGTATCTTCACGAGCGGAGTTGGATGTTGTAGGTCTTGATTTTCGAGTTGAGCGTCGTGGCGTTCATGCCGAGGAGGCGTGCGGCGCGCGATTGGTGGCCGCCCGTCTGGTCGAGTGCGCGGCGGATGATGTCGATCTCGAAGCGGCGCACCTCGTCGTAGAAGTTGACGCCGCGGCTTACGTCGAGGCTGCCCGTCGCGCCCGAGAGCGGGGCGGAGCCGACTGCCTTCGAGGGGTCGGCGATGTCCGCGGGTAGACACTGCCGCGTAATCTCGGGGCCGGGCGCGATGACGACCGCGCGCTCGATGACGTTCTCAAGCTCGCGGACGTTGCCGGGCCAGGTGTACTGCTCAAGGAGCGCCAGCACGTCGGGCGAGAGTTGGTCGGAGACATCGCGCCCGTTCTCTTCGTTGTACTTGCGTATGAAGTGCTGCGCGAGCGCCAAAACGTCCTCTCGCCGCTCGCGCAGCGAGGGAAGCTCTATCGGCACGACGGCGAGCCGGTAGTAGAGGTCTTCGCGAAACGCGCCCTGCCGCACTGCTTCCTTGAGGTCGATGTTCGTGGCGGCGATGATGCGCACGTCTACCTTGCGCGGCGTCGTGTCGCCTAAGGGCGTGAACTCGCGCTCCTGTAGGACGCGGAGCAGACGCGCCTGCGTCTCGGGCGGAATGTCGCCGATCTCGTCGAGGAAGATCGAGCCGCCGTCGGCGACTTCAAACAGACCCTTCTTGGCGGCGACCGCGCCGGTGAACGCGCCGCGCGTGTGGCCGAAGAGTTCCGACTCAAGCAGCTCCGAAGGAATGTTCGACGAGTTGACCGTGACGAAGGTCTTTGCGGCGCGCGGGCTTTGCTCGTGGATGGCGCGCGCGATGAGTTCCTTGCCCGTGCCCGACTCGCCCGTGATGAGGACGGTCGAGCGCGCGGGCGCGACCTGATCGACGAGTGAGAAGATGGCCTGCATCTTCTCGGAGCGCCCGATGATGGAGCCGCGCTCGACGCTGCGACTCATCGCGCGCCGGAGGTTCTGGCGCTCCTCCTCTTTGCGTCGGCGCTTGATGCCGGAGGCGACCGTGTTGAGGATTTGCTCGTTCTGGAAGGGCTTGCGGACGCAGTTGAACGCGCCGCGCTCCCATGCGCCGATGGCCGTGTCGAAGGTGGCGTAGGCCGTGATGATGATGACGACGGCGTCCTGGTCTGCCTTCAGAATCTCTTCGAGCGCGCGCAGGCCGCCCATGCCCGGCATCGAAACGTCCAGGAGCACTACGTCGTAAGCGCGCCGCCCGTAAGCCTCAAGGCCCTCCTCGCCGGTCTTCGCCAGATCGACGCGGTAGCCTTCAGCCGAGAGCAAAGTCTCCAGCACATCGCGCATAATCTCCTCGTCGTCCACGACGAGGACGGAACCTTTTCTCGCCATCCACACTCCAGGAAAAAGTGATGAGTGATGAGTGATGAGTGATGAGTGATGAGAAGAAGAAGACGGCTCTTTCTTATCACTTATCACTCATCACTTATCACTCATCATTTTATAACGGGCGGTGCTGTGCTGACGAACGCCGGGGCGAATGCTCACTTGATAAAGCCCGCGTCCTTGGGCCTGAGCAGGCGGCGTCCCTCAGGCGAGGGGGCGGGGCGCTGCCGCTCGGCGGTGACGAAGAGCGTGTAGTCGTCCGTGTCGAAGCCCGCGACGCGGACGTAGACTTCGGTGCGGTTGAGGTCTTCGCTTGCGGGGAGGCTCCCCATGTAGACGATGCGCCCGTCGGGGATGACGCCCCAGAGTATGTAGACGTTCGCGCCCACGACGGAAGGCATCGGCACGCCGCGGAAGTTGACGCGGACGTATGCGCGGCTCTCGTGCAGCGTGGCGCGAGCGGCCCCGCGCGCCTCTGGGGCCGCCGAGTCTCCTTCGAGTTCGATGACGCGACCGCCGCCGCTTGAGACGAGTGCGTCCTCAACCTCCGAGTAGAAATCGCCGTTGGCGGCGTTGGTGGTGCGGCGCGTGCGAGTGCTTGACGACGCGGGCGGAACCGGCGGCGGGGGGACACTTGTGGGTTTAGTGACTTTAGTGACTTCGGCTTTAGTGGCTTCGGCTGTGTTACCGGCGGCGGCGTCATCCATCTTTGGAGGGTAGAGCGCGGCGGCCTCGTCTGCGCGCGTCGTGAGCACGGGGTCGCCGGGCCGCTCGACCTCGGCGCTCGTCTCGGCAGTGATGATGACGCCGTAGCGTTCAAGCCCCTCGGGGCGGTCGAAGGCCAGCCCTCCGTTGCCGCGCTCGTCGCGGTGCAGCTCGCCCAGACGCACGATACGACCACTGCCCGAAGCCCAGACGACGTATGTGCGCGCGTCGGCGGTGATGGTCTGCGGGTCTGGCAGATTCAACGCCGTCAGGCGCGCACGCCCACCGCCCTCGCTGGCCTCGATGGTCAGATTGCCGGTGGCACGTGTCGTCAACGAGCGCAGGCGTATGTCTACGCGCTCACTCTGCGGCGCGGTTGCTGTACGCCCACGCGAGCCGGCCATGCGAGCCGCCGCCGCGCCGAAATACGACAGGGCCGCGAGCGCGACGCACGCCGTCGCGACGCACGCGCATGCCCTCGCCGACACTCGCCGAACGTGTTTGCGCTTGCTCATAAAGGTGAGAACCTGTCTTCTGATTTCGGGATGTGAAAGCGCGTGCGAGATTAGCACCGGCCCGGATAAAAGCAAGAGATTTGTTCGCGTTGCACGGATGTCGATTTGCTTCCGGCGCGTTTTGGCCGCGAGCGTGTGGAGTCCGACGAGTGCGTGCGTTCGCCGACTGTCACCAGTTTTCGGAGCAGGACTAAGGCGAAAGTGGATCACCGCAGAGGCGCTGAGGACGCTGAGATTCGCAGAGGGATGCAAGTCTCTGCGCCTCCTCAGCGTCCTCAGCGCCTCTGCGGTGAATTGCCTCTCACCTTATCCTCGACTGAAAAATCAAGGAGGCTGTCAGGGCTGTCCGAAGCGCCCGCGGTACTCGATGGACGTGATGAACGCCTTGACCATCTCGGCAGAGACGAAGTTGCCGCCGAACTGGTTGAGCTTTGAGAGCCAGAAGTTGTAGCCGTTGAAGTCGGCGTCCGGCGCGTCGTCGGGGTTACGGCGGAGGTAGCCGAAATACTGCATCAAGACAAAGGCGCGGTTGACCTCGCGGCGCGTGAACTCTGTGTTCTCGGCCACCTGTCGCAGCACCGTCGCACGCCCCTGCATCGTGTTGTTCGCGGAGAGTTGACCGACCAGTGCGTCGCGCTCTGCGTTGTTGAGCGAGCCTCCGGTGTTTGAGTTCAGCGCATTGACGAAGTCAGCCGCGCTCATCCCTAAGGGGTAGCGTGCGAGGAAGTCTGGGCGCTGCACCCACCCCAGAAAGAACGCCTGCTTGTTTGTCTCAAGCTGCGCCTGCCATGCGCCCTGACCGACGACGACGTTGCGGCTGACGCGCTGCGTGTCGGTCATCAACTGCTGGAAGGTCGCGGGCGCAGGCTTGCCCGCGAGGTCGCCAAACGTTGCCTTGTCGGTGCGGTAGACGAGATAGCCGGTCTGCTGAAACTCAATCGAGAGGAAGAAGGCCGCCGAGACGTTAATGCGCTTGATCTCGCGGCACTGAGAGTTCTGCCCACATCCTTCGATCTCATTCGTCCAGAACTGGAGACCGGAAGCGTCCGCGTCGCGGTTGAGAAAGTCCTGATAGTGCTGTGAGACGAAGAACTGCGAAGAGTCGGAGGCGTTCGCCGTCGCTGAAGTGACGAAGGTCGCCGACTGGTTCCATGTCGGGTTCGCAAATGTCCGGCTCGTGGGTGTGAACGGCAGACCCGACGAGAGCGGCGTGACGGTGTATGTGCCTGTGGTCGAGACGTAGTTGAAACCGTAGCGACCGGCAGAGTCGGTCATGGTCGCCGCCGCCTGTGTGCCGGAGAGCTTCACCGCGACGCCTGCGATTCCCTGACCCGAAGCGTCCACGACGCGCCCCGTCAGACTCAGAGTGGTGCGCGGCTCGTCGTCGTTGAGGATGCCGTCGCCGTCCGAGTCAATCGACATGCGCCGCCCCGTGCCCGAAAGGACGCCCGTGAAAGTCAGCTCGGAGCCAGCGCCCGCCGCCGCCAGAAGCGCCTGCAATGAGACGGGCGCTTCCGAGAGACTGTCGGGCTGGAAGGTTCCGTCCGGGAGGCGTAGGAAGCTGCGCGGGCTGCCGCCGTAGATGCCGTGCACGACCATGTCGCAGTTACCCCCGGCGGCCTGCTGCGCGAGAAACTGGATGCGCCCCGAAGCGTCCGGCAGATTCTTGTCGGCGGCTCCGAGCGTCACCTGAAATCCCACGACGGGAGCCAGTCCCGTGTCGAGTTGGAGCAGGAACGTTTCGATGTCGCGGCGCATGTCGTCTCCGGCCTGCCCGGCGGGGAAGATGAAGACGCCGTTATTCTTCAGGAAGTCGAAGATGTTGTCGTTCGTGCCGTCGTGGATGAAGCCGAAGCCTGAGAGCTTCGCGCCCGGCGTCTTGCCCATCCCGGTCTTCTGGTTGAGGCCGCGTAGTTGCGGGATTTTGAAGTCCTGCGTCTCCTGCAACAGGGCGGAGGGAATGATGGACAGGAATGTGCCCGCGCCCGCGACGAAGGTTCCCCCGTTGCCGTTGCTGAACTGGAAGAGCTGGTGGCACTGGTTGCATGTGAAGATGTTCCCGTCGAGTGGCCGCGTCTTGAAGGCGTCAAAGCCCCTCTGCGCCTTTGCCGAGAGCGTGCGGTCAACGTTCTCGTCCGGGTTCGGCGGGTACGTGAGCGACTGGATGAAGGCCCGGAAGTCGGCGAACTCCTGCGTCGTGAGCTGGCGCGGGCTGCCGAGCAGGGAGACGAAGGTCGGGTTGAAGTCCGAGAGGCTCGCGCGGTCGCCGCGCCAGTGCAAAGGCTCCATAAACGTGATGGCGCGAAGACTCTGCGTCATCATGGGCCCCTTCATCGGATGGAAGTTCGAGATGATGCCGCCCTGATTCACGGTCTGAACCATTCCCTGCGGGTCGCCCAAGTCCCACACCATTCCATCGCGGTGCCCCGAAAGATGACAACTCGCACAGGAGACCGTGCCGTGTGCCGAAAAAGAGGCGTCGTAGAGAAAGCGGCGGCCTTCGCGCACGCCCCGCGGTTCCGGGTTGAAGCCGACCGGTGCCTGCGCGATCTGCGCGCGCGTGTTTGTGTCAACGACGCTCACGGTCTGATCGAAGCGATTGAGGACGTAGAGGCGAGAGCGCGGCTCGTCGAGCGCGAGGCCGGTGGGCCCTGCGCCCACGGCGATGCGCGCCGTGACGGCCCCCGACGCGTCGAGCATGCCGACGCGCGCCGAAGAGGTCGCGGCGACGTAGAGCGTCCCGTCCGCGGCGCGTGTGATGTCCGCGGGCAGCGCCAGACTCTGCGCGCGCTCGGCGTCAGAGCCAGTGCCGTTGAGATTCACATGCTGGTTGAGGTCTACGGCGACGGGCGGGGCCGCGAAGTTGCTCCTCGTCGGGTCAACGAAGCTGATGCGGCTCTGCTGAAAGCGCCCGCGCAGGTTAGGCTCGAAGCGCACATGGTTGATGTCTTCGAGGTTGGCGACGACGACTCGGCTCGTTGTCGGGTCAAAGACCATGTTGCCGACGTGCGTGCCGACGCCCTGCACGTCCCATGTGACGCCGACGGGATTGCCCACCGTGTCTATGACCGACACGTCATTGTCGAAGAGCGTGTAAGGAATCAGCGAGTCCCACGCACGGCTCAACTCGTCCACCCAGTGCGAGCCGTTCCATTTGACGATGAGGCCGGTGCTGGGCGGGGAGGGAAGCCCCTGTGCGAGCGCCGGGTTCGGGGGCGGCAGCCCGCCGTTCGCCCTCACGTCGCGCTCTGAAACGACGGTCGTCTGGTTGCCCGACTCGAAGGCCGAGACGAAGACGCGCGCGCCGGTCGCGTCGCGCGCAAGGGCGCGTGGCTGCTTGGCGAAGATTTCAATCGTCTGCAAAGGCGTCGCCGGATTCGACGGGTCGAAGACCGCAACCTGCCCCCTGCCGCTGTTGATGATCTCGTCGCCCAACTGATGCTTGGGGCCGCCCGAGACGCAGACGAAGGCCAGCTCGCGCCCCACTCCCGCGAAGAGAACGTCTGTCGGCTCGTCGCCCACTTCAATCGTGCGGACGACGTTGCCCGCGGCGAGGTCTACGACGCTCACCGTGTCCGAGAGCCAGTTGACGACCCACGCCTCGCGGTCGTTGCGCACGGCGACGCTCACCGGCTCAAGCCCGACCGGAATCTCTGCGGTCAGCACAGGCGAGCCACTCACGAGTTGAAAGACTGAGAGCGTAGCGTTCGGCGAGTTGACCGCAAGCAGGCGCGTGCCGTCCGGAGTCAGCGCCAGCGGATGCACCTGCGGA
This sequence comes from Acidobacteriota bacterium, assembly GCA_032162705.1. Lineage (GTDB taxonomy): Bacteria > Acidobacteriota > Blastocatellia > Pyrinomonadales > Pyrinomonadaceae > QHXN01. Next base: position 20,896 of record JAVRON010000138.1, read on the forward strand.
CTCTCGAAGTTTTGGAAGTTGCCGGGCGGCGTGATGATCTGCGCCGCCGCGCGCCGCGCGCCCGTCGAGCAGAGGAGCAGAAGGGCCGCGAGCGTGAACGTCAAAATCCTGCGGGCGTTTTTGAGAAGCAAGAAGGCCCTGCGGGCGTTCGAGAGGGGCAAGGATTGGTACTGCATTGGGGAAGCCTTTCGTTTGGCGGTCGTGGCAAGCCGCCGCGAGCGAGGATCGAGTCTTACCGAAACTGAAGAGCCGCGTCTGAAATGTAATCCGTCGAAGGGCGTTGAAAGTTTCAGCCAAACGCCGGACGTGGCTTGAGAAGTTTTCAAACACTCGCGGCCTGAGAAGTTTTCAAACGCTTGCGGCCTGAGAAGTTTTCAGTCGCGTGTTGCCGGAGAAGGTCTTTAGTCGCTCGCGGCCTGGAGGCGCGCGCGCGCTCCCGCCGTGGGCAGAGTGATGCGGAAGGTCGTGCCCCTTCCGGGCGTGCTCTCGACCGCGATGTGGCCGGAGTGCTCCTGCACGATGCCGTAGGAGACGGCGAGGCCCAGTCCCGTCCCGCGCCCGACGCCCTTCGTGGTGAAGAACGGGTCGTAGATGCGCGCGACGTTTTCGGGCGCGATGCCGATGCCTGTGTCCGCGACCTGGACAGTGACGGCGTCGAGGTCGGACGCTTTGGTGCGCAGTGTGATCTGGCCGCCATCGGGGATGGCGTCGCGCGCGTTTAAGAGCAGGTTCGTAAAGACCTGCTGGAGCTTGCCCGCGTTGGCGTAGACGTGCGGCAAGTCTTCCGCGTATTCGCGCCGGAGTTCGATCTGGCTCTGTCGAAGCTGCGGCTCAAGCAGTTGCAGCGTATCGTCGAGCACGCGGTTGACGTTCACGTCACCGAACTCGGTGACGCCGCCCGTGCGCGAGAAGTTCAGAAGGTTGTTGACGATGCCTGTGGCGCGGTCGGTCTGGCGTCGAATCTTCTGGAGGAGCGCGTGCTTCGGGTCTGTCTCGGCGAGCATGCCGAGAAGCATCTGCGTGTAGGAGGAGACGCCTGTCAGCGGCGTGTTGATCTCGTGCGCGACTCCGGCTGCGAGCAGGCCGATTGAAGAGAGCTTCTCGCGCTGCTGCAACTGCTCTTCGAGCCGGACGCGCCCCGTCACGTCTTCTAAGACGACGAGCACGCCGCCCGGCACGGCTGCGTCGGCGCGCTTTAAGGGTGCGAGCGCGATGTTGAGGATGAGCGTGTGCCCCCGGCGCGTCGCTGTGTGCAGCTTGTAGATGTTGCGTAGCTCGGAGAGTTCCCACCCCTGCGCGCCGAGCGCCTGTCGCAAGGTCTCTGCGAAGTCTTCGGCGAAGAGGTCTTCGACGATGTGACCGGTCGCCTCGTCGCGCCGGAGTCCGAGCATCTCTTCGAGCGCGGAGTTGCACGCGGTCACGCGCCCCTCGGCATCGACGGTCAGGATGCCGACGTTGATCGACTCGACGATGGACTCGTTGAACTCTTTGAGGAGCGCAAGCTCTTCGGCCCGCTCCTTCTGCTCCTGATAGAGCAGGCTGTTCTCGATGGCGACGGCGACGTAGCCCGAGACGGTACGCAGGATTTCGAGGTCTTCCGAAGAGAGCAGCGCGCCGCCCGTCGAGCGCCCCAGACCGATGACGGCGACCATTCGCCCGCGCACGACGCAGGGCACGTAGTAGTGCAGCGCGCGCCGGACAAAGCCGCTCGTCTCGACGGGCAGGTCAAGTCCGTCGGCGCGCACGATACCGTCTTCAGCCGAGCGCGTGCGAATCATCTCGCGAAAGTCGGGCGGCACGATGACTTCCGAAGAAAGCCCGGCGACGCGCGCCACGCGATAACCTACGGGAGAGCGAGCCTCCTCGACGAAGATGGCGACGCGCTCGACGCCGAGGACTTGTTGGAGTCGGCTGACGAGTGCGTCGAGCAGTGGTTCGAGCGAGGTCGTCGCCGAGAGCGTGCGCCCGAAATCCAACAGTCCGGCGCGCAGGTCGTAGCGCTCGCCGTAGAAGAAGCGGTCTGTCCGCTCCTGTAGGAAATTCTTCAACGGCGCGGCGGTCATCACGATCACCGCCATCGCCGCGACCGCGATGATGACACGCATCGTGATGATGCCCGGCGTGATGACCTCGCCGCCGAAGGCGTAAAGCCCTGCGACGTAGACGACCGAGCCGATCATCAAGGCGATAGCCAGAGTCGTCAGCACGTAGACGGCCGTGCGCCGCACGACCATGTCAACGTCCATCAGACGATAGCGCACCACGGAGTTGCCGAACGTCAGCGGGATGAGCGCGAGCGGCACGACGGCCGCATCCGTCACCCAGCGCCGCGTCGCCTCGCTCAGGAGCGTGTCGCCGACACCGAACAGGTAGCCTGCGGCGTAGAGCAGCGTAAACGGCGTGACGGCGAGCGCCGAACCCCAGACGACCCACTTCAACTGTTGCCGCACAATCGCCGACTCGCTCTTGACGAAGCGGCGCACAAGTACCAAAGCGCCCGCCACGAGCGACATCGTCAGGAAGGCTACGGCCGCCAACCACAGTCGCGCGGCGAAGTCTTCGGGAAGTCTCAGATAGAGCGTGTAGAGGAGATTGATGACGGAGGAACTCGGCCAACGGTTATGGAGCGCCGCCGTGAAGTCGAAGAATGCGGTCGCCGCGATGAGCACCGCGGCGGGCGCGTAGAGCAGATAGACGAGATGGGGCCTGCGCTCCGAGAGCCGGTAGCGGACGGGATAGATCGCACAGAAGTGCAGGAAGATGGGCGCGAACAGCGCGAGCGCCGCGTCGTCGAGGAAGGCGACGGCGAGGTCTAAGTCTTCGTAAGCGCCGTAGGGTTTGTAGAAGTGGAAGACGAAGGCGACCAGACAGAGCGTCGCGAAGTGCAGCGAGTAGGGCGCGCGCCCGCCCTGCTTGAAGAAGACGAAGAGGCCGACCAGCAGGTAGATGACGCCGATCAGGTTGATGTAAAGGTCTCGTGCCGTGAGCGTCCGTTGCGGCGTCAGGTTGTCGAGATAGACCCAGTAGAAGCGCGTCTCCTCCGGGTTCGAGGGGCGCTCGACGAGGTAGCGTATACGGCCGCCGACGCCCGCCACTTCGAGGTCGTCCTGAAGGTCGTAGGTCGTCGTGATCTGTTCACGCTTCTCCTGATCGCCGACGATGAGGCCGACGAGACGGTCGCCCGGCATGACGCCGAAGACGCCCTTGCGGCCAGCGGGCGAGTCCGCCTTGACCGAGTCGGCGACGATGCCTTGCCGCGTCTGCACCCATTCGACGCCGTCGGTCGGGGGAGCCGTGTGCGTGAGGCGCTGCGCGAAGTTGAGCGTACCGGCGGCGACGAGCACCGCCGCCACGATCAGCAGCGCCCAGCCCTTCGTCGTCAGCACGGAATCCTTCATCGTCCTCACACGCGTCTCTTTAGTTTCGTTCGATCTTGAGGAGCGCCGGGCCCGGCCTCTCGCCGTTCACGCCCGGCGAGTGAAAGCCCTCGGTAAATCAAAAGTTTTGAAGCAAGCTGTATTCCAGCTTTCGACGCGACGGCACGCACGCACGCGCACACGCGCCGCGCCGCGCATGCGAGGCGCAATCGCTGTACTGGCGCGCTTTTAACTGCCGCAGGTCGCTCGCGGCGCATACGGAAGCACCGGGGACAGGTCGAGAGCGGTGATTCATATTTTCGTATCGCCCTCCGAAAATTCGGATAGAGCCTCGATACACAAAAGCCCCGCGCCTTGAGCCTCGTGCCAGAGAGCGCGGGGACTTCTCGCCTTGAATGCTTCTGCCACGGCGCGGCTGGCCGAAGCTTGCTAGAACCTGACCGAAATCCCGCCGCGCAAAGACCTGCGCAGCGCGCCGAGCGAGAGTTGGCCGCCGTCGCCTTCATCGACCCTTGTGAGCACGTCCAGAAGGTTGCGCGCGTCAACGGTCGCCTGTGCGCGGACGGGCAGGCCGAAGTTCGGAAGCTCCTGCGTGACGAGGATGCTCAAAGAAGGGTCGTAGACGGCGAGGCGTCCCGCGAACGGGTCGATAGCGAAGACTGCGGCGCGCGGCGAGAAGCGAAGCACAGTTCTGACGTTCATCCCGTCGAGGAGGCTCGCGTCGAGTTGCGCGGCGGCGGTCTGGAAGAAAGAGTTCTGGAAGAGCTGGTCGGGCGTCGTCAAGCCTTCGGACGAGAGCTGCTGACCCTGCCCGAAGGCGTAACCGGCTGAAGCCTTCAGGCGGCTGCTGACGCGCCGCGTGTAGACGATGCGCAAGCCTTTTGCGCCGCCCTGCTGGTTTGCGATGTCTATGAGCGCCGCGCTCCCCGAGTCGGTCAAGCCATCAAGCGGCGTGCTCAAAAGCCCCACGCCGCGACCGCTGATGGTGTCGAAGAAGGCGGTCGCTTCGACCGTAGAGTTTTCGTCAAGCACGCGCTCGACGCCGAACTCCAGGCGTTGGCTGCGCTCCAGAACGGCCCGTCCGTCAATGACCGCGACGGCCTGCCCCTCGTTCTCTTTGAAGACGACCTGCCCGTCCTCGAACTCCACTCCGTCGGCGCGCGTAGCTGCGTCCGTGCCCGGCGAAAGCGAGGCGTGCAGACGTGTTCGTGCGTTCGCGTCGAACGAGACGCCGAGGCGCGGCGTTATCCGGCCATCGCCGCCTGCGCCCATGAAGCGCGCGTAGTCGAGGCCGAGCACGACGACGACGCCGTCCCGCACGACCCATTCGTCTACGGCGCGCACCGAAACCTGTTCGAGCTTCTCGCCGCGCGCGGAACCGAATCCGAGTTTCGCGCCCGAGTCTTTGGCCCCGCCCCTCACTAACTCTCCGTTCCTCACCAACGTGGGCAGACTCGCGCCGCCGAGCGTGGCGCTCAAGCGGTGGCGCGCGCCCGCTCGAATTCGTGCCGTCGCTTCGAGGCGCTCAAACTCGCCGACCTGTCCCGCGAAGATCATTTGAACCTGCCGGTTCACAGGCGTCGCCACGGCGAAGTTGACTCCCTCGTAAGAGCCGCGACCCGGCAAGCTGGAGTCAGCGAAGAACGTCTCGATGTACCCTTGCGTCCGCGTCCGTGCCGAAGACCTCTGCTCTTCGGGCGCGTCCACACCGGCGAGTTCGTCTTCCTTCCCGGCGTCGTTGGCCTGTTCTTCGGCGGCCATCTCGTCGAGCACCTGCCGGACGGTCTCGTCCTCGGCCTCGCCCGCATTGAAGATCGAGCGGCGAGCCTGCGCGGCGCGGATACGGAACTTCGGGTCGTCGCGGTCGGAGCGAAGCTCAGGCGTCGTGCGCCCCTCGCCGACGGGTTGAAGATTGAAGCGATAGACGAGTTCGGAAGCGGGCGAGACCTGTACGGAGGAGAAGGTCGCGGGAGTGAAGCCCTCGGCCAGAGCGCGAATCAGATAGCGCCCCGGAGTGACGCGCGCGGCGAAGGTGCCGTCGGGCGCGCTCTTCGTCTCCTTGACGACTTCATTGAAGCCGTCGCGCAGGATTTTCACGAGCGCGCCCGAGACAGGGTTGCCCCGCCGGTCGAGGACTGTGCCGCTGATCGTGCCCAGTCCACTGCGGTGCGCCCCGCTCGCGGCGGCGGCATGCGCCCCCGACGTGCTCGCCCCGGCAAGCGCGAAGGCCGCGAGCAGCAACGGGAACATGCGCCAGTTAAATTTTCTCATCGCAGCAAAACCTCCGGGCGCTCCTTTCCTTCCGCCACACCCGACATGGGGAGCGGCCCTACCGGAGCGAACCCTTAACTTTTACTGTGTCCAGGGCGGCGTCCGGGCGAGGGTCGAAGCTGTCTGGGTGTGCGGCTTCAATCCCGGCGTCACAACGAGCGACACGTTGTAGGCTTTGTTACCCTTCTGTGTCCAACCCGCTTCTAGGCGGAGTCAGCATTTTCCGTCAACCGCGCAAGGGGTGTCAAGCCGAATCGCCTTGAAAAATCATGCGTGCTGAAGCCGTAAGATGCGGTCTTCCGGCAAGATGGTTTGCCCCTCTCCGGCGCGCGTGTTACGATGCCGGGTCAAGAATTCAAGCTCTCGATGAGAGCACCAGCCGAGGGGTTTCCTTAAAAGCTTTCCGACGTAATGACCGAACAAGTTCAGGTGACGAGATTTCCCAACGGGCTGACCGTCCTGACGGAGCACATGCCCTCTCTGCGCTCGGCGACGGTCGGCATCTGGGTCAGGCGCGGCTCGCGTCACGAGCCGGCGGACTGGAACGGCGTCTGCCACTTCATTGAGCATGCGGTCTTCAAAGGGACGACGACGCGCACCGCGCTCGACATCGCCGTCGAGAGCGACCGCCTCGGCGGCCACTTCGACGCCTACACTACGCACGAGATGACGGGCTTCGCCATGAAGGTCGTCGATACGGCGCTCGCCCAAGCCTTTGACCTGCTCTCCGACATGCTCGCCCGGCCCCGCTTCGACGAAGAAGAACTCAAGCGCGAGCAGCGCGTCATCATCGAGGAGATGAAGATGGTCGAGGACACTCCGGACGAGTTCCTCGCCGAAATCTTCAACGCCGCATACTTCCCCGAACATTCTCTGGGCCGCCCCATCGAGGGAACCGCCGAGACCGTCTCGACCTTCGGGAGCGAGCGCACCGCGCGCTTCCATGCAGAGGCTTACGCGCCGCGCAACCTCGTCATCGCCGCCGCCGGAAACGTCCAGCACGAGCAGCTCGTCGAACTGGCCGCGCGCGCCTTCGACGCCGACGACACCAGTGGCAGCGGGGTCGCAGCCCGCCCTGCCGACATGGAAGCGGGCGACGGCGACGTGCCGAGTCCCGCCGCGCCGATTCTCGTCCAGCGCAAGAAGGAGCTTGAGCAGGCGCACCTGATTATCGCCACGCCCTTCCCTTCGGCGCGCGACGAAGACCGCTACGCCGCGAGCCTCTTAAGCTCGGTCATCGGCGGCGGCACAAGCTCGCGCCTCTGGCAACGCGTGCGCGAAGAGCGTGGACTGGCCTACTCGGTCGGCGCGGCGGGCAGCCACTTCACCGACGCGGGCATCTTCCAAATCTACGCGGGCACTTCGCCTGAACAGCTCGACGAAGTCTTAGACCTCTCGCTCGCCGAGATGCGCCGTGTGCTGCGCGAATCGGTGGGCGAAGACGAGTTGCGGCTCGTCAAGGATCAGGCTGTCTCGTCCATCCTTCTGGGGCTTGAATCGACGAGCGCACGCGCCGGGACTCTCGCACGCCAGGAGATCGTCCACGGCCATCGCATCCCGACCGAGCAGGTCATCGCACGCATCGAAGCAGTCACGCCCGAAGAGATGCGGCGCGTCGCCTCCGAGTTCTTCAAGACCGAGGCTCTGGCCGTCGGAGCGCTCGGCGACCTCAACGGCTTCAAGGTTGACCGCGCGCGACTCGAAGTCTGAATAAAAGTTTGGACTTTTTAAGTCTGGAGTCTGGAGTCAAGACCACTTGTCTTTGACTCCAGGCTCCAGACTTTGAGAGAGATAAGAGCTTTCAGGAGTTCGCCCTTGAACGCTTTCACCTGTCCACAATGTGGCGCGGCGCTCGAATTCGAGCGTATCGAAAGCTCCACCGTCAAATGCCACTACTGCGACTCGATGGTGATCGTGCCCGCCGAGTTGCGTCCCCCACCACCACCGCCGCCGCGCACCGAGCCGCTGACCTCTTACCGCGGCGAACCGTCTAACAAGTTCACTCCGGCGCTCATCGTCGTCGTTATCCTCGTCGGCGGCTTTGTAATACTCATCGCCGCGCTCAGCCGCTCATCGAATACGAATCGCTTGCCGAAGATAAACGGCCCGGTTGGCGCGCGTCCGGCCTACACGCCTCGCCTCGCTGCGCCGCCCGCCCCGAAGCCCGACGGCTACACCATCGCCTTCACCTTCGGCAGCGAGGGCACAGGCCCCTCTTTCTTCAAGGACGAGATGGGCGTGGCCGTCGATGGCTCGGGACTCATCTACGTCTCGGACGAAACGCGGCGCGTGCAGGTCTTCGATGCGTCGGGGCACTACCTCAACACCTGGAACATCCCCACGCAGACGAAGTGGTACGCCAAACTCAAGGAGGGGCCGCGAAAGCTCATGGCGAACAGTTCGGGCGACGTGTTCGCAGTGCTGGCCGGGGTGGTCTTGAAACTCGACGGCGCGACCGGCGAGGCGCTCGGCGCGGCGCACGGCAGCGACTACATACAGGACGCGGCGCTCCTCGCGGACGGTGGCATCGTCGTCGTGTCGCAAAAAGGTCAGGACGACGAGTTGGTCTTGATCGGCAACGACAAGCGGGCCGCGTATCGCACGCACCGCTTCGTCAGTTCTCTCTTGGACAAACAGCTCGAAGTCGATGCGATGCGCGTCGCCGTCGATGGCACGGGCGACATCTACGCGCTCTACGCGCTCGGCGGCGTCAATGGCGAGCACTGGTACGACGACGGAGACCTCGCCGTCTTCAAGTTCGCGCCCGAGGGCAAGTACGTGACACGCTTCGGAGGGGGCGGGCACGAGCCGGGTCAGTTCGGCGTCCCTTCCGGAATCGCGGTCGATAATCTGAGCCGCGTCTACGTCTGCGAGCCGTTCGACAAAATTCACGTCTACACCGCCGACGGGCGATACCTTCAGACGCTCAAGGCTCCGCACGGAATCAACGCGATGACGTTCGACGCGCAGAACAACCTCTACGTCGCGGGCAGCCACAAGGTCTCGAAGCTCGTGCTTGATAAATGAGTGCGCGTGCTCGATTTTCGCCCGCGGCGGTTTGCGTTGCGGGCACACGGCGGGGCATATTCTCAGGCTGGCGAGAGACTGAATAGAAGAGATGCGATTAACAGTCTGAAGAGATGCGACACAGTCTGAAGAGATGCGACTGACGGTCTTAGGAAGCGGCTCGACGGGAAACGCCGTGCTCATCTGCGCGGGGCGGACGCGCGTGCTCGTGGACGCGGGGCTTAGTGCGAAGGAGACCGTGCGTCGCCTGGCGCTCATGGGCGAGGACGCCGCGCGGCTCGACGGCGTCGTCATCACGCACGAGCACTCAGACCACGCGGGCGGACTGCGCGTGCTGCTTAAATCCCTCGGCTGTCCGGTCTACATCTCGGGCGCGACGCGCGACGCTTTCATCCGCGAGAAGTCGCGCAACAACGACGAGCCGCGCAAGCGTGCCGAATCCTTACGCGACCGCACGGTCGAGATTTCTTCGAGCCATGACTTCCGCGTCGGCGAGATAGACTTCCACCCCTTCACCGTCCCGCACGACGCCGCCGACAACTTCGGCTTCGTCGCCACACACGAAGGCGTGCGCGTCGCGACCCTGATGGACTTCGGCTGCGTCACGACGCTCGTCACAGAGCGCCTGCGCGGCTGTGCCGCCATCGTCATCGAGTCGAACCACAGCCGCGACATGCTCAAGGCTTGCGACGTTTACCCCTGGGAGTTGAAGCAGCGGATACTGTCGCGCACCGGCCACCTCTCAAACGAGGACGTGGCCGTGTGGCTGCGCGACGACTTCGACGGCACGGCCGCACACATCATCCTCGCGCACCTCTCGCAGCGCGCCAACAATCCAGACCTCGCACGCTTCATCGCCGAGTCGGCGCTGCGCGAACGCGGCGGCCTCTTCCAGCCCGCGACCAAAGTCACGCTCTCGCACCACAAGGAACCGACCCCGTGGATCGAGCTATGAGCCGCCGAACCTTCACTTGTCTGGCACTGATTAGTATTGCTCTGCTCGTCGGCTGCGCGGTCGAAGAGAGGCGAGACGTACCTTTGGGCGCGCAGGCTTCGGTCGAGCGTGTGACGGAGGACATCGCTGCCGGACGCGACGTGAAAGTCTACGAAGAGGCCGCCGAAGAGTGGCGCGCGGCCGTCAGCGCCGAAGAGAACGCACGCATCCTTTCGCGCGTGCGCGAGCGATTGGGCCGGGTCGAGAGTCGCGCGCTGCACACGGGGCACGAGCAGCAGAGCGCCGCTGCGCCGCTCTCGGGCCACGCCATCGAACTCGTCTACCAGACGCGCTTCGAGCACGGCTCCGCGATGGAGAAGTTCACGCTTCTGGAGCGCGGCGGCGACTGGCTGCTCGCGGGCTACTCGGTCAACTCGGACATTCTGAAATAGTGATGAGTGATGAGTGATAGGAAAATCCGGCGGCTCTTTCTTATCACTTATCACTCATCACTCATCACTTATGATTGAACGCTACACGCTGCCCGAGATGGGCGCGCTCTGGTCTGAGCGCAGCAAGTTTCAGAAGTGGCTCGATGTGGAGTTGGCCGTCTGCGAAGTCCACGCCGAGATGGGGACTGTGCCGCGCGCGGCGGTCGAAGAGATCAAGCGCAAGGCCACGTTTACCGTCGAGCGCATACGCGAGATCGAGCGGACGACCGACCATGATGTGATCGCGTTCACCACGGCGCTCGCCGAATCAATCGGCGAGGCGTCGCGTTTCGTTCATTACGGGCTTACTTCGTCGGACGTGGTCGATACGGCGAACGCGCTTCTGCTCAGAGACGCGTGCGACCTTCTGCTCGAAAAGCTCGACGCGCTCTCGGAGGTGCTCAAGCGTCGCGCCTTCGAGTTCAAAGACACGCCGCAGGTCGGACGCACGCACGGCGTCCACGCCGAGCCGACCTCCTTCGGCCTCACCTTCGCGCTCTGGTACGACGAGACGCGGCGCAATCGCACGCGACTCGTACGTGCGCGCGAGGCGGTGGCGACGGGGAAGATCAGCGGCGCGGTCGGAGCCTTCGCGCACCTCGACCCGGAGGTTGAAGAGAGGGTCTGCGCGCGGCTCGGCTTAAAGGCCGCACCCGTCTCGACGCAGGTCATACAGCGCGACATCTATGCGGAGTATCTGACGACGCTTGCCGTTGTCGCCGCCTCAATCGAGAAGTTCGCTTTGCAGATTCGTCACTGGCAACGCACCGAAGTGCGCGAGGCAGAGGAGCGTTTTCGTGCCGGGCAGAAAGGCTCGTCGGCGATGCCGCACAAGCGCAACCCTATCTTGTCGGAGCGCCTGTGCGGGATGGCGCGGCTGCTGCGCGGTTATGCGGTCGTCGGGCTGGAGAACGTCGCGCTCTGGCACGAGCGCGACATCTCGCACTCTTCCGCCGAGCGCGTCGTCCTGCCCGACGCCTCGATCGCGCTCGACTACATGCTCGCAAAGGCCGCCTCTCTCATCGACACGCTCGTCGTCTACCCCGAGCGGATGCTCGCGAATTTGAATGCGACGCGGGGACTAGTCTTCAGCGGCCAACTCCTGCTCGCCCTGACGCGCGCGGGCGTGTCGCGCGAGCAGGCTTATGAGTGGACGCAGCGCAGCGCGATGAAGACCTGGGACGAGGGCGGCGAGTTCCGCGCGCATGTGCTCGACGACGCGGACATCTCTGCCAAGCTCACGCGCGAAGAGATCGAGCGCACCTTCTCGACTGACGGTTACATGCGCAACGTCGGAGCGGTCTTCGCGCGCGTGTTCGGCACACAAGAGACGATGGGGGCACAGGACGCGTGAGAGAACCTGTAGGTTATAATCTGGTGCAGGGGAGCAACTGACCATAGTGAAAGCAAAAGTCTACGTCACACTGAAGTCGGGCGTGCTCGACCCGCAGGGCAAGGCCATACAGCACTCCGTCGGGCTGCTCGGTTACGAAGGCATCGCGGACGTGCGGCAGGGGAAATATTTCGAGATCGCGCTCGACGCCGCGTTGGATGAGACGCGCGCACGCGAGACCGCCGAACAGCTTGCGCGTGACGTTCTGTCGAACCCGGTCATCGAAGACTTCCGCGTGGAGGTCGAAGGATGAAGTTCGGAGTGATCGTTTTCCCCGGCTCGAACTGCGACCACGACGCGTATCACGTCATCTCGAAGCACGTCGGGCAGCCGGTGGATTTCGTCTGGCATCGCGAGACGGACTTGTCCGAATACGACGCCGTCATCATCCCCGGAGGCTTCTCCTATGGCGACTACCTGCGTGCAGGCGCGCTCGCCAGATTCTCGCCCGTGATGGCTTCGGTCAAGGAGTTCGCGGCGCGTGGCCGCATAGTGCTCGGGATTTGTAACGGCTTCCAAATCCTGTGCGAGTCGGGGCTGCTGCCCGGCGCACTCATCCGAAACAAGGAGCTACATTTCATCTGCCGTCACGTCAACGTCCGTGTCGAGACTACGAGTTCGCCCTTCACGCATGAGCTGCACACGGGGCAGGTCTTGAGTCTTCCCGTCGCGCACGCCGAAGGCAACTACGTGTGCGACGAAGAGACGTTTGAGGATTTGGTGCGCGAAGACCGCATCGTCTTTCGCTACTGCGACCCGGCGGGCGGGCTGACCGAAGAAGCGAACCTGAACGGCTCGCGCGATCACATCGCGGGCATCTGCTCGCGCGGGCGCAACGTCCTCGGGCTGATGCCGCACCCCGAGCGCGCGTGCGAAGACCTGCTCGGCTCCTCCGACGGAAGCGGCATCTTCAGCTCGCTGGCCGCCACGCTCGCCGATGCCCGCTGAAACAATCATCACGTGGGACGAGGTCAACCGCACGCATCGTATTCGCAACGGCGTCTACCAGCGCGCGGGGCATCTCGTCTCGCTGCTCACGGACTTCGGTCGCATCAATCCCTGCTACCCGGACTCGGCGACGGAGGACGGCGAGACCGTCAACTATACGGGTGAGGGGCGGCACGGCGACCAGCATCTCTCGCCCGGCAATCGCGCGTTGCTCGCAGCCATCGAGAGCGGCCATGCTGTCCCACTCTTCAACAAGCTCGGCGTGGGGCGCTGGCAGCACACGGGCTTCTGGCGCGTTACCGAAGCCTCGCACCGCTTCGACGAGGCCGAGCGACGCATGCTCTGGCGCTTCACGCTCAGGAAAGTTCCCGGTTCAAAGCTCAAAGCTCAAAGCTCGGGGCGGAAACCCTGGAGCTAGTCCTTTGAACTTCGCACGCGCTTCCGCTAATCTGTCGCCACTCCCCCGGAAACCCCTTGTGAAAGGATTTCAGTGAACTTTATGAAGAAACTCTCCGCAGTCGCACTCCTCCTCGCGTTGGTTGTCGCGGTCGCAGTCGCAGTCGCCGCCTCGAAGCCGACAAAAACGGGCGATACACCAGACGCGAAGGCAGCGGCGGTCGCGCTCGGCTCGGTCGTCGCCGACTTTACGCTGCCCGACGCCGACGGCAAGCAACACAGCCTCGCGTCCCTGAAGGGCAAGGCGGGCACGGTGCTCATCTTCATGGCGACGCGCTGCCCGGTCTCGAACGGCTACAACACGCGCATGCAGAAGCTATCGGAAGACTTAGCGTCGCGCGGCGTCAACATCATCGGCATCAACGCGAACTCCATCGAGCCTATCGAAGAGGTCAAGCGTCACGCTGCCGAGAAGGGCTTGACCTTCACCATCCTGAAGGACGCCGGTAACGTCATCGCCGACCGCTTCGACGCGCAGGTCACGCCCGAAGCTTACCTGCTCGACGCTTCGGGCAAGCTCGTCTATCACGGACGCATCGACAACTCGCGCAGCGGCGACCAGATCACCTCGAACGAGCTACGCGACGCCATCGACGCGGTGCTCGCCGGAAAGCCCGTCGAGCGACCTGAAGCCAAAGCCTTCGGCTGCTCGATCAAGCGCGGCTAGAGAGCGCGCAGCTAGAGAGAGCACACACAAGCGCGGCTGGAAATAGAAACGAGCCAGAGATGTCGAAAGCCCTTCTACTAATCGGAATGCTCGGCGCGGCCCTCGCCCTCGGCGTGGGCTGCGCCGCCACGCGTGGCGCGGGCACAGCGCGTGCAGACGCTCAGAAGCAGCCCGCGCCGAAGCCTGTCGCACAGCCTTCGGACGGCAGCGCAGCGGCGAAACCGAAGGTGGCCGAGGCCAAGCCGGGAGTAGCCGAGAGTAAGGAGGCCGACATCAAGCCGAAGGTGTCTGAGATCAAGGAGGCCGAACTCAAGTCGCTTCTCTCGGCTGGCGTCTCGCGCGAGCGCCCGCTGCTCGTCAACTTCTGGGCGACCTGGTGCGCGCCCTGCCGCGAAGAGTTCCCAGACCTCGTCAAGCTCAGGCAGCAGTACGGCGCGGACAAGCTCGACTTCGTCCTCGTCTCGCTCGACGACGTGTCGGATATAGATAAGACCGTGCCGGAGTTTCTGACACAGGTGCGCGCCACGGCCTTCCCCGCGTACCTCCTGCACGCCGAAGACGACGGCGCGGCCATCAACCTCGTAGACCCCGCATGGGGCGGCGAACTGCCCGCGACCTTCCTCTACGACCGCACGGGCCGCCTCGTCTTCAACCACAAGGGGCGCATCAAACCCGCCGAACTCAGCGCCGCCGTCGAACAGGCTTTGAGCGCGAAGCCGGCGGAGGCGGGCGCGCAGAGATAGCACAACCAAGCCCCGTCAGGGGCGAAAGAGTGTAGCCCACGGCGCGAGCCGTGGGTGTGAGCCGAGACCAATAAACAGAGCCCCGTAGGGGCGAAAGAAAATCGGGCAACGCTCAGGCCCGATTTTCTTTCGCCCCTACGGGGCTTTGAGGCTTTATCGCGTATTCCCACGGCTCGCGCCGTGGGCTACACTCTTTCGCCGCTACGCGGCTGGACAACGCTTCGTGCGCAACGCTTCGTGCCATAGCCGTCTTGACTGACCTCGCGGCCCTTGCTCGCGGTTTGAAGAAAACGGCGCGAGCCTTTATCCTGTGCAGTCCTAAAGAAGTCTGTCGAACACGTCCGTGCAGGGGCCGCCCACGCCACTCGTCATGAACTCTGAGACCATCACCCCGGAAGTCGTCGCCGCACACAATCTCAAGCAGGAAGAGTACGCGCGCATCTGCGAGCTGCTCGGGCGCGAGCCGACCTATGTCGAGCTGGGCGTCTTCTCCGTGATGTGGTCGGAGCACTGCTCCTACAAGTCTTCGCGCGTCCATCTCAAGCGACTGCCGACGACGGGCGAGCGCGTCATCGTGCCGCCGGGCGAGAACGCAGGAATAGTCGATGTGGGCGACGGCTGGTGCGCGGCCTTCAAGGTCGAGTCGCACAATCACCCTTCCTTCATCGAGCCGTTCCAGGGCGCGGCCACCGGCGTCGGCGGCATACTCCGAGACATCTTCACGATGGGCGCGCGCCCCGTCGCCGCGATGAATAGCTTACGCTTCGGTACGCTTGACGATCCCGAGCATGGGCGACGCAACCGAGCGCTGCTCGCCGGAGTCGTCGCGGGGATTGCACACTACGGCAACGCCTTCGGAGTGCCGACCGTCGGCGGCGAGGTGGTCTTCGACGACGCGTACAGCCTGAATCCGCTCGTCAACGCTTTCGCTTTGGGGCTTGTCCGTCACGACCAGATATTTTTCGGCAAGGCCGCGGGCGTCGGCAACCCAGTCCTCTACGTCGGCGCGAAGACCGGGCGCGACGGCATACACGGCGCGACGATGGCTTCCGCCGAGTTCGACGAAGAGGCTTTGGAGAAGCGCCCGACCGTGCAGGTCGGCGATCCCTTCCTGGAAAAGCTCCTGCTGGAAGCCTGCCTCGAAGCGATGCGCGCGGGCGCGGTCGCAGGGATTCAAGACATGGGCGCGGCTGGCCTGACCTCCTCCTCATGCGAGATGGCCGCGCGCGCGGGCAACGGCATCGAGCTTGACTTGAGCTTAGTGCCGCAGCGCGAGACCGCGATGACCGCCTACGAGATCATGCTCTCGGAATCGCAGGAGCGCATGCTCATCGTCGCGCACAAGGGGCGCGACCGGCAGGTCATAGACATCTTCCGCAAATGGGACTTGGACGCCGTCGTCATTGGCCGCGTCACAGACACCGCGAGCGTCATCGTCGTCCACAACGGCGAAAAGCTCGCCGAGATTCCGTCGAAGTACCTGACCGACGAAGCGCCGCTCTACGAGCGACCCGTGCGCGCTCCAGAAAGGATGGGGAAAGATGGGCAGATTGCTAATCGGAATACTGATAGTGCTGCTCTGCGTGGTGACTCTCATCGTGGAATTGGGGAGAGGGAAGAAGCGGAAGCGGAAACAGTCGCAGTGGAAGTTAAAGAAGCGGCGGTGGAGGTAGATTACAACGACGCTCTCGCGCGACTCCTCGCGTCGCCGAATCTCGCGTCGAAGGAGTGGGTCTTCCGGCAGTACGACCACATGGTTCGGACGAACACGGCCGTTCTGCCGGGCGCGGACGCGGCGGTCGTCCGCATCAAGGAGACGCGCCGCGCGCTCGCCATGTGCCTCGACGGCAACGGTCGCTACTGCGCCATCGACCCACGCGAAGGGGCCAAGCTCATCGTGGCCGAGGCCGCACGCAACGTCGTTTGCGTCGGCGCGCGCCCCTTGGCCGTTACGAATTGTTTGAACTTCGCCTCGCCCGAGCGGCCCGAAGTGATGTGGTCTTTCTCCGAAGTCATCGACGGCATGGCCGAGGCTTGCACGGCTTTGAGCACGCCGGTCGTTTCGGGCAACGTCTCTTTCTACAACGAGACGGAGGGGCGCGGCATCCTGCCTTCGCCCGTCATCGGCATGGTGGGATTAGTCGAAGACGTGCGCCGCGTCGTCACGCAAGGGTTCAAGCGCGAAGGCCATCTCGTCGCGCTCGTCGGAGAGAGCGGCGAAGACATGTCTGCAAGCGAGTATGAGGCGACCATCAATGGGCGAAGCGTCGAGGAGATGATTGCGGCGGGTGCGCGCCTTCCCCGGCTCAACCTCGCGCGCGAGCTGGCGGTGCAGCGTGCCGTGCTGCTCGCCGCCGAAGAGGGCTTGCTGCAATCCGCGCACGATTGCTCGGACGGCGGCCTTGCCGTCGCGCTCGCAGAGAGCTGCTTCTCCTCGCACGGACGCGCGGGATTGGGCGCGTCAATCGCACTCGGCGACGAGCTTTCGACGACCGCGCAACTCTTCGGCGAGACGCCCTCGCGCGTCATCGTCAGCTTCGAGGAGTCGCAGCGCACGCGCCTTGAGCGAATCGCGACGCAGGCGGGCGCGCCTCTCAAAGTCATCGGGCGCACGGGCGGCGCGCGCCTCCGCATCAGCACGAACGGCTTGGAGCGCATCTCGCAAGAAGTAGTCGAACTCGAAGCGCAGTGGCGCGGCGCGCTCGGCGAGAAGTTGCAGGTCGAGGTGATTGCTACTGCTGCGGAGTAAATCTAGTCAGCAACCCACATAATGCTGTTTTTATGTGAAGTGAGAGATACCGCGTTATAAAACTTACGGTCAGCCGTGACGAGCTGACATCTCTGCTGTATCGCGCCTGCTAGATACATACAGTCATAAACAGTGCCACCTGTGTCACCGGCGAGGGACAGGGCATCCATTAAGAGATCAAGAGAAGAGATGAAGGTAAGAGGTGAGTTTAGAAGTTCGGTAGCGATGAGGTTTGCTTCATCATCGGTAATCTCTTTTCGGCGTACCTTTTTCCAGAGAATATTGCCACACTCCGAGAGCAGCAAATCAGGGGCATATAAGACGTTTGCCGGATCAAGCCATCGTTTAGCTTCAGCCTCAAAGATTTCAGGCACAAACCATTTAATTACCACGCTGGCATCAACAACGTATCCCGTCACCGTTGCCGATCCTCACTTAGCAATTGACCGCTATCGCTGTGCGTGCGTCCTTCGAGCTTGCGGCTAATGCGCTCAACACGACGGCGAAACTCATCCATTTTCCGTGCGTGAGCTTGCGCACTTGAAGGCGCATTAATAACCTGCGCGTCTTTATCCTTTAGTTTACTCACCATCGCTCACCACCTTTACATTCCGTAGCGTCATAATATTAGACCTTCTGCGCGACGATGTCGAAGATGACTTTCAGGCGGTCGCGTATGCGGACGGTGCCGTGAAAGGCGGAGGTGGCCTTAACGTTGTAGTCGCTCCGCTTGATCTCAAACTCGCCGCGCGCGTGCAAGTCTTGCCCGTCCAGAGTGACCTCCGCCGGTATCGAGACGCGGCGCGTCACGCCGTGCAGGCTGAGGTCGCCCGTGAGTTTGACCTTGAAGACGCCGCCACGGACTTCCGCCGACGCGTCCGTGCTCCTGAAGGTAATCTCCGGGTACTTGGCTGGCTCAAGCACGATGTCGCGGAGTTCCCCGTCGATGATCTTCTTCTGCTGCTCTGTGAACACGTCGCGTGTCTCGGCGAGCGAGGCGGCGCGCACCGCGAGCGTGAGTGAGGCGGGACTGACCGAGCCGGGCGTCAGACGCGCTTCGCCCGTAAACTCGCGCGCCGCGACGAAGTGGTCGTGTCCCTTGAACCAGAGCGCGCCGCCCGCAAAGGCACGCACGATGAACTTGCTCCGCGCGGCGTCGAGCCGGTAGACGACCGCCGGAGACTGCCGCGCAATCACGCTTGTGCCGCCGCCCGCCGAGCTTATGCTCGCCGCGCTGCCCTCTATCTTAGCCATGCCAGCCGTGACATTTGTCTTGGCCGTGCCAGCCATACCCGAAGCGAACGCGGCAGCGAGCGCGAGCGCCGAAAGCTTCCAGAGTTTCATCGCGGTAAATCTCCTTCCGTCGTGTCGCCGTTCGATGTTAGGAGCCACTCGCAGAGCTTCTGCGCGAGCATCTCGCCCGCGACGGCGTGGCCCGTCTCGTTCCAGTGGCCGTTTCCCTTCTGCGCGCCGAAGCCGTGCAGGAAGACCCTATTCCGGTCTGCGTAAGATTGTAGGTCGGGCGCGAGATTAAAGACCTTGAAGCCTTCGCGTTCGCCGACCGCCTGGAAGCGTCGCTCGGGATAGAAGAGGTCTTCGACGCCGAGCCTCTCGGCGAACGCCTGTCGCGCCGAAGGGTCTGGATAGACTTGAATTCCGTTGCTCAAGGTTACGACGCAGAACCGCGCGCCGTGCTCTTTGACCTCGGCGTTCATCGTCGCCAGAAGCTTTTCCGTCACGCGCCAGGCTTCGCGCCACACCTCGTCCGAAGGCTCTCGATAGCTCATGTTGGCCGCGCCCAACTCGTCGGTCGGAACGTCCTTCGCCGCGCCCTTCGTCGCGGCTTCCGGCACGCCCTTCATCGTGTCTTTCGGCACGCCGTTCGTCGCGACTTCGCCTCCCGCCGCGGCCCGCGTATTAGTAGCGCCGTCAGTCGAAGCTTTGACGCCCGCCTCATGCTCACGCGCGAGACGGCGGCTGTCGCGCCATGCGTCCAGACGTGATTTGAGCGCGCCCTGCGCCTGATGTATGGCCTGCACAAAGCGCAGGTGGTCGCGCAGCCAGCGGCCCAGACGGTTGAGCGCGGAGTCGCGCAGGCGAAAGGCCGTCGTGTCGCGGAACGAATTGTCGAGGACGAGCTGGTCGCCGTCGAGGACGAAGTATGGAATCTCGTCCGTCTGTTTCAGTGCGCGCGAGTTGTCAAGCACGTCGTTATTGGTCGTCACCGCGAGGAGCACCACATCGGGCGAATAGTCCCAGACCTTCTCACGCAAGGTCAGAAGTTCCTGCGCCGTGCCGTAGCCGGAGACGCCGAAGTTGATGACCTCGACCGGTCGGCCCGCGAGTGCGGGACATTCACCCAGACGCCTCTCCAACACAGACCAGAAGGCTTTCTCCTGTTCGACCTGAAAGGCTTCGGCGTACGAGTCGCCGACGACGGCGATGCGCAGCGTGCCCGCGGGTTTCTGCTTCGCGTGCTCGCGGTCACGAAGCCCCTCGCCGTTGATGCGTACGAACGCCTCGCCTTCCTTCCTGTACCATCCTTCGATACCGGGACGAAGAGAGTAGCCGCGCGATGCGTCCGGCTGGTAGAAGATGGGGTAGGTGAAGCCGACCGCGCGCAGGAAGACCTCGAAGATGAGCAGGCCCACGACGACGCTCGCCGCGACGACCGCGAGCTTGACACGGAGGCGAGGCCCCTCTGTTTTCTCAGTAGTGTTTTCAGGGTTCGGCATATTCAGGAGGCCGGTCTATTTTTCACTCGCGTGTAGAGCGACGAGCGATTTACCACCGCAGGTACAGAGGGAGCACAGAGTAATTACAGATTTGAAATTTGAAATCTCAAATCTTCTCTGTGCTCCCTCCGTGTCCTCTGTGTCTGCGGTGGTGAAATACCGCGCGCGATTCTCAAGTGAATTTGAAATCAGAAAACTTATTGAAGGCAGCCGCTCGAACGGAGAGGATACAACAGCTGAGGGGCGCAGTAAAAAGTTGGTCAAAGCGCGGGGCGTTCGTGTATGCTGCCGCAGCCCGCGCGCCGCCCTCGTAGCAAGCGCGTTCGCCTGAAGACACTCCCGAGATGCACCAGCACGTCATTCTTAACCGGCGACTCTTAGAAGCCAGACGGGCACGCTTGCACGCCGTCACGGCCTCCGCGCTCTACGGTCGCGGCGTCTTCACCACGGTCGCCATCCACGCGGGCCGTCCCTTCCTCTGGGACGCGCACTGGTCGCGGCTGCTCGCGCACGCCGAGCGCGTGGGTGTCGAGTGCGACTTCGGCGACAACGAGACGGCGCTCCTGCTCGCGCGTCTGATCGAGGCCAACGCGGTCGCGGAGGGGCGAGCGCGCGTTCACCTCTTCGGGCGTGCCGTGCGCGGGCGCTGGAAGGTTGAGGGAGAGGGCGGCGCTTCAGACCTCTTGATCTTGACCGCCGACGCTTGGGCCGCGCCCGAGACGTTGGCGCTCACGGTCTCGCCCTATCGCGTCAACACCTGCTCACCGCTCGCAGGCATCAAGACCGTCAACCGGCTCGAACAGGTTCTGGCCTGGGAGGAGGCGCGCGCGCGCGACTTCGACGAGGCCGTCTGTGTCAACGAGCGCGGAGAGGTGGTCTCGGCGACGACGGCCAACCTCTTCTGGGTAAAGCACGGAACGGTTTACACGCCCGCGCTCGCCGCCGCGCCGGTAGCCGGGACGACGCGCGCGTGCGTACTTGAGCTGGCCGGTGAGTTGGCCTTCCCCGTCGTCGAAGGCTCGCACACGCTGCACGACATAGCGGAGGCCGAGGAGATATTTCTCACCTCGGCCTCGCTCGGCGTCGCGCTCGTCTCGACGTTCGACTATCACAGGTACACTGTGCCCGTCGGCAGCCCTGCGCTTCGCCTGCGTGAAGCCTTCCGGCAGTTGACGCTCAGTGCAGGGCAGAACGCAGAGCAGAGCGCGGAGCAGAGCGCGGAGCAGCCGGAGCCGTAAGATTCTTGCGCCGCGCGGGGGCGTTTTGTGCTAATCTCGCGCGCGTAAACTTCAAAGAGGTTTGAAAGTCCGAGCCGCCGGGTCGAGGTGCGACTCTCGCGCAGTTCCCGCGCGCACGCACGCATCCGGTTGCCGTTCTCCCGTCCGCACCCGTTATGAGCATTTCGAGAAGGGCTGCTGGACGAGCACGCAGTTCATCCAGAGAAAAATTCGGAGGAATGAAATGTTCGACCCAACCTTGCACCTTCCTGTGAGCCTTGCGATGTTTGACGGCATCTTCCACGCGCCGAGCGCGACCGAGCTAGTGAGAATCCTTCTGCGCTGGTCGCACTTTGTCGCGGGCATCACATGGATCGGCATGCTCTACTTCTTCAACCTCGTCAACGTCAACTTCATGAAGGCGCTCGACGCGCCGACGAAGAAGATAGTCGTCCCGGCCTTGATGCCGCCCGCGCTCTGGTACTTCCGCTGGGGGGCGCTCGTCACCGTGCTGGCGGGGTTCGGCTACTACTCGATGTACATCCTGCGCGGCGACGTGACGAACGCCAACACAGACAACGCCGGCGCGAGTCTCTTGCTCATTCTCATCGTGTGGCTGCTGATCGCCGTCATCACTTGGGCCATCTATAATTTCGTACTGCTGCCGAACCTGAACAAGGACGGAAAGATTCTGGCAATCGTGACGGCGGCGCTGCTCATCGCGATGTCGGTCGCCATCATCTGGTGGCTCGACTCGCAACTGACGGGACGCCACGACCACTGGGCCAGCAACAAGACGCTCTCCATCGGTATCGGCGGCGCGATGGGGCTGATCATGCTGCTGAACGTGTGGGGCATCATCTGGCCCGCGCAGAAGCGCATCATCGCCGCGACCGCCGCGGGCACGCCGCCCGACGCCGCGCTCGCGCGCCGCGCCTTCCTCGCCTCGCGCACGAACGCTTGGATGAGCCTGCCGATGCTCTTCCTGATGGCTACCTCGCACGGCGACTGGGTCATCTTCGGTAAGAACGCGACCTAGCGAAAGGCGAAAGGCGAAGGGTGGAAGCCCGACCGTCAGGGAGGGCGTCTTAGTTGCGTTAACAAGACGCCCTCCCTGACGGTCGGGCTTCCGCCTTTTGCTGGCTAGGGCGCGCGACGCTTTGAGTTTATAATCCGACTAAAGACCCAACCGAACGACAGAAGGGATTCGAGACCGTCGGCGCGCGAAGACTTTGAAGACTTCGCGGCTGAAGTTTTTCGCACTGATAGTGAAGGAGGAAGTGATGACTGAGATCAAGGCTTACACGGCGAAGCAGTTCGACCTGAGCGGGCTGAACGGGATTTCCGACCAGACGCTCGAAATGCACTTCAAGCTTTACGAGGGCTACGTCACGAACACCAACACGCTGACGCGGAAGATCGGCGAGTTCTTGCAGGACGGCAAGGTCGATCAGGAGGAGATGCCCGCCTACTCGGAGCTGACCCGCCGGATGGGCTTCGAGTACAACGGCATGGTTCTGCACGAATACTACTTCGGCAACATGAAGAAGGGTTCGACGACGACAGACCCCGAAAACAATTCGAGCTTCCGACGCCTCGCCGAAGCTTCCTTCGGCAGCTACGACGTGTGGAAGGCAGACTTCGTCTCGGTCGGCAAGATGCGCGGCGTGGGCTGGGCCATCTGTTATCAAGACCCCATCCACCAGTCGATCTCGAACCACTGGACGACGCTGCATGAGGTCGGCAACGTCGCGGGCTTTGTCCCCATCCTCGTGATGGACGTGTGGGAGCACGCATACCTTTTAGACTACAAGCCTGCGGAACGTCCGAAGTATATCGAAGCGTTCTTCTCGAACATCGACTGGGCAGCCTGCGAGCAGCGCCTGCAACAGGGCACACAGGCGCGTCCCGCCGCCGCCGCGGCAAAGACCGAATAGCTGTTTTCAAATCTTGACGGGCGACCGCCGATCTTAGCCGACGTGGTGGTCGCCCGTCTTCCCTTACCGGGAGCTGAAGATTTTTTCTCATCGCGCTGCCCCCGCGGTTTATACTGCGCTCGCACAAACAGACGAAGATTAAGACGGAGGCTAAGGATGAAACTCTCTCGACTCATGCTCATCTCGTGCGTCCTGCTGCTGCTATCGGCGGCGCTCACGGGCTGCTCTTCCGACATGAACGCGAACAATGCGAACGCGAACGCCGCCGCTTCGCCCACGCCCGCGGCGGTGCAGACGCTCTCTGTTGTCGAGCGCCCGCAGAGCGTCAAAGACATGCAGACGCAGCGCGGCAAAGAGGAGGCGGCCTCGCCCGTTTTGAAGATCGTCGAACCGAAGGAGGGCGCGACCGTCAATGGCTCGACCGTCAAGCTGAACCTCTCGCTCGCGGGCGAACTCAACGGCTACGAGCCGCACAAAGACCCTTCGACGGGAATGGGCAATCACATCCACGTCATCCTCGACAATCAGCCCTATGAGGCTTACTACAACCTCCACGAGCCGTTCGAGCTTCGCAACGTCGCCGAAGGGCCCCACACCATACGCGTCTTCGCCTCGCGCCCGTGGCATGAGAGCTACAAGAACGAAGGCTCGTTCCAGATGGTCTCGTTCACTGTGAAGGGTGGCGGCGACGCGTCGAAGCCCGCGACGACGAACTCCGGCCAGAAGATGGCCGACCAGTCCGGCGCGGACAAGAAGGTCATCTCGCCCGTCAAGCCGCAGTCACAGGCCAACTCCAACAAGCCCGCCGCGGACTCGACGCCCGCGCCGACGCCCGAGGGCAAAGACATGCAAGCCTCGACGGGCGGCGCGGTCGATAAGGCGAAGCCGCTTCTGACCTACAGCCGGCCCAAGGGCGAGTACAAGCCGCCGACCGCCGACCCCATCATGATCGACTTCTGGCTGACGAACGCGAAGCTTCAGGGCGACGGCGGCGACTACCGCGTGCGCTACTCGGTCGATGGCGGCGAAGCGAAGTACATCGACAAGTGGGAACCCATCTGGCTCACGGGCTGGACGGCGGGCAAGCACACAATCAAGCTCGAACTCGTGGACAAGAGCGGCAACCCCGTCGTTAACGGCGACTACAACTCGACCTCGCGCGACATCACGGTGACGAAGTGAGTTTGAAGCCGTAGCGTCCTCGCCGACGCGTTCACAAGTTCGGCGACAGAACGAACGTCAACCCCGCAGAACGAACGTCAGCCCCGTCAGGATGAACGTTAGCCCCGTCAGGGGCGGAAGAATGTAGCCCACGGCGTGAGCCGTGGGAATAGACGTAGACAAATAAAGTAGCCCCGGGGGGGCGTAAGAAAATACGAGGAGCTATATTCTCAAGCACGGATTTTGTTTAGCCCCTCCGGGGCTCTCAATTTATTTTGTGTCTCGTTACCCACGGCCCGACGCC
>JAVRON010000139.1:0-25887 GCA_032162705.1 Acidobacteriota bacterium
GAGCAAGGAGAATAAGGCAGTGATAAGTGATGAGTGATAAGTGATAAGAAAAACAAAGGTGCTGCGGTTTTTTTCTTATCACTTATCACTCATCACTTATCACTCTTAGCTTATGACTATCGAATCAACTGCCCCAACGAGAGTCGATCTGGCCGGGGGGACTATCGACATCTGGCCGCTGTACCTGTTCCACCCCGGCGCTTCGACCGTCAACTTCGCCGTCTCCCTCAATGCGCGCTGTCGCATCACTCCGCGCCAGGACGACCAGATCATCCTTGAATCGCTTGACCGCGGAGTCACGTTCGAGACGCGACTCTCCGAGGTCGAGAGCCTCGCGCGTGAGGAGCGCCTGGAACTCATCTCGAAGCTCGTCCATTTCTTCCGACCGGAGACGGGCTTCCACCTCATCGCCGAATCGTCAGCGCCCGCGGGCGCGGGCCTCGGCGGGTCGAGCGCGCTCGCCATCGCGTGCATCGGCGCTTTGAACCGGCTGGTCGGCGACCGCTACGCGGAGAGTAAGTTCATCGGCATCGCGGCCAACGTCGAGACCACGGTCATCCGCGTGCCTGCGGGCTTTCAGGACTACTACGGCGCGTTCTACGGCGGCGCGAACTCGATTCGCTTCAACGCCGACGGCATTCGCCGCGAGCAACTCGAAGTTGACCCGGAAGAGTTCGAGCGGCGCGTGGTGATCTGCTACACGGGCGAGCCGAGACTGTCGGGGACGAACAACTGGGAGATTTTCAAGAAGCACATCGACGGCGACACGGAGCTGTTCGGGCTTTTCGAGGGCATACGCGACACGGCGCGCGAGATGCGCACGGCGCTCCAGTCGAACGACTGGGGGCGTGTGGCCGAGATCATGCGCGACGCCTACCCGAAGCGCAAACGTCTCGCGCCGAACGTGACGACGCCGCACATGGAGCGACTCGTGGAGCGCGCACAGCGTGGCGGCGCGCTCGCCGCGAAGGTCTGCGGCGCGGGCGGCGGCGGCTGCATCGCCTTCCTGTGCGAAGACGGCGAGCGCGAGTCGGTCGAGCTCGCGCTCGCCGCCGAAAAGGGCGCGGAAGTGCTGCGCTGGAACTTCGCGCGCGAGGGATTGGTCGTACGTGAGATTTAAAGCGCCGCGCGGTGTCTTTCAACTTGAGCCTTCTATAAGGCGTCGTTCACCACCGCAGACACAGAAGAGGACACGAAGGGAGCACAGAGTAATTACAGATTTGAGATTTCAAATTTGAGATTTGAGATTACAGATTTGAAATTTGAAATTTCAAATCTGTAATCTCAAATCTTCTCTGTGTCCCCTCGGCGTCCTCAGCGCCTGCGGCGGTAAAAACCTTTTACTTCACACTCAACTCGAAAAACAAAAGGGCCGTCTCACTTCGGCGGCGACGGAGGGAAGCGGAGCGTGAAGTCGTTCGTGCGCTGGCAGGGCTGAAGCTCTGCTGTGACGGCGGTGGCCTCGGCCTCGCGTCGGAGCTTTGCGCGCGAGTCTGTGTCCCAGGCGGCGGGGCGGGGCGCGGCTTCATCCGTATCGGTGGATGGGCGCGCGAGGACGAGGTAGCGACCGGGCGCGAGATTCTTGAACGAGAAGGAACCGTCGGACGCGGGTGCGGCCTCGTAGAAGCGCAGAAGGTCGTCGGCGTGTTCGCGCTCTTGCGGTACGAGGTGGACGCGCATCTGCGCGAAAGGCGGCGGCGCGGCTCCTTCCGAAGCGACGATGCGACCGCCGAAGGAGGCGGCTCCTTCCGCGACGCGGATGCTCAAGCCCGAAAGACGCTGGCCCGTCTGCAAGTCGAGCAGGCCACTTGCGACAGCACCCGTCGATGTGGTGGCGGCGCGCGGCGCGGCGGAGTTGACTGTGCGCTGCGCCGTCGTAGGGGTCGCAGGTGTCGTCTGGGTGGCGGCGGGCAGTTGGACGGAGCGGACGTAGAGCGCCTCGTCGAAGAGGCGGAAGGCGAGACGATAGCGGCCCGATTCGAGTGTGCGCAGAGTGAATGCACCCGTCTCGTCGGGCGTCGCATCGTGCGGCATGGAGAGACGCGAGAAGGGGCGTGCCGTCGTTGCCCGGGCGCGTTCGGGGTTGACGGTGATGAGCGTCTCCTGCGGAAGCTGTGCGGCGCGTCGATCCTTGCAGGCGTCGCGTGCGCGTTCGGTCTCCGAAGAAGGCTCGATGACGAGAGTGCCGCTGATGGAAGCGAGGGGCGCGAGCGTCACGCGCAGACCCGTCACGTCCGCGCCCCTGACCGAGACGCGCTGCGGTGCGGACGCGCCCGTCAACCCTTCGCGCCCTCCGCCCATCGCCTGCAAGTCGTAATCGCCGTCGGCGATGCTCTCGATAGAGAAGGAGCGTTCGTTCGAGTTCGGTTTGACGCCTACGCTCCCGGCGGGCATCCCCGTCGAGGCGAAGGTGAGCATGACGCCTGTGTCGAAGTCGCCCGGCGCGACGACGGGGAGGTCAAGCGTGCCCGTGACGCGATGCCCCTGCTCATCTCGATAGCGTATGTCCACGCCCATTGTCTCCTGCCCTGCGCGCACGGAGACTTCCGTCGCCGTATCGCGCGTGCCCGAAGGGTAGAAGGTCGGCGCGTCGCCGCCATAGGCCGAGGTGATCCCGTATGCGGAGGGCGCGAAGCCGCCCACGAAGACGACGTAGAGTCCGGGCTGTAGGCCGTAGATGCGATAGACGCCGCGGTCGTCCGTGCGATTTTCTCCCGAGAAGGGAAAGGGCGTCGGCGGCGTGTGCCCGTCGAGGTCATGGACGCGGAATGCGCGCACGCTCTGTGCAACGAGCGGTTCGCCCTGCGGGTCTGTGACCGTGCCCGTGATGACGCCGCCGTGGACGAGCCGGACGACGACGTTGTCGCCGGGGCGATAGGTTCCGCCCGGTCGCCCGGTCAAAGGGTCTACTTCGGAGACGTAGCCGGGCATGCTCGCGTTGAGCATGTAGAGGCCGGGGTCAAGCCCCGTGACCTGAAAGTTGCCCTCTTCGTCCGCCATGACGACGTGCGGCGAGCGGAAGCCGGGGGCCGGCGAGCGCGGCAGGGCGTAAATGGCGACGCCCGCGAGCGGCTCGCCCGCATCGCCGACGACGCGCCCGTTGATCGGCGACGCAGCCGCGCGCGCCGCCTTGGTCGCATCAGCTTTGGTCGCAGCAGCCCTGTTCGCATTCTCACCCGGCGCGTCTTGAGTTTTGGGCGAGGGCGATTGCGCGGGCTGAGTCGTCGGAGTTGTCTGCTGCTTCGTCTTCGGCGGCGGGTCGATGACGACCACTGGCTGCTGCGCGAATGAAGCGTGCGCGCCGCTGGCAGCGAGCAAGGCGAGGATGAAGAGCACGGGGACGAGCCTGCGCGGGGTTCTCAATAGTGATCTTCCCGGCGACGTTCTTAACAATACTGTTCTCAACAGTGATGTTCCGGGCAGCGTTCTCGATAGCGGTGCTCTCAACAGTGATGTTCTCAACGCCGACCTCCTTTGAAAGGCGCGTTCAGGTCGATGGCGGTCGTGATGTTCATGTCGCCGCCCTCTGCGAGTGAGACGCGTTGCGCTTCGCTCTCGAATACCCGCCCGGCGTTGAAGACGCGCACGATGATCTCGTATTCGCCCGCCGCGAGTCCCTCGATGACATAGAGGCCGCGCGCGTCGGTCGAGACCTGATGCTCGCCCGTCGCTTCCGCGACCGCCCCTCCAACGCGGCGCGCGAACGCCATCACGCGGGCGTTTGGCGGCAGCGGCCCGTTGGTGAAGTTGACCTGCCCTCGTATGACGGCGCTGCCGTAGACCATTCGGACGCGCACGCCCGTGAGCTGCGCGCCTTCGGTCAGGTCTATGCCGCTGCTGTTCACGTTCGCGCCGTTCAGCTCGACCTGCGAAACGGAAAGCCCCTTCGTCCCGTCGGCTGAAGCCACGATGCGTAGCTTGCCGGGGCGCAGGCCCCCGAGGTGAAAGCTGCCGTCGGGCGCGATTGCGGGCGCGCGTGAGTAGTTCGGCACGGGCGACCGATTCGACGACTCGATGTATCCATAGAGTCGCACCTGTGCGAGCAGATGCGCGGCGGCGGCGCGGTCGCTCAAGCCTTCGATGGTAATGACGCCCGAGACGCTCGCGCCACGCTTCAGCTTAACCAACACGCCCGTCACGTCCGCATCCGTGACCTCGAAGCTCACGCTCTCGCTGTAGAAATCGGTGGCGTCCTGCTGAGGGTATGCAAAGACGGAGTAGCGGCCCGGCGTGAGTCCCTCAGTCTGAAACTCGCCGCGCGCGTTCGTCGCAGCCCCGCCGCCGCCGAAGGAAGAGACGTGCTGCCCCTTCGGGTTGAGCGCGCCGAAGCCGAAGACGACGTTCGGCGCGGGCTGTCCAGTCTCGGCGAAGACGAAGCGGCCCGAGGCCCTGTAGGTCTTCACGGCCCGCCCGAGCGTGATGTCGATGTCGGTCGCCTCGCTGCCCGGCTTGACCTCGACGAGACGCGCCTGCGCCGTCTCGGTCGCGTCGGGGTAGAAGGTGCGCCGGTATACCTTGCGCCTGCCGTAAGAGACCGTACCCGATTCATCGTTCTGCCCGACGCTGACGCGGTAGTTCCCTGCGGGCAGACCGTAGATGCGATAGACGCCTCGGTCGTCCGTCATCTGGTCGCGCTGGTCGAAGGGGCCGCGGCGCGCGGGCTGCGTGTTGGGGTCGGCAGGCTCGACCGAGACGAACTCGGCGACGACCGCGTTGCCTTCCGCGTCCGTGACGCGTCCCGTGATAACGCCGCCGCGCTCGACGCTGAAGTCTATGTCCGAAACCTCGTCGCCCGCGAGCAGCGTGAGCAGCTTGCCCGGCGGCCAGTTGTCCGACATACCCTGCACGACGTAGACGGGCGCGAGCGGCATAATCTGGTAGCGTCCCGGCGTGATGTTCGACAGGCGGAAGCGCCCCTCCGCGTCGGTCTTCGCGCGCGCGATGGCCTTGAAGCGCTGTGAGGGGTCGCTCGACAAGAGCGCGACGACGATGCCCGCCACGCCGCGCTCGCCTTCGCGAACGCGCCCCGTGACCGAGGCGGGAGTCTCCCTCTGCGCGTAAGAGGCGGAGGCTGTCTGCGCGAAAGCTGTCTGCGCGTAGGAGGCTGAGGCCGTCGAGAGCAGCACGAGCAGGACGAACGCGGCGGCGAGTGCCGTCGCCGACCTTTTTGCGAGCGAGGAATGTTTCGGCATCTTCGACCTATCCTTTGGGGCGCGGTCGGAAAACTTCATAAGCAGCAGCCGTGAGGCTGACTCCGGCGATTAAACGCGCGCGGGCCGTGCGGTTCATAATCCTTCGACACAAGCAGCCCGGCCACTCTTCGATGCGGCAAAAGCCTACAACCTCCACGCCAGAGCGCGCAAGCATTTTCACCGTACCGCTTGCTAATGCTCGCGGTTTTGTTCCCGTCCCGGACGCCCGTGGTTGCGGCGCGAGCGCGCGGCTCTCTATAATCCGCTCGCGACCTTGACCGAAACGCGCTCGCCGAAAATTTTCAGACACGAGAACCCTTAGGAAGAGGCCCGAACGGAGGCTCAAGATGAAAAGACTCTCTCTGCCGCCGGCGCTGCTTTTGCTGGCGCTCATCATCAACACAGGCATCTCTACGATGGCACAAACACAGACGACCGATCCGGCTACGCCGAGCGCGCGGCCCAACGACACCGCGACGGCCCCGAGCGTGCCCGCACCGCCCGTCGCAAAGAAGATTCCGCGCACCTCGACCGTCCACGACACGACGCTCTCGGACGACTATTTCTGGATGCGCGACAAGAAGAACCCGGAGGTCATCTCCTACCTCGAAGCCGAGAACGCATACACGGCGGCGATGATGAAGCAGACCACCGGGTTGCAGGAGCGTCTCTATAAAGAGATGCTCGCGCGCATCAAGGAGACCGACACGAACGTCCCATATGCTCTGGGCGGCTATCTCTACTACACGCGCACCGAGCAGGGTAAGCAGTATCCCGTCTACGCGCGGCGCAAGGGACAGATGACCGCGCCCGAGCAAGTCCTTTTAGACTTGAACGAGATGGTCAAGGGGCAGACCTTCATGGCCGTCGGCGAGTTCGACGTAACGCAGGACACGAACCTGCTCGCCTACTCGACCGACTCTAACGGCTATCGTGAGTACACGCTCTACGTCAAAGACCTCCGCACCGGCGAGTCAACAAAGGTGGCCGACCGCGTGTCGAGCGCGGCGTGGGCCGCCGACGATAAGACGCTCTTCTACGTCGTCGATCATCCGTTGAACAAGAACCCGTACCGGCTCTATCGACACACGCTGGGGCAGGCGGCGGGCGCGGACGAGCTGGTCTATGAAGAGAAGGACGAGATGTTCGGCATCGGGGTCGAGCGTTCGCGCTCGCGCGGCTACATCTTCCTCACCTCCGCGAGCCACACGACGAGCGAGGTGCGCTATCTTCCCGCCGACAAGCCCAACGAGGCGTTTCGGAACGCGGCAACGCAACGCCGCGCCTGAGAGTCTTCGACTTCAAGACGAACAAGCCCGTTGACATCTCTGTGCCCGAGCCGGTCTACTCCATTTCGCTCGGCGCGAACCACGAGTACGACACGAACAAAGTCCGCTACAACTACCAGTCCTTCATCACGCCCTCGTCCGTCTACGACTACGATGTGAAGACTGCGAAGAGCGAACTCTTGAAGCAGCAGCCTGTTCTTGGCGGCTACGACCCGAGCCTGTACAAGTCGGAGCGCGTCTACGCCGTCGCCACGGACGGGACGCGTGTGCCCGTCTCGCTCGTCTACAAGAAGGATTTGAAGCTCGACGGGCGTCGCCCGATGCTGTTGAGCGCCTACGGCTCCTACGGCATCCCTTCAAACGTGACGTTCAGTTCGGCGCGACTCTCTTTGCTCGACCGCGGCGTCGTCTTCGCCACGGCGCACATACGCGGCGGCGGCGACCTCGGCAAAGAATGGCACGACGCGGGCAAGATGATGTCGAAGAAGAACACCTTCACCGACTTCATCGCCGCCGCGGAGTATCTGGTCAAAGAGGGCTACACGTCGAAAGACCGTCTGGTGATTACGGGCGGGTCGGCGGGCGGTCTCCTGATGGGCGCGGTGACGAACATGCGCCCCGATCTCTTCAAGGCCGTCGTCGCCTACGTGCCCTTCGTCGATGTCATCAACACGGAACTCGACGACACGCTGCCGCTCACGGCGGGCGAGTGGGAGGAGTGGGGCAATCCCGTCAAGAGCAAGGAGAATTTCCTCTACATGCTCTCCTACTCGCCCTACGACAACGTCGCCGCCAAAGACTACCCGGCCATGCTCGTCAAGACCTCTCTGAACGACAGCCAGGTTCTCTTCCACGAGCCGACCAAGTACGTCGCCAAGCTTCGCGCGTTGAAGACCGACAAGAACCCCCTGCTCTTCAAGGTCAACATGGGCGCGGGCCACGGCGGAGCCTCCGGACGCTACGACGCGCTGCACGAAGCGGCCTTCGACTACGCCTTTATGCTCTGGCAGATGGGCATTACGCAGTAGCCGCGCGGCACAAACGCAAGCGCGGGCGCGGTTTTTTTGTTGACAGCCGCCGTGTCCTTTTTCCATACTGCTTGTGTGGCTTTCTCAGAAGGCCACGCAAGCAGTTTTTGTTTCCGCCCGGCGACGCGACTCGCCGAAAGCCGCTCCGAAGCTTCGCGCGACCGACTCTCACCAATCCGACAACAGACGACTTAAGGAAATCCGAGGCCACAAGCCTGTCCTTCAGAGAAGGCGCGCGCTGAAAGGGGAAAAGCGAAGGGCGAAAGTTAAGAGCGTGCCCTTCTCATCACTCTTCCTTTCACCCTTTCTTCCTTCGCCTTTCCACTTTCCACTTTCGCACGCGCCCCTTCGAGACACTCACGGAGAATACAGATGAAGACCGAGACAGAAATCTGGCAGGTGTTGACGCATGAAGGCGTCTTCCAGGCAGAGCTTCCGACCCTGAAGCAGTGGGTCGTAGAGGGACTCGTCCAGCCGACCGACAAGGTTCGCAAAGGCGCGCTCAAGTGGATCGAGGCGGGGCGCGTGCCCGGCCTGCGCCGTGTCTTCTCGGGCGAGGAGCAGGTCGCCGTCGAAGAGTCAGCGCCCGACGCCTCCGTGCAGCCTCAAACGCACGCGCAGGCTCAGACGCACGCGGCGGAGCAGCACTGTGCGCCGCAAAACGGCTTCGCGGTGGGTGTCATCTCCTTCCAGACTCCCGTAGATGCACAGACGCCCGCGCCTGTACAGATGCACGCGCAGACGCAGGCGCATTCACAGGCGCCTGCTTCACAAGACCTCGGTCTCGGGCGGGACAGAAGCCTTGCGCGCGGCGTCTCCGCGGCGGAGAGTTCGTACGCGCCCGCGCCGTATACGGAACCGGTGTTGAGCGGCGAGCCTTCGCTCAGTTCGGCCTGCCACTTCCACCCGTATGAGGCCGCCACGCTCTTGTGCAAAGTGTGCAGCACGACCTTCTGCCGCGCGTGCCCGAACCGGATGGGCGTGAGCAGCGTTATGATCTGCACTCTATGCGGCGGCTTCTGCGATTCGCTCGAAACAGTTAGGACTCGGGTGGCGCTCTACGAGCGGCAAGGCTCCGGATTCGGCTTCGATGACTTCCGACAGGCGCTCGCGTACCCTTTCAAACATCTCGTGAGCCTGTTCGGCGGAGCGTTGCTCTACAGTTTTCTTCTCTTGGCGGGACTGCGCGGGCAGTTGCTCGCGTGGGGGCTTGTCTTCGGCTGCATCTCGCTCATCATCCGACGCGTCGCATACGGCAGACTCGACCGAGACTTCCTGCCCGACTTCAGCGAGTTCTCATTCTGGGACGACGTGCTTGTTCCATGCGGTCTCGGCCTCGGCGTTACCATCGTCACGCTGGGGCCGACGCTCCTACTCCTGGCCGCACTCCTGTCCGGATGGTTAGGCGGGGCGCAGACTCCGAAGCCGCTCGCGCTCGCGCCGCCCTCCGCGAGACAGGAGCAGCAGAGCGACAAGAGCGAGGACGCCGTCTCGCTCGCCAACGAGGAGGAAGCACGGCAAAAAGAAGTGTCGAAGAAGGTTCAAGAGCTAAGCCGACAGGCGCAGGAGGCCAGCCGGGTCGAAAAGTCGAAGCAGAGCGAGGACACTGCGATGTCGGTCGTCAAACAGTTGTTGGCGCACGCCGGCCTCGTCCTTCTGCTCGGGCTTGCGGCGCTCGCGTGGGCCGCACTTTACCATCCGATGGCGCTTCTGGTCGCGGGCTGGACTGAGAGTTTCAAGTCGGTCGTCAACCCGCTCGTCGGCATCGACACGATGCGGCACATGGGGCTGACATACTTCAAAGCCTTCCTGATGTACCTCGCCGTGCAGGTCGCAGGATTCTTTGTGATGCTGCTGGTATCGCTCGCCACCGCGCCCTTCGACATGCCGTTCATCGGTAATCTGCCCGCCAAGTTCCTCGGCGGCATCGTCACCTTCTACACAAGCCTCGTCATCGCCTGCATCCTCGGCCTCTCCCTCTTCAAGAGCGCTGACCGCCTCGGCATCGAGATCGAATAAAGCAGAATCACGTTTGCGAGCCGCATCAATGCCGACATTGGGCGTGAACAGGCATGCCCCGATGTAAAATACCGCTCGTCGGACGTGAAATATTGCTTTTTGGACGTGAAATATTGCTTGTCGAACGTGCAATATCGCTTTTCCGATGTGCAATGTTCTTCGTCAGACGTGCAATGTTCCTCATCCGACGTGCAATGTTCCACATCCGATGTGAAAAGCTATTCATCTGATGTGAAAAGTTATTCATCTGACGTGCAATGTTCTTCGTCGAACGTGCAAAGTGATTCGTCGGATGTGAAAATCTATTCGTCCAACGTGAAAAGTTGGTCGTCGGGTGCACAAATCTAGTGGCGAAGAGTGAAAATGTAGTTGCGAACTGTGAAAATCCAGTTGCGAAGCGTGAAAAGTTGGTTGCGAAGAGTGAAAATGTAGTTGCGAAGCGTGCAAAACTACTTGCGAGGTGTGAAAAGGTAGTTGCGAGAAGCTAAAAGCTTGTTGCGAAGTGCAAATTTCTAGTTGCGGGACGTGAATTGTTAGTTGCGGGGTGTGAAAAGTCGTTCGCGGGGGTTGAAATGTTAGTTGAGTGGACTAACAGGCGGGACACTGGATGGTAAAGGTGAGGGCCGCTGCGATTGATGCTGATGCCGGGGCGGGGAATCCAGTCAATTACGGGCGTAATGACGTGTGAGGATTACCGTAAACTCCTATCCACAAGCTATTTATTCGCGATGGTGCTCACACCGACGTATTCCCAGTGCCACGGCTCATAATAATAAGGGCGAAAACCGAAGCGGTCTGCATTGTTGACGAGCCAGCGATAGGCTGCGGTCTGCACCTGGAGCGCGCGGTTTGCGTCCTTCGTCTCGACAGGCTCGCCGCCGACGTAGAGGTCTAAGGCGCGTCCAGTAAAGTGCGGGCTGTTGACCGCAAGTCCGGCGCGGCCCGAGTTCGGCGACTGGCGGCGCAGGTTCTCCTGATACTCGCGCGAGCGGAACGCGGAGACGATCTTGAAGAACTTCTCTTCCGACGCAAGCTCACCCGAAGCCGTGCGCTTCAATCCCAGCGAAGGGTCTGCTACGGCGGCGGCGACCATGCGTTTGTAGGCCGCGTAGGTCTCGCGCTCGACCTGCCGCAGTTCATCCGGGCGCGTAGGGTCGTAGAAGTCCGAGATGGGCGCGACGAACAGTTCGTCCGGTCGCGCGTCCGCCTTATTCTTCAGGCGCGCGCCCTGCCACTCCGAGACCATCCGGTAGAGCGTCTCGTCGTCGAGCACTCCGCTCGCTCCGACGCCCGCACGGCCCTGCCAGCGCGAGAGCGCCGAAGCAAAATCATTCGTCGCCGCGTCCCTATCCGTCTCCAGCATGCGCGAGATGAGCGGCGTGTAGAGATACCAGCCGCGCTGCTGCTTACCGCCGAACTCCCAACTCAACTCATACTTCAAAAGCGTGTTGCGTGTGGCCGCCGCCGCGAAAAGGGAAGCGCCCGTTGTCGAATTGTTAGTGCCCGACGTGGAAATGTTAGTGTCTGTTGTCGAAGAGTTAGTGCCCGGCGTGGAAATGTTTGTGCCGTTCGTCCCGGCTGATGCTTCGACGCGCCTTTCGCGCGTGGCCGCCGTGGGCCGCAGGCCCTCTCCGACGGATGCGGCTGCCGAACCCTGTGGCTTCGACTGCGACTGGCTGTAACCCGTCCTCACGATAAGCGTGAAGAGCACCGCGAGCGCGACGAGCGCCACAGAGAACACGACGAGATGAGTCTTCTTATGATTCTGCATGTTTAAAACGACAGTGCGGAGACCGGAAAAGCGTCGAATCGAAATTGAAGTGAGGTTGACCTCTCGCGAACAAAATATCAGATGCCGCAGCGTGCGTCACGGTT
The DNA here is from genome assembly GCA_032162705.1 of Acidobacteriota bacterium. Classification (GTDB taxonomy): domain Bacteria; phylum Acidobacteriota; class Blastocatellia; order Pyrinomonadales; family Pyrinomonadaceae; genus QHXN01. The sequence continues at coordinate 11,404 of JAVRON010000139.1, forward strand.
CGTCGCGAGCGACGAAATTTGGCGCGCGTGGATATGTTTATGAGCCTTGACACTGAGAATATGCCCACATGACGGCGCAATCTCTCTAACGTACACACGCGGCGGCGCGACTCGTCCGCAAAGTTTACGGTCAGAGTGCGCGACCCATCCGGCGCGACTATACTTAAGCCGTCGGGCGCGACTCTGCTAAACTAACACCGCCGCCGAACCGGGAAACCGAACGCCAAACATTTCGCCCCGGCTGCGGCGACGGTTCCAAACAAAAATCCGAAAGATATGGAGAAGGCAAACGATGCCCCTTGAGTCAAACAGCGCGGCTTGCGTCTCGCCCACACTCGTCTTCGAGCTGGAGAACGGCAGCACCTTCACCTTCAACTTCCAGATGGACGGTCGCCTCACCGTCATCGGCTTTCAAGAGGGACGTGCCGTCACAGGCTCCCTCAACGAAGAGCAGACCGAAGAGCTGCGCGACGCCATCGGCGAGTATATACACAAGAGAAAAGGATGAACGAGAAACGATGAACGATGAACGCTGAACGATGAACTGAAATCAAGATGCCTTTCAGTTCAGCGTTCATCGTTCATCGTTCATCCTTCCCGACCCCTTGACCCTCGCGTGTGCGTGGAGCAACATTCAGACCTATGTTTTACCGAGTCCCCGCCGCGGAGCCGCCCGGCCGCGTCTTCCGTCTTAAGAAAATCGCTTTCTTCGTTCTCGTGCTGACGTGTCTGTCGCTCGGCGCGCAAGCAGAGGCTCGCGCGCAAGGGTTCGAGCGGGAGCTTGACGCTGCTGCGCCCGTCGAGCTGCACGTGAAGAACCGTACGGGGCGCGTGACCGTCCTGGCCGAGGACGAGTTGAAGAAAGTCTCGATTCGCGCGACTTCGGCCACAGGGTTATCGGTCGGCGAAAAGGACGTGCGCGTGGCGCAGAGCGGCGGCTCAATCACAATCGAGGTCGAGCGCGAGCACGCCGCCACGGCGGGTCGCCCTTCGGACGGCAGAAAAGTGACTTTGAGCGCCGCACAGATCGAGCGCGAGCGCATAGACCTCGTAGTGCGCGTGCCCTCTCGCTCGCGCGTGTTCGTCGAGACGGAAGCGGGCGCGGTTGATGTTGTCGGCAACGTCGCGGAAGCGGAGGCGAAGACCGACACAGGAACGATTCGCGCCGACGTTCCGCTTGACGAACTGCGCTATAGCTTCCGCTGGACGCTCAGCCGCCCGCGCTTCTTCAGCGAAGTCGAGCTACCCAAAGTCAAAACGAAGCGCGGCGGCGTCTTCGAGATCGCGGGCCGCTTCCCAGAGGAGAAGCCGGAGGACAAGAAGGCGAAAGGCAAGAAAGCGGAAGACAAGAAGGCAGCGGACGGAGCGTCGGAAGACGTGGAGGCTGACGGTAAGGAGCCGGAGAAGCAGACAGAGGATAAAAAGACGGAAGATAAGAAGGCACAGGATAAGAAGGCCGACGATAAAAGGGCTTCGGATAAGTCTAAAAAGGCTTCGGATAAGAGGGCACGGGATAAAGCGGCTGAAGATAAGAAGGCGGAAACCAAGAAGGCGGAGGATATAAAAGAAGAAGCTAAAAAGGCGGAGCATAAGAAGGTAGAGGATAAAGAGGCGGAGGATAAGAAGGCGGAGAAGGATACGCGCATCAGGCTCGACCTTGAGACGGCGCGCGGCGTGGTTCTCTTCGGCGTCAAGGACGAGAGTCACGTCCCTTCGGACTTGCGCGAGCGCACTCTCACGGAAGCCGCACGCGCCATTATCCGCAGCGGCGACACGGAACTGATCGACGCCATCCGCAAGGTCGCGCCGCGGCTCGTCGGCGAATACGCCCAGACGCTCCCGACGCGCGGCGGCGAGCCTGTGCTCGGAGTGCGCGCGACGACAAGCCCCTTCGACGTGCGTACGCCCGCGGGCGCGAAGCTCGCACGCGTTCAGGCGCGCGTCACAGACCACGGTGGCCGCGCCATCGCAGGTCTCTCCGCGAAGGACTTCAACGTCACAGAGGGCGGAGTCGAGCGCACGGTGACGGATGTCACTCCGACGAGCGCGCCCTTCAACCTCATTCTTCTGCTAGACGTGTCGGGGAGCCTTGAGGAGCGAATCGACTTTATACGCAAGGCCGCGCTCGCCTTCCTCTCGACGGCGGGGCCCCAGGATCGCATCGCCATCGTCAGTTTTCGCGACGACGTGCAGCTCGTCTCGAACTTCACCGCCGACCGACATGTGCTCACCGAGCGCATCAAGGATATTCAGGCGGGCGGCGCGACCGCGCTCTACGACGCGCTCGGCTACTCGCTCGTCGATCTACTCAAGCCCCTGCGCGGCGAGCGCACAGGCATCGTCGTCCTCTCGGACGGCGACGACAATCGCTCGTTCCTCACGTTCCCCTCGATCATCGACGCGGTCTACGAGACGGGCGCGATCATCTACCCGCTCTACGTCCCTTCGGGGCTTATCCCCGAGTCGGGCAGCACGGACACGACGGCGACGCTCGACCCCGTACGCACGCGCTTCCTCGAACTCACCTCGCGCGCCGACGCGGAGGGACGCCGCCTCGCCGAAGTCTCCGGCGGAACTTACTACGCAATCACACGCCTCGAACAGTTGCAGCGCGCATACGACGACGTGGCCGCGCAGTTGCGCACCGCCTACACGATCACATACGAGTCGGACGCAGGGGCGCGCACCGACGCACGCGTGCGCGTAAAGGTGGCGCGCGACGGCGCATCCATCCGCCTCAGCCCGGCGGTCGGCGTTGCGGCGGCGACAACGACGGCGACTCCCGCGCCTTGAGTGCTTGCTGACTAACGTCCGGCTCTCTTGCCTGCGGTGTCTCCGTGGCAATTTTCGTGTATCCTCTCAGAAAGATGACACGCCCCATTCTCATGTCACTGTTCGACGAGGCGGAGCGCAGGCCGCTCAGCGTGTCGGAGCTGACCTCGCAGGTGCGCGGCGCGATTGAGAACCGCTTCGCCTCGGTCTGGGTCGAGGGCGAAATCTCGAACTTCCGTCCGGCGCAGTCTGGGCACTGGTACTTTACCGTGCGCGACGCGGGCGCGCAGTTGCGTGCGACCTGTTTTCGCGGTGTGAACTGCCGCATACGCTTTCGGCCTTCGGACGGGCTGCTGGTGCGCGTGCGCGGGCGGCTCACGGTCTACGAGCCGCGCGGCGAGTATGAATTGATGGTCGAGGCGCTCGACCCCGTGGGCGCGGGCGCATTGCGTGTCGCCTTCGAGCAGTTGAAGGAGAGGCTCGCTGCCGAAGGCTTGTTCGACGAATCTTTGAAGCGGGAGCTGCCGTTGCTGCCGCGTCGTGTGGGCGTGGTCACTTCCCCGACCGGCGCGGCCATACGCGATATCATCCGCACCGTCGAGCGGCGCACGCGCACCGTCAGCATCCTGCTTGCGCCGACACGCGTGCAGGGCGAGGGCGCGGGGCTTGAAGTCGCGCGAGCCATACGCGCTCTGAACGAGCATCACCTGCGCGCGCTCACAGAGGGGCGGAGCGAGGATTGTGTCGATGTCATCATCGTGGGACGCGGCGGCGGTTCGAGTGAAGACCTCTGGGCCTTCAACGAAGAAGAGGTGGCGCGCGCCATACGCGCCTCCTGCGTGCCCGTCATCTCCGCGGTCGGGCACGAGACGGACTTCACTATCTCGGACTTCGCCTCGGACGTGCGCGCCGCCACGCCGACCGCCGCCGCCGAGATCGTCGCCGAGCGCGAGGATGAGATCGGCGGATACGTCGAGCGACTCACACACGGTCTTGTCAATGCCGCGCGCTACCGTGTGCTCTCGGAGCGTGCGCGTGTGCAGGAGGCGGCCATGTCCGGCGGCTTCGACGAGGTGCGGATGCGTCTGCGTGTTGCGCGCGAGGAGTTGGACGACGCGAGTCGCAGTCTCGAACGCCGCGCGGCGGAGTTCAAAAGGTCTGCACGCCGAAGGCTCGAAGCCGCAATGGGGAAACTGTCGCCCGCGCAGATGTCTGCGGCGGCCTCGCGCTCGCGCGTGCGTCTGACGGTTGAGGGCGCGGCGCTTGAGGCGGCGGCGCGCGCGCGACTTGATAACGCGCGTACGCGTCTGGCGGTGGCGTCCGTGTCGCTCGACGCGATGTCGCCGCTCGCGGTGCTCGGGCGCGGCTATGCGCTGGCGCAAGGGGCGGGCGGCCAACTATTACGTTCGACGCGCGGCGTGAGTGTGGGCGAGCGCGTGCGCGTGCGTCTCTCTGAGGGCGCGCTGCGCTGCCGCGTGGAAGAGGTCGAGAACGCAGAAGAGAACTGAGTGGGAGAGGTCGAGAGGGTAGAGGAGAACCGAAGTGGAAGAGTTCGAGGGGGCAGGGGAGAACTGATGACGCAGCCGGCGGGACGCGGACGCAGGAGCCGCATCGTCATCGACGTGGAGCGCGCGCGCGCCGAAGGGGCGCAGAAGGGGCGTCGTCGGCGCTTTGGCCGCACGGGCCGCCTTCTGTCCGTCGTGGGTCTGATCGTTGCAGGCGTGGTGCTCGTTCTGCTCGTCGGCTCTTATGCGTGGTGGAAGAGCTACAAGAAGAGTCCTGCGTACAGTCTGGCGCTGCTCGTGGACGCGGCGCAGCACGACGACATACACACGGTTGAATCTCTGATCGACGCAGACCAGATCGCGCAGGGGTTCGTCCCGCAGATCGACAATCTCACGGGCGCGAACTCCGCTTTGCCGCCACAGGTGCGCGCTTCGCTCTCGACGGCGCTGCCGCGACTCCTGCCGCGCGTGAGCGAGACCATGCGCGACGAGATCATGCGCGAGGTAAAGGGTTTTTCAAAAGACGACTCGTCGTCGCGCCTGCCGTTCTTCGTCAGGGCGTTGGGCGTAAGACAAGCGACGAGCGTCACGGAGCGCGGCGACGCGGCCACGGTCGGACTCAAGGCGGGCGACCGTCCCGTCGAGCTGTCGATGCGGCGCGAGGGCGACCTCTGGAAGATCGTCACGGTCAAGGATGAACAGCTCGCAGGCGAGATTGCGACTCGCCTCTCTTCGAGCCTGCCCGCCGTGATGCAAGCCCCGCCGCCGCAAAACCAGACGCACCGCAGAGGAGTGAGGTAGTGATAAGTGATGAGTGATAAGTGATAAGAGAAAACAACACCGCGCATTTTCTTTCTTATCACTTATCACTCATCACTTATCACTAACAGAAGAGATGCCGAAACGAGAACAGAAGAACGCGACTGCGCCGCCTCCGAACTTCGAGGCGCAGCTTGCCTCGCTCGAACGCATCGTGCGCGAGCTTGAGCGCGGCGATCTGCCTTTGGAGCAGAGCCTTGAGCTTTTTGAGCAGGGCGTGAAACTGTCGCGCGAATGCCAGGAGCGTTTGAACGAGGCCGAGCGGCGTATCGAGGTGCTGCTGCGCGGCGGCGACGGCTCGACCATCGCCGTTCCGTTCGAGCGTGAAGAGCTTATCGATGAAGAGAGCGAGGCGGATGACGAGACCGTCTTTTGAAGAGAGCGCGGCTGATGCCGAGCGCGCTGCCGACGCTTCAGCCCAAGAGTCGCGCCCGCACCAAGCGCCGGACGAACAGACGCGCCCGCCTCAAGCGTCGGACAAAGACGCGCGCCCGCATCAAGCGTCGGCTGAGGACGCGCGCCCGCACGAGGCTTCTGCCGAAGAGGTGCGCGTCTACGCTTCGCGCGTGCGCTCGCTCGTCGAGATGAAGCTGGACGAGTTAGTGCCCGCCGAGCATGAAGACCCGCCGTCGGTACATGCCGCCATCCGTTGGAGCCTGTTTGCGCCCGCCAAGCGCTTCCGCCCTCTGCTCGTCTTCTCCGTAGGCGAAGCGTTCGGCGCTACGCCCGAGCGGCTTTTGAGAGCGGCCTGCGCCTTCGAGCTGATTCACACATACTCGCTCGTCCACGACGACCTGCCCGCGATGGACGACGACGAGCTGCGCCGCGGTCGTCCGACCTGCCACGTCAAATTTGGCGAGGCGATGGCGATACTCGCGGGCGACGCTCTACAGTCTCTCGCCTTTCAAACCATCGCCGAAGACGAGACGCTCGAAGCCTCTCTACGTGTCCGGCTCGTCGCGGAGCTGGCGCGCGCCGCGGGGACTCCGAAGGGGATGGTCGCGGGTCAGGCGCACGACCTCGCAGCCGAAGCGCGCACGGATGTCGGCGGCGAAGAACTCGAACTTATCCATCGACGCAAGACCGGCGCGCTCATCGTCGCCTCGGCACGCGCGGGCGCGTTAATCGCGGGCGCAAGTGACGGGGAAACGGAAGAGGTCTCGCGCTACGCTCACGACCTCGGGCTGCTCTTTCAGATTACGGACGACCTGCTTGACGTGACGGCGAGCGCCGACGACATCGGCAAGACGCCCGGCAAGGACGCGCGCGCGCAGAAGGTCACATACCCTTCGCTCTACGGGCTGGAAGCCGCGCGCGCGCGCGCCCGACGCGTCTACGAAGATGCGTGCGCCGCGCTCGACTCGCTGGAGAGGCCGACTGCTCTTCTGCGCGGTGTCGCCCGCCTCGTCCTCGAACGCCGCGCCTGAGTGCGATTGAATGTGTGCCTAAGAAAGCCGCCGGCCCGTCTCATCTGATTTGACGAGACGGGCCGGCGGCTTTCTTATCATCCTCGCGTGCGGCTCAGTTGAGCTTCGGGAAGACTGCGAGGTGCGGGATCGTCTCATCGACGAGTTTGCACGCGCCCTGCACGCCCGCCGCCTCGAAGCGTAGCTCCGAGCCTTTGCCGACCGAGGCGAACTGCTCGGGATTGGCGTCGCGCAACTGACCCAAAACCTGCTCGACGGTCAAGCGCGGGAACTCAATGAACGTGTCGAGCGAGTCGAGATAGTGGCCGCGCAAAAGCTTCGAGAGCTTCGCGCGGCACAGCTCGGACGAGCCGAACACGTCGCCGCCCGCGAACCCCTCGCGCACGTATGCGAAATAACCGACCTGTCCGGGCTGCGACTTGACCTCCTCTTCAAGCTGCGCCTCATCCTCGCGACTCACGCTCGACTCGTACACGTCGCTCAACGACATCGTCGGACTCGGGCTTGCCATTCTGTCCATCTTGGCTTCGATGTCGCCCCAGATCGAGCTTTGGTCGGAGGTGTAGCTGCCCGTCGAGCGCAGGGAGTCGGTCACCGTGCGATGCTTGAGCGAGCGAAGGCTGGAGTAGGAGTGGCTGTCGCCGCTCGTGAAGCCGCGCGAGGTATAGCGCCAGCGCCCCTGCTCGACGCACGTGACGGGAATCTCGACGGACGTGTGCGCGGGGACGACGATGGTCGTGTTGACGACGCGGTTCTGCTTCGCGCCGACGAGCAGCTCGCCGTCAACGATAATCACGTCGCGGTCGGCCTTGTTGTTGACGAAGAGATTGGGGACGCTGCCGCCCTCGGAGACTTCAGTGACCTCGACGAGTTCGCGCCTCAGCGCCTCCTCGAATTCGAGATAGGGAAGCGCGGCCTCTTCGCGTATAAAGACCGGCGTGACCTTGAGCTGCCCGACCTGTACGGACTCGCCCGTGTATAAGTTTTCGATGAAGCTGTCCAGAACTTTCATGTGGCTCCTTTCGGCCCGGCCCCACGCTGGCACGCGTTGACCGAGCGGCGAGTGGGATGCGACCGCCGCCACAAACGCTCCTCGAAAGAAACGTCGCGGGCGCTTCCCCGGTTGAATTTAGTTTACGAAGATTAGGCGTCGCCTGCTACGGAGAGAGACTGAGCGCGGCACTAATCCGTGCAACAAATGTGCGAGGTGACTTTCATGGACGCGAGTTTATCACGAGTCGCGCGGGCGCAGAAAGCTGACGGGTGATGAGTGATAAGTGATAAGTGATGAGTGATGAGTGATAAGAAAAAGCTTTTTCTTATCACTCATCACTCATCACTTATCAATTCAGAAAGGTGGCTTCGCCGTCAACGACGCGTGCGAGGTAGTGGCCGTCACGCATGACCCATGCGACGCGTCGCCCGCCGCGTGCGAGTTGGGCCCACTCACTCGACTTCTTCGGGTTCTGCTCGATGAGGATGGCGTCGTGTGGCAGCTCTACGTGGCGCAGGTTCGAGCGCGGGAAGCGTCGGACGCCGCGCCCGCCGCCGAAGAGTTTCTCGAAGGCGACCAGAATCACGCCCGCCTCCGGCAAGTCGTCTGTGCCTTGCAGGTCGTCTGCGCCTTGCAGGTCGTCTGCGTCTTGTCTGTCGCTCTCAGTCATGGTCGGAAGATGTCGGAAGATTTTCAGGTGGGAAGATTGCCGCCGTCGCTATCCTGACCGTCGCGGCGTGCGAAGCTGTTGACCAGCTCGATGAGTTCTTTGGCGCGGAAGGGCTTCGAGATATATGCGTCGAAGCCTGCTTCGAGCGCGCGGAGTCGATCCTGGTTGGCGGCAAACGCGGTGACGGCGACGCAGGGGACTCGGCGCGTACGCTCGTCGGCGCGCATCTCGCGCAGCAGCCCCCAGCCGTCGAGCGTGGGCATCGAGAGGTCTATGAGCGCCACATCGGGCGCTTCCTCGCGCGCCGCGTCTAAAGCTTCGCGCCCGTTGCGCGCCTCGCGTATGCGGTAGCCCTCGGTCTCCAGCATCAGGCGCAGGAGTTCCCGATTGTCGTCGTAGTCGTCTGCGATAAGAATACTGTTGGGCATCGTCGGGAATTTCGGCTGCCACGGGACGGCGTGCTTCGGTCGCTCTCCCTCCCGGTCTTCGGCGTTCGGCCTCAGATGATAAATCTAAAATCTAAAATCGCAAATCGAAAACGGCGAAAAAAGAGTCTCTTGACACTGTTCCGCCGCGGCGTCCATAATCCTTTTGAGCCTGCACCCGCGAGTATTTAAGGGTGTCTGAAGGGCTGACCCTGAAAACCCGACCGGAGACTTGCCGGAAGACGTGCACCCCCCTTTAGAAGCCGGTCTCGCGGTGCCTCGACTCCGCGCCGCGAATACAAACACGCCCACAAAGGAGACAGTAAACGTGTCCAGCGTTGACTTGGAGAAGAGCTTGCGCGCCGACATAGAGTCTTACGTAAGCCACCGCTTGAGCGGTTTGAAGGAAGAGGTAGAGCGACTGCGTGAACAACTCACCGACGCGCTCTCGCACTTCAGCGAGCGACTTGACGAGCCTGCCGCCTCGCCCGAAGCGCCGCTCGCCATCGCCGTCGCAGACCACCTGCGCAACGCGCGCAACCTCGGCATCGAGGCCGCCGCCGCCGAAGGCACGCGCGCGCGCGCCTCCTCGGACATCGCGCTCATCAAAGCGGCGGTGGATGAACTGGACGCACAGCATACGCAGGCCGACGTGCTCAACGCGCTCGTCAATCGCTCTGCCGCCTTCGCTCCGCGCATCGCCTTCTTCGTCGTGAAGAACGAGCGCGCGACGGGCTGGCGTGCGCGGGGCCTCGCGGGCACGGTCGGCGACGATGCGGTGCGCGAGCTTTCGCTTCCGCTCCAGACGGACACGCTTCTGGGCGAGGTCGCGCGCACGCGCTCGACGTGGGCGGGCGAGCCTGGCTCACACGCCGAAGACCACACCATCTACCAGCACTTCGGCGGCGAGCCTCCGCAACGCATTGTCGCCGTCCCCTTAGTCGCACGCGACAAGGCTGTGGCCGTGCTCTACGCCGACAGCGCCGGACAGGATGCGGACGCCGTCAACCTCGAAGCCCTTGAGACACTCGTACGCGTCTCAGGGATGGCGGTCGAGCTTCTGGCCGCACGCAGACAGCCCTCGACCGAGAAGAGTGCCGCGCGTCCCGCCGCCGCTCAGACGCAGTCCGCCGCACAGCCGCAACGCGAAGAAGAACCCGCCCGACCAACGCAACGCGAAGAGGCACCAACGCAACGCGAAGAGGCACAGCCGCAACGCGAAGAAGCACAGCCACAGAGCCAAGAGTCCGCACCGTCTCAGGCGTACGAACGCGAGCCGCAGCCCGAAGCCGAGCCGGAGCCTTCGCACGCGCCCGAGCCTTCGCATGCGCCGCAGCCAGAGGCTTCGTTCGCCCCGCCGCAGCAGTCCGCGCCCGCGCAGAGCTATGCGCCGCAGCCCGAGGCTTCGACGGCGCAGCCGATCTTGCCGGTCTCGCCGCTCGGCAGCGCCCGCCGCTACGGCGCGATGGACATGGACTTTCCCGTCGAGGTCTCTGAGGAGGACAAGCGTTTCCACAACGAGGCGCGGCGCTTCGCGCGCCTGCTCGTCTCCGAGATCAAGCTCTACAACGAGCAGAAGGTACGCGAGGGGCGCGACGCCGGAGACCTCTACGACCGCCTGCGCGAAGACATCGACCGCTCGCGCCAGATGTACGACAAGCGCGTCCGTGCCGAAGTGTCGCACCGCTACGACTACTTCCACAGCGAGCTGGTCAACATGCTCGCCGAAGGCGATTCCGCCAAGCTCGGCGCGGACTACCCCGGCGCGAACGCCAACGCGTAAGAGCAAAGCAAGAGTTACCGAAAGCCCGACCGTGAAGCGAAAGGCGAAGGGCGAAAGGGGAATGGGGAAAGGAAGAATGAAGAGAGCGATGCTCTCTTAACTTCTGCATTTCGCCCTTCGCCTTTCGCCTTTCACCAAACGCCCTCCCTCATGGTCGGGCTTCTGCCTTTCAGTTTCCGCTTTTCGGCTTCCGCCTTTAACCCGCTCGCTCACGTCGTTCTGTTTTTAAGCGCACGCCTGCCCGGAAGCGGTTATAATTCAACTCCCCCGAAACATATGCGCGCGATTTGCAAACCGCGCGTGCTTCGCGTCATCAAACGAGGAACTATGAGTTCGTCAAACATCAGGCTTCCACGTAATCGCGCCGGATTTGTCGTCGCGCTCTCAGCCATGATGCTGCTCGCATCAGTGCTTCCGCTCACGGTCGCGAGTTGCAGCACGCAGACGGCGCGCGCCGACGAGCCTGCCGGATACGAGCGCCTGCGCATGCTCACGCGCGGCGCGACGCTCCCCGCCGAAGGGGTGGTCACGCAGCTCGCCAGCGCCTACACGGGCACACGCACCGGCGCGCTCGCGCAGCTCCTGCGCGCACGCATACGCCTTGAGGCACACGACTACGCGGGCGCTGCCGCGCTATTGCGCTCAGAGGATTTTAAGGACGACACGCGCGTGGGTGATTACGCGTTGTGGCTGCGCGGAGACGCTTTGGAGAAGGCCGCGCGCCGTGCCGAGTCGCGCGCCGCGTTTGAAGAACTCGCGCGCGACTACCCGGACTCTCTGCGCGCGCGCGACGCCGTGATTCGTGCCGCGCAACTGCTCGCAGGGGACGGTCAGGCTTCGGGCGTTCCGGCGGCAGTGAAGAAGCTGGCCGACGCGGACGACGCCGACGCGCTGCTCTTGACGGCGCGAGCATACGAGCAGGGCGGGGAACAGTCGAAGGCTCTCGCTGCCTTCCGCCGCCTCTACTTCTACGCGCCTGTGTCGAGCGAGAAGGACGCGGAGGCCGCCGCTGGCTTCGCACGCCTCGGCTCGACAAGTGCGCCCGCGAGCGCAGACGAGGCGACGACGCGCGCCGAAAGACTCTTCAAGGCGAAACGCTACGCCGACGCGGTCGCGGCTTACGAGGACGCCTTCGGTCGCTTCCCTGAGACGCGCACGCCGCAGACGCAACTCCGAAGCGGCGTGGCCGCTTTCAACGCGCGCCGCGCGCCGGAAACAATCGAGTCGTTGAGCGCCGTCTCTGCTTCGGCGGGCGAGACGCGTGCGGAGGCTTTGAGCTACCTCGCGCAAACTTACGCACGCGCGAAGCAGTGGCCGCAGGCGCGTGCGACGCTCGAAGAGTTGCGCCGCGCATTCCCTCAGAGTCGTTCGACGATGCTCGCGCTCGTCGCCGCCGGACAAGCCGCGAAGGATGCGAAGAACGAGTCGGACGCACTCTTCTTCGACCGCCTCGCCGTCCAGCAGTTCCCCGGCGAGCCTGAAGTCGCGGGCGCACAGTTCGAGGTCGCTTGGGCCGCGCACGACGCGAAGAACTTCGCGGAGTCTGCGCGCCTTCTCATCGAGCATCTGGCCGATTACGCCGGTCGCAACACGGACAACCGAGGCAAGGCGGGCTACTGGGCCGCGCGTGACTCGGAGCGTGCCGGAAACCTCGGCGAGGCGCAGACGCTCTACGAGGCGATGCTCGTCCGTTACGAGGCCAACTGGTACGGCTATCTCGCCAAGCAGCGGCTCGACGCGCTGAGGAACGCGGGACAGGTAAGGAAGTCGCCCATCAAGACGGACTCGGGCGTGCTCGCGCGCGCGGTCGAGAATCTAAAGCCGGTCACGACGGCGGAAGAGACTGCCGGGCCTGCCGAAGCCGCGCGGCTCCTGAAGGCCGAGCAGTTGAGCGCGGTCGCTTGGGACGAGGCCGCGCACGCCGAACTCGACAGGGCGCTCGAAACAGTACCCGCAAGCCCGCAGCTTAATCTCGCAAAGGCGCAGCTCTACCGCGCGCGCAACGACAACGTGCAGGCACTCAACACACTCAAGCGCAGCTTCCCCGATTACTCGCAGATGGAGCCGGAGGAGTTGACGCGCGACGAGTGGGATGTCTTCTACCCGCTCGCGTACTGGGACACCATCACGCAGGAGTCGCGCGCACGCACGCTCGACCCATACACCGTCGCGGGGCTTATCCGCCAGGAGTCTGTCTTCAACCCGCGCGCCGTCTCTTCGGCGAACGCCTACGGACTGATGCAGTTGATACCCGAGACGGCGCGGATCACGGCGAAGCGCTACGATGTCGGCGGCGAGGTGACGACCGAGACGCTTCTGAGCGACCCGCGCTTAAACATTCGGCTCGGCACTTCGTACCTGCGCGAGCAACTCGACAAGTACGGGCGCATCGAGTATGTCGCCGCCGCATACAACGCGGGGCCCGGGCGCGTCGTCGCTTGGCGCGCAAGCCTCCCGCTCCAGATTGACGAGTGGGCCGAAGCCATCCCTTTCAAGGAGACGCGCGGATACGTGCAGGGTGTCGTGCGCAACATGCTCCAGTATCGACGCCTCTACGACGAGCAGGGTCGCTTTCGCCCGGAGGTCGGCGCGCGTGCCGTCCGCCGCGACATCAACGCGTCTGCCACCACGCAGCAGCCGAACGAGAACACGCGGCCTCGTCGAGTGTCGAATGAAGAGGAAGAGTGACGGAGCTTGTCAGCGAAGCGAGTGGAGGAGGCTTGTCAGTGAAGCGAAGGGGAGTTTGTCAGTGAAGCGAGAAGCAAGGATTAGAGGAGAGATACGAACTACGCACACGCGTGCACTGTCGCTCGTGCTTTGCGCCGCCGCGCTCTGCTTTGTCGCATCCGTTGAGGGCATAGCATCAGTGCAAAAGCGTAAATCACCGCGCGCGGCGGAGCCTGCCGCCAAGACTCCCACAAAGGCTGTCGTCAAGACACTCACACAGGCCAGCGTCAAGTCTCCCGCGCCGTCGCCCACACGAAGCCCCGCGTCCTCTTCCGCTCGTACGAGCAGGGCCGGCGCGCAGCTCAACGTCAGCACCGAGCCGGGCGCGTTCGTCTGGGTTGACGAAGTGCGGCGCGGTGCGGCGGACGCTTTGGGCAAGCTGCAACTCAAGCTCACGCCGGGCCGTCACACTCTGCGCGTCCGCGCGGGCGGGTTCGCGGAGCGCACGCTTGCGGTTCTGCCGGGGCAGCGCGGTGCGTTGAGTGTCGTGCTCACGAAGACGAACGACGAGGCGGAGCTTTCATTCCAGCGGGCCGAAGGAGAGCTTGAGAAGGGAAACGCCGCTGCGGCGGTGGATTCATACAGGCAGGCTTTGAAGCTTCGTGCGCGCTTTCCTTCAGCGCATCTCGGGCTTGCGCGCTCGCTCGAATCGCAGGAGGACTTCGACTCGGCGCTCGCAGAGATTCAGGCGGCACGACGCGAACACCCCGTCTACCCGGAAGCCTCCGCGGTCGAAGGGCGCATCATGCGCTCGCTTGCCGACACGGACTCGGCGCTCGCCTCTTATCGTCGCGCGCTGCGCGAGGCCGGAGGCTTCCAACCCGAAGCCTTAACGGGGATGGGAATCGTCTACGAAGACAAGGGGCGCTACGAAGAGGCGGCGGATGCTTTTCGCAAAGCCATCACGCAACTCTCCGACACCGAGCCGATCCTCTACGAGCTGCTGGCGAGAAATCTTGAGAAGCTTGAACGTTGGAAGGAGGCGGTCGCCGCCTACGAGAAGTACCTCGAACTCGCGCCCAACGGCGCGCACGCCAGCGCCATCAACTCCATCATCGACCAACTGCGCAAGCAGGCCGCCGAAGCCGAACAGCAGCAGACGCCGCCGCTCTGAAGCCGACTCACAACAGCCCCAGCTTGTGCGCCGCGAAGACGAGCAGGAAGGCGACGACCAAAAAGGTCGCCAGCCAAGGATGTTTGCCCATCGGACATTTCTCTGGTTCGCTCATGTCACTCTTTCACTACAGCCATCGAGTCGTGCAGGGAGGTTCGCGCGAACGCAATTGTAAGCTGCGAGCGGCGGAAACGAAAGAAGAGATGAAAGAAACGATGAACGATGAACGATGAAGGATGAAGGATGAA
>JAVRON010000140.1:0-6791 GCA_032162705.1 Acidobacteriota bacterium
GCAGAGGGGCGCTGAGGCTTGAATTATCTCTGCGCCCCCTCTGCGTCCTCAGCGCCTCTGCGGTGAAGCAGCCCTTCATATCTACTCAAGTGATAAGTGATATAGACTGAAGGAGCATGCTCGGGCGGCGGTTATTATGTTTGAAAGATGTGCGGTTCAGCCTCAAGTGCCCGGACGTTGCTCGGGCGGGGCGGGAAGTTCGCGGAGTTCCTGCTCGATCTCTTCGCGCGCCTCTTGTTCCTGTCGGATGGATGTGAGACTGAGCGGAAGGTTTTCGCTGACGGAGCCGAGGCGGCGGAGTGCAAGCTCGGTCTCGGCCTGACTCACGTCGCGGCTCGCCATCGCTTCAATCAACTGTAGGCGCGCTTCCATCTCGCGCGCGTGCTCGTCGGCTTCGCGTCCGACACGTTCTAATCGCGTGCGGTCTTTACGTAAGTCCTCCTCAAGCTCCGCGCGCCCCTTTGCTTGTAAAACGGAGACGCTCTTCAAGCGACGCTCGACGAGCGCGGCATCGCCCCTTGCGCGGGCGAGTACGCGCGTGGCCGTGAGACGCGCGGCGAGGGTCTCGCGGTATGCGTCTGCGAGGAGAGGGTTGTGCGCCTCCATATCTTTGAGCGTGTGGCGCTGCTCTGTGGGTAGCTCGGACATGAACAACGAAAGCTCGTCGGCGGTCACTCCGTCAGTCGCGAGCCGCTCGCGCAGTCTCTTCTCCCAGAACCTCCGGTACATGACGACTGCAAAGGCCGCGACCAGGCCGAAGAGAGAGAAGACGCCGAGTGATGTGAGGGCGAAGAGCATGTACTCGCCAGGGTTCTCGGCGGCTTTGAAGTAGCGGAAAAGAAAGAAGGCCGGTACGGGCAGCGCGAGGATAAGGAAGACAAGCAGCGGCGACCAGCGCAAAAGCATTGCCTTCATCCGCTCGCCCGAAGAGATTCTGTTGTCTCGCGCCTCTTTACTCAACCTTGCCCCCGCCGAACGTTTTCCGGTAAACAGTGCATCAAACCTCAGATACCCGAGCGTCTAAACTCTTCGTCACACGAAACAGAAGCGCCCGAAGATGGGCTTCGCATTCCCCTGCGGGCCCGACCCGTATACGTTTCAACCAATCGACAAGCTATAATAGCAGAGCCTCGCGGGAGGCGAAGGATAGCCCGAGGAGGGGCGATGAGAAGACTGTTCAGAAAACTTTCCGCCGCGCTGTTGTCCGTGCTCGTCTGCGCTTCTGGTTTTGGCGCGGTGGCGCAGAAGAGAACCGACGTGGGCGGGCGCGGCGATGTTCGGCGCGACGTTCGCACGGTGACGATACCCGTGACCCTGCGCCTGCCCGAACGCGAGCCGCAGACCGAGGTGCGCTACCTTGACGACTTACAGGTCTTCGAGGACGGCGAGAAGCAGGAGATTCTCGCGACGCGCGGTGCGGGACGTTCGCCGCTGACGCTCGCCGTGCTCATACAGGATGACCTCGTCTCATCGCTGAGCAACGAGATCAAAGGCATCGCGGACTTTATAAGGAAGCTTCCGCCCGGCTCGCGCGTCATGGTCGGCTATCTCAGCACTGGCTCGCTCCGCGTTCGACAGAAGTTCACGGGCGACCTCGAACGCGCGGCGAAGGCTCTGCGCATCCCTCTCTCTTCGACCGCCGCCTCGCCCTACAATCCGTTTACGCTGACGCGTGACGCGCTCAAGCGTTTCGAGTCGCAGCCCGTCGGTCGTCGCGCCGTGCTGCTCCTCAGTGACGGCATAGACCTCTCGCGCGGTTACTCAAACTCCAGCCCCGCGAACAGCCTTGATCTTCAGCGCACGGTTAACGAGGCGCAGCGGCTCAGTGTCGCCGTCTACTCGATCTTCGCCCCGACGGTCGGCGGGGGCGACCAGAGTCTCGTCGGCAACGGGCAGGGGTCGCTCGACCGTCTCTCGGATGAGACGGGCGGGCGTGCCTTCTTTCACGGCACGGGTGCGCCCGTCAGCATCGACCACTTCCTCAAAGACATCGACGCGCTGCTGTCCAGACAGTTCGCGCTCACGTATCTCTCGACCCATCCCGAGAAAGGCTTCCACAAGGTGCGCGTTGTCGCCGGTCTGACCGGAGGGGAAATCTACTTTCCCAAAGGCTACACGCGTTAACCGCTCCGGCAATCTAAACGAAGACGAAAAGACTGCGACGGACAAAGAAGGAAAGACTGACAAAGACGAAAAGACTACGGCGGGCGAGTTTCGATTCTCAAACGAGAGTGAAACCCGTCCGCCGTAGTCTTTCTACTCTTCGTGCCCTGCCGCAGTCTTTCTTCTCTTCGTGCCTTGCTGCTGTGCCCCGTGTGAAGTCTCGCTGCGCTATCTCGCAGACTGCGCTTCGGCGGTCTGCCAACGGCCCGGCGAAGGGGCCATCAGGCTGAGGATTTCGCGCAGTGCTTCAAGATGATTATTCGTCAATTCGATCTCGTTTCCGCCGACCCGCACGAAGACCTTGCGCGCGTGTGTGAGCGCGGAGGCTTCCGCGTAGGAGAGCGTGAGCCGCGCCGAGCTGCCACCGCCCGCGGGGAGCGAAGCGTAGCTCACGTTTCGATTGAGAGCGCGCGGCTGTCCGTCGAGCATGAGGACGAGGTCTTGACCGTTGTGTAGATGCGCGGTGGGCGAGGTCGAATAGATGACGAGGTCGAGGGCGGGCGTGCCGGGGCGTTGCGGGTTCTGGTGCATGAATGAGGCCGCAAGATAGTAGAGGTCTGTGCCTCTGCCGAGCGGGCGCGGATGTTCGAGCGTTGTACGCATCCCGCCGGCCCGGCTGTCGAACATGGTGACGATCTCGCCGTCGTGCTTGAAGGGCGAGGGCGGCGGCTTCGGGCAGAGTCGCTTTTGCGGGAAAGCGTTTGCGGTTAGTAGAGTCAGAATGGCGGCGGAAAGAAGGAGTCGGGAAATTGCGCGCATCGGGGGTTCCTTTGTGCTTGAAGCTTGATGAAGGCTTTGAAATGAATAAGGCCGCGAGGGGCAGCGGTCTCTCCCGCGAGCGGCAGACCCGCGGGACGATTCACGTGTGACTTCGGCAGTCGGTTCATCCGGTTTAAGTCAGAAGAAAAAGGACGGGAAGAGCACGGCCACCGTTCCGCTTGGGTTTCGCGGTCGTGCAGGCAGCGGGAGACTAACATCAAACGCAAACTTTTTCCAGAAGCCCGACCAAACAAACTACAACGCGGGTCTCGGGAGTTTCTTCCGTCCAACAAAATTGACCGATGCAGGCGGGTTCGGCGGCTGCGGGAGAGTCCGGATCGGCTCTACTTCAAGAGGGCAAGTGCGCTCTCACTATCGGGAGCGCACTTCAAATATAGAACATCGAAGCGGGACTTGTCATTGCATTTCTTCAACAATCACGTTGCGAGCGGCGGCAAGCCTCTGTCAGCAACTCTCTGTCATCAACTGTCCTGATGCCTGAAGGGATTGACGGCCTTCGCCGCTTCGCGGGTGAGGTAGGGAGCGGAGTCGGTTCGCGTGTAACGAAGATGTGCAGTCGATATCTCGCGGGTTTATCTCAGCGTCTCGACGACTCGCTCGATGGCCGTGTGTGTGGCCTTCAGGACGAAAGGGTGTGTGATGATGAACGACCCCGCGGCGCAGATGCAGAGGCCAAGCCACATCTCTATTGTTATCGCCGCCCCCGCGCGCAGACTCGCGTTCGAGCGCGTGCCCTCGGATGAGGAGGCCAGACGCAGCAGGTTGCGAACGCGATGCGAGAGGCCGCCCTCTTCGTCGCCGAGCAGGTGCGCGCCCGCGGGCAACGTTGGGCGCGCACCGCCGTGGATCAGTCGGGAAATTTTGACGATGGCCGAGGCCAGGTTGAGTGCCGCGACGGAGCCGGCAGAGGCGGCGAACTCGTCCGCGGCAAGCTCCGACTCACGCTGCCACTCGCGCCGCAGAGAGCGTCCGAGGGGAGCGAGTAGAAGCGCGTCCTGTCCGGCCTGTAACACCGCGCGCTTCAGGTTGTCTCGCGCCACAACATGCCCGCACTCGTGCGCCAGAGCGGCGGTCAGTTCTTCCGCGGTGAGTGTGTCGAAAATCTGCGCGGCAATAAACAGCCGTGGGCGGACGACGCCGATGACTGCGATAACCGGGAATCGGTGGCGGATGCTGTAGGCAGGGAACTGCAGACCTTCGATCACGACGGGTTCGGCGTGTTGCATCCAGTCGCGCGAGAGCCGTCGGGTCGCGCGCCACGTTCGCGCCACGCGCCAGCACGCCAGCAACACCCCTGCCGCCGAGGCCGTGGCGAGAATGAGCAGTTTCGCCCCGACTCGCTCGCCCGTGTTAGGCGGCTCGTTCAGAAGATAAGCAGGGACGACCAGCGCGAAGACAATCGCGGCGGCAAGCGCCGAAGGCGACACGCGCAGCGCGAACAGAAGGCGAGCACGCGCCGACGCGGGCCACCGTGAGACGCGCGGCGCGACTACGCGCCAGACGCCTTCGGCCAGCGCGGAGGCGAAGGCGTTGAGCGCCAGAAGGGTGGAGAGTACCAGACAGATGCCGAGCAGTTCGTACACGTCCTTTTCACTCCTGATCTTTCAGTTCGCGCCTCTTCTCTTCGACCAGCCGTTGCAGCTCGTCGAGCAGCGCGCGGTCGCGCTCGCCGACGGCATCGACGATGCACGCGAGCAGAGGCTCCGCGCCGCCGCTGCGTTCCATCAGCTCGTCGAGCACGTCTTCGGCTACGCCGCGCTCGAACTCCTCGCGCGTCAGACGCGGCGAATAGAGATATGCGCGCCCCGTCTTCTCGCGCTTGAGCAAACCCTTTTTGTAGAGCCGGTCGAGCGTCGTCATCCAGGTCGTGTAGGCTGTGCGCTCGCCGAAGGCGCGATAGATGTCGCTTGCGCTGAGCTGCCCGCGCCCCCAGGCCTCCTCCATTACCGTCTTTTCCAGCTTGCCCAGAGTCGAGCCGACGACCTCACGCGGTCGCCTGAAACCGAAGAGTGTGAACTGCGGCACTTTCATGATGAAGGAAACCTTCAGCTTGTACGTTGAGTTGGAACGAAGAGCGTTGGGCCGGATGGCCCTCTAAATTTTGATGGGCGGCTAGTGGGGCTCGAACCCACGGCCTCCTAATCCACAGTCAGGCGCTCTAACCGACTGAGCTATAGCCGCCACACAGGGGAAGCAAACGGAAAACTCATACTACCAACCGTGCGGGACGCTGACAAGCTGTGCGGCGTCCGCCGACACGGTCGGACTGGAATACCCCCGGCTGGACTCGAACCAGCGACCCTCTGCTTAGAAGGCAGATGCTCTATCCACTGAGCTACGGGAGCTTACGCGGTGAACGAGACGCGAATGTTAACACGCGCCCTTTCCCGATAAAAGTACACGCGCCGCTCGATTAAACTCCAAGCGATTCCGTCAGAGAATTTTGAAAAAGGAAGGCCGCGAGGCTGTGATAGAGTGTGCGGGCTTTGCGTCAAAACAGACATCTTGATTTTTTACAGGAAGGGAGTCGGCCAGAGCGCGGCGGCGGCTGTGTAGGGAGTTAATCCCGGAGCAGTCCTGCCGAAAACATTTCCGATGAGCCTTGAGGAGTTCGACAACCCCTGGGAGAAGGTGTCAACGCGGGTCGTTTACGACAACCCCTGGATACGAGTGCGCGAGGATGCGGTGGTGCGCCCGGACGGGCGACCGGGAATCTACGGCGTGGTTCACTTCAAAAACATCGCCGTCGGGGTTCTGGCCGTCGAAGACGAGATGCTTTACCTTGTCGGTCAATACCGTTACACGCTCGAACGCTTTTCGTGGGAGATACCGGAAGGTGGTTGCCCACAGGGAGAAGAGCCTTTGGAGGCCGCCAGGAGGGAGCTTGAAGAGGAGGCGGGGCTGCGTGCAAGGCACTGGTTCAAAATGGGCGAGGCGCACCTCTCCAACTCAGTCTCGGACGAGTTGGCAATCTGGTTTCTGGCGAAGGAGCTTGAGCAGGGCGAGCGTCGCCCCGAAGGGACGGAAAAGCTTCTGGTGCGACGAGTGAGCTTGAGGGAGTCGCTGGAGATGGTCAACTCGGGCGAAATCACCGACGCCCTGAGTGTGCTTGCAATCCAGCAACTTCACCTCCGCCCCGATCTATTGCGAGGTTAAGACAGGGGCCATGGCAGTTTAAATCTGAATATGCCGGGCATAAGAAAAATGCCGCCGGGTTTGAAGCCGGCGGCATTTTTCTTTTCGTCAAGAAAAGCTGCTGGAAGGCCAATTTAAGCAGCGTTGTTGAAAGTTTCGGCGAAGACGCGTCGGCCGTTTAGGGCGTCGTCGATGATCTCTCGCACCGCGGCGACATCCGGGTTAACGTCCATCCGGTCACAGGCACGCAGATGCCGGATAATACCCTCAGTCGCGATCTCTAGTGTAGGCCCTCCCAATTTCGAGTAACGTCGCGCCTGAATGTGGTCAATCATCTTCAAACGATCTGACAGCGGAAATCTCTCAATGGCGATCACTTTTCGTCTGCTCCTTATTTTTCCGGCCCCCGGTATTCAATCTCGTCGGAAGGCTCTCGTATTAGTGACAATTTAGATGCTTCCGGGAATTCAAGGGATGCGAATCGATTGCAATCCCGGAAATTTTACACAATCCAGCCCGCCTTTTTGTATAGGCACCATACCCTGTAGGAAATTAGGGGGCCTGGAAAAAACGGCATTCTACACGGAAATAGCCGGAATTGCCAGCAATTTTTTTGTTCGGGACTGGGCGAATCTTTCCCGGAGACGAGCCGGGAGAACAAATAGTGGAGGGTTAATGTAAGCCTTTGTTAATAAAGAGGATGAATGACCGGT
>JAVRON010000141.1:0-3553 GCA_032162705.1 Acidobacteriota bacterium
GGCGTGCTCTTACCGAAACTCGACGAACACGAATACAGAAGGCTAAGGGTTGCGATTGCTGCGCCAAGCATCATGGCCGGTCTGCCGACGGCAGCGAAGGCGACATTGGCGATGATGATAAGAGCGATGGCAAGGCGCGCGACCTGACGTTTGCTAATGCCTCGCCGATCAAATACGAGTGCAGCCCGCCGCGGATCACGAATGTCTTTGCTGTGCCCGGCCCAATCATTGAAAACAAAGACGTGGGCCGTGAGCGCAAGGCTGCCCGTGAGTAGTAAACCCAGCCGGAGCACACCGCACTGTTCGACATGGAAGCCGCCGAGGACGCTGCCGAGAATCGGAGATGCTTGAAGCGCAAGCACCTCCGGCGCACGAGTGGACGCGAAGTGTCGCATGACTCGCGCGTAATGCCGAAAAGACGATTGAGAAGTCATGGTGATGACTGTTGACTCTGTCCGGGTTCAACACCGGCAGCTTCGTAAAGCCGGAGCCACAGTGCGTAACCGAAATCCTCTGACCAGTAAAACCGTCTTACGTTCGCGCTCAGGTCGTTGTGGTAGAGCAGCGGCGGCGAGCGACGAACTTGAACAAAGTCGTCGCTGCCGATGCGCGCAAGCAGACTGCGTATCGCATGTCGCACGTTCGCGTTCTGTGGAGACGCCGTTGTTTCAGCGAGCCGACGCACCGCCTCGCTCCAAATCTCCTGTCCCGCGACGGGAAGCGACAGCCGCTCCGCTGGCAGCGGGATTGCACAATCGAGTTGCTGCAATTCGGCGCTGCGGAGGTAGGGCACCAGCGGAGCTTTTGAATAGTAAGTCCAGATATCACCATCCCAATACGAGCGTCGGAGCGCATTGCAAAGATTCCGCGCGGCAGGCGGGTCAAGTTCACGCAGCATCAAATACACGTGCATCTGGATGGCGATGTCTGTCGGATTAGGATCGCTCCCGGGGTCTATACACTGATAGTCCTCTTGCGGAGCGAGCCAGGTGCGGTATAAGCCCCTCGCGTCGCGGTAACGAGCAAGCCTCCCCAGCATGCTTTGCAGTCTCGGGTCTTCGGTGCCGCGGCCAGCGATCCTCCAGGCTAAAGCGGTGTCGTCGGCGTCCGGAGTTATGACACATCCCAGCGTACCGATGGTGGGGCCGTCCGGCAACCCGTGATAGCGTACTAATCCGTCGCTTTCGATCTGTGCCGCGAGATTCGCACGCGCGCGCTCCACCACGTCGTCGAGACTTCGCCGGCGTGCGATTGGCGAGAGCAAATCCACCAGCATTGAAGTCAGATACGTGTTCATCTCCTGTTGCGGCGATTCGTAACGAGGCTCCTGCGTATACGAGGTGAGCCAATAGCCGTACCCGGTCTGCCGTTCCCGCAACAGCGACGCCGCGCGCTCTGCCATCGCATCCAAGTCAGGCTCCGACACCGGCTTTTGTGGCATCGCGGCGGTCTCTTCGGGAAACTCCTGTGCGGTCACGTATACGCGCTGTTCACGAACGATGCGGATATCGCTTCTCGGCTCGATGCGAACAGCGAGTTGAAGCACGCGCTCTCCCGGTGAAACGCCCCGCATGTCGGCAACGACGCGCCAGCCCGAGGGCGAAATGGTGTGCATCACTTCATTAACGTCCGCTCGCGGTAGGAAGTCCGTGGTCGAGCCGACGACGACCCCGTCGATCAACACAAACAGTTGGGCGGGCGTGCGCCCGCAGGCGAGCGCCCATCCTTCGAGTACCGCCCCGGCTTCCAGGTCGGGAACCTCTTCGGTGCTCGGAAGCGTTGTCTGCCCCACGCGATTGATTGAGCCTATCGCGTCGCACCGAAGCCCGAAGCCCGCACGTGGATGACGCAGTTCTGTGAGGAACGGGACGTTTCTGGGATTCCATGCAGCGCGCATGGAGGCGGGGTTCCCGGCGTAGATGAGTTCATCACTCTTCGTCGTATACCAGAAGGCCCCTATGATCTGGACGACGACCGACGCCGCCATCGCCAGAACGAGCAGGCCGCGTGCGAGCGGTCGCAGGACAAGCGGGGCGGGCGCGAGCATCCACACCAGGATCGGCAAAAGGTCGGTCAGGTAACGCGGGCCCCACGACACTCCGGCGCGCCAGTCTGTCTGTGAGTAAACTAAGAGCTGGGCGGCGGCGGCAAGACCGAGCGCCACGGCAAGCCCTCTTGAAGATGGTGCCCGCAGGTGCTGAATCAGCCCCACGGGAACGAAGATTAAGAACGGCGTAAAGACGAGCAGGCCGCGCGTCGGGCTGACCAGCAACCCGGGCACTCCTGACCAGTCCCGGCGGAAGAAAATTTCATTAGGCGCTTTTCCGAGAGCGTACCCACCGGCGACATGGCCGATAAAGTTGAGGTCGTAATAAAGGAGCGCCGCCAGCGGGACGGCGGCACCGGCGAGAAGCCACAGGGCGTTGCGCCTGCGGCTCCATACGGTGAAGAGTACGACCGCACCGGCAATCAGCGCGTCCGGCGGACGATTCGCGGCTATGAGTACACACACGGCACCGAGCGCCGCTGTGCGGACGGGTGAGGCAGAAGCGACGACCAGCAGTAATGCGAGGACGATCAGGAGTTCTCCAGTCCCGTGCTGCCAAAGTGCCTGGCTGGAGGTCATCCATGTGTTGGTTCCGAAGGCGAACGCCACGGCGAGCGGAAGACTCCAACGGATGCGTTCGCGACGCAGCAACAGGAACATCAGGACGCTTGCGACCGAGGCGAGCAACGACGCCGAGACCTTCTCCATTAATTCCGCCACACGGTCAACCCGCGGCTGCTCCCAACCGTGCGCGTTGAGCCAGATAACGGCGGGAACGTAGAGCGGGGCCACGAGCAACGGCGTCACCATGGGATAAAGGGAAGCGAGTTGATGCGGGCGAGTGCGAACCATCCAATAGGTTGACGGCTCGAAGTATGTGACCTGACCGTCAGCACCCGCAGGCCGGTTACGGGGCGGAGTCGTTGGATGGCCGTGCGCCACCAAGCGCGCGTTCGCGTCCAAGTCGAGCGTGCCGTCATGCCAGAGAATCAGCGGTTGATAGCGAGCGGGGAGTGTGTCGCCCGCGCCAATCTGCCGCAGGTTCGCGTTGTAGACTAAGAAACAGAACAAACCCAGGAGGAGCGGCGTTGTCAAAGACCGCGGGTAAAAGCGGAGCGATGCTCTGAAAGATTTGGAAACCCGAGCGGTCACGGTCAATCCCCCTGCTTGTTGGTGGCTTTCTCCAATGGCACTTGCTGTCAGACAAGCATTGACCGGAGGCTATTGCCTGAAAGGTCAAAGTCAGAGTTTTACAGTTTACCTCAGGCGCGGCACGAGTGTGCTTTCGCCTTCTTTGGAATCGATTGCTCTGTTTGTGCGTCGCGCCTCATTCTGTATAATCGCCGCCCTAAGCGCCGTAGAAAAACCGTGGAGGCTTTTACCATCGTTCCGCATCGACAAGACGCGGCCGCACCAAGTCAGGAATCATTCACCTCGCGCGGGCGCGTCGCTCCGGCGCGCCCTCTGACCAAAGAGCCTTTGATTAAAATCCGACCGGGGAGGGCG
>JAVRON010000142.1:0-29898 GCA_032162705.1 Acidobacteriota bacterium
TACTTTCGCCTCACCCCGCCGGGGTCGAAGAGAAGCGGGAAGAACCGCCCGCCCATCGGCTCGCCCTTCACAATAGGCGGGACGCCTTCGAGCGGCGCCGCATCGGAGTTCGAGCGCACGCCGTCGCGGAAGACGTTGATGACGGCGGCACGGCGCGGGCTGTCCGTCTCGTTCGCGTAGGAGCCGTGGAGCATGCGCGGGTGATGAAACGAAGCCTCGCCCGCCTTCAGCTCTATCGCCACGGGCTTGAAACTCTTCTTCTGTTCATCTGTGAGGACGGACTGGATCGCGTCCATGTCGCCCGCAAGCCCCGGCGCGGGCAGTTCTGCCCAGCGTTGGCTGCCCGGCACGTAGTGGACGCAGCCGTTCTCGCGCGTCGAGTCGTCAAGCCCCATCCAGCATGTCAGGTGTGCGAGCGGCGTGGTGCGCGTCCAGTAGGAATAGTCCTGATGCCAAGCGACTACGCCGCCATGTCGCGCGGGCTTGCAGAACAACTGGTCGTGCCAGAAGCGCACCGCGACGCCGCCGAGAAGCTGCGACGCCGCGACCATAAAACGCGGATTCCACAAAGCATCGTGAAAGCCCGGCGCGATTCGCCAGGCACCCAGCGCATGAAAGAGCACATGCGAAGGGTCGCGCGACTCGTTCAAGTGGAACTCGTACCAAAGCTCGCGCCCCGCATGCTCCGGCTTCATCAGCTCACACAACTCCGCGCGCAAAGCCTCGACCTGCGCGTCTTCAAGCATACGGACTCCGGCCAGGTATCCGTTCTCCTCATAGAACGCGACCTGCTCGTCCGTCAAACGATACGCGTCCCACTCTTCCCGCGACGCGGGCGCACGGAAGAGTCCGGTCAACGGCGCGTGATACTTCGAAAGGTCTTCGGCCATGTGGGTCGGCTACACAATCCGGTTTGCTTCTGTTAAGTTCCCCGGTACTCAAGAGCACACCAATTCTAACCGACGACGAGGGGGAGGGCGCATGTCTAATCAAGAAAAGGGGCCAGAGATTTCGCAGGGGATGCATTCGCTTCTCGACAGCAGCAAATCAACCTCCGAGGCATTCTCCATCATCGCGACCGAGTTGATTGAGGTCAAAGCGATGCTCATGGCTTTGATCGACCTTCAGAAGTCGGCGCTGTTCGCCAGCGGGGTGTCCGAGAACGAGTTGGAGGTCAACGTCGAAAATCTGATCGAAGGTTATCGACGCAGATTCCTCTCCGGCCTTGAAACTCAGGTGAAAGAGGCCGCCGACCAGCAGTAGAGGGGAGCTTGAGTAATAATAGCCGCTCGATCTTCAAGACCCTTTCACGTTGCGCGAGACTGCTCTGCCCGGTCTGCGGCGGCGCGCGTGTCTTTCAGTCGCCGTTCCGTGTGAGGCATCACTGCCCCGCGTGCGGTGCTCTGTTCCAGCGCGAGGAGGGCTTCTTTGTCGGCGCGATCATGATTAACGTGGTCGCGTCGGAAGGAGCGGTGATGTTTGCCGCCGCCCTCTACCTGCTCACTTCGGGCGTGGGCGGCGCGCTGCTGCTCACGCTGCTCTTCGCCGTGGCGCTTCTGTTCCCCGTCGCCTTCTACCATCACAGTTGGAGCCTCTGGCTGAGCGTCGATCATTTGATTGAAAAACTGCCGAAGCACAGCGGCTGACAAGGGCCAAGGATAAAGGTAAAGGGGTAAGAGAAAGACTCTGTCCTCCCTTACCCCTTCACCTTTATCCTTTACACTCTCGGCTTCAGCCCTTGACCTGTGCGGAGCGTGTGCCGACGCGGCGCTCTTCGAGGACTTCCCAGGCTTCGCGGACGCGTGTGTAGATGCCGTCGGCGTCGAGTCCGTACTTGGCGAGCAGAAGCTTCGGGTCGCCGTGCGTGATGATGCGGTCGGGCACGCCCATCCGCACGACGCGAACTGCGTCGAGCAGCCCGTTCTCTTCCAGCAGCTCGACGACCGCCGAGCCGAAGCCGCCCGCAAGGTATGCCTCCTCTACGGTCACGACGAGACGCTTCGTGCGCGCGAGCGCAAGCAAGAGTCCGGCGTCCAGCGGCTTGACGAAGCGCGCGTTAACGACCGTCGCCTCGATGCCCGCTTTCGCCAACTGCTCGGCGGCGCGCGCCGCCGGATGAACCATCGAGCCGTATGCGACGATAGCTATCTCGCCGCCGTCGCGCACAATCTCGGCCTTGCCGACTTCGAGCAGACGCGGCTCGCGCCCCGTGTCCGCGCCCACGCCGTTGCCGCGCGGGTAGCGCATCGCCGCCGGGCCTTCATGCTCCAACATCGTGTAGAGCATGTCGCGCATCTCGCCCTCGTCCTTCGGAGCCATCAACATCATGTTCGGCACCGCGCGAAGGTATGCGATGTCGAGCAGGCCGTGGTGTGTGGGGCCGTCGCCGCCGACGATGCCCGCGCGATCCATGCAGAACTTGACGTTCAGGTTTTGGATGCACACGTCATGGACGATCTGGTCGAAGGCGCGTTGCAGGAACGTCGAGTAGATGGTGCAGACGGGCTTCAACCCTTCGGTGGACATCCCCGCGGCAAAGGTGACGCAGTGCTGCTCGGCGATCCCTACGTCGAAGGCGCGCTCGGGGAACTTCTCAAGCACCTTGTCGATACCAGTCCCGTCGGGCATCGCGGCTGTAAGCGCGATTATCTTCTCGTCCCTCGCCATCAACTCGCAGAGGGTCTGGCCGTAGACGGCCGTGTAGCTCGGCGCGGACGCGGCGGCGGATTTGACGGCCTCGCCGGTCTTCAAATCGAAGGGGCCCGTGGCATGCCATGCGTAGTAGTTCTTCTCGCGCGCCGGATAGCCTTTGCCCTTCTGCGTGAGCGCGTGGACGATGACGGGCGAGTCCTTGACCTGCTTGGCCTCTTCGAGCGCGCGCACAAGGGCACGCGGGTTGTGGCCGTCAACATAGCCGACGTACTTGAAGCCCAACTCGTTGACGAGCGCGCCGGGCAAGACCGCCGCCGCGATGGCGTCCTTGACGGTCTTCGCCGCGTTGTAGAGCCGCTCGCCGAACGAAGGAATGTCGTGGAGCAGGTCGCCCACCTCGTCCTTGAAGCGGTGGTAGCCTTGCGCCTCGCGTATGCGGTTGAGATAACCCGTGAGCGCGCCGACCGCAGGGGCAATCGACATCTCGTTGTCGTTCAAGAGAACGATCAGTCGCGTCTTGAGGTGGCCCGCCTGATTGACCGCCTCCATCGCCATGCCGCCCGCAAGGCTTGAGTCGCCGATGACGGCGACGACGTGATGCTCCTCGCCCTTCTCGTCGCGCGCGATAGCCATGCCGAGCGCCGCCGACAGAGAGGTCGAGGCGTGACCCGCGCCGAAGGTGTCGTACTCCGACTCGTCGCGCCGAAGGAAGCCGGATAGTCCGCCGTACTGCTTGACCGTGGGCAGAAGCTCGCGGCGGCCCGTCAGAATCTTGTGCGCGTAAGCCTGATGCCCCACGTCCCAGACGAGCCGGTCGCGCGGCGTGTCGAAGGCGTAGTGCAAGGCCACGGCCAGCTCGACCGCGCCTAAGGACGCGCCCGTGTGGCCGCCGACGCGCGACATCGTCTCAAGGATATACTGCCGTATGTCGTATGCGACTTCCTGCAATTGTTCGGGACGCAGGCGGCGCAAGTCCTCGGGCGAGTCGATCTGCTGTAAGAGTTTCATCAAGCGTGTATTTTAGCGCGCCCGACGCGCTTTTAAAAAGTCTGGAGTTCGGAGTTCGGAGTCTGTGGAGTCTGAAGTTGAAGTCTGGAGTCTGGAGTCAAGACAGCACGACTCTCATGCTCCGGCTTCGACTCCGGACTTCAGACTCCGGACTTTTCAAGGCCAAAGCCGAGGCTCGCACGTCTAAGGGTGTGGGCACGTTGGTTATGGCGCGTGAACGCCGCGCGTGCCGCTTCAGACTCAGATTAATGTCATCTGTTTCAGGCAAGGAGTTTTCGGAACATGAAAAAAGTTCTCGCCGCCGCGATCCTGACGCTCGCGACCGTATTCGCGGCCAACGCACAGCAGGCTCCGGCTCAACAGAACACGGCGCAAAATCCGGGGCCGCGCCCGGAGGCGGGGCGCATGCGCGGGATGCGTATGCGTATGCGTATGCGCCGTCAACGAGGCATGCGTGCGATGCGCAGCCTTAACCTGACAGAACAGCAGACGGAGAGGATTCGCTCGATCCGCCGTGGCGCGCGCCAGTCCACGCAGGCGCAACGCGACGAGCTGCGCCAGTTGTTCATGACGCGCAGAGGGGGCGGCCAACTCACGCCCGAGCAGGAGGCACGTGCGAAGCAGTTGCGCGAAGGGCTGCGCGACGCGCACAAGCGCACACGCGTCGAGATGCTCGGCGTGCTCACGCCCGAGCAGCGCACGCAGATGGAGCAGTTTAAGCAGGAGCGCAAGGCACGGCGCGGGCAGTTCCGCCAGCGCCGCGAAGAGTTCGGCCCACGCCACGAAGAGTTCGGCCAGCGCCGCCGGCAGATGAACAAGGATGCCGGACAGCCACCGTCGTCGCAGCAGTAACCCTTACGGTCGGCTTGTTCGACAAAGCCCGCGCGCCGAATTCCCTCCGCGCGCGGGCTTCTCTTTTAACGGCGCGACGAAACGATTCTCGCCGCCCCCTTCACGAACCATTGCAGAGCGACGATTCAAGCGAGCATCTTTAACTCCTCGCTCATCATTCATCGCTCATCACTTTCTTCTTCAGACTTCGAGGACGAGCTTGCCGAACTGCGCTCGACCCTGCATGAGTTCGTGCGCAAGGCGCGCGTTGGCGAGCGGAAGCGTTCGGTCGATGACGGCGCGAAGTTGCCCGCGCTCGACGAACTTCAAAGCGTCTAAAAGCTCGGCCTTCGACCCCATAAACGAGCCGAGCAGATTGAGATGCCGATAGAAGACCTGCCGTAAATCCGTGCGCGCGTCGTACCCGCTCGTCGCACCGCACGTGACCAGCCGCCCGTCCTTCTTCAAAGAGAGAACCGAGCCAGCCCACGTCGCCGCGCCCGTGTGCTCGAAGACAACGTCCACGCCCTGCCGCTCCGTCAGTCGTCGCACCTCCTTCGGCCAGTCCTCGCGTGTGTAATCGACCGTCTCGTCCGCGCCGAGCGCGCGCGCACGCTCGCGCTTCTCATCCGTGCTGGCCGTCGCGATGACGCGCGCGCCGTGCAGACGCGCGATCTGTATCGCGATTGAGCCGACGCCGCTTCCCGCCGCGTGAACCAGAACGTCCTCGCCCGGCTGAACCCGCGCACGCGTGACAAGCATGTGCCACGCCGTCAACAGCACGAGCGGCAGCGCCGCCGCCTCCGCCCAGGTTAAATTCTTCGGCTTCGGGATGACGTTCGCGCCGGGCGCGGCGACCAGCTCGGCATAGCCGCCGTCGCGCCGGTAGCCGAGTATGTCGTATTGCGCGCACATGTTGTCCGCGCCGCCGAGGCACGCGCGGCAGTGACCGCACGAGACACCCGGCTGCAACAGAACCTCTTCGCCCGGACTTATCCAATCGACCAGCTCGCCCGTCTCGCGCACCACGCCCGCGATGTCGTTGCCCAAAATATGCGGCAGCGGAATCTCGATGCCCGGCAGGCCCATGCGCGCCCACACGTCCAGATGATTCAGGGCGCAGGCGCGCACCTCGACCAGAACCTCGTCGGCACGAATCCGCGGCTCGGGGCGTTCTTCGTAGCGGAGGACTTCGGGCCCGCCGTGCTCGTGGAAGACTACTGCTTTCATATTTTTGATTTTAGTTTTTTGATTCGCTCTTGAGAAGCGCGGTCGATAAAGTTTCGCCCCCACGGCAGCTGGTGCGCGATGGGGGCGAAGAGGATTCACGGTTAAGAATAGCGCCCGTGAGTTATATCTTTTCTAATTCGCGTCTGGCTTGCTCTCGTTCTCTTCCGGCCCCGCGTCGCCTGTCTGCTGGCGCGCGTGGTAAGAGGAGCGCGTGAGCGGGCTTGACTCGACGTGGCGGAAGCCAAGCTCCATCCCCGCGTCGCGCCAGCGCGTGAACTCCTCAGGCGTGACGTAGCGCTCGACGGGGAGACGGCGCGCGTGCGGCTGGAGGTACTGGCCGATGGTCATGATGTCGCAACTGGCGGAGCGCAGGTCTCGCATCAACTCGACCACCTCGTCGAACGTTTCGCCAAGGCCCACCATGATTCCGCTCTTGGTGAGCATCCCTCGGCGCTCGCGGTCGCGCCGGTCGGCTGCGCGCCGGAGCAGCGTTAAGGTCTGCCCGTAGTTCGCGTCGGGGCGGACTCTACGGTAGAGCCGCGCGATGGTCTCGGTGTTATGGTTGAGCACGTCGGGCCGTGCGTCGAGCACCGCGTTGAGAGCGTCTGCGTCGCCGTTGAAGTCCGGGATGAGGACTTCGACACGACAGCCGGGGTTGAGCGCGCGCACCTCGCGGATGGTCTGGGCCCAGTGAGCAGCGCCGCCGTCGGGCAGGTCGTCGCGGTTGACCGAGGTGATAACGGCGTGCGCGAGGTTTAAAGTCTTCACGGCCTCGGCGACGTGGCGTGGTTCTTTCGCGTCGAGCGCGCCTGCTGTGCCCTTCGTGACGGCGCAGAAGCCGCAGTGGCGCGTGCAAATCTCGCCGCCGATCATGAAGGTCGCGGTGCGGTCAGTCCAGCACTCGAAGATGTTCGGGCAGCGCGCCTCCTGGCAGACCGTGTGCAGGTTCAAATTCTCGATGAGCTTCAGGACATAGTTCTGGTTCGAGGGGTCGCCGAGGCGAATCTTCAGCCACTCGGGCTTTGGCTCGCGCGGCGGACGGGTCGTCGGGGGGTTGTTAAGGACTCTCAGTTCGCGGCTCAATGTTCTTTCGGCTCCGTTTCTTCCTGTGTCGCCATTTTAGCATTTGACGCGAGCCGTTGTCGCTTCGAGGTAGGGAGTGTGCGGGTCTTCATCAGGCTTGAGCGTAGAGCACAGTACGATTCACCGCAGAGGCGCTGAGGACACAGAGTTAGCGCAGAGGAATGCAAGTCTCAGCGCCCCTCCGCGTCCTCAGCGCCTCTGCGGTGAAGTTCAACCACCTTCACACTCAAGTTAGAAAGAAATACCTCAAGCCATCGTCGGATGGATGAAGCGCGCCAGTGCGTCGGGATCAACGTTGCCGCCGGAGATGATGACACCGACGCGCTCGATACCTTTCGGAAGCTTCCCCGAGAGCACGGCAGCGGCGGCGACCGCGCCCGTCGGCTCGACCAGAATCTTCATGCGGAAGAGGAGGAACCGCATCGTCTCGACAATCTCGTCCTCCGAGACCGTGAGCACGTCCTCTGCGTTGCGCTGCACGACCGGAAATGTGAGCGCGCCCGGCATCTGTGTCCGCATGCCGTCGGCGATGGTCGCGGGCGGAGGGATGTGGACGCGCTCGCCCTTCCGGAAAGATTGACGCGTGTCGTCGGAGAGTTCCGACTCGACGGGGAAGCAGCGCACCTCCGGCCTGAGAGCCTTCGCCGCCGTGGACGTACCCGCGAAGAGTCCGCCGCCGCCGCAGGGCACGAGGAGCGCGTCGAGTTCGGGCACGTCCTCGAAAAGCTCCAGCGCGCAAGTTCCCTGCCCCGCGATGATGTGGTAGTCGTCAAACGGCGGGACGATGGTCAAGCCTTCCTGCATACTCAAACGGCGCGCGATCTCCTCGCGGTCTTCGCGCCGCCGGTCGAAGAGCACGACCTCTGCGCCGTACCCCTTGGTCGCCGCGAGCTTGGTGCGCGGCGCATCAACGGGCATCACGATGACGGCGCGCACCGACGCGTCGCGCGCGGCCAGAGCGACGGCCTGCGCGTGATTCCCCGACGAGAAGGCGACGACGCCGCGACGGCGCTCCTCCGCGTCGAGCGAGAGAATCCTGTTCGTCGCGCCGCGCATCTTGAACGCGCCCGCGCGCTGGAGGTTCTCGCACTTGAAGAAGACGCGGCGGCCCGCCGCTTCGTCGAACATGCGCGAAGTGATGACCGGCGTGCGGTGTATCAGGGGGCGGATGCGCGCCGCCGCTTCATGGATGAAGTCTAGAGTCAGCATACTCATTCAAAGTCTGAAGTCTGGAGTCTAAAGTCAGGAATGAAGTCCGAAGTCATGAATGATGAGGGCGGCGCTGGCTTGACTCCAGACTCTAGACTTCAGACTTCAGACTGTTATGTTCCAAACTCATCTCGAACACCTCACTGAAGCGCGCGACGAGTCGATCTTCCGTCTCCCGGAGAGGGACTACGTGGCCGAGCAGTTCCTTCAAAGAGGTGACAGGCTCGCCCTCGCAGGCGATGATGAGTTTGAAGTAGTCGAGGTCTGTGTTGACGTTTAAGGCGAAGCCGTGCGTCGTGACCCAGCGCGCGATGTGGACGCCGATGGCGGCGATCTTGCCGCGCTCTGTGTGGACGCCGGTCAGCCCCTTGATGCGAAAAGTTTCGATGTCAAAATCGAGCATCGCGCGGATCAAGACCTCTTCGAGGTCGCGCACGTATTTGTGTACGTCCTCGCGTTCGGGACTGAGATTGATGATGGGATAGCCGACGACTTGGCCTAGTCCGTGATAGGTCATCTTGCCGCCGCGATTCGTCTCGACAACTTCGACGCCGCGGGCTTCGAGCACTTCGGGCGCGGCGAGTATCAAGTCGCGTGTGGCGCGTCGGCCAATGGTGAGGACGTGCGGGTGCTCGACGAGCAGGAGCGTATCGGGTGCGCGTCGTTCGCGCACGGCCAGTTCGGTCTCCTTCTGCACACGGAAGGCAGCACCGTACTCCATGCGCCCCAGGCGGCGAACTCTCAGATGTCTCGCGTGCATCGCTTCTGTGTGCGGGCTGTTACTCTTCCCCTTCGGCTGAACATTGTAGCAGACCGAGTGTGCGCTGCATCCCTCGCTGTCGGCTTGACCCCCGCGCGGCAAACGGGTAAAGCTTCGTTGGCGAAAGC
Organism: Acidobacteriota bacterium; assembly: GCA_032162705.1. Taxonomy (GTDB): domain Bacteria; phylum Acidobacteriota; class Blastocatellia; order Pyrinomonadales; family Pyrinomonadaceae; genus QHXN01. The sequence goes on from JAVRON010000142.1 coordinate 8,902, forward strand.
CTCGACTGGAATCTCCAGCCTCGACTTGAAACTCTGGCCTTGAGGAGGGAAACGTGAAATCGTTCATCGCGACGGCAGTCGTCTGCCTGCTCTTGATCTCATATGCTCCGGCGAAGGCAGCGGCGCAGGCGCGCTCGCGGCGCACCGGTTCGGCGTCTTCGCAGAAGCGGCGCGGCACGAGCGCCGCCGCGTCTCGTCTCGACCAGACGCGCTTCAACGCGCAGCGTCTCGAACTCGCGGGACTCTCGAAAGACCTGACGCGCTTTCTATATCTCTACGGTCGGCTCTCGAAGGATTTGGAGCTGACGGCGACGCAGTCCGAGTCGGGCGACGTGGCGGGCCGGACGAAGGCGGGACTCATCGAGAATGTGCACGCGATGCGCGACCGGCTCGACCAACTCGAAAGCCACTTTCGCTTCGCGCAGGGACTTGAAACACCGTACCAGACGCTCCAGGGTGTCTCTGCCAGCGCCGACCAGGCCGCGCAGCAAGTCTCGGCTAACCAGTTCGACCGCGCGGGCCGTACCCTCCTCGACATCGCCAACAAGCTGACCGACGTGCTGCTTGAGATGCAGTAGAGAAGAGGCTAGAGGCTGGAGGCTGGAGGCTAGTGAAGAATCTTTCCTTCACTAGCCTCCAGCCTCTAGCTTCTAGCCTCTTACCCTATCCCTTCTTGTAATAGCCCTGCCGCGCGCGTATGCGTAGGTCTGTGCGCGCGGGCGTCGAGACCTTGATGCGGAGGAACTTGCCTGCCGTCGCCTGTGTGTTCGAGAGATATTGAAGAAGGTACTGCGCGCGCAACTCGGCGGCGATCTGGCGGAAGATGGTTTCGAGGTCTTCGAGCCTTGGAGGCAAAAACGAGTTGCCGCCCGTCGAGTCGGCGAGCATTTTCATCTGATCCTGCGCGCGCTGGCTGATGACGTTCAGGCGTATCGACGGGCCGCTCGGGTTGATCGAGTAGAAGACCGCGTCGGCGTGCTGCACCTCGCGCAAGACCTTCTCGGCCGCACGCCGGTGCAGCCCAGACTGTTTCTCCAAAGCCTCCTTCGGGTCTGCGCCCTTCCTCACCTCCGCGAAGATCGCCTCGCGCACGTCGTCGCTGAAGTTGTCCTCGCCATCGGAGATGACGACGATGACGCGGCGATTACGCGCGGGCGCGTTCGCGGCGAGGTAGCGCGCGGCGGCTGTGACCGTGTCGTAGAAGGCCGTGCCCGTCGGCTTCTCCGCGGCGGGAATGGAGACGAGCCTCGTCGTCGTCGTCGAGGCGGCGGCAAGCGGCTGCGCGAGCTGTGGTCGCTCGGAGATGGTGAAGACGGCGGCGCGGTCAATAGGTTTCAAGACTTCTTTAAGGAAGCCCGCAGCCGTCTGCTTCTCGAACTCGAAGTTCTTCGTCACGCTTGAAGAGATGTCGAAGACGACCGCGATGTCCAAGGGCACCTGATCGGCGTCGCCCACGGCTGCAAGCTCCTGCGCGCGCCCTTCCTCTTCGAGCCGGAAGTCTTCACGCTTCAAGCCCTGCACGGCGTTACCCAACGAGTCCGTCACGGCGACGGGCACGACCACGAGGTTCGATGTGACGCGCACCACCTCGCTCTCGTCAACTACTTCGTCGGCCTTCTTGACGGGTACGGGCGTCGGCGTCGGTGTCGGTCGCCTCGGCGGCGGTGGTGCGTCATCTCCCTGCGAGGGCACAAAGATGATCGCGGGCGTCGGCGTCGGGCGCGGCGTCGTGCCGGACTGCTGCGACGCCGACGGCGGGCGGCGCGGGACGACGACGGGCGTAGGCGTAGGCTTAGCGACGACGGCAGTGCCCGAACGCTGGCGCGTGTGCCGAGTCTGTGCAAGGGGCGCGGGCAGTGCTTGCGCGAGCAGACCCGTCAGCAGAATCGCGAACAGAAGCCTTCTCGTCTTGATCGTGAACAGAAGCTTTCTCGTCGTGTCGGGTAGACGAAACACTTTGATTAAGCCCTCCTCTTGAACAAGGCGAAGGGAGAAAGGCGAAAAGGTATAGCGTCCTTCCTCTCTTTCGCCCTTCTCCCTTCACCTTTCGTATGTGCCGCCGCACAGATGAAGACAGGTGACGTGCGGACGCTCCGGCTCCGCACGTCACCTGTCAGTAGCGTCCGGGGAACCTCGGCTATTGGTCGGTTCCGGGGTTGTCGGTCTTGGGTCTGTCCATCGTCGGCGCGCTCTGGATGATGCCGCGATTGACGAGCACCTTGACCTCGACGCGACGGTTTTCGACACGACCCTCGCGCGTTGCGTTATCGGCGACGGGCTGCGCCTCGCCGTAGCCGTAAGGCGTGACGATGCGCCGGAGCGGAATCTGGTGGTTCTCGACGAGGTAGCGGATCACCGTGTCGGCGCGACGCTGCGAGAGCTTGCGGTTGGCCTCCGTGCTGCCGTCGGCGCTGGCGAAGCCGCTGACTTCGAGCACATAGCCCTTGGCCTGGAGCGCCTGCTGCGCTACCTGATCGAGCTTCTGCTTGGAGTCGGGCGTAAGCACCGCGCTGCCGACCTTAAAGAGGATCGAGGTGTTGTTCTGTACCTGATAGTCGTCCAAAGCCGAGATGCGCTCGTTGGTGGCGTTGACGCCGCCGATGGCCGCATCGGCTGTATCCTGCGCAGCCTTCGCGCCGCCGCGCGCCGCGTTCGAGACCGCCGCCAGCTCGTCCAACTGACCCGAGAGACGCTTCGAGTTCTGCTCGACCTCGCCGAGGCGGCCTTCCGCCGCGCCGACGCGATTCTCGACGGGCGTGACGTTGGCCTCGACCGTGCGCGCCGTCCTCAGGTCGCCCTCCTTAAAGCGAATCTTATCGGCGACGAGGTTCGTGCCGTCGCCGACGCCATCGACTTCGAGGTTGAGGCCGCGCAGGATCGCGGTCACGCCGTAGTTGGTGCCGCCTCGCAGGAAGCCGCCGCTGGTCTTGACGCTGGTCGCATTGTTGAGCAGGACGGTCGTCTGCACGCCGTTGGCGTCCTGAACGACGAAGCTGTCGGGCTGGCGACTGGTGACGACGCCCTTGATCTTCATCTTCTGCCCAGAGGCGACCGCGCGCGTGTTGGCCGCCCCGTTACCGGCGGCACCGCCGCCCTGCGCAAAGGCCGACGGCGCGAGCGCCAGCGCCAGCGCGAAAGTAAGTCCGATGAATCTAACTCTGTTGGAAACGTTGCTCATGTTTTATCTCTCCGTTGTGCGAAAGTCTGTCGGGAAACTTTGCGCGCCCGCTCGCGTGTGCCCCCAACTCCTTGGGCGAGCCGGACTCGCCCTGCTGTCGGGACTGTCGGGCCAACGCCCTTAAAACGCCGTGTCGCCGGAGCGTCAGGTCAAGTCCCTCCCGAGGTCATCTGCCTTGCGAGGTTGTTCTCTTACGAATCTCCCGAATAGCATGGATTCTTAGCGAACACTTGAAGGCAAGTCAAGCGGTTTGAAGGATGGAAGCCGCGATTTAGTTGCGCAAAAGTTATTTATCATTAAATCGCTACCGCCCCGCAACAATTAAAGGCCGCAAGGCCGCAAGCCTGACCGTCAGGCAGGACGTATGCAGAATGATGAATGACGAATGATGAACGAAGAGCAGTCTTCAGTTCATCATTCATCACTCATGTCTGCATATTCGCGAAGTCGAAATACACGTTCTCATTGATGAGCCAGTCAGCGTGATGAGCCGGTCAACGGCCGGGTCTTTCTACCCGCCTGGTCAATCCCTGCGCTTCCAGCCAGTAATAGAATGCATCGATCCAGTGATCGCTGCTGGTGCCCTGCTTTCGCATGCCGAAGCCGTGACCACCGGCGCTGAAAATATGAACCTCGGGTTTGTGGCCTGCTGATCTTAGCGCGTCATGAAACTTGACCACAGGATCGAGCGCTACGGCGTCGTCCTGTGCCCATGCCAGAAACATGGGTGGCAGTTTGGCAGGGATGACCGGCATCGTGCCGAACGGGCCACCATAGATCATTGCGGCGAAATCGGGACGCGCCGCGGCGTCCTGCTGGAGCAAGGCTCCGCTCGCAACCATGGCTCCGGCAGAGAAGCCCATGAAGCCGACCCTGTCGGGAGAGACGCCCCACTCCGCCGCGTGACGGCGAACCACCTTGAGGGACTGAATCCCGTCGGCGATGCCATACTTGCCGGCCTCGTCCATGTCCATGTTCGCCGGAATGCCTTCCCCGCGCTTCTCCATGATTCGATACTTGAGCACGAACGCGGCGATGCCTCTCTCCTGAAGCCAGCGCGCGACATCTTTACTTTCCAAACTGATGGCGAGCGCGACGAATGCGCCGCCCGGGGCGATGATGACGCCGGTTCCCGTCGCTTTGCTTCGCTCCGGAAGGTAAGCCGTCAAAGTTGGAGTTACCACGTTGAAGATTACGGTTCCGACAGGAGTGTTATCAATCGTCCTTTCCTTCTGAGTCCAATTCTCGGAACCCGGAGCTACGCCCGGCCAGATGTTCACCGTCTGCGAGTCGGCGGAGCAAGCCAACAGAAATAGAAAGGCGATTGCGCCCGCGATACACACCGCTGTTCGCATCATATCCCCTCCCGAATCTTCCTTGATGAACGCCCGAAGCCTGGCCCTGCCGGTCATACAGTGAACTGACCCGCTTCGACAGGTCAGTAGTAATGTAGAAATCGTGCGGGATTATATCATTTGAGGTGGCGCGTGTCCGCGTATCTCTTATCAATACACGAACACGCTTAATGGCTTGCAACCTCACGATTTTATCACTCTTAGAAAAGCCCAGTATGCGGGCGCTGTGTGACGAATCGCTCGCGGTTAGTCACAAAACACCAGGCGATTGCTCACGCGCGAATTTCAACTGAGCGGCATAAAACAATCATAGCCTACAAAAGGCTGCCGCAGATAGGTGCGAATTCTTGCCGGTGCTGAGCGATTTTGTATTTTTCAGACGCAGGCACGTATGTTAGTCTGTGCCGATTACAGAGGAGATTCATCAATCTTGCGCAATCTCGTTTTCCCAGACTCAGCGTAGCAATTTAAACAGGAGACAACTTCACCCCCTCACGCCCCGCGCATGTGCAGTAGGGCGGTGTGTTTGATGACTCTGCCGGCATTCGCCGCACCACGGAGGAGCGGAAGGCAATCCATGACTGGAAAAAAGGGTTGGGGCTCGACTGTCGCGGGCTGGTTCATCGTACACGACGAAGATGCGGGACAGACGCCCGCCGACAACATGGGCATCGACGAAGCTGAAGCGATCATCAATGCCGCGAGCGGCGCGTCGTCTGCGTCGTCGCACGAAGCATACGCCAGCCCCTCATCCACACAGAACGTCTTTCAGACTGCGCCGCCGCCAGCCATCGGCGGGCAGGTTGATTTCGAGGCCGTGTTCGACGCCGCGGGCGTGGACGCAGAGGAGCGAGCGCGCGTCGCCCGCACCGTCGAGTTACTACGCAGCCTGCCCGCAGGCACGGATGCAGGCGTGAAGAAGCAGATTGTCGAAGCCTCTTTGAAAGCGTTCGGCGTGCCGATTGAGAAGATCATCGAAGCAGGCGTCGAAGAGATACAGGCGCTCGACGGTTACATCCGCAACGGCGCGGCGGACAACGAGAAGCTGACGCAAGAATCGGACGCGCGGGTCAAGCAGTACGAAGAAGAGATCAGAAACATCCGCGCCATCATGCAACAGAGTGTCGCGGAATTGCAGACCGTGATTAAAGTCTGCAACGACAAGAAGCTTGAAGTGCAGCAAGTCTTGGAGTTCTTCGGACAGGCGAAGGTCGCCGAGGTCGTCCGTGAATCACCGAAGCTCCACGATCCATCCGCTCCGCCCGACACGACGGCAAATTGAAGAAAGGGACTTCCCATGTTCAAACGTCTGGTTAACCTCTGGCGCGGTTTCCTGTCACTCTGGATTTCAGACATCGAAAAAGAGCACCCGGAAATCGCCTACGAGAATGCCATTAACTCGATGGTCGAGAAGTACTCTAAGCTGAAGACGGCGACCGCCGCCATTATCCGTCGCCGCGAAGAACTCGACGACCGTTTCAAACGCGCCAACGCCGAGTTGCAGCAGACCGAGGCCGAACTCGACGCCGCCGTCTCAACCAATCAGGACGACTTGGCCGTCATCCTGATCCAGAAGAAGAACCAGTTGACGACGGAGGTAACTGACCTCAAGGCAGAGATGGAGTCGGCGCACTCGGATGCCGACTCGGCCAAGACTTCGCTGTTGAGTGTGCAGTCGGAGATCAGGAAGTTGCAGAGCGAGCGCGACTCGATGCTCGCCAAGATGCAATCGGCGCAGGCTCGCATCAAGGTGCAGGAGCAACTCGACGGCCTCTCGGTGGACGCCGAAGTCAAAGCGCTCGACAACGTACGCCAGCACATCAAGACGACCATTGCCGAAGCGAACCTCGGCAAGGAACTATCCGAGTCCTCGCTCGACTCGCGCCTCGCGGCGCTCCGCAACCAGACCGGCGACGTGACCGCTCGCCAGCAGCTCGCCGAGCTGAAGGCTAAAAAGGTTGCGCAGCAGAACGCGCAGGGTAATAAGACGATGTAGTGAGCAGTGAGCGGTGAGCAGTCAAAACAGACTGCTTTTCACTGCTTACTGCTCACCGCTCACTGCTCACTTTGAGAGGGTGACTATGAAACTAACTCCGTTTGCGAAGGCTTTTATCGGGATCGTGGTGTTGGCCGTCATCGGCTTTGCGACGTGGCATTATAAGGGCGACACGATCAAGCAGTGGGCCGGCGGCGAGAAGCCAGCCGAGAGCGGCGACTCGAAGGGCGACTTCGACAATTTGAAAGGCGGCCCCGGCGACCCGGCGCGAGGCATCGGCTCGACCGGTGTGAGCGCCACGACGGTCGGCGCGGGGCGGCTCAGTCGCCCGCTCGTTGTCGGCATCAACACGTGGGCGGGACATTCGCCGGGCATCGTCTTCAACGGCGGCATGGAGCCGAACGCCGCGTCGAACTTCAAGAAGAAGTTCGGCCTGGACGTGAAGTTCGTGTTGCTCGAAGACCCGGCGGCGAAGCTCGCCGCGTTTCGCAGCGGCCAGATAGACATCATGTGGGACACGGTGGACAACTGGGCACGTGAAGCCTCGATTCTCGCGGAGCAGAATCAGCAGGCCAAGTCCATCATCATGCAGGACTGGTCGCGCGGAGGTGACGGCATCGCGTCGCTCGCTTCCATCAAGTCCATCGAAGATTTGAAGGGACACAAGATCGCCTGCACGCAGTTCACACCGTCCCACTTCCTTCTGCTCTACCTGATCTCGCAATCGGGACTGACGCCGGACGAGCGCGCGAGCGTGGAGAAGAACATTATCTTCACAACGGACGCGCCCGCCGCCGCCGCCGCCTTCAAAGCCAAACAGGTTGACGCCGCCGTGACGTGGGAACCTGACCTCTCCGGGGCGGTGACGGCGCGCGGCGACGAGGCGCACGTGCTCGTCTCGACGCAGGCTGCGACCAACATCATCGCTGACACGCTCGTCGCGCGGCAGGACTTGATCGACAAAGCGCCGGAGACCGTCCGCGACTTCGTCCGCGGCTGGCTCGACGGCATCGAGATGATCAAGAGCGACCCGAACGGCTCTTATGAGGTTGTCGCCAAAGCCCTCAAGCTCGACACGGACACCGTCTCCGGGATGCTCTCCGGTTTGAAACTCACGCCCTACGCCGATAACGCGCAGTTTTACGGTCTGACCGGCGGTAAGGCGCACTACGAGACGCTGTTCGACACGGCGTTCGTCATCTGGCGCAAGAAGGGGCTGGTGACGAAGAGCGTGGACGCGAAGGCTTGGGCCGACGCGCGCTTCCTGCAAGCCCTGGCCGCGAGCTATCCGGGCCAGAAAGTTGAGGAGGCACAGGTCGTGGCGAAAGCGCCGTCAGAGAAGGACATCCCGATCCTTCATCAGCAGATACAGATTCAGTTCACGCCCGGCTCGGACGAGATCATGGCCGGCTCTTACCTCCTGCTCGACAAGCTCGGCGAGACGATGACCTCGTTCGGCAACACAGTTCTGCGGGTCGAGGGCAACACCGACAACACAGGCTCGGCCACCGGCAACATGACACTCTCCGAGCGGCGCGCGCTCTCGGTCAAGAACTACGTTGTCAAAAACTTCCCCAACATCCCGCCGACCCGCTTCCAGACCATCGGGCGCGGCTCCGCCAACCCTGTCGCCGAGAACACTACCGAGGCCGGTCGGCAACAGAACCGCCGCACCGACATCAAGGTGATTCTGGCAACGCAGTGAAAAGAGGATGCTGGATGCTGGATGTCAGATGCTAGGCTTTGTCTGCTGACATCCAGCATCCAGCATCTCACATCATCTTTTTATGGCCCGCAGCAAAAGCAATCTCTTTTCGATACGCTCGCCGCTGCCGAAGCGGACGGCGTTCCTGCTTGGCTTCGTCGCGCCGGCGCTGGTGTTGGGCGCGTGGTGCCTTGTGAGTTACGGGCATCTCGTCGATCCGGATTTTCTGCCGACGCCGACTGAAGTGGTGCGCGGCACGCTGCAACTGTTTATCCATTACGATCTCTCGACGGCCATCTACGTCTCGACGCGCCGCATCGCGCTCGCGTTCCTACTGGCATCGGCGCTCGCGCTGCCGCTCGGCGTGCTGATGGGCGCGTTCGACCCCATCAATCGTTTCTTCGAGCCAATCATGGCCCCGCTGCGCTACATGCCGATCTCGGCCTTCATCCCGCTGCTGATTTTGTGGTTCGGGATTTACGAGCAAGAGAAGATTGCGTTCCTCTTCCTTGGCGTGTTCGTCTACCTGCTGCCGGTCGTCGTCTCCTCAATCCGGCTCGTGCCCGAAGAGTTAGTGCAGACGGCTTTGACTCTGGGCGCGTCGAAGTTTCAGGTAATCCGAACGGTGCTTCTGCCCGCGGCGCTGCCCGAAATCTTCGACAGCTTCCGCGTGATGAACGCGATTGCTTGGACTTACGTTATCCTTGCCGAAGCGGTCAACCCGGAGCGCGGCCTCGGCTACATGGTCGAACTGGCGCGGACACACCAGAAGGCTTCGTGGTCGTTCGCCGGTCTGCTCGTCATCGGCGGCATCGGCCTCCTGACCGACTTCCTGATCCGCACGCTTTCAAACATTCTCTTCGGCTGGCGCGAAGCGTCCTAACAAGTAGACATGGCTGACCCAGCAGACGTACCCAAGCCTTTGCCGCAGGCGGGCGAACCCGGCACCTTTGCCGTCACCGTGGCCGAGCCGAAACGCACGGCGCACGTCACCTATCATCCCGACCAGAGCGGCACGCCGCCCAAGCTGCGCGTGCAGGATTTGAGCGTCACTTATATTGACCGGCGCGGCAACCAAACGGAGGCCGTGCGTGACGTTTCATTCGACGTATATGACAAGCCTGATGCGGGCGAAATCGTTGTCTTCCTCGGCCCGTCGGGCTGTGGAAAGTCGACGATCCTGAAGGCGGTCGCGGGACTCCTGCCGCCGACACAGGGCGAAGTCTTAGTTGACGGTAAAGTGGTGACGGACGTGGGACGCGACCGCGGCATGGTCTTTCAGGCTTACACTTCTTTTGGCTGGCTCACGGTGCGCGATAACGTTGAGTACGGGCTGAAACTGCAAGGCGTGGCGAAACAGAAGCGTCGCGAGGTCTCGGACAGGATTTTGCATCAGGTAGGACTGGCCGACTTCTCCGGACGCTACCCGAAAGACCTTTCGGGCGGCATGAAACAGCGCGTGGCGATTGCACGCACGCTCGTCAACAACCCGCGCGTCGTTTTGATGGACGAGCCCTTCGGCGCGCTCGACCCGCAGACGCGCTGGGACATGCAGAGCCTCCTCTTAGACGTGTCACGCGTCGAGAACAACACGATCCTCTTCGTCACGCACGACGTGTCCGAGGCCGTCTACCTGGCCGATACGATCTACATCCTGTCAGCGCGTCCGGCGCAGATACTGCATCAGGTGGACGTTCCCCTCTTTCCCGTCCACAATATCGCGCTCAAGTCCGCGCCGGAATTTCGCGCCGTCGAGAAGAAGCTGCTCGACCTGATCTACGCGCCGAAGTGATGTGAAATTACAAAGCCTATGGGAACGACCGGAAAGCAACAAGTGACGCCGCCGCGAACGACAACACCGCAGCAGCAGAGCGCGCCGGTCAATGCGACGGCGCTGCGCGACGACACACTCGCGGCGAGCAAGGCATACCTCAAGCAGTCTGTCTACGAGCAACGCCCGTACCTCAAGGCCGCCTTTGCCAACCCTTACAACCTGTCGCTGCTGCTCGGTGGACTGGCCGCCGCGGGCGTCACGTTCAGTCCCTTTCTTGCCGTCATGGTCGTCTGTCTCGAAGCGCTGTGGCTCGTGTTCGCACCCGGCTCGAAGCTTCTGCAAAAGTTGTTGTGGGACCCGCAGTTCGATAAAGAGAGATTCGCGCAGGAACAGGCCGCGCGTTCGGCTCGGGTGCAGATACTCGCCGAGCATGACCGGGAGCGCGTCGAGGCACTGGCCGCCCGGCAACAGGAGATCAATCAACTGGCCGCACAGAACCCTTCGTTCACGGGCGAACTGCTGCGCACGGAACTGGGAAAGACCGACCGCCTCGTTGATGCCTTCATTGACATGGCAGTGACGTGCGCGCGCTACGAACAGTATCTGGCATCAGTAGACCTTGATGAGATGGAGCGGAGCCGCCAGCGCTGGGAGCGTGTCGTGCAGAAGGGCGCGAAGGAAGACGAAGAGACGAGCATCGCGCGCAAGAACCTCGCCGTCATCCTGAAGCGCCTCGACAAGATGAAGGAGATTCACCACTACCTGATGGTCGCGCGCGGGCAACTCGACCTGATCGAAAACTCATTTCAGTTGATCGCCGACCAGATTGTGACGATGCAGTCGCCGCAGGAACTGACAGGACAACTCGACGAACTGCTCGACGGCGTCGAGTCCATCAAGCAGACGGCGCTCGACACGGAGCGTCTGTTGAATCCACTCGGCCTGAAAGATTTAGGCGTATGAGCGAAGAGCGTTTATTGCCCGGCTGGGCCGAGGACTTGCGCCGACGTTATCTACGCGGCGAAGCCTCGATGTTTGTGCTGCACGGCAATGTCTACGATGCGGTGCTGCACCAGCGACAGATGTTGTCGCTGACCGAGTTTTTAACCGACGTACTACTCAAAGAATCGAAGGAGACGATTGCCGTCTACAACGTGGCGACGGGCGTGCGTTTCGCCAAGCGCGAAGCGGGCGTGACGAATCTCGAAGACCTGCTACTCGCCTCCGACAAGGCGCGTCTCTTTGCCACGCTCGAACGACTTCTGGTGAGCGGGACGAAGACGGCACTGATCATCGAGTACGCGGAAGCGGTCGCGCCCGCAGGCGACCCTTCGTTTCAGGGCGACGCGGATCGCGCAGCCATCGTCACGCTGCACCGCTGGTCTGCGCTGCCTGAAATCGAGCGCGGCGATAACGTCGTCCTGCTTGTCGCAGAGAACCTGACCGACCTCTCGCCGAAGATCGTGTCGAACCCGAAGGTCGCTGTCGTCGAAGTGCCGATGCCGGAGCGCGAGACGCGTCAACAGGCGGCCATGCTCGCCGACCCGCGCCTCAGCGAGCACGATGGCGAACGCTATGCCGACATCACCGCCGGTCTGAAGGCGATTCAGATTGCCTCGATCCTCAGGCCGCCGCCGCCGGACGAAGAGGATTCGGCGGAGCGCGAATCCTTCATCGCCAGCCTGCTCGGCGACGGCCCGGACGCGGCGCAGCGCGCTCACAAACTCGCAGCGCTCACCGCCGACCTGAACCGCGACGAGATCAAAAAGCTGCTCGCGCCATCCGCCGCGACGCCCGCGGCTGACGAGCATCTGCCGACGCCCGCCGACCGCGCACGCGAAGAGACGTATCGTCTCATCGCACAGCGCAAGCGCGAGATTCTGGAACGCGAGTGCTTCGGTCTCGTCGAGTTCGTTGAGCCGGGATACGGCTTCGAGGTCGTGGGCGGAATGGAGGAAGTCAAAAAGGATTTGCTCGTCATCGCCGAGTCCATCCGTGAAGGGCAGACGAGCCGCGTGCCAATGGGCATCCTGTTCACGGGGCCCATGGGCACGGGCAAGACGTTCGTCGCCGAGGCGTTCGCCAAAGAATGTGGACTGACGACGATCAAGCTGAAGAACTTTCGCTCAAAGTGGGTCGGCGCGACCGAAGGTAATCTGGAGAAGATTCTCAACGTGATTCGCGCCATCGGGCAGGTCGTCGTAATTATAGATGAGGGCGACCGCGCGTTCGGCAACACCGACGGCGAGGGCGATGGTGGCACGTCGTCGCGCGTCATCGCGCGCATCAAGGAGTTCATGTCCGATACGTCGAACCGCGGGCGCATCCTCTTTCTGGTGATGACGAACCGACCCGACAAGCTCGACGTTGACCTCAAACGTGCGGGACGCCTCGACCGCAAGATTCCCTTCCTCTACGCGCAGACGCCGGAAGAGGTCGAGCTGATTGCAAGCGCGCTACTGCGTAAAGATAAGATCGACACACAGGTCGAACTCGCCGCCATCCGCGACGGCTTCTCCACCAAACTCGTCGGTTACAGCAACGCGGACATCGAGGCCGTCATCCTCATGGCGAACGACGATGCGGCGAGAGAGAGTGGCACGTCTGCTTCGGTCACAGCCGAACATTTCCTGCGGGCTGCAAACGATTATTTCCCTAGCCGCGACACTGAGCTGCTCGAATACATGGAGCTGCTTGCCGTCTTCGAGGCTTCGAGCCGTCGCCTCCTTCCCGCCAAGTATGCCTCGATCACGCCCGAAGAACTGGACGCACGCATGCGCCAATTGCGCACAATCGTGGGCGGACGCCGTTGACGCTCGCTGAAGAGGAATCGGCCAGCCTTCGGCGTCATTGCACAGCCCTTGCCGTCGGCGCTCACCAAGTCAAAGACATGCTTACGGCCTCTTATCAAGAAACCGAGGCGGGACATAAAATCTCAGATGAAAATCACGAATGAATATGTTGACGTGCCTGCATCCGACGACGGTACAGTAAGAACCTTCGTCGCAGCTCCCGCAGAGGCGGGTAAGTATCCGGGCGTCCTCTTCTACTCGGACATCTTTCAACTGACAGGGCCGATGTTACGTTTCTGCGCACGCCTGGCGGGCTACGGCTTTGTTGTCGCTGCGCCGGAAATCTACCGCCGCATCGAGCCGCCCGGCCTCGTCATCCCCTTCGACGATGCGGGACGCACGCGTGGGCTGGAGGACGCGGCACAAACGTCTGTAGAGCACTTCGACGCGGATTGCCGCATCCTGCTCTCTTACCTGACCGCACACCCTGCCGTAGCGCCGGGACAACTGGCCGCCGGCGGCTTCTGCCTCGGCGGTCATTTAGCGTTCCGCGCCGCGCTGCAACCGGACGTGGGCGCGACTGTATGTTTCTACGGGACAGGCATTCATAACGGCAAACTAGGTAAGGAGACGGACGCGGGTTCGCTAGGAAGAGCGTCAGAGATTCGCGGCGAGTTGTTACTCGTCTGGGGGGCGCTCGATCCACATATCCCGGAAGATGGGCGGCGAAAGGTGGAGGAGGAGTTACAAAAGTCCGGCGCTCGCTTTTCGCAGCGTTCCTACCCCGCGGAACATGCTTTTATGCGCGACGAAGGGGCACGCTACGACTCGGAGGCGACGGACGCAGCTTTCGGTGAGATGATCAGCCTCTATCGGCGCACCTACCTGAGCTAATACACGCGTCCAAGCCGGGATGTAGTTTCTACAAATCCACGGACATTATCATTAACGACTATCCGGCTGACGTGTTAAGATGCGCGCCCGCGACGAGGTCGCATTGGCTAACCATGCCAGCTTATCTGAGAGCCGTCGCGCTGTCCCGCTCCACTTCTCGTGATAGATTTCTGGCACAACTTACAAACCATTGCGGGCTTCGTCCCGCTGCACTGGCTCACGCTCGGCTTCTATGCCGCGGCGCTCGCCCTCTATTCCTACGTGCCGAACGAACGTTTGCGCCTGCGCACGTCCGCGATCCTCTACGCGCTCGCGGTCGTTGGCTTCACCATCACGGCGCTGATGCAGAGTGGCGGCATGGAGCAGGCGCTCAGTTATGCTTGGGTGAGTTGGGCGGCGCGTTTTGTCGCGTGGGTGGCGCTCATCAATCTGGGCTGTGTGCTGTTTTTCCACGTCCTGTTGGCGGCAGTGCGTTTGAAGCCGCCGCGCATCGTGATCGATCTACTGCTCGCGGTCGCTTATCTCGCTGTCGGTATCGCCCTGCTCTCGCAGAGCGGCGTCAATCTCAACGGCATCATCGTCACCTCCACCGTCCTCACCGCCGCCGTCGCGTTCTCTTTGCAGGACACGCTCGGCAACATCATGGGCGGGCTGGCGTTGCAAACGGAGCGCACCATCAGCGTCGGCGATTGGATTCGGGTCGGGACAGAAGAGGGGCGCGTCTCGGAGATACGCTGGCGGCAGACTTCCATCGAGACGCGCAACTGGGACACGGTCGTCATTCCAAACAGCGTCTTGATGCGCACGCAGGTGGTGCTGCTCGGTCATCGTACGGCCGCGCCGCGCCAGCAACGGCGCTGGGTCTATTTCAACGTGGACTATCGCTACGCGCCGAGCCAGGTCATTTCAGCCGTCGAAGCGGCTCTATGCGCGGAGCCAATTGCGCACGTCTCCCGCGACCCGGCCCCGCACTGTCTTCTCATCGATTTTAAAGACAGTTATGGTTACTACGCCGCGCGCTACTGGCTGACTGATCTCGCGCTCCCAGACCCGACCGACTCGGTCGTGCGCCAGCGCATCTACTTTGCCCTGAAGCGCGCCAACATCCCGCTCTCGATTCCGGCACAGATGATCTTCGTCGAAGAGAACGACGAGACGCGGCGCAAGCGCAAGGAGGAGGAGGAGATCGCGCGGCGCACGGAGTCTCTGCGCCGCGTAGAGTTGTTCGCGCCGTTGACGGAAGAGGAGCGCGCGCAGTTGGCCGCGTGTCTGAACGTCGCGCCGTTCATTCGCGGCGAGTTCATCACTCGGCAGGGTGCGGTCGCCCACTGGCTCTACATCATTCGCAAGGGCGAAGTAGAAGTGCGCGTCCAGGCACATGGCAGCGATCTGAGCGAGCGCGTGGCGACCTTACGTGAGGACGACTTCTTCGGTGAGATGAGCTTGATGACCGGCGCACCACGCACCGCCACGGTCATCGCGTTGACGGACGTGGAGTGCTACCGGCTCGACAAAGAGAGCTTCAACGACGTATTGCGCCGCCGCCCAGAAATGGCGCAAGACCTCGCCGACCTCCCGGCCCGCCGCCGCGTCGAGTTAGACACCGTGCTCGAAGAGTTGAGCGAAGAGGACAAGCGCCAGCGCATGAACGGCCTGCGCACAGACCTGCTCGGCCGCATCCGGCAATTCTTTACGCTCGACAAGAACAAAGAAGCGAATAGTAACTGAGCGACCACGCGACGGGCGCAACGTTTTGGGAACGGGTTTACCCTGAAGGCGGGTTCGCCAGAGTTAGAGATGATTGGGTGTTGAATGGTTGAGGCGGTGGCGAAGGGAGCCACCGCCCCTGGGGTGAGGTGACTATCCTATAATGACAAATGAGTGCGAAACGTTTCGGGGGCGGCAGAAAGAAAAGAGGCGGCTCAGCCTTGGGAGCCTTGCCGCCTCTCGTCTCATGAACCAAATCATGAGGTCGCATTCACTGTCCTCACCCCAGCAAATGCGTGGGCAGATACATTCAGCACCCATGATTGCGTCTAATCTGCCGAAACCCGAATTTGAGCAGAAGGACATCAACTTCGGGTTAGTGCGCGTGACTTTGCGGAACGACATAAAGCATCGAAGGGTCTGGGTAGATAAAGACGCGAGCGCGATTCTCGGCGCGGGGCTTGCCCAGACGTTAAGCCCTAACGAAAAAAAGGTCGTGAACTTCGTAGCGGAATACGGAGAGATTAGTGTTAGTCAGGCGCATCGGCTGACGGGGCTGAAAACATGGCACTCGGCAAAAAAGCTGTTACTGAGTTTGAAGGAAAGAAGCATCCTTCAAGATAGGCGCAACCCCGCGTTAGACCGCGACCCCGGTGCGCGCTTCATTCTCAAGAGTTCAAAGTAACAACTATGACCCCAGAGGAAACTACTCTTGTCGGCGCAGTGGCGGGCAGTATCGGCGCATTATTAGGCGCGGTAATTGGCTCTGTCACCACTTACTGTATCACGCGGCTGAATCTACAGCATCAATTTGAAGTGAAGTCGGCAGAGTTAGGTAGTGTGGCCGAACTCAAACGTAGAGAACTGTTATTTAATGCCTATCAGCAAAGGATTCAACGCATCGGTGACAGAGGTAAGGAGATGGGGGCAGCGTTCGGCCAGATTGCGGGAACGTTAACAGGCATAGACGATGAAGCAGAGAAGCGTCAGATTAATGAAGCAATGTTTACGCTCGTCAAAGAGTCTTTCGAGGTTCGTCGGGAATGGTTCAGAGAACTCGAAGAAGAGCGTGATAAGGTTGGATTAGCTAACACTAGCCCAACTCAGATTGAGATAATTAGAAGAGCACTATCAGTTAATTTTGATGACACAGTCCCAGTTGATACCAAGCGTATGTTTATTGACTTTGCTAAGACCTTGGCTTTGATGGATGCATTGTGGCAAGAGGTGCTAGAGAAGAAGAGTGAGGATTTGTTTAGCAAGGGTATAGGCTCACAGTCTCTTGTGGCTGGCTCAAACCAACGCGCATAGGTGAGCCAACTATATAATTACCCAATTTAGAAATCACCCGTGAGTTTATGTTGTGACCATACGGGGTGGCAACTCTGCGGAGGCTTTGAAGACGGGATGAGCAAGGGGCGTAAAAGTGTAAAGTTGATGGCGGAAGAGGAGTATACTATCTCCGAAGAGTTAACCGCTGAGGCGCGGCGGCTAGCCAGCAAGATCACGGGCCGCAAGGTGACGGGCGAACTCGTCATCAACCTGAATCAAGGTGGCGTCAGCACGGTTCGCGTGCGCGAGGTCGTCAAACAAACAAAATAGTCTTCGTGCCTTACGGTTCGAGCCTTCGGGCTTACGACGTGGCCGATTCGATTAGACGCTGATGCGTCATTCGGGTCGGCCACTTTCGCCTTGCGGGTGTCGGGCGAGTGCTTCTGCAAATATCCTCCGTCGCGGGTTTCGAGGTTACTAACTATCGCATAGCGCCCGAAACGTGGCAGTAATGAAGGGAGCGGAAGCCTCTATTCCCCACGTGCATTTTTATGGCGATGTGATTTGTGGAAAAACTTGGAGAATTCGTAAACAATGTCTGAAAAAGCGTGCAGAAAAACGCCCCGCGTGAACATTTCTAGGCTCAAAGCGTCTGAATCCTCCTTCAACCATTCTGAATTGAACCGAAAGGATATTGAACATGGGCAAGAGGTCGGCAACGAAGAAAGAGGCGGCGCTCGTCCCTGAGATAGTCGAGCCGGGTATATCACGCCGTCATGAGGCTGTGATCGTGGCGCTGCTGGCTAACCCGAAGATGAAGGACGCTGCCGCTGCTGCCGGTGTTAATGAGGCAACGGTGTGGCGTCTGATGCAGCGAAAGGACTTCCAAATCCGGTACAGGGAAGCCCAAACCAAAGTCTTCGATGGGGCTCTCGGGACGTTGCAGGGGGCGACCGCCGAGGCCGTCGCTACCCTCCAGCGCAATATGACGTGCGGGACTCCCACAGCGGAAGTGCAGGCCGCGAAGACCATCCTTGACTACACCATCAAGGCGCGCGAGCTGTTCGATTACGGCGACCGGCTGAGACTAATGGAAGCAGCTTTGAAGCGGCGGGAAGAGGCCGAGCAGAAGCGTTTAGGTAAACCCGCCGAAGAGGTTGAGGACGATGACGACGACGATTGATAAGGCGCTCTCAAGTCTTGAGGCACGGGCGGCGGAAGTCCTGCGGTGCGATTGGTGCTTAGTGGTAGTCACGTCGCCCTCGCTCTCTTACTCCACGAAGGGGCTGAACCCCGCCGAGATTACTGCCGTCACCTGCCGGTGGTGCGGCTGGCGGGTCGTCTACAGCGTCGGCGGTCTGGACGTGCATGAGATTGAGAGTCTGCGTCTCTATATGGATGCCGGGCCGGGTGATAGGTTCCGCGACCCGCGCGCGTATGCCGCCGAACAGTGGTATCCGTTGCGCGGGAGCGCGCGGAAGTGCATAGCCGCTTACAGGCGCTTTAAGGAAGGATTGCCGCCAGTTACCCGCCGTGCTGCTCCTCCACGCAACGCGTCGGCTCCACGCCCCGATAAGGTGCAGAGGAAGGCTGACGAAGCAAAGCGTGAGCGTGAGCTGCGATTAGAGCGCGGCCGTGCTTTCGTGCGCCTGATACGGGCGAAGGAAAAGAAAGAATACGGGCCTTACTCCTTCCCGCTCGCGGCAGAAGTGAAAACCATTCTTGCCGAGAAGGTGGAGACGATAATCGCGGGTGTGGGGCGCATCTCGTGGGGCGAACAGGTGGCGCGGGAGGCAATGAAGTGCCTTCGCGCAATGGAGCTTTGTGAGGGGGCTTTGTGGGGCGAGGTGCTGGCCGAGACGCGGGAGGCGCTGGCGGAAATGTTGGCGGCAGTCGAAGCTTTCACAGCCGAGCGTGAGCGGGCGGCGGTTGAGAAGTTGCGCCAGGAGGAGGAGCAGCGCGAAGCGCAGGAGAGGGCGAGGCGTGAGCGCGAGGGGCTTATGTCTGCGCCTGTTGGCAAACCTGTCTGGCAGGCGCAGGACGCTCCTATCTCCCGCTTCCGTAAGGAAGGGGCGACAGCCTCGCCCGAGGCTGCCCGCATGGTCTACGTGCCCGACCCCGCTGACCCGAACCGTCAAATGATCGTCGGGCACAGCATAGGCCCCGAAGACTATGACCCGAACGACCCCGACGCCGTGGGCTTCATGCGCTCGTCACCTCCGAAGCCCCCGGAGCGGCGCTACTACCGGGGGCCTGACTACGATGGCGACCCGCGTTATTAAGCAAGGTTTTGCAAGATTTTGAAAGGCTCTGCCTCGGGCTAAGACGGCACGGGCGCGAGAGGACGAGAACGGATGAAAACTATCAGCTCTAAAATCTTCGCCGACGATTTCAAAAACAATCTGCCGCGCAATGTTTTCGTCAAGGTTGATTACGTCCGCCGCATCGGAAACGAAGCCGTCCACAGCAATCGCCGCATCACCGAAACGGAAGCCCTGCAAACTGCGAAAGAGCTATTTCATTTTCTCTACTGGATGGCGCGGATGTACACGAAAGGAACGCCCAAACAGTTTGAGGGTTTGCAGTTTGACGAAAAGCTGATTCCGCAAAGACAAGTCTCAATACCGGCGAAGACCTTCGCCCAACTCAAACAGGCTTACGAGGAAACGGAAGCCCGCCGCAAAGAAGAAGCCGAACGCAAAAAACGCCTGCTCGCCGCACCCACGATTGACGAAGAACTCGAACGTCTCAAAAAGCAGATCGCCGAAGCCAAGAAACGCAACGAAAATTTTCCAGATTCACACGACTATTCCGAAGCCGACACGCGCAAGCACATCATTGACCTGATGTTGCGCGAGGCTGGTTGGACTCTGGGCAACGATGTCACTGTTGAGATTGAGGTTTCGGGTATGCCTAACGCTGAAGGCATCGGCTACGTTGATTATGTGCTCTGGGGAAATGACGGCAAGCCGCTCGCCGTCGTTGAAGCCAAGCGCACATCAAAAGGGGCGGATGCTGGCAAGCAACAGGCGAAAGAATACGCGAACTGTTTAGAGGCGCAATATAAACGCCGTCCCGTTATCTTTTACACAAACGGCTACGAGAGTTTTCTCTGGGATGATGCAAACTATCCGCCGCGAAACGTGCAGGGCTTTTACATCAAAGACGAACTTGAGTTGATGATTCAACGCCGCACGACGCGCAAAACTCTCAACGACGCCGACATCAATAAGTCAATCGTTGAACGCCACTATCAATGGCGCGCCATTAAGAAAATCGCCGAAAACTTTAGCAAGAAAAACCAACGCAAAGCCCTGCTCGTCATGGCAACGGGCGCGGGAAAAACTCGCACGGTGATCGCGCTCTCCGATCTGCTCCAACGCGCGAATTGGGCAAAGCGCGTTCTCTTCCTTGCCGATAGAATCGCGCTCGTCAAACAGGCCGCCAACGCCTTCAAAGCACATCTGCCCGACTCGAACCCCGTCAACCTCGTAACCGAACGCGAGGCGACCGGAAGCCGCGTTTATGTCTCCACCTATCCGACGATGATGAATCTCATCAATCAAATGGAGGGCGACCGGCGGCGTTTCGGCGTCGGCTATTTTGATTTAATTGTTATTGATGAGGCGCACCGTTCGATCTATCAAAAGTACAAAGCGATATTTGAATACTTCGACTCTTTCCTCGTCGGCCTGACCGCGACCCCGAAAGCGGAAGTTGATAAGAACACTTACCGACTTTTCGATCTGCAAAGCGGCGTGCCGACGGATGCCTACGAGCTAGAGGAAGCGGTTGCCGACAAGTATCTCGTGCCTTCAAGAAATATCAGCGTGCCGACCAAGTTCACACGCGAAGGTATCAAATACGATGAACTTTCGGATGAAGAGAAAGACCAGTGGGATGAAATCGAATGGAATGAAGAGAATGAATCACCTGACCAGATTGACCCCGCTGCGCTAAACGCTTGGCTGTTCAATCAGGACACGATTGATATTGTTCTCAGGCATTTGATGGAAAACGGTTTAAGAGTTGAAGGCGGCGACAAATTAGGCAAGACGATTATCTTTGCGAAGAATCATAAACACGCCGTCGAAATTGAGAAACGGTTTGATGCTAATTAACCCAAGTTGCTAGATGAACGCCTTGTCCAAAGCAAAGGCGATAACGAACATCGAGACCTTCAACATGAACCCGTCGAGCGTGACCGAATGAATCTTCTTCGGCAACAAGCTGCTGATCTGTCTTAAGACAGTCTCGATCCGTTTTCTCATCAGTTGATTGTAGTAACTGCGCCAGCAGTCTTCCCCGCGCTTCGAGTTACTTT
>JAVRON010000143.1:0-19473 GCA_032162705.1 Acidobacteriota bacterium
GGTAAAAGATTACAATAAAGATAAGCCGGGTCGAGTTCGCGCTCGACCCGGCTTCTCTTTCTTGTAAGCTTCCGGTGTTCACTTCAGAAAACTTCCGCGTGCCCTCCGAAATATTTTTCCAAAGCTAAACATTTTTCTGGAGGAAGGACTTCATTGAATATTTCTGTGAGTTACAACCAAACAGGATGCTCGGCGAGGTGGCAGGCGTGGCGGCAGGGGCGGCAGGCGTAGAGTAAGGCGCAGGCAGCGCCTTTTTTATTTTGGCCTCTTTCCGAATCCTCCCCTCTCTTCAACTCTTTACCTCTCTTCAAACCCGCAGGGGCTTCGGTTCTCTTCTCCCAACTAGAGTCCGTGCTATCATCTCGGCGCGTGAAAAAGATCGTGACGGCAGCCGAGATGCGCGAGATCGACCGTCTGACGACCGAGCGGTACGCCGTCCCTTCTCTGCTCCTGATGGAGGCCGCCGCAAACGCTGCGGCACGTCAGATTGCGGCGCAACTCTCATACGACCTCCGTCGAAAGACCGTGCAGGTTCTCTGCGGGCGCGGCAACAATGGGGGCGACGGCGCGGCACTCGCGCGCACGCTCTCGATGATGGGGGCGCACGTGGACGTAGTCCTCTTTGGTCGCGTGGAGGAGGCGAGCGGCGACGCACGCACGAACTTTGAAATCGTCCGCAGGCTGGCGAGCTTCGCCGCCGGATTGAGCGACCGCCCTCCGCCGCTCTCCTTCGTCGAATGCCGGGACATCTCCGCATGGGAGAGAATCGCGAGCGCCCGCCACGGCTATGATGTGATTGTGGACGCGCTCTTCGGGACAGGGCTGACGCGCCCGCTCGAAGGCGTCTTCGCCAAGGCGGTCGCACACCTTGAACTGCTCCGCGCCGCACGAGCACACGCCGGACACGCCTCTCCACTCTTCGTCTCGCTCGATATCCCTTCGGGGCTTGACGCCGACTCTCAGACATTAATCGGCCCGGCAGTCAATGCAGACCTGACCGTCACGTTCACCGCCGCGAAGCCCGCGAACGTCCTGCCGCCCGCCTCACACTTCAACGGTCAACTCTTCGTCGCAGACATCGGCTCGCCGCCGACGCTTGTCGAAGCCGCCCCTTCAAAACTTTTTCTCAACGAAGCCGAAGACGCAACTGCCTGGCTCGTCGCGACGCGCCGCGCGCCCGACTCTTACAAGAACACGCACGGCCATGCGCTCGTCGTCGCTGGCTCGCGCGGCATGACGGGCGCGGCTGTGCTGTGTGCCGACGCCGCGCTGTCGGCGGGCGCGGGACTCGTGACAGTTGCCACGGCGGAGTCGGCTGAGCAGGGCGTGTCGGCGCGTCTGATGCCCGAAGTGATGACGGCTGCGCTGTCAGAGACCGAACTCGGCAGCGTGGGCGCGGAGGCGTCCGAACAGTTAAAGAGTCTTATGGTGCGCGCGACGGTCGTCGCCGTCGGCTGCGGACTCACGCACGAGTCCGAGAGCACGCGCCGCTTCGTGCGTGAAACCGTAGAGCATCGCACGACACCCATTGTGATTGACGCAGACGGGCTGAACGCGCTTGCGCCGTGGCCCGCGGAGTTACGAGGGACGCGCGAGGCTCCCATCATCCTGACCCCGCATGAGGGCGAGATGATGCGTCTGCTCGGCGCGACAGACCGTTCCGCGCTCGCCGAACGCACGCGCGTCGTCGCAGAGTTCGCCGCCGCGCATGAGCTGATCATAGTCCTCAAGGGTACGCGCACGCTCGTTGCAGCGCCTGATGGAAGCGTCTACGTCAACCCGACGGGTAACGCGGGACTCGGTACGGCAGGCTCGGGCGATACACTCACCGGAATCATCACGGGCTTTCTCGCGCAGGAGTTCGGCTCAAGGATTAAAGGCGGCGTTGGTGACGCGCTGGCGGCTCACAGAGGCGGGGCGGATGCGTTGGCGGCCACGATTGCCGCAGTCTACGTCGGAGGGCTTGCGGGCGACCTCGCCGCCAGAGAGTCGGGCATGCGGACGTTGGTCGCGTCCGACATCAGAAAGTATCTGAGCGTCGCCGTGCTCTCGCTCGACCTCGAAGGAGAGATGCCTTGAACGCGGCCATGCCGAACGACACTCTGCCCACGGGTGTGTGGACTTCCCGTAGCCCCGAAGAGACATTCGAGGCAGGCCAGCGCGTAGGCCAACGTCTCGCGGGCGGCGAGATATTGCTCCTCGGCGGCGCGCTCGGCGCTGGCAAGACCGTCTTTGTCAAAGGGGTGGCCTCCGGTCTCGGCCTTGACCCCGCAGAGGTCTCAAGTCCCTCTTTCACGCTCGTCAATCGCTACGGCGAAGGGAGACTGCTGTTCTACCATCTAGACCTTTACCGTCTCGCCGAAGGGGCTTCTGCGGCACACGCCGTAGACCTCGACGATCTGCTCTCGGACGAGCGCGCCGTCATCGTCATTGAGTGGGCCGAACGGATGGGACGCTACCCGCTGCCCGCGCCCGTCTGGCGCATCCAAATCGAAGGCGACGGCGAAGACCCGCGCCGTATCAGCATCAATGTGGTAAATTATCCCTGACTAAACGGGACAGACTTTTGGCAAGGAGACAAAGAAAATGCCGTACTCAGAAATTCTAATCAAGCCGATGCGCGAAGACCTGACGCGGATAGGCGTCGAGGAGACGCGGACGCCCGAGCAGGTCGAGGAAGCGATTCGCGACACAAAGGGCACGCTGCTCGTCGTCGTTAACTCGGTCTGCGGCTGCGCCGCGGGCAAGGCGCGACCGGGGATAGCGATGGCGCTCAGTAACGACGTGCGACCCGACCGCTCGATCACGGTCTTCGCGGGCGCGGACATCGACGCGACGACGAAGGCGCGCGAGCACTTCGCGCCCTACCCGCCATCTTCGCCGCAGATCGGCCTCTTTAAAGACGGCCAGCTCGTCTACATGCTCGAACGCCACCAGATCGAGAACAAGTTCGCCGAACAGATCGCACAAGAACTCACTCAAGCCTTTGACCGCTTCTGCACTACCGCCGAAACGGCCACGGCTTAAAGAAGGTGATAAGTAGTGACAAGTGATAAGAAAGAACAGCGACGATTGATTCTTTCCTATCACTTGTCACTCATCACTTATCACTCCCCTTCCCCATGTCTCTCTCGCTCGACACTCCCGTCTTAGAGTTAGCGGAGCAGGGCATCTCGCGGCTCGGCGCACAGACGGCGCGCAGGCTTGGGCTGGCGCTGGCGAACGTGTCGGGCAAGCGCGACGCGGGCGAGGTCGAGGTCGAAGACCTCTTAAACTACCTGCCGATGCGCTACGAGGATCGCTCGAACCTCGCGCGCATCGCAGACCTGAGCGATGGGGTCGAGGCATCGCTCGACCTCTACGTGAGAGTGGCCGGAGGTTTTCAGGTCGGGAAGAATCGTGGGCCCAAGGCTCCGCCACTCTATATCTTCGAGGTGACGGCGGGCGACCCCGAGCGGACGGGCAAGCCCGTTGTCGTCTGGTGGTTCGTCTCGGGCCGTCAAGCGGGACGCATCGTCGCATACTACCGTCAGCGCTTCGAGCGCGGCGCGCGTTTCATCGCCTTCGGCAAGTGGGAGTGGGACGCGCGGCGCAACACCTTCGCGCTGCGTCTGGGTAAGCCCGACGAGCTTGAGATGCTGCCCGGCACTTTCACTCCGCCCGAGAACGCGCTGATACGCATCGCGGAGCAGGCACAAGAAGACTCCGACAGCACGACCCTCGTCAACGCAAACACGACTCTCGTCAACGCAAACGATAGCGCGAAAGTTAAAGCAGGCGGCTCGGCGGGCGAGACGGACGCGGGCGGCGAAGGCTCGGACGAAGAGGCGGCGGAAGAAAGCGGCGTCGACGAAGTGACAGACCCGGCGCTCGCGGCGATTCACGTCGGGCGGCGCGTGCCGGTCTATCGCAAGCTCGGCGAGTTTCGCACAAAGCGTCTGCGCGAGATCGTCCACGCCGTGCTCGCGCGACTGGACGATGCGGCCTTCGCAGAGACACTGCCCCCGGAGCTTATCGAGCGCCAGCGTCTCGCCTCGCGCGCCGACGCCACACGCCGCATACACTTCCCTTCAGACGACGCACCGCTCGCCGAGTATGAACGCGCACGCAGCCCCGCGCACCTGCGTCTTATCTTCGAGGAGTTCTTCTGGGTCGCGCTCGCCATCGGCCTGCGCCGCGACGAGCGCGTCAAAGAACCGAAGGGCGCAGTCATCGAAATCACGCCGCTCATCCGCGAGCGCATCATGGCCGTTCTTCCCTTCTCTTTGACGGGCGCGCAGGAACGCGCCGTCACACGCATACACGAAGACATGCAGTCGGACGTGCCGATGAACCGACTGTTGCAGGGCGACGTTGGCAGCGGCAAGACCGTCGTGGCTCTGCTCGCTATGCTCGCCGCTATGGAGAACCGGTATCAGGCCGCGCTCATGGCTCCGACCGAGATACTCGCAGACCAGCACGCGCGCAACATCAAACGCATGCTCTCGGAGACGCCCTTCCGCGTCGAGCTGCTCACAGGCTCTCTGAAGGCTGCCGAGAAGCGCAGACTTCACAGAGACCTCGCCGCGGGCGAGATACACGCCGCCATCGGCACGCACGCGCTCATACAGGAAGCGGTCGAGTTCTCACGTCTCGGCCTCGTCGTCATCGACGAGCAGCACCGCTTCGGCGTCCTCCAGCGCGCGGCCTTGCGCGAGCGCGGGTTCAACCCCGACGTGCTCGTGATGACGGCCACGCCCATCCCGCGCTCGCTCGCCATGACCGTCTACGGCGACCTTGAAGTCTCAGTCATCGACGAGCTGCCGCCCGGACGCACGCCCATCAAGACGGTCGTCGTCGGCGAGGACAAGCGCGCGGGCGTCTACAAAGGCATCGAGCGCGAGGTACGCGCGGGACGACAGGCTTACGTCGTCTACCCTCTGGTCGAAGAGTCGGAGAAGATGGACTTGAAGGATGCGACGCGCATGTTCGAGCATTTGCGCGAACGCGTCTTCCCGCATTTCTCCATCGGGCTGCTGCACGGCAAGATGAAGACGGTGGAGAAGGATGAGATCATGCGCCGCTTCGTCGCGGGCGAGATACAGGTGCTCGTCGCGACTACGGTCGTCGAGGTCGGCGTTGACGTGTCGAACGCCTCGGTGATGGTCGTCGAGCACGCCGAGCGCTTCGGCCTCTCGCAGCTACACCAACTGCGCGGGCGCGTCGGGCGCGGCGCGGAGCAGAGCTATTGCGTCCTGATGGCCTCGGACAAGCAGACCAGCGTCGCACAGCAGCGGCTCGGCATCATGGAAGAAACCAACGACGGCTTCCGCATCGCCGAAAAGGATTTGGAGATACGAGGGCCCGGTGAAGTCATGGGCACGCGCCAGTCCGGCGTCCCGACCTTCCGCATCGGCAACCTCGTCCGCGACCTGTTGATACTCGAAGAAGCCCGCCGCGAAGCCGAACACTATCTCACCACACGCCGCCGCACGCGCGAGACTTCTCGCCTCATCACACGTGTCCGCGCCGACCCGCGCTTCGGCCTCGCCGTCATCGGATAATTGAGTATTCCGTTAGCAGCGTCCTGATTTCGGAATCACAAAAGCCCCTTTTCGGGTTAAGATAATGGGGACCATTGGGCTACGAAGGAAGCTATAACTTTATGTCAACCGCCACCGAACATTTGTACGTCGTCAAGGACGAACGAATCCTGAACGGAGAGCCAATCATCAAGGAGACGCGCACGCCGATTCGTGCCGTCGTCGAGCTGTGGCGCATGGGTGTCGCACCCGAAGAGATTGCTCACCACCTGCCCCACCTGACGCAGGCGCAGGTCTTCGACGCGCTCTCCTATTACAGCGATCACCAGGACGAGATCAATCGACACATCGAGCGCAATCGCGTGCCCGACGAACTCATCGATGAGCGCGTCAGAAGATGAGATGGAAGATCAAGTAATCTACATTTAAACGACGGACGGGCAGGCTCGTAGCCCGAGAAACGGACTGCTATGCGTCATTTGAAGACCCGCCTGTTGGGGGTTTTGCTGATCGTGATCTTTGCCGGCTTGATCTGGTACAACTGGCATCAGTTGACCAATGAGGGCCGCTACTCTTTGAAGTTGGCTGCGTTCGGCCCGGTCGGAGTGCTAGGCGGGTTCTTTGTGCTGCTGTTTCCGGGGAAGGCCGGGAAGCCGGAGACGACGAGGGATAAAATCATTGTGCTTCTGGTGTTCGGCATCGGGGTGGTGGCGGGGTTGTTCAACTGGTATCTAATGGACCCGGACTTCTTCGGGAGATGAAGGCTCGGCGGGCGATGGTCTTAATTTATGGAGGCCGAGAGCTAAGCTCCTCCCAGTCTAATCACAGCATCACCCGACCGCCTTTAGCTTGCCTCTCATGAATCCTGAACGGTCGTTGAACGAGCCGGGGACATCGAGTGCGGCGAAGAACAAGGTGGCAACCTCTGTTTGGAAGGAGAATCTGATGAGCTTTGGAAGCAGAAGATTGACGATCAGCCTTGTTCTGGTCGCAACCTTATGGTTGTCGCCGTCGGCGTCGGCGCAGAGCACGTCTGCGGCGAATCATGATTGGGCTGGACTCAAGACGGTTGCGTCGGGAAGCAAGCTGGCCGTCAAGCTAAAAAACGGAAAGACCGTCGAGGGGAAGCTGAGCGGTAGTTCAGACACCGCGCTGTCGCTGACAGTCGGCGGCAAACCCGTTGACCTCAACCGTGATGATGTTCAACGCGTCTATCAGGTCACGGGGAAATCGGCCACGAAGGCGACCTTGATCGGCGCGGGAGTCGGCGCAGGCGCGGGCGCGGCGGTGGGCGCGGCGGGAGGCGACAACGGGGGTCTTGCTCCCACCAAGGCACAACTGGCCGCAGGGCTTGCTGTACTTGGGGCCGGAGCCGGTGCGCTGATCGGGTTTGCAATCGGAAGGGGCGGGCATAAGCGTGTGCTCATCTACGAGGCCGCACAGCCGTAGTATGCCTCTCTCAAACACTTCTAAGCTAGAATGCCGCCGCCAGGAGAGATGACTTCGATGATAGGTACACTCCAATGCCCTTCCTGTGGCGCGCCCTTAGACTACGACGAGCAGAGCGAGAGTGAGACCGTCCGCTGTCCTTTCTGCGAAAGCACTGTGAAGCTGCGAGAGCACGAGCGTACGGTCGTCCGGGAGCAGATCGTCTACAAGTCAAAGGGGGATAACACGGCCGTGACCGCCGGGGTCATCGTCGCCTTCGTCGCGGTGTTCGTCACGGGCGGGGTCGCCCTCTTCGCCTTCCATCAGATAAACAAGCCGTCCGCAAACAAAGGGCGCACGGTCGGTATCTCGAACACGAGAAATTCGCTCGTGCCGTCGAAGACGGCGGGCGGCGACTATACGCAGCCCGAACTCACCTTCGGGAGCGAGGGCATCGGGCCCGGTAATTTCAAGGACGCGCGCAGCATCGCCGTTGATGCGGAAGGTCGTATCTACGTCGCCGAATATTCGGGCGGGCGCGTGCAGGTCTTCGACGCGACGGGCAAGTTCCTCAACCAGTGGATAGTTGACCCGAAGATGCCTCTCAGGGGGATGGCCGCAGACCGGCGCGGGACTGTCTACGTCGTGCAGAAGGGCGAGATCAAGCGCTATGAAGGCACGACCGGCAAAGCCCTCGGCACGTCGGGCGGCGGCAGGGGTTTCGACGACGTGGCGACGACAGCCGACGGCGGACTCGTCGCCTTCTCATACCAGAACCGCGACGACATCTTGCGCCTCGACTCCGCGGGGCAGGTCACAAAAGCCATCCGCTCCGCCATCAGCGGACAGACCGACCGCAGCGAGTTGAGCATACGCGTCGCCGCCGACGGGCTAGGCCAAATCTACGCGCTCGGCGAATTCAACAACGCAGTCTTCAAGTTCACGCCCGAAGGCCGATACCTTACGCAGTTCGGCAGCGACGGCGACGAGTTGGGGCAGTTCCGCGCCCCTTCGGCCATCGCCGTCGACAATCAGGGGCGCGTCTACGTCAGCGACTTCAAAGGCGTGCAAGTCTTCGACGGGAACGGCCGCTACCTCGACTTAATCAAGCTCAAAGGCGCGGCATCCGGCCTCGCCTTCAACGACCGCAATGAGCTGTTCGTCGTCGCACGCACACAGGTCTACAAGTTCGCCATCGGCAAGTAATGAGCCTTCCCCGCCATGCCCTCCTTTATCGAAGAATTTGCCACAGAGACACAGAGACACAGAGATTAAGAAGGGAAAATCAGATAAAGAAGAGAAAGACAGTTTCCGCTTTCCTTCGTTCTTAATCTCTGTGTCTCTGTGTCTCTGTGGCAAATCTTTAGATGCTCAGTTGCGATTGCATTCATGCTTGCCGCGCGCCGCTGTGCTACATTCAAAGTATGCGCGTGATCGCCGGAGAATATCGCGGGCGTGTGCTGAAGAACCCGCAGGGGATGCAGACGCGCCCGACCTCAGACCGCCTGCGCGAGACGCTCTTCAACGTACTCGCGCCGCGGCTCGCGGGTGCGCGCTTCCTAGACCTCTGCACCGGCACGGGCGCTATCGGCATCGAGGCGCTCTCGCGCGGCGCAGCGTTCGTCACCTTCGTTGACCGCGTACACAAGATGTGCGGGCTTGTCGAAGAGAACTTAGACCTGCTCGGCGTGCCCGAGGAGTTGACCGAAGTCGTCAAGAGCGACGCGGCTGAATATCTGAAGCGCACGAGCCGCAACGAGGGACAGGAATGGCGCGCAGGCAGTGAACCCTGGGACGTGATCTACTTCGACCCGCCGTACTCGACCGACTATCTCCCCGTGCTCTTCGAGGTCGGCGCGCACACTGCGGCGCTGCTGCGCGTGGGCGGCGTGCTCGTCGTCGAGCATCACCACAAGAATCCTCTCCCCGAAGCGACGGGGGGTTTGCGCCGCTGGCGCGTGCTCAAGCAGGGCGACTCGGCGCTGAGCTTCTACGAGGCAGCCTGATTGACGCGGGCGTCAAACGTGCGCCAAACTCTTTCGAGCGAGAAGCCCCAACACCTCAAACGCCATTCCGTAACAAGCTTTCTGCGGGCCCGCAGTTCAGAAGCCCGCAGCCGGGGAACCATTTCCAAGATGGAGCAAGCAGGCAGGGAACGACGCCTTCAGCCGAGATACAGCGCAGACCTTCCGTGCAGCATCGCACTCGCCGAGCGTGACCACCTCTTTCTCAACGAAAGACTCGAATGTCGCACGCGAGACCTGAGCGAGTCGGGCATCGGCGTCGTCGCCGCCTCGATCTACATCGGCTATACGTGCGTCGTGGACGAAGGACGCGCGCTCCTCGCCACGCTCGAACTCCTCACGGGCACTGTCGAGATGCAGGCCACGACCGCGCACTACCTGCGCCTCGACGCGGGCGCACGCGAGGCGAGCTATCTCGTCGGTCTGCGGATCACCTCGATGTCGGACGCGCACCGCGCGCTCTACAATTCATACCTCGAAGCCTTGAGCAAGTCCGAGCAGGATTGAACGTGTACGAGGCAGAAGCCCGACCGTGAGGGGGAGCGTTTAGTCTTCCCTCTGTCGCATAACGGAGGTTGAGACGCCCTCCCTCACGGTCGGGCTTCTGCCTCGAACTATCTGTGCTTATTCTGTTCTATGTTTCCGTCGGACGCGCGGGGAGATTGAGATGTACGGAGAGGCCGGAGGGCTTGAGGTCTTGGAGAGTGACGGAGCCGCCGAGCACGTCGAGCAGGCGGTATGCGATGACGAGTCCCAGTTCGTTCATGTTCGTGCCGCGCTCGTTCGGGGCGTCGATGTCTACCGGCTCGAACAGGCGCGCGGGGTCTTCGAGCGGCTCGCCCTCGTCGTTGATCTCGATGCGGAGGCGCTCGCCCTCGAAGAGAACGGTGTTGACCGTGACTGAGCCGCCCGAGGGGCTTCGGCCGATGGCGAAGGCGAGAAAGTTGTAGAGCACCTGGCGCAGCTTGCCCTCGTCCGAGACGATGCTGCCAACCTCCGGCGCGGTCGTGCAATCGAGCCTCACCTCTTGCTTCTGTGCGAGACGCGAAACGGCCACGCACGACTCGCGCAGCGTCTCGCGCAAAGAGAACTCATGTAGGAAAAGCTCGGTCTGCCCCGCTTCGAGGCGCGAGAGGTCTACGAGCTGGTTGAGGCTTGACTGAAGCTGAAAGCCCGACGACTGTATCTTCCCGCAGAAGCGTCTCTGCGTCTCGGTCAGGTCTTCCTGGTCAATCAGAATCTCCGCGAAGCCGAGGATAGAGGTCAGCGGTGTGCGCAGCTCGTGCGACATGCGCGCGAGGAAGAGCGAACGATAGCGGCCCACTCGCTGGAGTTCGCGGTTCGCGCCTTCCAGCTCAGCCGTTCGGTGACGCAAAGCCTCGACGAGCGACTCGATGCGCCGGCGCTGTATGTTCATCGCCGCGCTGCGGCGCGCGTTGCCGAGCGCGATGACGACAGCCTGCCCGACACAGCGCACGCCACCGACGGCCTCGCGCAGACCGCCCGCATCCTTCGAGGCGACCACCAGCACCCCGGCCAGCACACCGCTCGCGCAAATGGGTACGGCCACGCCCGCCTTCAAGCCTGCGCGCTCGAACAGAGAGCGCAACTCAATCACCACGTCGCCTTCCTTCAAAGGCTCGGCCGCCGCCGCCGCATCGCCGGTCTCCTCCCACGCGCCGACGCGGAACTCCTCGCCCGAGCGCAAGACCTCAGCAGCCATCGCCTCACCGATGCGCCGCGCCGCGCTGTCGTCGAGGTGCTCGTGCGTGAAGCTCGTACACGCAGCGAGTCCGCCTCCGTTGTCGCGCAGAAAGGCGGCGACGCAGCAAAGGTTCCAGTGGCGAAGAAGTATCTCAGAGAAGGACTCGCAGACCTCTCGCTCGGTGCGCGCCTCTCCCGTGGCGAACGCCTGTTCATTAAGAAGGCTGACGACCTCGGAGCTAAGCCCTTGAGGCTCGTACGCGGCCCCGCCGCATGTGGGCGAAGCGCCCGTGCCCGTCGTGTGTGTGGCGGCACTATCTCCCACCCCGGATGCCGTAACGCCTGATGCTGTTTTTGACTTCTGTGCCATCAATTCCGGCGTGAACGCCTGCTTGCAAGTGGCGGCTTTGGGCGACTGTAAAAAGTGTACGCATGCTGACAGAAAATTTTCCGTTTTTTGTTGCGAAACCTGTCGGAGAAACAAAGAGGCTGGAGGCTAGAGACTGGAGGCTAGGAAGAGGCTAGAGGCTTGGAGACTGGCTAGGGCAGTTCTTACCAGCCTCTAGCCTCTAATCTCTAGTCTCTCGTCTCTCGTTAAGCTATGATGGCCGCGGGGTTCTCCGGAAGGGCTGGCCCCGTCGCACGCCCGCATGAACGGCCAACTGACTGAACACCCTCTAGCCGAACTCATACACGAAATCTCGGACGCACGGCTGTCGGGCGCGTTGCGGCTCGCGCACGAACGCGTCAAGGGCGTAGTCTATTTTGACGGCGGGCAGCTCGTCTCTGCTCTCTCGAACCTGCGTGCACTCAGGCTCGTCGAGATTCTGCGCCGCACCGGTGCGGCCGATGAAGCGCGGCTCGGAGCATTAATGCGCGAGGGGATGTCGGACGAGCATGTGGGGCTTGCGCTCCTGCGCGCGGGGATACTCGACGAGGCGGCGCTCAAGAGCATGCAGGATTGGCGTTCAAAGGAGGTGCTGCGCGAGTTGCTCCGCTGGACTGAGGGCGAGTGGAGCTTTGACCCGCGCGTGCGGCTCGCGGCCACACATCAGGTCGGGCGCGTGGACGCGGCGGATTTACTGATCGAGTCGGCGCGCAGCTTCCCCTCGGGATTCATCTCCGCCCGTATGCGAAACGATGACGATACAATCGCCCCGGCCACGGGCGCGCAGGAAAGAATCGACGGCGGACTCCGGCTGCTCCCCTCGGAAGCGTTCATCCTTTCGCGCGTCTACGAACCGTCGCGCCTTGGCGATGTCGTCAACATCAGCGGACTCCCCATAGAAGAGACGCGACGCGCCGTCTACGTGCTCGCGCTCGGCGGCCTGCTCGAACGTACGGGCTGGCCCCGCGCGCTCCCCACGGAAAAGATGCGGCAAGCCGCACAGCGCCCCGCCGCAAGCGGCGATGCGACGAACAGCACTCCCGCCGCACAACCTAAGAGAGAGAAAGAGCAGACACCGGAGAAAGAGAAAGAGCAGACGCCGGAGCCAGATACGCGCGGCACGGTCGAGGAGTTGTTCGAGCGCGCGCGCGGCGCGACGCACTACGAGGTGCTGGGCGTCAAACGCTCCGCGCCGGTGGACGAGGTCAAGCGTGCATACTACTCGCATGCGCGACGCCTCCACCCCGACCGCTTCCGCCGCGACGCGGACGAAGACCTTCGGCAGCGGATTGACAACGCCTTCGCCAGAATCGCGCAGGCCTATGACACGCTCAAGGACTCCGGCGCGCGAGCCGCCTACGACCTCAAACTCTCGAAGCAGCGCGGCGGCGGCGGCGCAGGCTAACGAGCGCGGTTTCCGCTTCCGGGCTTTGAACTTTGGGCTTTGAACCTTAAACTCTGACCTCTATGAGCATCGAGTTTGCAGAGAGCGAGCGCGCAACAGGCGAGGCTTTCCTGCGCCTTTCAACCACGGTGGATGAGTTCGAGGGCTACGCGCACCCGCACGCCGGGCGTGTCGCCAGACTCGCCGACGCGCTCGCGGAGCACTTTCGCCTTTCACGCGCGGATCGATCATCAATCGTCTTCGCCGCGCTGCTGCACGACCTCGGCGAGATGACGATGCAGCGCGAATACATCAAGCGCGACGGGCCGCTCAGCGAAGCCGAGCGGCTCGACCTCGCGCGCCACCCGGTCATCGGCGAGCAGGAGGTCGCGCGCTCGGGTGGCGACCGCGCCGTCCAGCTTCTCGTCCGCTGGCATCAGGAGTGGTTCGGCGGCGCGGGTTACCCGGACGCGCTGCGCGGCGAACAGATACCACTCGGCGCGCGTATACTCCGCGTCGCCGACGCATACGCCGCGCTGACCGACGCACGCCCCTTCCGTCCCGCAGGCACCGAAGCCGAGGCGCGCAAGCATCTCGTGCTCTGGGCCGGAATCGAGTTCGACCCGCAAGTCGTTCGCGCCTTCCTCTCGCTCGAAGGCTTGCCGGAGCTTCGCTCCTTCGCGCGCGAGCGTCGCGCCGCGGCGGAAGAGGCCCCCACGGTGGAAGCGGTCGCGTCCGGCGTGCCGCACGCTTCACAGCACGAAGACGCGGCGGATGACGAGCAGGTCGTCCACGCCGCAGAGTTGTCGGAGCCGCAATACCCCTGGGGATCAGGAACGTGAATCAATCATCGGCGATGTGATGTGAGTGTCGATGATGTAATTTGAAAGTCAGTGATGTAGTTTGAATGTTAGCGATGTAAACCGATTGTCGAGGCTGATGACGTTGCGCAACTTCTCCGACTCGCTCCCCGAAGGCTGGCTCGCGTTCGAGCTGAGCATCCTCCGCCGTTTGCAGTTCCGCTCGGTCGCAGACCCCTTCGCGGGCGAGGCCACGACGCTCTCGTACCTCAAACGTTGGGGTGCGCGCGTCGCCGCCAACGACACGGCGCAGTGGTCTTGGTTGCGCGCGCGCGCGCGCGTCGAGAACAACGCCGAAGTCTTGAGCGAGTCGGATGTGGAGATGATGCTTGAAGATGCGTATGTGCCGCGTCACCGGCTCTACAACGCATCGCTGCGTCGCTGGTTCGGCGAGACGGACGCGTGGTGGTTCGACAACGTCCGCGCCAACGCCGAGAAGCTCGATTCAGTCTTGAAGCGCGCCGTTGCGCTCGACCTCGGCATGATGGTCGGCGACTACGCGCTCTCCTTCGACGACGAGACGCGCGAGTTGCGCCAGCCCCTCTCGCGCGTCTTCAAGAGAGTTCGTGACGCCGCCACCACGCCCTTCAACAATCGTCAGCAGAATACCGCCACGAATAAAGACGCACGCGACTTCATCTCGCGCGAGCAGGTCGAGCTGCTCTTTCTGCGCCTTCCACGTCCCTCTCGCCGAGGTGCGCGCGATTCCCTGTGGGCCTGGCGCGAAGAGTGGGTGCGAGGCGATGGCGACTTCTGGGACGACTTCGAGCGTGGGCGCGAAGGTCGCCTCGGCGCGCGTGCCGAAGCGCGCCGCCAGTATCTGCGTCACGTCGAAGACCTCCTCGACGCCGCCTCAAACATCCCCGCATGGGCCGTCGCATACGTCGATGATGGATTCCTCCCGACCGAAGAACTCGTCGAAACCATTGGCCGCCTACGCCGCGTCGGCACCGTCTACACAAAAGACTTCACCGAGTTGACAGGCGCGCGCGCCGTCA
Organism: Acidobacteriota bacterium; assembly: GCA_032162705.1. GTDB lineage: Bacteria > Acidobacteriota > Blastocatellia > Pyrinomonadales > Pyrinomonadaceae > QHXN01. The sequence goes on from JAVRON010000143.1 coordinate 14,309, forward strand.
TCGTCACGGCTTGAAGGCAGTGATAAGTGATGGGTGATAAGTGACAAGAAAGAGCAAGCCGTTTTTCTTGTCACTTATCACCCATCACTTATCACTGCCTTCAAAATAACGAGCGTCTGGTCGTCGCCGCGCTCGGCTGAACCAGTCCAGCGATCTACTTCGTCGAAGATTTGGCGACGGATGTTTTCGACCGTGTCGGTGCGGCGCGCGGCGATGAATTCTGCGAGTCTCTGTTCGCCGTACTCCTCGCCCGAGGGGTTCTGTGCCTCTGTGAGGCCGTCGGAGTAGACAACGAGCAGGTCGCCTTCAACGAGAGTCGTCTGTCCCTCCTCGAACTTCGCGGAGTCGAAGGCCCCGAGCACCGTGCCACCTGTCCAGAGTTGTTCGACCGAGCCGTCGGCGCGCACCAGCAGCGGCGCGTTGTGGCCCGCATTCGTGTATCGGAGCGTGCGCGCGTAGTCATCATAGAGCGCGAGGAAGAGCGTGGCGAAGCGATTGGCGTCCGTCGCGCGGCAGAGTTGTGCGTTGATGTTCCCGGCCATGTTCGAGACATCTTGATTCTCGACTATGTTCGAGACATCGCCGCGCGCGTCGAAGCCTGTCACATCGCGCGGTATCTCAAGCGACTGAGCAACGTCTGCGGCAGCCGCAACAGACGCAGTCTGGCCGCCCGCTGCCAGTGCCGCGCCCTGTCCCGCGAGGCGCAGACGCTCCGCGATGATTCCGACCTGCGCGCGCAGCGCCGCCTGCAAGTTCGACATGACGAGCGAGGCCGATAGCCCTTTACCCGAAACGTCGCCCAGTGTAAACGCGACGAGTCCGGGCGCGACCTCGATGAAGTCGTAGTAGTCACCCGCCACGCCCAAGGCCGCGCGGCACTCGCCCGTGATCCGTGCCGTCTTGAGTGCGGGCGTGCTGCGCGGGAAGAGTTGCGCCTGAACTTCGTGTGCGATCTCGACCTCACGCTTCAGACGTTCGTGCTCGACGCGCTCTGCCAAAAGCGTCTCGATGTCGGCTGACATGTCGTTGTAGGCGTGTGCGAGTTCGCCGAGCTGGTCGCGCGAGCGAGTACGTATGCGGTGCGAGAAGTCGCCGCGCTTGATGAACTCCGTGGCGCGGTAGAGCTTGTGGACAGTGCCCGTCACGGCGCGCGTCATCCATCCGGCGGAGAGCAGCGCCATGAGTTCGAGGAAGAGAAACGTGACGGCTATGATGTAGAGCGCACGCCACCAACGCTGTCCGAGCACTGCATCGCTCCAGAACTGCTTACCACCCTCGGCCCAAGACCAGTCCACCAGGAAAGAACACTGCTGCGCTTGCTTGCCTGTCTGCCAGTCGGTCGCGTTCAGGAAGACCGGGTACGGGAAGTTGAAGCCCGTGAATCGCGGCAGACTCTCGCCGAACTGGTCGCGTGAGAAGTCAACAATCTTCTTCCCCTGCGCCGTCCCGCTCCCGTTGAGATCGACATCGCCGTTAGCTTCAGGGTCGCTGAACTTGAAACGGACGCGCTCTCCACTTCGCCCATCTTCACTCTCCTCCACGCCGAGGAAGAAGAAGGGGCGGAGGTTGACGCCTGTGTTCTCGCGGTAACGGTTAACAAGGGCGCGGCTGACGGGGATGGTCAGTAGTACCGCCACTGTATGACCGCCCTCGCCCCTCCGAGCGAGAGCGCGCACGTAAGGTGTGCCGAAGGCGTTCTGCGAGTCTGAGGGCGGCGGCAGATATGCGAATCCGCTCCACTCCGATTGGCCTTCGAGCCATGCGGGCAGCGCTTCGCGTCCGTCACCCACATCGAAGCCGACGCCGCGCGTCGCCTCGTCCACCGCTGCGCTCGCGAGCTGCGCCTGCGACTCTTCGCCGAGCCGCAAAGCCTGCGCGCCTTCGTCCTGCCCGCGCCAGACTGAGACACGCGCTCCGGGCAGCGTCGCACGCAAAAGCGCCGCGCGCTCGTCGAGCCAGACCTGCGCGGCGCGCTCGTTTGTATTTGGCGGGAGTTGTACGAGCGCGTCGGCGAGCACGCGTGCGCTCTCTGACGCCTGCCGCTCGGTCGCGCCAATCTGCACCGTGACGACGCGCACCATCGCCTGCGAAGAGCCGCCCGTCGCCGCCAGAGCGCCGAGCAGCAGCAGCAGCACGACGGGCGTTAGTCCGACAAATAGATATGTGATGACCAGTCTGCGGCGCACTCTCCACAGCAGCATCCGCTTGAGGCGCACCAGAATCTTGAGGCCGTAGTAGCAGACAGTCGCCAAGACCGCTATGAGGGTGAGCGGGCCGAGGAACCTGACCGGCGTGTTTCCGTAGAGCCACGTGTCGCGAACGAGCAGGCGCAGAAGGAAGAGTGCGACCGCCACGACCGCCACGCGCGGCATCGCGCGGCGCAGCCACTCCCGCACGCGCGACAGCACCTCCGCGAAACGGTCGGACGCGTCCTGCCATCTTCCACTCATCGCGTCCTGCCATCTTCCGCTCATCGATGCTTCCCTTTCAGACTCTATCCCGACCTAACCCAGCGTCGTTCATTGTGCTATCAACTTATTCCCGAGTCTCTGCTCTCAACATCTCTTCAGGACTTTGCCGGGCGGCGCTCTTTCTTTTACGCCACGGCGAAGAGAGGTGTTTCAGTCTCGCTTAGTCTGAGGTGTTTCGGTTTCGCTTAGTCTTCGGCCAGTGTGCGGACGTGTGCGCGGACGGTCGCGCCGAGCGTCGAGAGGTTGTAGCCGCCTTCGAGGCAGGAGACGATGCGACCGCCGCAGGCTTCGCGTGCCCACTCCTTAGCCGCACGCGTCAACGCGACGAAGTCGTCGTCGTCGAGCGAGAGCTGGCCGAGAGGGTCGCCCGCGTGCGAGTCGAAGCCAGCGGAGATGATGATGAGGTCGGGTTTGAACTTCGAGCCGATCTCTTCGAGCGCCGTCTCGAAGACGCGACGGTGCTCAGCGGCAGGCGTGCGTGCGCGTAAGGGGACGTTCAAAGTGTAGCCGCGTCCACGCCCCACACCCGTCTCTGAGCGCGTGCCCGTGCCCGGATACCAGGGGTACTGGTGCGCGGAGAAGAAGAAGACCGTCGGGTCGTCATAGAAGATTCCCTGCGTGCCGTTGCCGTGATGCACGTCCCAGTCGATGACGGCCACGCGCTCGACCTCTTTGTGATGTCTTTGCGCGTAGCGCGCCGCGATGCTCGCCGTGTTAAAGAGGCAGAAGCCCATCGCACGATCCGAGGTCGCGTGATGTCCGGGCGGTCTCGTGGGGAGAAACGCGTTACCGGCTTCGCCGCTCAAGACCATATCGACAGCGCGGCATGCGCCGCCCGCCGCACGCAGCGCCGCTTCGAGCGAGCGGAGTGAGACGATGGTGTCGGCGTCGAGATAACCAATCCCTTCGCTGACGGCGCGCTCGACATGTTTGAAGTGCTGCGGCGTGTGGCAAGCCTGCACGTCGCCACGCGGCGCGGGTGCGGCCTCGACCTCCTTCAGACGCGGCCAGAGCTGCGCGTCGCCGCGCAACGCCTCCATCACGACCGCGTAGCGTTCGGGGCTTTCCGGATGACCCGCGCCCGTGTCGTGCTGCTCGAAAACGGGATGATGAATGATGGCCGTCGTCATGCGGCCGATTATGCGAGAGCACCACGTTGAGGTCAAACAAGACCGCTGAACACGCCACCCGCGAGCATGGAATCAGTACGCCATGGTCTGATTTGTCGTCCGCTCTCTTAAATCGTTAGACTTGCTTTGCGGCGTAAAGGCTTCGGTTTTCACCATCTTACGACGGCAAGGGTGCTTGGCCTCTTCACGGAATGGCATTTGCTCAAAGATTAAGGCGTGATGAGGCTCTCCCGTTTTAATTCAAGATGATTCGTTCAAGAAGAAGGAGTAGTAGACATGCGGAAATTTTTTGTTAGTTTGACTTGCCTCGTCGTTTTGATGGCGGCGCTCTCGTTCGACGCCTCGGCGCAGGACAGGCGGCGACATCACTCGAAGTTCGGACGTAAGTCTCGCACGGCGGCGATGATCGGCGGCGGCGCGGTTGTCGGCGGCCTGATCGGCGGCAGGAAGGGTGCGGCCATCGGCGCGGGCGGTGCGGGCACATACGCCTTCAATCGTGCGGCGGCGCGGCGTCACTTCAAGCCCCGCACGCGCACCATCGGCGCGACAGCGAGCGGCTCAGCGCTCGGCGCGGGCGTCGGCGGCGCGGTCGGTCACAAGCGCGGCGCGGCAGCCGGAGCCATCGTCGGCGGCACGGGCGGCTATCTCTATCGTCGCCACAAGCGCAGTCTGCGTCGTTACTAACGACGGCCTGCGTGCAGCAACGAAAGCGGGGAGCGTCCGGCCTGCTCGGCCGACGCTCCCCTTTATCGGGACGCCGTTATGCGTTCACTTTTGTAACAGACTAACCTCGCGCAAGTTAACCTAAAATAATTTCAGGAGTCGAAGCTTAATGTCATACGACGAAGAGCAACAGAAGCGGAGCCGGGTCGTGGTGGAGACGCCGACGGCGCGGCGCGAGGTGGTTCAACAACAGACCGTTCGATACCCACAGGAGAAGCGGGGCTACTCGACCGGCATGGTCGCCACGGTGGCGCTGCTCGCCATCGCGGCCACGGCCATCATCATTCTCTTCCTGACGAACTCTCGCAGTGACTCGGCAGAGACGAACGTCAACGTCCGCGCGGCGGCGACGCAACCGACGCCCTTCGCGCAGTCACAGCCACCTGTCATCCTCCAACAGCCCGCGGTGCAGCCGACACCGATCATCATCCAGCAGCCGCCAACGACCGCGACCGCGCCTGTCATCATCCAGCAGTCGCCGCCAGCGACGGTCACGACGACCGCTCCGCCGCCGCCAACGACGACCGCACCCCCTGCCAGCGGGCGCGATGACGCGTCGCTCCAACAGAAGATCGACAAGGCTTTCGCGGACGACCCTGACATCTCCGCGGCCACCGTCGATGCAACGGTCATCAACGGCAGGGTGAGCCTGTTGGGCACGGTCAACTCCGATGCCGTCAAGCGCCGCGCTGAACGTCTCGCCTCCGCCGTCAAAGGCGTCCTCGGCGTAGACAACAAGATCGTCGTCAGCACCGCAACACCGTAAGCTAGAGGCTAGAGGCTAGGGACTAGAGGCTAGTTAAGGAAACCTACTCTTAACTAGCCTCTAGTCCCTAGCCTC
>JAVRON010000144.1:0-87457 GCA_032162705.1 Acidobacteriota bacterium
CACCGCCTCGATGCGTGTCTTCTCTTTCATCGTCAATAGCATTCCTTTCTTCTGCCACAAGGCAGGTGAAAGCTACTGACAAAATCGCGGTGGAGTTAACGCTGTCAGAATCGCGGTGGATAGACAGACTTTTATTACCGGATTGACTTTTCACAGGCGCTTTCGTACAGTCTCCCGTCTCCCTCAGCCCGATAGGGGGTGGCCTTGAGACAAATCCTGAGGAGTAACAGATGAAGAAACTGACTTTAATCTGCGGGCTGGTCTGTGTGCTGTTCATGGCAGCAGCCTGCGCGTCGCCCGCCCCGGCTAACGGCAATGTCAACACGACCTCCAACGCCAACGTAGCCAGCAGGAACGCCGCGCCCGCTGCCAACACTGCCGCGGCCCCCGCTGCGAACTCCAACACGACCAACGCGAACTCGGCGGCGGATCAGAGCGGGAAGCAGGACTTTACGCTGGTCAACAAGACGGGCGTCGAGATCGACAAGGTCTACATCTCGCCGCACGACAAGGACGACTGGGAAGAGGACATCCTCGGCCAGGACACGCTGCCCGACGGCCAGAGCGTCGATATCAAATTCCACCGCGACGAGAAGGCCGCCCAGTGGGACTTGCGCATCGAGGACAAGCAGGGCCACGCCATCGAGTGGGAGAACCTGAACCTGCTCGAAATCTCGAAGGTCACGCTGCACTACAAGGATGCCAAGGCCACAGCCGAGGTGGAATAGCCCGGCCCATGTCGGCCTTCTGCCCGAGGGGAAGCTTCGGCTCGAAAGAGAAAGGGTGAGCACGCATCCGGCGCGGCTCACCCTTTCTCTTTGCGGCTGACACGGTCTCTTTTACACGCGCGGCTGAAGAAGTTTAGTCCGCGTCGTCGAAGCGAATCTTCATGCTCCGGAGCGTCCGGCGGTCTTCGTCCGTAAGGTCGAGCCGTGCCGACTCTTCCGCGTCAGACTCGTCGTATCCGTGCTCGCGCAGGCCGATCTCAAGCCTGAGCGTCAATTCCATCTCGTAGCCCGCCTCGCGCAGGCGCTCAATGGCCGCGGCCACCTCCGAAGAAGCCTCGACCGCGGAGTTGATAGCCGCGCCCAACTCCTGCACGATCTCCTTCGCGTCGTCGTTGATTTCCAAATTGCGTCTCGCGCCCGAAATGAATTGTTTAAGAGGGCTGCCTTCTCTGTAAAAGAGATGCTACGCGAGCACGCGCGTCGAGGTCAAACGCCCGTCGTACGGAAAGCTAAGATTGGAAAGGCGAATTAGCCACAGAGACACAGAGACACAGAGGTTAAGAATGAGAAGATGGCTGTTAGACCATCGTTCTTCATTTTCTCTGTGCCTCTACGTCTCTGTGGCTAATTCTGGAACTGACTCTTACGAACGGTTCTTGAAGTCCAACTCGCCATCGACCGCCGCGTAGATGCGCAGGTACATCTTCGTCTCTTCCGGTATCAGAGTGCGCCAGAGCGCGCCGCCCTGGCGCAGATATTTCGGGAGTCGCAAAGGGTTCGAGTTGTAGCCCGCGGCCAGAAGCTCAGGCTGCGTTGCAAGCCCCGCGTCGAGCGCCGCCGTGACCTCTTCGCTCTTGACGAGCGTGTCCCATGTATCCTGCATGTAGAGCAGCATCGCTTCGAGCGCGTTCGAGTGGTCGCGCATCCCTTCGACGAAGTCGGCTTTGAGACCGACCGAAGCGTGCTGCTCGCGGATAGCCTTGTAGGTCTGCGGAATCATCTGCACCATGCCGCCCGCGCCCGCCGAGCTGACCGAGTAGCGATACGTATCGCCGGAGTTTAAGGCGTAGAGCGCACGAATCTCTTTGAAGATCGAGGCCGAGTCTTCCGTCTTGAAACGCTTGTGGTCTGTGTGCTCGACGTGGCAGAGGCGCTCGGCCACATCGACGACGGCGGGGGAAATCCGCTCGCCCTGCTCGGCGAGACGCGCAGCAGCATCGTCCAGGCTTTCGCGTACGTAATCGCCGCCCGCGCGCTCTATCTCGGCGTTCTCAACCGATGGGTGCGCGGAGGTGTAGTAGGCGACTTCGTGGAGCGAGCCGTCGCGCTCGACGGGGTAGCGCACGACGAGCGGTTGAAGCTCGCGCCCGCGTGAGTCTTCGACGCGCACAGAGGTGTTGACGTAGTTGGGACGCACGACCTTGACCTTGAGCATCTCGCCGAGCGTGGAGACGGCTGTGACCGTAGCGCCCTTCGTCAGAAAGTCTGACTTGGCGAGCGTAAGCAGTTGCACACTTTCGCCGCTCGTGTCACCGACCGCGAGCGTCACGAAGTCGGTCGTGTCGGCGGGCGCGAGTTCGAGCACGCGGCGTGCCTTTGAGATGCGAGCTTGAAGGGCAAGAGCTTCGGGGTTCGCGGCATGCCGGCGCGTGTTATAGGCTTCCACGCGCGGAGCGGCGGGCGCGAACGAGAAGCCGAAGAAGAGCGGCAACCCGGCGTAGCTGGGCCCCAGAAACACGAGTAGCGGGAGAATAGAAAAAAGAGTCTTTCTCATCGGCAAAATCTCGAATTGTTAGGAAGATTGTTAACGCCGGAATGCCCGGAAACCTTGTTCGTTCGTCAGCGTGAAACCTTGTTCGTTTCGTCCATGTTGCGCCCGCGTTGTGCGTCGATTGCAACAGACATCAGACGCCCGAGAGGCGCGCGCAGTTGCACCCCGGCTGCCGTTCAAGTTGGCGCAGGATAAGCGCACACAAACGCTCGCCAAGTCATGCACAGAAACCGTTCGTTGCCCGTGCCGCGCGGCGTGTGCTAGGCTTCGGGAAATTCCTTTCCGTGGCCGCAAGCCCGACCGTGAGGGAGGGCGTATAACTTTCGAGAGTGCGCCCGGAGGGAGGCCAGACGCCCTCCCTCACGGTCGGGCTTCCGCCGGGTATGAAATTTTATGAGCACGAAGACAGACGCGCCCGTCGCTGGCAACGCAGGACGCCTTGAGCGCCGCGAGCACTTTGAGACCTCCTCGGGCATCTCGCTCCCGAACGACTTCAACCCGTCGAACACAGACGCGGTCGAATACGACCGAGACCTCGGAGACCCCGGCGACTTCCCCTACACGCGCGGCATACGCCGAAACCTGTACCGCGGTCGTCTCTGGACGATGCGCCAGTACGCGGGCTATGCGACGGCCGAGGAGTCGAACGCGCGCTACAAGTTTCTTCTCGGGCAGGGGACGACCGGCCTCTCGGTCGCCTTCGATCTACCGACTCAGATCGGGCTGGATTCGGACGACCCTCTGGCTGCGGGCGAGGTCGGCAAGGTCGGCGTCGCGATTGATTCGCTCGAAGACATGGAGCGGCTCTTCGACGGCATCCCTTTGGGCGAAGTCTCGACCTCGATGACGATTAACGCGACCGCCGCCGTCCTGCTCTGTCTCTACATCGCCGTCGCGAAACGGCAGGGCGTCGCTGCTGAAAAACTACAGGGCACGATTCAGAACGACATTCTTAAGGAGTACATCGCGCGCGGCACATACATCTACCCGCCCGCGCCGAGCCTTCGACTCGTCACGGACACCTTCGCCTTCTGCGCCGCCGAAGTGCCGAACTGGAACACGATCTCCATCAGCGGCTATCACATCCGCGAGGCAGGCTCGACCGCCGTGCAGGAGGTTGCGTTTACGCTCGCCGACGCCATCGCATACGTCGAGGCAGCTCTGGCCGTGGGGCTTAAGATTGACGAGTTCGCGCCGCGCCTCTCCTTCTTCTTCAACGCCCACAACAACCTGCTCGAAGAGGTCTCGAAGTTCCGCGCCGCGCGCCGTCTCTGGGCACGCCTGATGCGCGAGCGCTTCCACGCGCGCGACCCGCGCTCGCAGATGCTTCGGTTCCACACGCAGACCGCAGGCTCGACGCTTCAGGCGCAGCAGCCCGAAGTCAACGTCGTCCGCACGACGATTCAAGCGCTCGCCGCCGTGCTTGGCGGCACGCAAAGTCTACACACCAACGCGATGGACGAGGCGCTGGCGCTTCCGACCGAACAGTCCGCGCGACTCGCCCTGCGCACACAGCAGGTCGTCGCGCACGAGTCCGGGGTGGCCGACACGGTTGACCCGCTCGCAGGTTCGTACGCGGTCGAGCAGTTGACGAGCGAGATCGAGCGGCGCGCGCTCGACTACATTGAGCGAATCGACGCGATGGGCGGCATGCTCCACGCCATCGAGATCGGCTACGTCCAGCGCGAGATACAGGAGGCGGCCTACCAGTACCAGCGCGCCGTCGAGACGGAGGACGCGGTGGTCGTCGGCGTCAACCGCTTTCGCGCAGAGGACGAGACGCAGATGACGACGCTTCGCATCGACCCCGCAATCGAGCGGGCGCAGGTCGAGCGCCTGCACGCCTTGCGTGAGCGTCGCGACAACGAGCGGACGGAGGTCGCCCTCACGCTCCTCGACGACGCCGCGCGCTCGACCGAAAATCTCCTGCCTCGCATACTCACCTGCGTCGAGGCTCACGCCACGGTCGGCGAGATCAGCCACCGCCTCCGCCGCATCTGGGGCGAGTATCGCGAGGCCGTCACGGTGTAGAATTACTGCATGAACGCTGTTGATAACAACATCATTGTTTGAGGGAAGTCACGCACTTCTACAAGAAAAGGCCGACCTCGATAATGAATTGCCGCCGCTGTCGAAACTCTATAACCGGCAACCCACGCTGGTGTCCGAACTGCCACGAGTTTGTCCCTGAATCTTTAATCGGGCAAATACTTGGTGGCAAATACGAACTGCTTGGTGTGTTGGGCATGGGCGGCATGGGGGCAGTTTATCGTGCGCGGCGAAAGCGCATCGGAGACGAGGTTGTCGTCAAGACTCTTTTGCCCGTGCGAAACTAAGCAAGGAATTTAAACAGTAAGGAAGTACATCATGCTCACGGAAGAACAGGCCCGAGAAATCCTGCGCGACCTTAAAGGATTGCCCGCCGAGAAGATTGAAGAGGCACATGACTTCATCCGTTTTCTACAGGCGCAGTATGGAAGCGAACGGGCGACGGATGAAGCGAGCGAATGGTCTGATGAAGACTTAAGCGACTTCACCGCCGCCTCTTCACGCCATGCCGAACGATCAATCTTTCAGGGAGAGTGATGGTTAAACCGGGCATAGTCGTGACGGTTGACTTTCCCGGAGCGCAGGGCATCAAGCGGCGTCCGGCGCTTGTCATCTCGACCGACATATACCATGCGGCGCGTCCCGACGTGGTGCTTGCCGTCATCACCAGCCAGACAAGAACGGCGACCGCGCCGACCGACTATGTGCTTCAAGATTGGGCGGCGGCTGGGTTGCACAGTCCTTCAGCCTTCCGCGCGTATCTGGCGACGCTTCCTGCGACAAGCATTGCCGCCGTCATCGGTCAACTATCGGATCGTGATTGGCTTGAGGTGCAAACGCGACTGCGCATCGCTCTGGCCGTTTCCTAAATGCCAGATGTCGCATTTACTCTAAGTCAAAACCTCCAGACGAATTTCCCGGGACGTGCGGGGTTGGTGAATGTGATGGACAGCATAAACTTTCGCGTGGACGAGGACGAACTCCTCATATTGGTCGGCGAGATCAGCCACCGCCTCCGCCGCATCTGGGGCGAGTACCGCGAGGCCGTCACGATCTGATGGCGACGAGCGCGAGGAAACTTGTGTGGCCGACGGGGCGGAAAGCTCTATGGCTGGTCTGGCTTCCGGGTTATCTACTCTGTGGGGCGGGCTTCCTGCTCTGCGTCGTCTCGTTCTATCCCGGCTACATCTCTCCGGATTCCATCCGACAGTTGAGCGAGGGGCGTGCGTGGAGTTTCACAGACTGGCATCCGCCGCTGATGGCCGCCGTGTGGGGTATCGTTGACCGTTTTATTCCGGGCCCTGCGGGGATGCTTTTGCTGCACAACGCGGCTTTCTGGGGTGCGCTTGGCCTGTTCTGGCGGGAGACGTATCGAAGGTCTGTGTGGCTCGGACTATCCTTAGTCGTGATCGGGTTCCTGCCGACGACGCTGGCTCTGTTGAGCACTATCTGGAAGGACGTGGGGTTTGGCGTCTCGCTGCTTTCGGCCTCGGCGCTTCTGTACACGGCGCGGCAAACGAATTCCAGAGGCGCGCTGCTCGGCTCGCTCCCACTACTCTTCTATGGCTACGGCGTGCGACAGAACGCCGCGCCTGCGATTCTGCCGCTGGCATTATGGACTGGTTCCGTCGCCTGCCGCGTCTTTCCTTCTATACGGAGAAGGGTGGGGAGTAGTTACCGAAGTCTGCCGTTCGTTCTCGGCCTTGCCTGTTTCCTCTGCCTGACGGTGGCCGTGCTGACGACCACGTGGATTCTCACCGGAGGACGTAGCTCCTACCTCCTTCAGACCGTGCTGCTCCACGACCTGACGGCCATCTCGAAAGAGAGAGGCGAAGCCTTATTTCCCGACTACATCTTGAGAGACGAAGGGTTCTCTCTGGAGAAGGCTTCGACGCTGTACCAGCCTTACATCGCCACGCCGGTGATTGAGGGCAGAGGCTCAGGGCTAAAGCTGACGGAAGACCCCTTAGAGATTACGGCGCTGCGCGCGAAGTGGCTGGAGGTCGTGGCAGCGAACAAGGGCGTCTATCTGCGCCATCGCTGGGAGGCATTCAAGTGGGCGACCGGCTACGGCGTGGAGCACGTGTGCTTTCCGTATCTCGCCACCAGCCACCGGTTCGGCGGCTACGATGTCAACGAACGGCGCATCCATCAATTTCTCAGGGCCCTCTTCTGGAAACTCAGAGACACGTTCTTCTTTCGCGGCTTTGTCTGGCTGCTCCTCTCATTCGTTCTACTTTGCCGCGCGTCGGTCGGACGACTGCGAGACGACCTTGAGCCTGTCTTCGTCTTATCACTCAGCGGTTTTCTCTACGGCGTCGCATACTTCTTCTTTGCGACCTCTTGCGACTTCCGCTTTTTCTGGTGGACGGCGCTGGCGTCGCTCGTGTCTCTGTGCTTCGCGGTTTCGTTCGAGGCCGGGCGCATGCGAACGCGGCGCGCGGCGGCTGTGAAGAGTCAGAGCAAATCTCAGATGTCTTAAACTCATCCCTCATCCCTTCGCCATCATCCCTCTCCATGCCCTCCCTCACGGTCGGGCTTGCGGCCACCTCAGCGAGCGGGCCGCGGACTTGCCCGGTGCCCCTACATTCTGAGGCTCGCCACCTCTGGCCGTGGACGCTGTCTTTGTGCTACTTTGCCCGGCGGCGGACAAGGAGCCTACAGTGCTGTCAGACTCAACCTGACTGTGTCCGGCCACAACCAAAACACTATGCAGTAGAAAGGAACTTCCCACATGCCTCGCTCTCAACGCATGAAGGTTGCCGCGCGCTTGCTGGCGCTCGCCTTGACGGTCGCGGCGCTGGCCGTTGGTCTGGCGCTCACACGCCGGGCGTTGGCCGCCGCCGCCGCAGCCGACACTGAATACACGGGCAAGCTTGAGCCTGAACTCGTGGCCGACACGGAGGACTTCGATCAGGTCGTCTTCAAGCCGCTGCGCGACCGTTCGAAGATCAAGTTCGCCACGCCGCTTGAAGAGGGCGCGAACGTCACCGCCGGGCGGCTCTATCATCCGCCGTCGGACAAGTCTTCGATACTCACCTTGCTCGTTGAGCCGGAGGATGGCACTCCTTATCTCTATGCAGACCTCGACCTGAACAATCAGTTGGACGCCTCAGAGCGTTTCCCGCTCGAACGCGAGGAGGCCGACAACCCTTACATCCTCCAAACGACGCTCAAAGTCCCGCTCAAGGGCACGCTCTTTCAGGGCTACCCCGTCGTGGTGCAATACCTGCGCGAGGTGCAGTGGGACGATATGCAGGAGGGCGAGCGTCTGATACTCCAGACGAAGGCGGCATATGCGCGCGGCTACGTAGACCTTCAGGGCAAGAAGACGCTCGTGCAGTACGGCTTCAATCCGCAGGCGCGAAAGATCAGCGCGACGAACGGCCCGCAGGGCGTGGACGGCGACGGCGACGGGCGAGTGGACACCGAGCGCTTCTCGCCCGAGTCAGCAGACGCGCAGGAGGAGACGGTCGTCTTCCGCGTCGGCGACCGCTACGTCTCTACGAAGCGCGTGGACGTTGAGAAGAACCTCGTCGTCCTGCGCGATCACCCGGCGTCGGACTACAAGCGCGTCGAGGTTCGCATGGGCGGAGAGGTGCCAGACTTTACCTTCACGGACTTCAGCGGCAAGAAGCGTCGGCTCTCTGAGTTCAGAGGCAAGTACGTGCTCCTCGACTTCTGGGCATCGTGGTGCGGCCCGTGCCGAAGGGAGTTGCCCTACCAGAAGGCTGCCTATTCGCGCTTTCAGGCACGCGGCTTTGAAATCCTCGGCATGAACAACGACGAAGACCCCATGCCCGTCAAGTCCTGGCTGACGCGCAACCAGATCACCTGGACGCAGGCGACGCGCGACAGCATCCACGATCTTGAAGTGCGTTACCGCATACACCTCTTCCCGAGCGCGCTGCTCATCGACCCCAAAGGTAAGATCGCCCTCGTCAATCAGCACAAGCTGCGTGGCAAAGACCTTCTCAAGTCGCTCGACCAGTTGCTTCCTCCTTAAACCCGAGCGGCCTGCGCTCCGGCTCAGCCGCTCGCTTTAGGGCGGGGCGTCTTGGCAGTGACGCCGTCCGTCGTTTACTCTGGCACGCGGTGTCACATCTTCTCGAAGTCAAAAACCTGCGGACGCATTTCCCGACGCGCGCCGGACTGGTGCGCGCTGTGGACGGCGTGAGCTTTCACTTGGACGAGGGCGAGTTGCTGGGACTCGTCGGCGAGTCCGGGTGCGGGAAGTCGATCACGGCGCTGTCCTTGATGCGTCTGATCGGAGCGCCCGGTCGGATCGTGGGCGGTGAGATTTGGTTCGGCGGCGAGAACCTTCTCAACGTTTCGGAAGAGCGTATGCGTGAGATTCGCGGCGACGACATCGCGATGATCTTTCAAGACCCGATGACCTCGCTCAATCCCGTCTACACGGTCGGCGAGCAGATCGCGGAAGCGCTCAGGCTGCACCGCGGCTTGAATAGACGGCAGGCGCGCGACGCGGCGGTCGAAGCGATGCGAGAGGTGTCGATACCAGACCCTGCGCGGCGCGCGGACGACTACCCGCACCAACTCTCGGGCGGCATGCGCCAGCGCGTGATGATCGCGATGGCTCTCGCCTGCGACCCCAAACTTCTCATCGCCGACGAGCCGACGACCGCGCTCGACGTAACCATACAGGCGCAGATACTTGAGCTGATCGACGAGCAGAGACGGACGCGCAATCTGGCGGTGCTGCTCATCACGCACGATCTCGGCGTCGTGGCCGAGGTCGCCGACCGCGTGGCGGTGATGTACACGGGGCGCATCGTCGAGGAGTCGCCCGTCGCGGAGTTGTTCGCGCGCCCGAAGCATCCATACACAGAGGGTCTTCTGCGCTCCGTGCCGAAGCTGACGGAGGCGCACGTAAAGAAGGCCGTGCGGCTCTCAACCATCGAGGGCACGGTGCCGAAGCCGACGAACCTGCCCGAGGGCTGCCACTTCGCGCCGCGCTGCCCGCACCGCATGCCACGCTGCACCGAAGGCGACCTCCCGCTCTACCAACTCGACGGCGGCGTCGCCGTGCGCTGCGTACTTTATGATTTGTCGGCGGCGGTCGCGGCAGACTCACAGATAGAACACATGCAGGAGCATGACACGTCGGCTTGAGCGTCGGCGGGAGAAGGAATTAACATGGATGGACAGGATGAACAGGATAAAAATTCAAAAGACAAAAAAGTAATTTGAAATTTCAAATCTTAAATTTTCACTTCCTTTATCCTATCCATCCTGTCCATCCATGTTAATTTTTCTGTTTCCATGAGTACCAACGAACGCATGCAGACAGTGCCGGAGGCCGAAGTCCGTGCGGCGCGCAGTGGCGACGCGGAAGGCAAGGTTGCGCGCGAAGAGTTGGTGCGCGTGCGCGCGCTCTTCAAGCACTTTCCGTTGGAGGGGAGCGACGACGTGGTGCGCGCCGTGGACGGCGTGACGTTTGAAATCTTTCGCGGCGAGACGCTCGGGCTGGTCGGCGAGTCGGGCTGCGGCAAGTCAACTGTCGGGCGCTGTCTGCTGCGTCTGATCGAGCCGACGCGCGGTGAAGTCGAGTTCGAGGGCAGGGACGTGCTTGCGACGCGGGGCGGAGAACTCAGGCGTCTGCGCCGCGAGATGCAGATCATCTTTCAAGACCCTTACGCCAGCCTTAATCCGCGCATGAAGGTGCGCGACATCGTCTCGGAGCCGCTTGTCATACACGGCATCGGGGATAAGGCGGAGAGGCGCGAGCGCGTCGCGGAATTGCTCCGGCGGGTCGGGCTTGACCCGGACTACATGAACCGCTATCCGCACGAGTTCTCGGGCGGGCAGCGCCAGCGCATCGGCATCGCACGCGCGCTCGCGCTCAATCCGAAGCTCATCGTCGCGGACGAGCCGGTCTCCGCGCTCGATGTCAGCGTGCAGGCGCAGGTCGTCAATCTTCTGGAAGACTTGCAGAAGGAGTTCTCGCTCACCTACCTTTTCATCTCGCACGGGCTGGCGGTCGTCGAGCACATCTCAGACCGCGTCGCCGTCATGTATCTCGGGCGCATCGTCGAGGTCACGACCGCCGAAGAGCTTTACAGTAACCCTCTGCATCCATACACGCGCGCACTGCTCTCGGCCATCCCCGTCCCAGACCCCACGCGCAAACGCGAACGCATCGTCCTCAAGGGCGACGTGCCAACGCCCATCAACCCACCCTCGGGCTGTCGCTTCCACACGCGCTGTCCCGAGGCGATTCCGGAGTGCTCGCAAATCGACCCAGACCTCCGCGAAGTCGCGCCCGGCCACACCGTCGCCTGCATACGCGTCCCAGGCTGGGCGGAGGCGGCGAGCAGTAAGCAGTGAGCTGTGGACAGTAGAAACCCTCTGATGTGGAGAAGTCAGGACTAACCCTCAGCGCCCGCCGCGCGGAATGACTGCTCACTGCTTACTGCCCTTGAAACATTGGCGCGCGCGGGTGCGTAACAAAAACAGTTTCGTGGCGCGCCCGGTCACGGTTTAGAATGCGCTCCAGTGCTCTCCCATCTCGCAGTGAAAAGAGGAACCTCCCCGTGGTACGTCGCACATACACATACATCGTCTTTGGCTTAGGAATTTTGCTGGTGGTCGCGGGCATCTTGAAAGTGCCGGGCGGTTACATCGCAGGGGCGGCGCTGGCCTTCCTCGGTCTCTTGCTCTTCGGCCTGAGCTTCGTCCCACTACAAGAGCCTTCACAAGAGCCTTCGGGCGAAGCGACCCCGCCGATGTCCGACTTCGAGAGACTGGGCGGCATCTTCTTCGAGCCGTCGCGCGTCTTCCGCAGCCTGCGCGCACACCCGCACTGGCTCGTGCCAATCCTCATCACGTCGCTCTTGAGCTTCGCCTACTCAACCGCGTTCTCGTTCCGCCTGACGCCGGAGAGGATCGTCAGCTTTACGAACGACAAGCTGGTCGAAAAGGGCTGGGTTCCGGCGGACAAGGCCGAGGAGATTAAGGCGCAGCAGGTCGAGCAGGCCAAGTCGCCGCCGAGAATCGTGGGCGCGGCCATAACAACCTTCGTCGGGACGTTCGTCTTCATCGCCATCATCGCGGCGCTCTACATGCTGGGCGTGCTTCTGTTCGGCGGGCGGATGGGATTCTGGCAGGCGCTGGCGGTCGCGGCCTGGGCGGCGCTGCCGCCGTTCGTCATCGGCAGAGTCCTGAGCCTCGTCCTGCTCTACCTCAAAGACCCGGACGAGATACATCCGATACTCGGGCAGAGTGGGCTGGTGACGGACAACCTCGGCGCTTTGGTGAAGCCCGGCGAGCACCCCGTCATCTTCGCCGTCCTGAGCGCCTTCGGAGTCCTCGCCTTCTATCATCTCTGGCTTACGGCCACGGGTCTTCGCAACGGCGGCGAGCGCGTCAGCTCTTCCTCCGCGTGGACTATCGCGATCATCTTCTGGGGCATCGGCCTGCTCTTCGCCGTCTGCTCAAGCGCGCTCTTCGGCAACTTCATCTCTTAGGTCGGCAAGACAACCCTGAAGAAATAATTTAACAGGGATAGACAGGATAGACAGGATGGAAAACAAAATTCCAAATCCTGTCTATCCTGTCCATCCCTGTTAATTCTTTCGTTGCTACTCGTATCGTAAGGCTTCGATGGGGTCGAGGCGGGCGGCTTTCCACGCGGGCCAGAGTCCGAAGATGATGCCGATGCCGACCGAGGCGACGAAGCCCGCGATGGGTGCCCAGAGCGGGACGTAAGAGGGCACGAAGAGGCGTATCAGCAGCGTCGTTAACCAGCCGACGAGCAGCCCGACGAGGCCGCCGACGCCTGTGAGCGTCGCCGCTTCGATGAGGAACTGCCAGAGGATGTCCTTGCGCCGCGCGCCGATGGCCTTACGCGTCCCGATCTCGCGCGTTCGCTCCGTCACCGAGACGAGCATGATGTTCATCACGCCGATACCGCCGACCATCAAGCCCACGCTTGAGATGGCGACCATCGCGACGGCGATACCTGAGGTGATCGAGCGAAACTGGCTGATGATCGACTCGGCGGTCGAGATGCCGAAGTCGTTCGGCTCCTTGAACGAGTCGCCGCGGCGCACCCTCAGCATGTCCGTTACCTGATCGAGCGCCTCATCCATCCTCCCCGGTTTCGCAATCGCGAGGATAGTCACCTGCTCGGCGTCGGGCTTGAGCTTGTGCGCGACGTTGTAGGGGACGTAGATGACGTTGTTCTGGTCATTGGGGCCACCGCCGCCGCCGCCCAACTGCTCGCGCGGCTCGAAGACGCCGACGACGCGGAACTCGCCGCCGCCGATCTGGATGGTCTTGTCGATGGGCGACTCGAAGGGAAAGAAGTTCTCGGCGACGCTCGACCCGATGACGGCGACCTGCTGGTTACCGTCGTTCTCGAACTGCGTGAACCAGCGCCCCTGCGAGATGAGCATGACGCCCGCGCGCTCGTAATCGGGCAGAGTCCCCTGGAGCCTGACCGCCGAAGACGTTTTCCCATTTACCGAGACGTTGAGCTTCGCGCCGAAGAAGTTGTTGGTGATGTCGAGGAAGGGCACGCTCGTCTCGATGCCGGGTAGGTTGCGAAGCGCCATCGCGTCGTCGTAGGTCAGGTTCTTGCGCATGCGCTCCTCGCGCGAACGCCTTCCGACGTGGATGCCCGGCTCGTACTTCGAGATGATGATCGAGCGCGTGCCGAACGACTCGATCTCCTTCTTGACGGCCTCGTCGATGCCGCTGATGATCGACGCGATAGCCATCACCGTCCAGACGCCGATCACGACGCCCACCACGGTCAGCCCCGAACGCAGCTTGTTGGCGCGCAGCGTGCCGAGCGCCATCATCAGGTTTTCGTAAATGTCACTGCGAATGCGTAGCTTCATAAGAGAGTAGACAGTAGACAGTAGACAGTAGACAGTAGACGGTAGAAAAACCTTCGTTATATTGAATCGCCCGAGTGTCAGCGTCAACGCCCGCCACGCGGAGCGCTACTGACTACTGACTACTGACTACTGACTACTGTCTACTGCGATTCAGTCCGCCCTCAGCGCCTCAATCGGGTCGAGCTTCGACGCTTTCCAGGCGGGGAAGAGTCCGGCCATGATGCCGATGCCGCCCGAGACCGAGACGGCGATGATGATGGCCCCGACCGACAGGTAGGTCGGGATGAGCACTGCCGTCACGAGGCGTCCGAGCAGCCATGCGATAAAGACGCCGGACGCGCCGCCGATGGCCGAGAGCACGACGGCCTCGACGAGGAACTGCTTGAGAATGTCCGCACGCCGAGCGCCGAGCGCCTTGCGGATGCCGATCTCCTTTGTCCGCTCCGTCACCGAGACGAGCATGATGTTCATAATCACGATGCCGCCGACGACGAGCGCGATGGCGGGCACGACGAGCGCGACGATGAAGATCGTGCCGAAGAGACGGTCGCGCAGGCCCGTGATGGCGTCGGGCGTGAAGACGCCGAAGTTGTCCTTCTCGCCGAGCTTCAGGCCACGGCGGATACGCATCATCTGTCTGGCTTCGTCCACGGCGTCGTCGAAGTGGTCGTCGTCTTTGGCCGTGCCCTCGATGTAGAAGGAGCGCTGGCGGACGAGCGGGCCGAAGTTCTGCCGGAATGTTCTCAAGGGGAGCGTGACGAAGGTGTCCTGCGGGATACCGAAGACCGTCCCCTTCGCCGTCGCCACGCCGATCACGCGATAGCTCATGCCGTTAACGATGATCTCACCGCCGACCGCCGACGAGGCGGGGAAGAGTTTCGTCTCCACGTCAGCGCCGATGTAGGCGACACGCGCGGCGGTGTTGTCCTCAAGGTCTGTGAAGAAACGGCCTTCGGCCACGTCAACCTTCTGGATGTCGCCGAGCACCGCCATCTGGCCGTCCACCGAAACGCTTTCGAGCACCTCCATGCCGCGCTTGACCTGTGCGTTGTCGGGGCGCGCGCCCGCGCCGAGTTTGTCGGTCAGCGTGAGCCGCGTGCGCAGAAAGTCGAAGTCCTCGAAGTCCAGGTCTTTGTTACGACGCTGCGCGGCGGCGATGGTGTCCTGGTCTTTGAAGTCCTCGAAGTTGAAGCGCGTGATGCTGTAAGACTTCGCGCCGATGCCGGCGATCTTCTCGTCGATGTAGCGGTTGAAGCCCTGTATGGCCGAGTAGACGATGACGACCGCCGCCACGCCGATAATCATTCCTAAGAGCGTCAGCGCCGAGCGCAGCCTGTGCGCCCAGATAGCCGCGACGGCCAGCTTCAATGTCTCGATGAGCTTCATGGTTCGGGTCTATTACGACACAGGAAAAGGTTTAGTTGCAAGCCGCGGCGTCGGCGTTGGTCGGCGTTCAGATTGCCACAGAGACACAGAGACATAGAGATTAAAAAGGGTTAATGGAATCCCTTTAGTGATCTCTGTGTCTCTGTGGCAATCACTCGTAGCGTAACGCCTCGATGGGGTCGAGGCGCGCGGCCTTCCATGCGGGCCAGAGTCCGAAGACGATGCCGACGCCCGCCGAGATGCCGATGCCGACGACGATGGCCCAGAGCGGCACGAAGGCCGGAAGCGGCGAGTAGCGGTTCATCAGCAGGCTCGCCACTTCGCCGACCGCAAGCCCCGCGACGCCGCCGAGCGCCGTTAAGACGACGGCCTCGATGAGAAACTGCCAGAGGATGTTTGCGCGCGTCGCGCCGACGGCCTTGCGAACGCCGATCTCCTTCGTCCGCTCGGTGACGGAGACGAGCATGATGTTCATCACGCCGATGCCGCCGATCATCAGCGCGACGAAAGAGATGGCTGTGAGCACAAGCCACGTCGCGCCCGTCAACTGGTTGTAGAAGTCTAAGAGCGAGTCCTGCGACGAGACGCCGAAGTTGTTCTTCTGGCCCGCGGGAACCTGCCGTCGGCGTCGGAGGATATCCGTTATCTCGTCGGTCACCATCTGGACGTGTGCGCGCGTGTGCGGGCGAATGATGATAAAGAAGACGACGATGGGCGGCTCGATGTCGCGCCAGAACTTGTCGAAGGTTCCAAGCGGGATGAAGACCGAGTTGTCGCGCGACTGGCCGAAGAAGTTTCCCAGAGTCTCCATCACGCCGACGACGCGAAACGGCGTGCCCTCGATCTTGATCTCCTTGCCTAAGGGGTCTTCATTTGGAAAGAGAGCGCGCACCACGTCCTGCGCGAGCACGGCCACGTTCTCGCGGCCCGTCATGTCATTCTCGGTGATGAAGCGCCCGCGCTCGACGTATTGAGAGAGCGTGTAGTCGTACTCGGGCGTGACGCCAAAGAGTATCGGCGTGTCGGTCTCCTTGTCGCCGTGGCGCAGGTCGGCGGCGATCTTGCGGCGGATGGGCGCGACCGAATCGACCGCGTTGGCGGCCTCGGTGCGGATGGCCTCTGCGTCCTCGATGGTGATGTCTTTGCGATGAAGTTCTTCGTTGTTCGGCGGACGCCCGAAGCTCGGGTCAAACTTCGAGACGAAGACCGTGTTCGACCCGAGCGACTCGATCTGCTCGGCGAACGCCTTGTTGAGGCCCTGTATAATCGACACCATAAAGGTCAGCGTCACGACGCCAATCGCCACGCCTAAGATAGTCAAAGACGAGCGCAGCTTGTTCGCCCTCACGGTTGAGAGGGCCATCGCGGCGGATTCTTTGATGTCGTCGAAAGTCATGGGATCAGCCTTAGAACGAGCGGCGCAAAAGATACCAGCCTGCCACCCAGAACCCAATCGAGATATATAGGAACTCCGAGAAATCCTTTACGAACCGGTATGCCGCCTCCAACCCGTGGCTCTCCACGCTGTCCGGGCCCATGCCGTCGCGGAGCATCCAGGAGTCGAACGCGCCCCACAGGAACACAAGCGTCCCGAGGCCAAGAAGCAGCAGACCCAAAAACTTTCTTACCATGCGAAACCAGGGCCCCATACGGATTCTCACTCCGACCTGAGCGCCTCAATCGGGTCAAGTCCTGCCGCCTTCCACGCGGGCCAGATGCCGCTGGCGATGCCGACCGCCGAAGAGACTGTGACGCCTAAGATAGCCGAAGCGACGCTGAAGAGCAGAGGGAAGCCCATCGCTTTGGCGAGCGCGAAGGCGAGCAGGAAGCCCGCGGCGACGCCCATCAATCCGCCGAGCGAGGTGATGACGACCGACTCGATGAGGAACTGGAGGAGTATGTCGCGGCGGTTTGCGCCGACGGCTTTGCGGACGCCGATCTCGCGCGTCCGCTCGGTGACCGAGACGAGCATGATGTTCATCACGACGATGCCTCCGACGACGAGCGAGATGGCGGCGACGCCAATGGTAACGACGTAGATGTTCGCCGTCGCCGTCTTGTAGAGGTCGATGAAGACGGCCTGCGTCTCAAGCGCGAAGCCGTCCTCCTCGTCGCGGAATGACTTGCTGCGGCGGTTGCGCATGACGGCGCGCACCTGATCCTCTGCGGAGGGAAGCTGTGCGTCCTCCGTCACCTGTATGAAGACGATGAGCGAGACGTGCGAGCCGAAAGCCTTCTTGAAAGTCGGATAGGGAATCTGCACAAAGTTGTCGCGCGAGAAGCCGAAGATTTTCCCCAAACGCTCGGTGACGCCGACGATCTCGTAGCCGCGCCCCTCGATTCTTATCTGACGACCGATGACCTGTTCAGCCGGTGCGCCGTCGAAGAGATTGTCGAGAATGTCCGGGCCCACGACCGCCACGTCGCGCCCCGCGGCCTCTTCCACGTCAGTCCAGGGGCGGCCCGCCACCACGTCCGTATCTTCGATGGCGAACATCGAGAGCGTGAGGCCGCGTATACGCACGCCGTCGGAAGAGCGGTCGCCCGCCTTGACGGTCGCCTGAGAGTTGGCGGCGATGCCTGTGCGCCAGCAGAGAGTGCAGAGGCGTGCGACCGCGTCTGCGTCGTCTTCGGTCACGTCCTTGCGGCGGTTGAAGCGTATGAAGTCTTCGCGCGAGGTGATGACCTGGGGGCGCTTCGAGACGGTGAAGACCGTCGAGCCTTGTGAAGAGAAGGTCGAGGCGACCGTCTGGTCAAGCCCCTTGATGATGGTCACGACCGCGATGACGGCGGCCACTCCGACGACGACGCCGACGAGCGTCAACGCCGTCCTCAGCTTGTTCGCGCGCAAGGAGGAGAGCGCGATACGCAGAGACTCCCACGTTTTATGAAAGACGGGCGGAAGCCACGCGCTGCGCCTGCCACGCCGCGGCGGCGGAGATTCCCGGTGCTCAAAGCCGCGCGGCGTTGGCGCTTCGCGCTCCTCGGTTGTCTCTTCTGTAAGTTGTACGCTCATCCGTCATCGGGACGCGAGGGGATTTGTTTGACGTTTCGGCCAGCCCTTTTTTGCGATGGGGCTTTCGCCGCAAAAACTAAAGACGCGGCGAAGGAATCAACTTCGCCGCGTCTCAAAGAACAAAGATTTGCAGACGAAGGTTACCTGATTCGCTCGTCCTTTTCGATCTCGCCGTCGCGAATCGAGATGACGCGGTGCGCGCGCGCGGCGATGTCGTGCTCGTGCGTGACGACGATGATCGTGTTGCCCTCGGCGTGCAGGCGCTCGAAGAGGTTCATGATCTCCATGCTGGTCTTCGAGTCGAGCGCGCCGGTCGGCTCATCTGCGAGCAGGATCGACGGGTGGTTGACGAGCGCACGCGCAATCGCAACCCTCTGGCGCTGGCCGCCCGATAGCTCGTTCGGACGGTGCGTCATGCGGTCTGTCAACTCGACCGACCCGAGCGCACGCTCGGCACGCTCGCGCCGGTCAGCCGAAGAGATGCCCGCGTAGATGAGCGGCAACTCGACGTTATGAAGAGCCGTGGCGCGCGCCAGCAGGTTGAAGGTCTGGAAGACGAAGCCGATCTCCTGATTGCGTATGCGCGCAAGCTCGTCGTCCTCCATCTCGGAGACGAGCTTGCTGTTGATCCAGTAGCGCCCCTTCGAGGGCGTGTCCAGACAGCCGATGAGATTCATCAGCGTTGACTTGCCCGACCCCGATGGGCCGATGATGGCGAGGTACTCGCCGCGCTGCACGTCGAACGAGACGCCGCGCAGCGCATGCAGTTGCTCGGTGCCCATCTCGTATGTGCGCCAGATGTCGCGCATCGAAATGAGCGCCGCCGGGACGCCGTCGTGCGCGAGCAGTTCGCCGTGCTCTAACGCGTTCGGTTCTATGGTGGTGGGGCTCTCCATCAAAAGTGCCTCGCTCATTTCTTCTCCGCGGGTGTCGCGCCGGGCTTGCCCGGTACCTGCTTCTGCACGGTGTCGCCCTCCTTCAACGTGCGCAGCACGCGGCTCGGGCCCGTGACGACTTCGAGTCCCGGCTGGAGTCCGCTGACGATCTCGATGTCAGACTCGCCGGTGATGCCGGTCTCGACGGGGATGAACTTCACCTTCTTGCCGTCGAGCACATAGACGCCCTTGATGTCCTTCGGCTTCTCGGAGGGCGTGGGCTGCGCGGGCTGCCCCTGCTGCCCTAAGGGAGTCGGCGTCGGCGTCGGAGCCTTCTCGACGATGGCCTGAAGCGGCACGGCCAGGACGTTCTGCTTGGTATTAGTCGTGATGGTGGCGGTGGCCGTCAGGCCGGGCTTGAGCGAGTCGCGCACGTCGTTCGGCAAGTCCTTCAGCTCGATGATGACCTTGAACTCTTTCGCCTCTTGCACGTTGACGCGGTTGGTGATGCCGCCGCCCGTGGTGTCTGAGCGCGAGACGGCGAGCGGGTTCTTCTGGACGACGACGCCCGCAATCTCGCGCTCGCCCGTCGCGTCAACCTTGACCTTCGCGCTCTGGCCGACGGCGACCTGTGTGATTTCGGTCTCGTCCACGTTGACCTCGACGTTGATGGTCGTCATGTCGGCGATGGTCATCAGCGAAGTGGTCGAAAGTCCCGCGACGGCGAACTGGCCGATGCGCGCGGGGATATCGACGACGACGCCGGCGAGGGGCGAGATGGTCGTCGCCTTGTAGCGCTGCGACGACTGGCCGCGCAGGAGCGCCTGCTGGCTGCTGACGCGTGACTCGCTGGCCTTGACGCTCTGCTGCGCGCGCTGGACGCCGACCTGCGCGTCGCGCACGGCGACGTGCTGCTGGTTGACTCTCGCCTTCGACTCCTCGACGGCGATCTTCGCCGACTCCAACTGCGCCTGCGAGGTCTTTAAGGCGACCTGCGCCGTCTTGAGTCGATCCTGCGCTATGTCGAACTCGGAGCGCGAGGCGACGCCCGACTCGATCAGCTCGGTCGTGCGCTTCAGCTCGCGCTGCGCGGTGGAGAGGCTGACCTGCTCGCGGTCTACGGCGGTCTGCGCGGTGTTGACGGCCTGACGCGCCTGCGCGAGCGAAGCTTCAGTGACGGCCAAGCCCTGCTGCGCCTGCGCGACATTGGTCTCGGCGGAGAGCACTGCGGAGCGCGCGTTCTGCACGTCGGAGATGGCGGCCTGCACGGTGGCGGCCTGCGCCTCGGCGGAGGATTCAAGCTGGGTGGGGTCAACGCGCACGAGCGGCTGTCCCGTGGTGACGTGGTCGCCGGGGTTGACGTTGATCTCGGTGATGCGTCCCTGCACCTCGCTCGTCAGGTTGACGAAGCGGATCGGACGCACTTCGCCCGAGGCCGTGACGGTGGACTTCAATTCGGGCCGCACATCGATCTTGACGACCGTGACCTCGGGTTCGTCCTTGCCACGCGCGAAGATGCTGATGACGACGATCAGCCCGAGGACGGCGACCGCCGCGACCGCGATGATGATTTTCTTCTTCCGGCTCACAGCCATTGGGGTTTAATTCCTCTTCTCAAAAATGGGGGTTTTGAATGTTCGGTCGGGTCGGAACTCAATATGTTCGCACGTCTCCGGCGCTAAACCAAAGTCACCGCTAGAGCTTCCCGCCGCCGGCAACTCTTCTACGTGCAGAATGGTGGAACAGTTTCAGAAAAACGGGTGATGAGTGATGAGTGATAAGCGATGAGAAAAAAGGCGGGCTGTATTTTCTCATCGCTTATCACTCATCACTCATCACCGTCTTTGATGCTGTTGGCGCGTCTCGCGTTTCGCGGTACAATGCACGTCCGGCGCTTTGGTGTGCCTCTCGGGTGTGCGCCGGGTTGTAAAAAAGGGCATCTCAGGGGCGTGCCAGCCCGCACTGCCATTCAAAAATCCTGAAGGACTCGGTCATGATCACCTGCGAAAGGTGCCAGACGAAGAATATTGAAGGCTCGCAGTATTGCGACGAGTGTGGGGCCGCGATGCCCGTCACGAGCGCGACTGGCAAGCGCCTCACGTCCGACGATGCCCTCGCCCCATCCGAGCCGGTCACTAACGACTCCGAACGGGGGCGACCCGCCGCGCCCGAGCCACATCCGGTCAGGGGGAGGTCGCAGATAATCTCGCCTGCGAAAACCTCCATCGCGGGTAAGGCGCGCGGGCATGAAGACTCGAAGGCACGCCCGCGTGAGCACGAAGACTCGAAGCCAAGCCCCACACGCGTGCACGAAGACTCTTCGCCGCGTCGGGCTTCGGCTTCAGGCTCGCCGCATGCGAAGCTCGTTATCAACCGCGGGCGCTCGGTCGGCAAGGAGTTCGCGATGTGCGAAGAGGAGTCTCACATCGGTCGTTGGGACGCCGACGGCGGAATCTTCCCGGACATTGATCTCGACTCGGACGACCCGGAAGCCAAAGTCTCGCGCCGCCACGCGCGCATCACGCGCCGCGTGGGGCAGTATTACATCGAAGACCTCGGCTCGACCAACGGCACTTTCGTCAATCGCGGGCGGCGTCTGCTGCCGGGTGACCGGCAGCCTTTACGCGACGGCGACGAGGTCATCGTCGGAAAGACGTTTCTGAAATTTCACGTGCTCGAAAAGTAGTGGACGGACGGTCGTTTGCGTAAGGGGTGAGGGCCCCTTCGTCGGCGCATCCGTTGGTCTGAAGCCGGTCGCACGGGTCGGCGTTGGGTGAAACTCGAAGTGATGTCGTCCTGTTATGATTGCGGAGCGCCGGTGACGCCGGAAGACCGCTTCTGCGGCAACTGCGGTCTGGCGCTTCAATCCCCCAATCGCCCCGGCGTTGCGGCGGAGGGCACGGGTGCGCCCCCGCAAGCTTCCGCGACCGAAGAGTCTCATGCGTCTTCGCAGTCGGGCGCAGGAGGGGCCGCGCAGTCCGGGCCCGGCGCGCATGAGGACGCACAGCCGAGCGCCGTAGACTATAGCGAAGAGCTTCAGCCGACGATCATCGAGACTTCACACGCCTCTTCCGCGTCGTACGCCAGCCAGGCGGCTGCGCCCGCACGCGCCCTGGAGTCAGCCGCGCCCGCGGCGACTTCTTCTGAGACAGCGAGACCTTCTTCTGAGCTGGCGGGAACGTCTTCTGACTCGGCGGGAACTTCTTCGGAGTCGTTGGGAGCCTCGTCCTCCGAACAGGCGTCCGCGGCGTCCTCTTCCGAACTGTCCAACTCGGCCTCGAAGGGACTATCGAACTCGGCCTCGGGCGGGGCTGAAGCCCATGCGTCTTCGCAGTCGGGCGCATCGACGGGCAAGCCCCCGCTCGCAGGGGAGTCCGCTGCTCCGGCGCAGGGCGAGTCGGGCGCTGGCGCTGCGACGGACGAAGACCGACGGCGCACGGGCGATTTGCCGTCGCGCTCCGCATCCTACACGGGGCGCACGGGCGGCTCCTCGCGCCGCGCTTCGAGCCAGTTGGAGCCGGGCACTGTGCTCAACGGACGCTACGAGATCGCCAAGCGCATCGGCGGCGGAGGTATGGGTGCGGTCTACTACGCGAAGGACGGGAACCTCGGCGATGCCGCGCGCGCCGTCAAGGAGATGATCCAGTCGCACCTCGACGAGTCGCAGCAGGAGAAGGCCATCGCCGACTTCCGACGCGAGTCGATGCTGCTCTCCTCGCTCGAACACAGCTCGATCCCGACCATCTACGACTACTTTTTCGACGACACGGCCAGCCGCTTCTATCTCGTCATGAAGTACATCTCGGGCGGCGACTGCCTCGCGAGATTGAGGAGTGCGCCGGGTGGCCGACTCGACGAATTGACCGTGGCCGACTGGGGCATGCAGGTGGCCGACGTGCTCGAATACCTGCACAACCAGCGCCCCCCGATCATCTACCGCGACCTCAAGCCCGCGAACCTGATGATCGACGGCAACAATGGCCGCGTGATGCTGATCGACTTTGGCATCGCGCGCTGGGTCGCGCCGCAGGAGAAGGGCGTCACCGCCGTGGGCACGATGGGATACGCTCCGCCCGAGCTGTTCAGCGGCAAGGCCGAACCGCGCACGGACATCTATGGCCTCGGCGCGACGATGTTCCATCTCTTGACCGGCGCAGACCCGCAGGACAATCCTCTGCTCATCTTCGACTTTACGAAGAACCCGACGCCGCGCCAGATCAACCCGGCCATCTCGAACGAGATCGAGTGGATTCTGATGCGCGCCGTCGAGTACGAGCCTGAGCGTCGCTTTCGCTCGGCAGCCGAGATGCGCGACGCGCTCGCGCAACACATCGAGCGTCTGAGGGCGGGGGCAGTCACCTACGGGACTGTGCGCGGCGCGCAGGAGCAGACCGCGCAGACCCTCGCCGTCGAGCGCGTCTTCTGCGGCTTCTGCGGCAAGTCCATCTCTTCCGAAGACGTGTTCTGCCCGCACTGCGGCGCGCGCCAGCCCATCGCCGCGGCGAGCGCTTCATTGCGTGCCGCGCGTGCGACCGCACGGCTCGTCGTCACGGGAACAACCGAGCTGGACGTGACGTTTCTCTTGAACAAGGAGACGAACCTCGTCGGGCGCACCGACCCGCAGTCGAACATCTTCCCCGACATAGACCTTTCGCGCTTCGACCCCGAGACGAAAATCTCGCGCCGCCACGCGCGCATCTGGCGCGAAGGCGACACGTTCCTGCTCGAAGATTTGGGGAGCGTCAACGGGACGGTCGTCAACGACGCCGTCCGACTGGGGCCCCGCCAGCCGCGCCCGCTCGCCAACGGCGACCGGCTGCGCCTCGGCGAGACGATGCTCCACTTTCTCATCGGGTAAATCCGATGAAGTAGACAGTAGTCAGTAGCCAGTAGAAAAACATCTCCCGCGAGGACGCTTCGCAACTGCCGGCACGCGACTGACGTAAATGAAAACTACTGACTACTGTCTACTGACCACCATTAAATGTCTGTGCAACTCGAACAAGAGACACCCGCCGCGACGAAGCGGCGCAACGAAGCGCAGGTGAGCAGCGGACGCGCACCCGCGCCGCGCGCCGCGGTCAACATCGAGCGGCTGCGCGCTCCCTTCTCGCTGCGTTGCGGGGCGTTGTTGATCGACTACATCCTGATGATCGGCGTGCTGGCGCTCGCCACGCTGCTGGCGCGCGTGTTCGGCGACGTGCGGCGCGGCAGTGCGTTCGTGCTGAACGCGGGGTACATCGCGGTCATCGTTGTGACGCTTCTGAACTTCGTGTTGGTCGCGGGTCTCACGGGGCGCACACTCGGCAAGTGGTTCGCGGGCCTCCGCATCGAGCGGAAGGACGGCGTGCCCTTGAGCTTCGGGCGCTCGCTCGTGCGCCACCTTGCCGGCTATCCTTTGACGCTCTTGACGCTCGGCGCGGGCTTCCTGCTCGCAGCCTTACACCCGCAGGGGCGCGCTCTGCACGACCTGTTGGCCGGCACTATCGTCGTGCGCAGCCGGAGCCAGCGCGTGAACACCCGCTAAAGAAACCTCGCCGCCGAAAGACCCGAACAACGGATGCAAAAATCTTGTCCAAGTTGTGGTGCGGAGACTTTCCCCGGCACGCGTTTCTGTCGGCGCTGCGGAGCGACGGTCTACGCCGCGGGCACGGACGGCACGGGCGATGTCTCGCCGCAGGCCGCGACCGTCCCGCTCGAAGGCTTGGAGGGGCGCAAGACCGTCGGTCTTGCGCCGGAGAGCGGGCACGGCTCCGCCGACACCTCGCGCGTCAGCCTCGCCGAGATGGAGCGACTGCTGCGCGCGCAGCAGGACTCTATACGGCAGCAGGACGCGGCGTTGGTGCAGCCGCAGCAGGACGCGGCGTCGGCGCATGTGCCAGACCCGGAGGCCACGCTCGTCACACACTCCGCCGCCGCTACGCGTCCCGAAGGCTCGGTCGCGAGCTACGACGAAGAAGTGACCATCACCGTCCCGCGCCCACCGCAGACACGCGAGACGGCGTCGGACTCCGAGGCCGCAACAGACTTCGAGAAGACGACGGACTTTGAGACGACGACGGACTTTGAGACGACGCGCCCCACAGACTTTGAGACGACACACACGGCGGACTTTGATGCGACGCGTCCCGCGGCGAACGCATTCACGACGACGAACGCACAGTCAGCGACGAACGCACAGTCAGCCACTAACGTACGGTCAGCGACGAATGCACAGTCAGTGACGAACGCATCAGCCGTCTCCACAGGTAGCGCGCAGTCGCCCGCCGCAGGTAGCGCGCAGTCGCCCGCCGCGCCTCCACGTCGCCGTTGGCCGGTCGTCGTCGCCATCTCTGCCGCCGCGCTGGTCTTCACGTTCGCAGCCGCGTGGCTTGCCTTCAGTCTCCTGCGGAGACCGTCCGTGACCGACTTGCCGACGCAAGCACCGACCGCGCCTGCCAGTGCGGATGCGAAGCAGCAGTTCGAGGAGAAGGTCGCGGAGGCCGAAGGCTTGCTCGCGCAGGGAAACATGGAGGGCGCGCTCGGGCGTCTGCGCGAGGCCAACGCGCTCGACCCTTCAAACACGCGCGCGCACCGACGCCTCGGCGAGCTTCTGCTCTCGACGGGAGTGCGCCGCGAGGCGATAGATGAGTTTCGCGCTGTCACGCGCAATGCGCCCGAAGACTTCACCGCCTGGCGTCAGCTCGCCACGGCGCAGTTCGCCGAAGGTCTCTACCGCGACGCGGCGGAATCTTACCGACGTGTCGTCTCGCTGGCGGGCGAGCAGACGGCAGACCCCTCAGACCTCCTCTCTTACGCCGACGCGCTGCGCCTCTCGGGCCGCGCCGACGAGGCACGCGCCGTCTACGAGCGCCTAGCCGCTGCCGCCGCGTCGGACGTGGCAAGTCTCGCGCGCCAGCGGTTAGCAGAACTCACACAGACGCAGCCCACACCAGCGCCGGCCTTGCGTGCGGGCGAGCAGACGGGCGAGCACGCTTCTGCTCCGCGCGAAGGCGAGACCGCATCGGCCACTTCGCCCCTCACACAGACACAGCCCGTGTCAGCCGCGCCCACACCGGCCCCGCCGCAGCCCACTCCGACGCCGCAAACGGCGCGTCCGGC
Organism: Acidobacteriota bacterium; assembly: GCA_032162705.1. GTDB lineage: Bacteria > Acidobacteriota > Blastocatellia > Pyrinomonadales > Pyrinomonadaceae > QHXN01. Next base: position 25,791 of record JAVRON010000144.1, read on the forward strand.
GGAAGCCTCGCCCGCCGAGCACTACGGCCGCGGCGCGCAGCTCTGGTCGTCGAACCGCGCGGCTGCGCTCGAAGAGTTCCGCGCGGCGGCCTCGGGCGGAAACACGGACGCGCACTACTACCTCGGCCTCTCTTACGTCGAGGGCAAAAATCTCCATGCGCTCAACCGCGCAGAGGTCGTCGCCGCGCTCCAGCACTTTCAGCTCGCGCAGCGCGGCCAGTTCGCCGAGCAGTCGCGCCGCTACGCGCAGCAGCTCGGAAAGGAATTTGACAGGTTACGAAAACAGTGACGAGTGACAAGTGGCGAGTGACAAGTGACAGGTGACAGGTGACAAGAAAAAGCGTTTGTCTTAACCTATCACCTGTCACTTGTCACCCGTTACCGCTTTTGAACGATCATGTCTGAGTTAATCGTCAACTACCCTGACCGCGCGCCAGAACGTCTCCCGCTGGGTCGCTTGCGCATCACCATCGGGCGCTCGGCGCGCAACGACGTGTGTGTGCCCGACCCGTTCGCCTCGCGCGTCCACGCGGAGGTGCGGCGCGAGGGCGACCAGTATCTGCTGCAAGACCTCGGCTCGGCCAACGGCACTTACTACAACGGCCAGAAGCTCGAACAGACAATCGTGCTCACGCACGGCGGGCGCGTGCAGATCGGCGAGACCGAGATCGTCTTCAAGGAGAAGGCGACCGAGCGCACGCTTCCCCCCACGACCATCGAGGGGGACGCGCCGCTCCCCGAGGCGACCATCGCCTTCGACTCGGCGCAGCACACCACCTCGGGTCTGCTCGAAACAATCGAGGGCGCGCGCACGCAGACCTCGGGCCGCTTCGACCTCGCGACCATCGTCCCGCAACGTGCCGCCACCACTGCCGCCGCCGCCGTTCAGGGCGACCTGCTCGCGCTCATCTCAAAGGTCGGCGTCACGCTTCTCGCCTCGGCCACGCTCGACGAGACGCTCAAGCAGGTCGCGCTCCTCGTCTTCGACGCCGTGCCCGCCGAACGTTGTCTCATCATGCTGCGCGAAGAGGAGTCGGGCGAACTGCGTGTGCGCGCCGCCGAGATGAGCGACCGCCGACCGGAAGTGGGCGAGGTGCGTGTGAGCCGAACCATCATCGAAGAGGTCGTCAATCAGGGCCGCTCGGTCTTGACCTCCGACGCGCAGCACGACCCGCGCTTTCGTTCAAGCACCGTCACTTTTCAAGGCATACGCTCAGTGCTGGCCGTACCTTTGGGCGTGGGCGAGCGTATCTTCGGCATGATCTACGCCGACTCGCCGCTCGCCACCTCGCGCTTCACCGAAGACCATCTCAAGGTCTTGACCACGCTCGGCTCGGTCGCCGCCATCCGCGTCGAGAACACGCGACTGCTCGAAGAGCATCTTGAGCAGCAGCGCTTCGAGCGCGAACTGCAACTGGCGCGCGAGATTCAGCAGCGCTTCCAGCCGACCGCGCCGCCCATCGTCACCGGCTACGAATTGCAGGGCATCAGCTTCCCTTCGTACCAGATCGGCGGCGACTATTACGACTTCATCCCCTGTGCCGACGGTCGTCTCGTTGTTGCGCTCGGCGACGTATCGGGCAAGGGGACTTCGGCTGCGCTCCTGATGTCTTCACTCCACGCAGCAGTCCACGCGCAGGTCGCTTCGTGCCGGCCCATCACGGAGACCATCGGCGCGGTCAATCGCTACCTCGCCGACAACACGCCCACCAATCGCTTCGTCACGCTCTTCTACGCCGAGCTAGACCCTCTGACCGGCTCGCTCGCCTTCATCAACGCCGGTCACAACCCGCCCATCATCGCGCACGAAGGCGGCACGCTTGAGCAGTTGGCTGTGGGCGGGCTGCCCCTCGGTATCATGCACGACTTCGACTACCGAGAAGGACGGACGCAACTGCGCGCGGGCGATGTGCTCGTCGCATACTCCGACGGCGTCACCGAGACCCAGAACCCGAAGGGCGAAGAGTTCGGCACCATCCGTCTTCAGGAGGTCATCACGCAGAACACAGACCGCACGGCCTCCGGCATCCGCGACAAGATCGAGTCCGCGCTCTCGGCCTTCGCGCAAGGCACTCCCGCCGTAGACGACATCACGCTCCTCATCTTGAAGCGTGCGAGCGAATAAAGAGCGGGACGCTTACAGAACCATAGCTGTTTGCAATCGAGCGTGCCCGGAAGGCAGTTCACCACAGAGACACAGAGCCACAGCTAAAGGCAGGAAGCTGTGTCTCTGTGGTTCAAATCGCCTCGGCTACATTCATCTGCAAACAGCTATAAGTCCCTGAAGTCTCGAAGGAGAAGCCACGCATGAAACGCTCGCGAGCCAACCCGCTCATCGCCATCAGCAACCAGTCGAACAAGGTGCTGACCGACTACCAGCTCATCCGCATGATCCCTTCGCTCCAGCGCCAGATCACCGAGCACTTCCAGCCCGCCTGGGGCACCGGCGCTCAACTTATCTTCTGCGAGCACACGCCGCCGAAGGACGCCTACCAGATCGTCATCCACGACAAGGCCACGGCGAAGGACGATCAAGGGTATCTCGGCTATCACTTCTCGCCCGAGGGCTACCCCATCGCCAGCATCTTCGCCATCGACGACATGAACGAAGACGGCACGATCAGCGATACGCTCTCACACGAAATCCTCGAGATGCTCGTTGACCCGGCCTGCAACCTCTACGCGCACCGCCCGGCGCAGGGCAAACGTCCCGGGCGCGGCTACTTCTACGAAGTCTGCGACCCCGTGCAGGCGCTGAAGTACGAGATCGACGGCATACTTGTCGCCGACTTCGTCTACCCCGAGTGGTACGAGAGTATCTGGAAAGAGGGGTCGCGCAAGTTCGACCATCTGGGCAAAGTCAAACGGCCCTTTCAGGTGCTGCACGGCGGCTACGCCGACATCTTCGAGCGCGGGCGGCGCGGCTTTGCCACGGTCTGGGGCAGCGGCTCGGGCACGCACAGCAAACGGCACCGGCGCAAGGTGCAACGCAAGACGAGGGGGGAGAAGTGAGCAGAGACTAACCGCCGGTGAGATGCAGAGACTAACCGCCGGTGAGACGGCGGACGCTTCGGACGATCCTGTCCGCCGTCTTCTCGCCGACGCCGTCGAGGAGGTCGAGGCCGCCGCCTTCCGTGAACTTCCGAAGGTCTTCGAGCGAAGAGATTTTGAACTGCTGGTAGAAGGTCGCCGCGGTCTTCGGGCCCACGCCTTCGACTTCGAGCAGGTCTAAGACCGTCTCGGGCGTCTCCTCCGTCAAGCGCTCCCACGCCTCGAAGGTTCCGCGCTCAAGTAGTTCGACGATCTTGCCGCTAATGGCTCTGCCCACGCCGGGCAGCGTCCGCAAGCCCTTCAACCCTTCCTCGCGCGCTATCGACGCAACCGAGGACGGCCACGTCTCCAGAGTTTCGGCGGCGTTGCGATACGAACGCACGCGGAACTTATCCTCGCCGCGAATCTCCAACAGCAGCGCCAACCGCTCGAACCTCCGCGCCATCTCCACATTCGTCATAAGCCAGTAGACAGTAGACCTGAGAAGTAGACAGTAGACCTGAGAAGTAGACAGTAGACAGTAGACAGTAGTCAGTAGAAAAACCTGAGCGGCACGCCTTGTCGAAGAACACGCGCACCGCTCATTAGACTACTACTGACTACTGACTACTGACCACTGACCACTGACTACTGACTACTGACTACTGTCTACTTGCCTCATGCTTTCTCTAACCCGGCATACTTTTCGACGAGCTTCTTCTGGCCGAAGCCGGGGAAGCTGACGAGGAGCTTGGCGGCGTCGCCCACGCCCTCGCGGCGTAGGACGAGGCCGCGACCGTACTTCGGGTGCTTGACGTGCGTGCCGGGCGTGAAGCCGCTGGCCGTCGATGAAGAGGACGACGCGGAAGAGGACGACGCGGCGCGTCCGCCGCCGGTCGGCGTGGTGGGACGCGGCGTCGGAGGCTGTTGCCGTTGCGGTTGTTGCGATTGTTGTTGCTGTTGCGGGTGCTGCTGTTGCGGCGTCGGCGGCTGTTGCTGTTTTAGTTTGGCCGCGTCGGCGTTGCGGCGTATGTGTTCGCCGCGCTGGCGGAAGAACTCTGCGATTGAGTCGGCGCTGTCGTATGTCTTCCCCGTATAGGGCTTCTCCGGCTTCGACGTTTCGCCGCGCAAGACACGCGCCGCGTGGCGCGAGTCCAACGCCGAAGAGCTGCGCGCAAACGAGAGCCACGACGCGCCGCGCGAGAGGTCTTCGATTGAGTCGAGCGGCATCTCGTTCAAGAACTGCGAAGGCTCCGAGGCCAGCTCCTCGCCGTAGACGCGCCGGCGCATCGCGTGCGTGACGTAGAGAAAGCGTTCGGCGCGCGTGATGGCGACGTAGCAGAGGCGTCGCTCCTCTTCAAGCTCGGCCTGATCCGCCGCCGAGCGCGAGTGCGGGAACAGCCCGTCCTCCATGCCGACGATGAAGACGACGGGGAACTCCAAGCCCTTCGCCGAGTGCATCGTCATCAGCGTGACGGGCGCATCGCCTTTGTACTGGTCTGTGTCGGAGACGAGCGCGGCGGCATCGATGAAGTCGCGCAGGCCGCCGCCCTCCTCTTCGTCGTAATCGACCGCCGCGTTGACGAGTTCCTGCAAGTTCTCAAGTCGGCTCTCGGCCTCCTCGCTGTTCTCTGCCTTGAGCGAGTCGGCATAGCCCGTGTCGAGGATGGCCGCCTTGACGACCTCTGAGGCGGCCTCCTTCTGCGCGTGCGCGACGAGTCTTTCGATGATCGTCTGGAACTTCTTGAGCGCCGCGACGGCACGCGGGCTAAAGCCCTCGCCCTGATGGGTGATGATGGCGATGGTCTCCCAGAGCGAGACGCCGAAGTCCTTCGCGCGACGGTCGAGTTCGTCGAGCGTCTGCTTGCCTAAGCCACGCGTCGGCGTGTTGATGACGCGAAGAAGTGCGACCGAGTCGTGCGGGTTCAAGGCGAGCTTGAGGTACGACACCACATCGCGCACCTCCGCGCGCTCGTAGAAAGAGAAGCCGCCGACGATGTTGTAGGCTATCCCTGCGCGCCGCAGGGCTTCTTCAAAGACGCGCGACTGGGCGTTGGTTCGATAGAGCACGGCGGCGCGCATCTGCCGATCTGCGCGGCGATGCTCTTCGATCTTCGCGGCGACGAAGCGCGCCTCCGATTCGGCATCCATTGCCTGATAGTAGCGGACGGGCGAGCCTTCGGGGTTGGCCGTCCACAAGGTCTTGTCCTTGCGCTCGGTGTTGTGCTTGATGACGGCGTCGGCGGTGTCGAGGATGGTCTGCGTCGAACGGTAGTTCTGCTCCAACTTGATCGTACGCGCCTCGGGGTAATGCTGCTCGAAGTTCAGAATGTTCGAGATGTCCGCGCCGCGCCAGCGATAGATACTCTGACTTTCGTCGCCGACGACGCAGATGTTCTGCTGCTTCTGTGTGAGGAAATTGATGAGCGCGAACTGGAGAGAGTTCGTGTCCTGATACTCATCGACGAGAATATAGCGGAAGCGTTCGTTGTAGTAGGCGCGCACGTCTTCGCGCTTGCGCAGAAGGCGGACGGCCTTAATCATCAGGTCGTCGAAGTCGAGCGCGTTGTTGTTGACGAGTCGCTCTTCGTAGAGCTTGAAGACGCGTGAGATGGCCGCGCGCTTCTCGTCGGTGTATTCGGCGCGTGCGGCGTATCCTTCGGCGTCGAGGCCGGAGTTCTTCGAGTGGCTGATGGCGCTCTGCGTCTGCCGCGGCGCGAGCCGCTGGTCGTCGTAGCCGAGGTCTTTGATGCAAGCCTTGATGACGCGCGACGAGTCGTCCTGATCGTAGATGGTGAACGAGCGCGTGTAGCCCTCTTCGAGTTTCTCGATGTCGCGCCGGAGCATCCGCACGCACAAGCTGTGGAAGGTCGAGACGAGCGGCGCGCTCTCAAGCCTCTGGCCTTCGAGCAGGCGCTTGACGCGCTCGCGCATCTCCTGCGCGGCCTTGTTCGTGAAGGTGACGGCGAGGATGTTGTACGGCGCAACATTGCGCTCGGATATTAGATAAGCGATGCGGACGGTGATGACGCGCGTCTTCCCAGACCCCGCGCCCGCGAGAATGAGCAGCGGCCCGTCGGTCATCTCGACGGCCTCGCGCTGTCGCTCGTTGAGTGATGATAATAAGTCCATAAAAGAAGTAGACAGTAGACAGTAGACAGTAGTCAGTAGAAATACATTCGCTATTGAATCATGCGGGTATCAGCGTCAGCCGTCTCAGCGCGGAGCGCTACTGACTACTGACTACTGTCTACTTAATCAGTTTCTGAATCGCCTTGAACTGCTCGTGGCGGGCGTCGCGCATCAACTCGAAGAGCGCCAGCTCAGTCGAGGAGGGAAGCGCGCCGGAGCGCAGCATCTTCTCAAAGCCGATTTGCCGATTGTGTGTGGTGCGCGAGGAGATGCAGTCCGTGAGCAGGTGAACCTGAAGCCCGAGTGCGAGCAGGTCGTGCGCGGTCTGGTTGACGCAGACGTGTGCCTCGATGCCGCACAGAAGGATTTGGCGTGCGCCCGCCGTTTCGAGCCGCGCGACAAACTCCTGCGCGCCGCAGGAGCTGAAGGCCGTCTTCTCGACGGCCTCAAAGTCTTCGGGTAGGACGGCGCGTATCTCTTTGGCCGTGCGACCCAAGCCTTTCGGATACTGCTCGGTGACGATGACGCTCAGGCCGAGGAGTCGCGCGGCGCGGGAGACGCGCGCGACGCGCGCGGCCAGCTCGGCGAAGTCCGGAATGTGTTCGCGGAAAGCCTCCTGCACGTCGATGACGGCGAGCGCCGTCCGGCTCAGGTCGAGCGTGTTTTCGTGTCGCATTTTGTTCGCCCCTCGTTCGTCGAGCATTTAAGCACACCAGGACGCGCGCACAAAACGGGAGCGGAGAAAGCCAAGGATGGGGGCGTGTGGGTCGCCGGGCCTGTATCAAGAGGAGTTAAAAACTTCACCGCAGAGGCGCTGAGGACGGAGAGGTGGCGCAGAGAATACTCAACCCTCTGCGCTTCCTCTGTGTACTCAGCGCCTCTGCGGTGAACTGTCGCGGATATTGCTCAACTCTGACAACAAAGACGGTCAGGCTAAAGCACGGAATAGAATTTTTAAAGTTTGCCTGCGGCGCGCTTGGCCTCTTCGACCAGACGCTTGAGCCGCGCGATCTTCTGTTCGGTCGTCTCGCCGGGCTGTGGATGAAACTCGGGCGCGACCTTGAAGCCCGAGCCTGCGGCCTTCTTCGGCTTGGGCTTGTCTTCGACCGCAGGCTCGCTTGCGGCCTTCGGCCTCTCGTCTTTCGGTGCGCCGGGCGTCAGCTCGGTCGAAGCTTGCGTGTCGAGGTCGGAGACAGTCTCGGCCCCTGCGGCGGGCGAAGCGGTGGCGGCGGTCGGACTCAAGGGCGCGGCTGAAGCCTCTCCGGTCGCGGCCTGCGCCTCGGCAGCGGGGCGGTGCGCGTCGGCTGATGCGGAAGAGTCAACGACGGGGACAGCCGGCTCAGTCGCGGCAGGCTTCGCACTCGTCACAGGCTTCGCGGTCGCGATGGGCTTTGCGGTCGCGGCTGGTTTCGCGGTCGCGGCAGTCTCGGTCGCGGCTGCCTTTATCGCGGCGGGCTTCGACGAAGCGACGTGGCGTGGCTTAGGTGCTCCGCGCCAGTTGGGCGCAGGGTAGTCGTAGGCCGGGAGCGTGCCGCCCGCGGCCTGTAGGATGGCGGCGAGGTCGCGCTCGACATAGCGGCTCTGCTTTCGCGTGTCGCGCATGTGCCCCATCGGGGGCCCCATGTAGAGCGCGCCGCACGCCTGGCATCCGTGGAGCACGTCGTCGCCGCGCAGGAAGGCTCCGGCAGGATGCTGCGTGTTGAGTTGCTTGAGATGTCCGTTGCAGAGCTTGCCCTTCTCGTTCTTCTCGTTGCACACGGTCTGCCCCGGCACAAAGCGTTTCGGGACGCCTGGCTCCGACTCCTGCTGCTCGGTCGGGGCCTGCTTCGCGACCGCATCGGTCTTAACCGCATCGGTCTTACTCGTCTGGTTCGCTTCGCTCGACATAAGGTTTAGGGTCGGATTCCTTTTCGCTCAATTTAAGAAAGGCGTGGGTCGTCGCCCGCGTGCAAAGCCGGACTCGAATCTTACGCGCGCGCCGAGAGGCGCGTCAACGAAGAAAACTATGAAGTCGGAACGCTGAACGATAGAACTGTAAGACAAGTGGTTTTCAGTTCAGCGTTCAGCGTTCATCATTCATCGTTTATGATGCGTGCATGCTAAAGAGTCTGCTGGCAGGGTTGTGGCGCGGGTCGCCGAGGTTCGTGCGGAGGGCGGGCGTGTGGATGACGCAGTCGCGCTTCGCCGTGACGGCCGGAGCGGTCATCTCGGACGAGCGCGGGCGCGTGCTGCTGCTCCGCCACGTCTTGCGCAAGGGGAGCGGGTGGGGAATACCGGGCGGCTTCCTCAAGGCCGGCGAGCAGCCGGAAGAGGCTATCCGGCGCGAGCTGCGCGAAGAGACGGGGCTTGAACTCGACGACGTGGAACTGATCTCCGTGCGCACGCTCCAACACGTCCGTCAGATCGAGATCATCTTCCGCGGCTCGATGCGCGCGGCGGCAGCCGTAGGCCCTTTGGAGAAGAGCTTCGAGATCGACCGCGCCGAGTGGTTTGCGCGCGATGCACTGCCCGAGTCCTTAGGCCGGGATCAGCGGCGACTCATCGACAGCGTGCTCCCCCGCTAGAGCAAACGCGCCCGAGTAATGGTATGCTTCCGCCGTTCAAAGAAGGGATGAGGGATGAAAGAAGCGATGAACGCGGAACGATGAAGGATGAACTGAAGGCAACTTGATTTCAGTTCATCCTTCATCGTTCCGCGTTCATCCCTCTGCCCTCATCCCTCATCCCTTAATCCACGGAGAGAGTAGACGAACATGACAGTACCGCGACTAATACCAGAGCCGGACGAGGTGATGCAGATGTTGAAGAAGACGGGGGCGTACCGCGAAGGGCACTTCGTCTATCCTTCGGGGCAGCACACACCGCACTACTTCCAGATGCCGCTCGCCTTCCGTTACTACGACACGGCGCGCGTGCTGGCCGTCGCGCTCAGCCGCAAGCTCCGTCTGGAGAAGGACATTTCGAGCGCGCTCCCCAAAGTCTCGATCATCAGCCCCAGTCCGGGCGGCATCCCCGTCGCCTTCGCCGTGCGCGAGGCGCTGACCGCCGAGCAGATTTACTGGGCCGAGCGCGAAGAAGGCAAGCGCATGTTCCGCCAGTACGTCAACGCGGGCGAGATACACCCTTGCGTGCTGGTCGATGACATCTCGCGCACGGGGAAGGCGCTCGAAGAGACGGTCGAGCTTGTGACACAACTCGGCGCGAAGATCATCGGCTGCGGCGTCATCGTCCGCTTCCGCAACGGCCCCTCGCAAATCGAAATCCCCGGCTGCGACCCCGTCCCCATCCTCTCGCTCGTCGAGTTCGACGCCAAGTGGTACGACAGCGGCGCGGACTGCACCGAATGCAAGAAGGAAGCGCCCGAAGAGCACGTCCGGTTCTGAAGAACAGTAGACAGTAGACAGTAGTCAGTAGTCAGTAGACAGTAGACAGTAGAAAAGCCTTCGCTGTCGAGTCGTCGGAGTGTCGTCGTCAACACGCGCCGAGCGGAGCCTACTGACTACTGACTACTGACTACTGACTACTGTCTACTTCTCAGATTTCGTGCCGGTTGGTGAGAGCCTTGTCCATCGTGACTTCGTCGACGAATTCGAGGTCGGAGCCGACGGGCATGCCCATGGCGATGCGTGTGACGCGGACGCCGAGCGGTTTGAGCAGGCGACTGATATAGCTGGCGGTGGCCTCGCCCTCTGTGTTGGGATTGGTGGCAAGGATGACTTCGCGCACCTCTACGCCGTCGTTGTTCTCGGGCCGTAGGCGCGGCAGAAGGTTTGCGAGGCGGAGGTCTTCGGGCCCCATCCCGCGGATGGGCGAGAGCGACCCGTGCAGCACGTGATAGAGACCGTTGTAGCTGCGCGTCTTCTCGACGGCGACGAGGTTATAAGGCTCCTCGATGACGCAAATCATCGAGCGGTCGCGCGAAGTGGAAGAGCAGAAGCGGCAGGGGTCAACGTCCGTCAGGTTATTGCAGATTGTGCAGGAGACGATCTTGAGCTTGACCTCTTCGAGCGCCGCGACGAAACGCTCCACGTCCGCTCCCGACATCCGCAGGACGTGGAAGGCGAGCCGCTGCGCCGACTTCTGTCCGACGCCGGGCAGGCGCTTGAACTCGTCGATCAGTTTCGTGACTGGCTCAGAGTATTCCAGCATAAGTGGGATGAGTGATAAGTGATGAGTGACAAGTGATAAGAAACACCGGATTGCTCTTTCTTATCACTTATCACTCATCACTTATCACGGCTCTAGAGGAGTCCGGGCGGGATCATGCCGCCGAGCTTGGACTTCATGGCCTCATCGACCTTGCGTCCCGCCTCGTTGACGGCGGCGACGATGAGGTCTTGCAGCATCTCGACATCGCCCTCTTTGACGGCTTCGGGGTCGATCTTGATGGACTCGACCTCTTTGGTGCCGCGCATCTGGACGGTGACGACGCCGCCGCCCGCCGTGGCATCGACGACCATCTCCTCCATCTCCTTCGCCATCTTCTCCTGCATGGCTTGCGCCTGCTTCATCATCTGCTGCATGTTCATGCCGCCGGGAAATTTCATCGCTCTTACCTCGCTCATTCGACAGAGATTTTGTTTAAGGGGTTCGGCCAACATCCTATCTTCCCGCCTGCACAAATGCAACGCCGCCCGCCCGAGCATCGCGCTCCTCCGCGCCGCAACCTTATAACGGGCTTCGTCGCCGCCTTCGCCGGGCGCGTGAGGCGGCGGGTGGGCGCGTGTTATAAGCTGACGCCGGAGGAGCGTGCGCTCGTCGAGGCGGGATTGATCGCAGCGTCAGCCGAGGAGTTCCGCGACGCTCAGGCGCAGAGACGCGACGGCGCGCGCCTCGACTTCCTCGCCGCGTCGGACGGAAGCGTTCGCCTGATACGCGCCACCCGAAGGGTCTCGGTAGGTCTCGACACGCTCGTCAGAGAGGTTGACGATCCACACTTCGGCGATGCCCGCACGCGCGTACAGAGGCACTTTGATCTGCCGGTCGTATTCGAGCGTCGTGTCGGACACTTCGATGACGAGCAGTACGTCGGCGGGCGTGGGCTTAGACCGTCTGTAGAAGTCTGCGCGCGGCTTGAGCACCGCAATGTCAGGCTGCGGCTCTGAATGGTCGTCCAGGCGGATCGGATTCTGCACCCAGACGACGGCGCTGCGCTGAAGCAGCAGCGTGATGAGCTGCGTCAGGAGGCCGACGCAGCCTGCGTGGCGTTCTCCGATAGGCGACATTTCGACGATCTCCCCGTTGACAAGCTCCACGCGTTCGTCTTCGGAGAAGATTCCGATCTGGCCCATGCGCTCATACTCGGCGACGGTGAAACGATGTCTGGTTACTTTAACTGGGATGACTTCTTGAACAGACATGACTTTGTCTCCCGTGCGTGAGTGGCGGCCCCGCTGGCGTACACACATGATAACACGGCCGGGCGTTCGTGCGCGGTGCTGCACGCCGCCCGGCCTTTGCTTGAAAGCGACGCGACGGCGCGGCCCCGGCGCAAACGATTTACGCGCCGCGCGCGCGCGTGCTATAAGCCAGCAGGCAGCCGAACTATGAAGCGTTACGTCATCAAGCGGCCCGCGGGCGCGCAACTCCCCGAAAGGCTCGCGCGCTTTCGCGAGGAGCTGAACGAGGAGCAGTTCGCCGTGGCGACCTCGCCTGCGGGGGCCGCGCTCGTCATCGCGGGCGCAGGTTCGGGGAAGACGCGCGCCATCACATACCGCGTCGCGTATCTGGTCGAGCAGGGCGTCGCGCCCGCGCGCATCTGTCTCGCCACGTTCACGAACCGCGCCGCACGCGAGATGCTTCGCCGCGTCGAGCAACTGACCGGCGGCACTTCGGATGTCGCGCGCCGTGTCTGGGGCGGCACATTCCACCGCATCGCCAATCTCGTCCTACGCCGCCACGCCGAATCTATCGGCTACACGTCGAGCTATTCCATCCTCGACACCGAAGACGCGCGCGACTTCCTCTCGGTCTGCGTCGCGGAGGCGGGCGTTGACACGAAGGCGCGTCGCTTTCCCAAACCGGAAGTCTTGCAGGACATCATCAGCTTCGCCACCAACACAGACACGGCACTGTCCGATGTCATCCCGCGCCGACATCCACACTTCGAGCCTCTGACGGCTGAGATCACGCGCGTTGACCGCCTCTACATGGAGCGCAAGCGCGAGCGTAACGTGATGGACTACGACGATCTGCTCTTGAATTGGAAGCGTCTCTTGGAAGAGAAGCCGGAGGTCGCGCGGATTTATCAGGAGCAGTTCGAGCACGTACTCGTTGACGAGTATCAGGACACGAACAAGTTGCAGGCAGAGATCGTTGACCTGCTGGCGGTCAAGCATCGTAACGTAATGGTCGTCGGCGACGACGCGCAGAGCATATTCGCCTTTCGCGGCGCATCGGTCGAAGGCATCTATGAGTTCCCGAAGCGCTACACGGAGGCGCGCGTCTTCCGCCTTGAGACCAACTATCGCTCGACGCCCGAAATCCTCTCTGTCGCCAACGTCTCCATCGCCTCGAACCGGCGACAGTTCACAAAGACTCTGCGCGCCGCACGTCCTTCGCAGGGCCTCGCGCCCGCGCTCGTCCCATGCCGCGACGCAGACCAGCAGGCCGCCTTCGCCGCCTCGCGCATCCTTGAGCTGCGCGACGAAGGTGTACCTTTAAGCGAGATGGCCGTGCTCTATCGCTCGCACTACCACTCGCTCGAACTGCAACTTGAGTTGACGCGGCGCGGCATCCCTTACCGCGTGCGCTCAGGGATGCGCTTCTTCGAGCAGGCGCACATCAAGGACGTGGTCGCGTACCTGCGTCTGGTCGCCAACCCGCGCGACGAGCTTGCATGGAAGCGCGTGCTTCGTCTCATCCCGAACGTCGGCGCGGCCACGGTGAATCGTGTCTGGGAGCGCATCAGTGTCGCGGCAGACCCGCTCGCGCTCGTCCTGCGTGGCGAGGCCGACGCGGCGGCGTCGAAGCGTGGCGCGGGCTGGACGGAGTTTCGCGCTCTGCTCGAAGAGCTTGTGCGTGAGGAGGTGCGCGTGAGTCCCGCGCGGCAGATCGAGACGGTGCTTGCGCGCGGCTACGAAGAATATCTTGAGAACACTTTCGAGAACGCGGAGGCGCGGCTTGAAGACCTGCGCCAACTCGCTCACTACGCCGCTCGCTACACTTCGGCGGAAGAGTTTCTCGCAGAGCTTGCGCTGCTCTCGACCGAGCGTTACGGCGCGCCGCAGGGTGTAGCCGCGGAGGACGTAATCGAGGGCGGCGACGAAGACGAACTGCTCACGCTCTCATCCGTCCATCAGGCCAAAGGTCTCGAATGGCGCGCGGTCTTTATCCTCTGGGCGGCGGACGGCAAGTTCCCCTCGCCCCGCGCACTGCGCGACGCCGAAGGCGAAGAGGAGGAGCGACGCCTCTGGTACGTCGCGCTCACACGCGCACGCGACCAGCTCTACATCACATACCCCTTGATGGTCACGGACTACGCGAGCCGCCAGACCGTCTTGCAGCGCCCCTCACGCTTCGTCACAGAAGTCCCGCCCGAGCTTTACGAAATCTGGAGCCTCGAAGAAGAGACCGTACAGCCCGCGCTCGAAGCCGCGAAGGAAGAAGAAGACACAGACAAAGGCGGAGGCGAGAGCGGCGAGCCGGGCGGCTACGTCAATTAAAATTATCCGTCACGCGACTGCGGACAATGTTGGCTGTGGTCACATTGGCATTTAGCTAAGGTCAGTCTTGCCCGCGAAGCGTCTCAAAGCGACCTGATGATGGACGGGCTGAACGCGTATTGTGTCTCACAAGTAGGAGTCTTATCATTCACACATGCACGTCATTACTCGCAAACGGCTTAATGAGTTTGCCGAGAAATATCCTGAAACGAAAACCGCTCTTGCTCATTGGTATAGCCTGGCAAAGCATCATAACTTCTCGAATCTTGTCGAATTGAAAGCGATATTTTTCATCTGCCGACCAAGTGGGCAAGCTCACGGTATTCAATATCGGCGGGAATAAAATTCGTCTCATCGCGGCAATCCATTATAATCGGAACAGAATTTATATTCGTGCCGTGCTGACTCATGCCGAATATGATGAGGGTACATGGAAGGAATAGGTGATGTGCAATCTAAATGTTAACAAAACGGCGGAAGCATGGTCTTCTCTCGCCGGGACGGTCTTTGTGCCGCATACGGAAGAAGAGTACCGGCGGCTGGTCGCGCTGCTCGACGGTCTAATTGATGAAGTTGGAGAGAACGAGTCGCACACGCTCGCGTCGCTGATGGAAGTTATCAGCATCATCATCGAAAAGTATGAAGATGAGCATGTACCTGAATTGACGATTGAAGAGAAGGGACTGTCAGACTTTCTGTGATTCTTAATCTCTGTGTCTCTGTGTCTCTGTGACTGAATTCTGTTATGTACTCTAAACCCTGACGCCTGTATCAAGCCCCTGCGAACGAACACCGGGACAGTGTGTTAGACTGCTGCGCAAAGACGGTGGCGGAGCACACGGACAAACGTAGTGAGCGGATAAGGCGGCGCGTGCGCTACGGGCAGAAGCGCCTGAAGCGGCTTTCACGCACGGCCACGCTCGGCGGCATCTTCCTCTCATTCCTGCAAGTCGGCACGACGGGCTTTGGCGGCGGCATCGCCGTCGTCGCGCAACTGCGTGTGCTCGTGCTGCAAAAGCGTCGGTGGTTTACAGAGCACGAGTTCGCCGAAGGACTCGCGCTGGCGCAGAGCCTGCCCGGCTCGATGGCGGGAAACGTCGCCGCATACGTGGGCCTGCGTCTGCGTGGGTGGCGCGGGGCGTCGGTGGCGCTGGCGGGGCTTGTGCTTCCGTCGATGCTGTTGATGATACTGCTCGCCATACTCTACCGGCATCTACGCAACCTGCCGGATACGGAAAAACTCTTTCACGGATTGAACGCGGCGGTCGTCGCGCTCATCGCGGTCACGGCCTGGCGCATTGGCCGCAGCACAGTCTCGAAGCCCTGGCAGTGGTACATCGCCGTCTTCTCCGGTCTCGCCGTCATCATGTTCGGCGCGACCGTGATCGAGGTCGTGCTCGTCTCGGGGCTGACGGGCATCTACATCGACTCGTTCGCGGAGAGACGCTGGCAGCGCTGGCGACGCATACGCCGCCGCGCCGCGCACAGGCGTGCGGAACTCTCCGAGGCTGAGTCGCGCGCCTTCGTCGGCGGCTACCTGACGCGCGCCGTCGCCGACGAGCACGTGCGGCAGACGGGCGGCGAGTTCGTCGAGAGCGATGCGGAGACGCTCGCCGAGCGCAGACCCGAACGCCGCGCAAAGAGGGCCGCAAAGGTCAGGGAGCGCGCGCGCGTCTGGCGCAGGGCCAAGAAGGGCGGCGGGCAGAAGACGGAAGCCGAGGGAGTTGGAGCCGCGAGCATTGACGAGAGTGATGTCCGAGTAGACGAGGACGGCGAGAGCAGAGTCGAAGACGGCGACGGGAGAGTTGAAGGCGGCGTCGAGAAAGTCGAAGGCAGCGAGAGAGTTGAAGATGACGGTAGGAACTCGAAGAAGAGAGTTGAAGATGGCGGTAGGAACTCGAAGAGTCGAGACACGCGCCTGCGTTCCTTCGTGGTGCTGGCGGCGGCGATGCCCTTGCTCGCAAAGCTTGCGCTGCTGCTGACGATCTCGTCCATCTTCCTGCGTATCGGGGCCGTGACCTTCGGCGGCGGCTTCGTCATGGTTCCGCTCATCGAGGCGGAGGTCGTCCAGGAGCATGGGTGGCTTACGCACCGCGAGTTCGTCGAGGCGTTCGCGCTCGGGCAGGTGACGCCGGGCCCCGTCCTTGTCACCGCGACCTTCATCGGCTATCGCGTCGCGGGCACGCTCGGCGCGCTCGTCGCAACCGTCAGCATCTTTCTTCCGTCGCTCGTCCTCACCATCGTCGCAGGCTCAAGCCTCCGCCGCTTCCGTGCGAACCGGCAGGTGCAGGCTTTCCTGCGCGGCGTCACCCCGGCGGTAGTCGGCCTGCTCGTCGCCGCCGCGTGGAGCACAGGGCGCGCAGGCATCCACACGTGGATCGGGCTGATGATTGCCCTGGTGGCGGCGGCGATGCTCCTGCGCTTCCGTCCCAATCCGTTTCTAGTCATGCTCGGCGCGGCGGCCTTACGTTTCCTCGTCGGTCTTTTCTGGTTTTGAATTGATGCGGGTACGCGTAGATGAAAATCTGACAGGGCACAGGCCACTGAAAGAGAGTCTCATGGAATCAACAGGCGAGTCACTGACAAACGACCTCGCGCTCGTGGCCGAAGTCAAACTTTATTACGACCTCTATCAGCCGGGCGCGGCGGCGGGGCCTGCGCCGCTGCTCGTGGCGCTGCACGGCTACGGCAGCAACAAGGATTGGATGATGCGCGAGGCACGCAGGCATGCGCCGGAAGGGTTCGCCGTCGCCTCGCTGCAAGGCCCGCACCAGCATCTCAAAGAGCCGCACGAGCCGGGCGGCCCCCTTCGTTACGGCTTCGGCTGGGTCACGAACTTTCGCCCCGAAGAGTCAATCGCGCTCCAACAGCGCGCGCTGCTCGATCTGCTGGACGCGCTCATCGTGCGTGGCGTCGCGCGACGCGAGAGAGTCTTCCTCTTTGGCTTCTCGCAGACGTGCGCGCTCAACTATCGCTTCGCCTTCACGCACCGCGAGACCCTGCGCGGCGTGATAGGCATCTGCGGCGGGCTGCCCGGCGACTGGGAGACAAACGCGGCCTACGGCCCGACGGCGGCTTCAGTCCTGCACCTGACGGGCACGCACGACGAGTTCTACCCGCCCGCGCGCGTCTCGGATTACGCCGAGCGGCTGCGCTTGCGCGCCTCGGACGTGGAGGCACGTGCTTACAACGCGGGTCACGAGTTTGTGCCGCAGATGCGCACGGACGTGCGCGCATGGCTTGCGGCGCGAGTTTGATTCCTGAAGCTATTGCCCTCCGGTCGAATGATAGAGTGAGATGAGGTTAACCACCGCAGACACAGAGAGCACGCAGATGGCACAGAGAGTTGCATCCCTCTGTGCAACCTCTGTGTCTCTGTGTTTCGGTGGTTAACGAATCTTCCACCTGACGCTGGACGCGGAAAGGTTTTAGTCCTTGAACTCGCGTCCCTAATCCGCGTATTCTCCGGCACGCATCACGTCACAGGGAAGGGAGCAAAAGGACGGATGGGCAAAAAACACCTCTTCACTTTCGCCTCGCTGCTGGCGGTCGCGGCGGTCGTCGTCGGCTATCAGGGGCGTGGGCGCGCGCCGAAGTCGCAGAAAGAAGACAGGAACATCGCCGCCGTCCGCGCCGTCATGGAGGAGCAGGCAGAGGCTTGGAACCGCGGCGACGTGGACGGGTACATGGAAGGGTATGCGAAGGAGGACTCGACGACCTTCGTCTCCGGCGACACGATCACGCGCGGCTGGCAGACCGTGCTCGACCGCTACAAGGCGCGCTACGACACGCGCGCGAAGATGGGCACGCTCGCCTTTTCCGAACTCGATATCAAGCCGCTCAGCGAGTTCTACATCATGGCTACGGGGCGCTGGCAGCTCACGCGCGAAGCCGACACGCCGCACGGCCGCTTCACACTCATCTTCCGCCGCACGAACGCGGGCTGGCGCATCGTCCACGACCACACGTCGTCAGAGTGATAAGTGATGAGTGATGAGTGATAAGAAAAACCGGCAGCCGTCCTTTCTTATCACTCATCACTCATCACTTATTACCTTTGAGAAGGAGACTGAACGTGGAAGATTCCAAAACCGTCGTCGCCTCGGAGGAGTTCAGGCGCGAGGAGGAGAGGGTCGAGGGGCGGAGCGCCGTCTTCCGCAAGGAACTCGGACTCCTCGATCTTGTGCTGACGCAGATCGTCTTCGTCGTCGGCACGATCTGGGTCGGGACGGCGGCGAAGCTGGGCGACGAGCAGCTCTTCTTCTGGCTCCTCGCGATTGCGACCTTCTACCTGCCGCTCGCGGCGGTCGTTATCTATCTCAACCGTCTGATGCCGCTCGAAGGCGGGCTGTACCAGTGGGCCAAGCTGGGCTTCAACGAATTCGTCGGCTTCATGGTGGCATGGAACCTCTGGGTCTTTGCCATCCTCGTAATGTCCGGAATCGGCCTGACGGTGGTGACGAACCTCTCATACGCGTTCGAGGGCGGACGCTGGATGGCGGAGAGCCGTTGGTTCATCACGCTTTTTAGTTGTGCGCTGGTCGGCGTGATGGTCGCCATCTCGACGCGCGGTCTGGGCCTCGGCAAGTGGGTTCACAACGCGGGCGGCATACTGCTGCTCGTCACTTTTCTCGCGCTCATCGCGTTGCCGTTCATCAGTCTCGCGCGCGGCACGATCCATGAGTACCACCCTTTCGTGTTCTCGGTTCCCGCCTTCTCGCTCTCGAACCCAGACCTTTTCAAGAAGAGTCTGAACATCTACAGCAAGATGGCGCTCGGCGCTTTGACGGGCTTCGAGTACGTCGCGATTCTGGCGGGCGAGTGCAAGACGCCCGCGCGCAACATCGGTCGCTCGGTTCTGATCGCCGCGCCCATCATCGCGCTGATGTTCATACTGGGGACGAGTTCCGTCCTCGCCTTCTTTCGCCCCGAAGAGGTCGATCTGATCGGCCCCATCGCGCAAGTTCTGACGCGCGGCTTCGGGCTACTCGGCGCGGCGGCGGCCAACATCGTCTCGCTCGTCATCCTCGCGGTCGTCGGGCGACAGGTCGCGTTGATGAGCATCTACCTGACGGCGAACGCGCGCCTGCCGATGGTCGCGGGCTGGGACAACCTTCTGCCCGCGTGGTTCACGCGCCTGCATGCGAAGCACAAGACGCCGGTCAACTCGATCCTGCTGGTCGGCGCGCTGGCGCTCGCGTTGGGCCTGCTGAGTCTGGTCGGCGTCGGGATGCAGGAGGCGAACCAACTGCTCGACAACGCGGCGGGCATCTTCTACGCGCTGACCTACATGGTTCTGTTCGCCGTCCCGCTCTTCGCCGCGCGGCGTGTGGGACTGCGCGCGCCCCTGTGGCTGCGTGTGGCGTCGGTGTCGGGCTTCCTCGTCTCGCTTCTCTACATCGCGCTCACGGTCTTTCCCATCGTCGAGGTCGAGAGCCGCCTGGCCTTCGCCGCCAAGCTCGTCGCCGTCACCATCGCCTTCAACCTCGCGGGCGCGGCGCTCTACCGCCTCGGGCGTCGAAGACAGCAAAGCGTCGCGCCGGAGAATACTTGAGGCCATCGCAAAGAGGCATGAACGAAACACTCGCTATCATCAACTGCTCGCAGCTCGTCACGCTCGCGGGGCCCCGTCGCCCGCGCGTGGGCCGTGAGATGCGCGAGCTTGCCATCATCGAAGACGGCGCGATGCTTGTGCGCGGCAAGCTCATCGAGCGGACGGGGACGCGCGCCGAGATCGAGCCGCTCGCGGGCGCGAGCGTCGAAGTCATCGATGCCGGAGGGCGTGTCTTGATGCCCGGCTTCGTTGACGCACACGCGCACCCTGTCTTTGCGGGCGACCGCGCGGACGAGTTCGAGAAGCGCGCCGAAGGAATGAGCTATCAGGAGATCGCGGCGGAGGGCGGAGGTATTCGCTCGACCGTGCGTCGGACGCGCGCGGCGACCGAAGATGAGTTGTACGCGTCGGCGCGTCGGCGCGAGGCTTGGTTCCTGCGCATGGGCACGACGACGGTCGAGGCGAAGTCGGGTTACGGGCTATCGGTTGAAGACGAGCTGAAGATGCTGCGCGTCGTGCGGCGTCTGGATGCGGAGGGACGGCTCGCTTACGTCCCGACCTTTCTCGGCGCGCATGAAGTGCCGGACGAGTACCGAGGGCGGCGCGAAGAGTATGTTGACCTCGTCGTCGAAGAGATGCTGCCGCGCGTCGCCGTCGAGGGGTTGGCGGAGTTCTGCGACGTGTTCTGCGAGGAGCGCGTCTTCACGGTCGGAGAGTCGCGGCGCGTGCTCGAAGCGGCGCGCGGGCGTGGGCTTTCTCTTCGCATCCACGCGGATCAACTCACGCGCGGCGGCGGCGCGCTGCTCGCGGCAGAACTGAAGACGAAGACCGCAGACCATCTCGAACACACGGACGCCCAAGGCTTCGCGGCCTTGAAGTCGGCGGGCGTGCAACCCGTCCTGCTGCCCGGCTCGGTCTACGCGCTCGGCTCCGTTCGCTACCCCGCGGCGCGCGAGATGATCGAGGCGGGACTCGCCGTGGTCGTCGCAACGGACTTCAATCCCGGCTCCTCGCCCACGCCCTCGATGACGATGATCCTCTCGCTCGCCTCGACGCACATGAAGATGACGCCCGCCGAAGGCTTGTCTGCCGCGACCGTCAACGCCGCATACAGTCTGAACCGAGGCGACCACGTAGGCACGCTCGAAGCAGGCAAACGCGCCGACTTCGTCATTCAAGACTGCGCGGACTATCGCGAGCTGGCCTACTTCTTCGGCGTTGAGCACCCACACGCCGTCTACGTCGGCGGGCGCGCGGCGTTCATACGCGAGCGGGAATGCGACGCGTAAAAATAATCGTTGACGAGTAAAAGGGCGTCGTCTATCATCGTGTCAACACTGGAAAGGAGGTGATCCGAAAATATATGAATTCAAATCACAGTGAGGTGGCTGGAGTCTCCTGAACAGGGATTAGCACCACAACTGAAGCAGTACCAAGCCTATGGCTGTAATCCCTGAAGAGTGGCTTTCGAGCGGTCTTTGACACCGCCGACCAAGTTCAGAGAGGCTAATCCACACAGTCCACCGAGCCATAGGAGATAAAGAGAGGCGGCACTTGAAAAGGTGTCGCCTCTTAACTTTTACACGGCGGCAGTGTGGTCAAGGCCCCCTTCCGGCACTCTCATTGCACAGGGGCGATGCGAGGGGGAAGAAAGCCGATGATTTCGTTTCGGAAACATGCACTGGAGGGTACACGCTGCCCCAATTCATTCCTCAAACGCCGCCCGCGCCGTGCCGACACGACTTCGAGAGTCGCCGTGTTGATTCTTCTCCTGCTCGCCGCCGACGCGAACGGCGCAGCGTCAACCGGACAAAAGGGTAGAGAAAAGACGCGTGGCGAAGGGCATAGGGCCGTCGCGTCTCAAACGCCTGCGCGGAAAGCGCCGGGGAGAGGCGATGAGTCTGCGGGAGAGTCAAAGATTCCGATTCGAGTCACGCGCGTCGATACGCCCGAAGGCCCGAGCGTGGTCGCGACGATAGGGGATTTCCCCGCAGACTTGAACGAAGGTGGGCAGGACTTCCTGAAGCGCGAGTTCTTCGAGCACTTCGCCTCGGACGTGCTCGGACTCGGGGACTCTGAGTCGCACGCGACGCTCAAGGTCGCGCTGCTGCCGCAGGAGAAGGAGAATCAGCGCGAAGGCGACTTCACCTTCGGCAAGCTTTCGGGGCGCATGGTCGTGTTGGTGGAGAAGCGCCGTGTCATGGTGGCCTGCACGTTTTCCGAGGCGGAGAGCGTGCCGCAACTGCTGGCTGTTCTGGAAAGGCTTTTCGCCGGCGGGGTCTCTGCCGTGTAGGCAGCCGGGCGTGATAACAGAAAAGTGATAGTTCGGGGAAGATGACGTAAAGCTTTCCCGTTAGTCTCTCACTCATTCAAGGGGGTTGTAGGGTGGGTTTCGGGGGAATGCCTGCTCTGCATGGTTAAGTCAAGAGCCTTGTCTCAGGCGTTTGGGGGAGCGCCCGGGACAGGGCTTCTGACTTTTGAGATGCCTCTCGGCGGCCAACAACAAATCATTTAATGCGGGAAGCCCCGCCCTGGGGAGCCGGGGCGGGGCTTCAAAAAAACTGAAGGCGCGTTGTCGCGACAACGCGCCTTCAGTTTTTACACAAGCTGGCAAGAACCTAGTTGTGGTTGGTGCTCGTGTTGGAGTTGTGGTTCATGTTGCTGGTGTTCGTGTTGCTCATGTTACGGTTGCTCATGCTGCCGTTCATGTTGCTGGTGCTGGTGTTGCTGGTGCTGGTGTTGCTGGTGTTGCTGCTACCGGAGTTGGTGTTGCCGATAACAGTCACGTTGGCATTGCTGATGGTAACGTTGGCGTTCGCGGCGTTGGCGTTCGCCGCGTTCGTGTTGTTGGTATTGTCACCACCGCCGCATGCCGAGAGGCTCGCGACGCCAGCCAACGCCAGAAGTGCTAAAGTCTTGCGCATAGATCGTTCTCCTGAATTCAGTTTAAATTGAGGTACCTCAAGCGTGGGAAACTATACTTAAAACGGGCTTTGCTGTCTAGCCGTCACCGAAAATTTTTTTCTCCCGCCGGGGGGCGCTTGTGTATAATACCGGATGTGGTTGTGGCGCTGAAGCTGGCCGCATCTCAGTTTCGGCTGACTCTCCCGTCCGGGTCACGAAAGCCCACAGACAAACTGACGGAAGTGCTAAGAGTAAAAGGTGAGACCCGTTATGGCGAAACGGGTCTCACTTTTTCTGCGTTTTACAAGGCTTTTCAAGCTTTTCAGTCCCGCGAAGGGGGCTTGGCCGGTTTGGCGGCGTCCCCTTCCGTTGTGCGCTCTGAGGGTAGGAGGTTCGACGGGCTGGGCTTGTCGGGCGAGGTGTGTGTGTGGACGATCTTCCACTCGACGCCGATTTTCTGGTAGACGATTGAGAGGCGTCCCGTGGCGTGCTCGGGCTGCCCTTCGGCGGTCTGCGACTGATCCCAGAGGCACGTGACGAGCGCGGCAGAGGTCCCAAGGGTCTTTACGCGCAGGTCGCGCACGTCGAGTTTTACGTCCTTGATCTTCGCGTACAAGCTCTCTCGATTGCTGCGCGCCTGCTCCCAGGACTTCGTCACCGAGCCGTTGTTGTTGAAGACGACGAGCTGCGGCGAGTTCCAGTAGAGCTTCATCACGGCGTCTGCGTCGGCGCGGCGTATGCCGTCCACGAGCGAGTCGAAGGCTTCGCGGACGGCGCGCGCCTGTGCGGCCTCTGCCGTAGACTGCGCGGTGCGCGTCGTCTGGGTCGCGCGGCGCGTGCGCGTCGTAGTGGCCTGCTCAGACTGCGCGGGCACACTCTCCTGCGCGGGCTTCGCGGTTGTCTTTGTGGAAGTCGCCTGACGCCTGCCCGGCGAGGACGTGCGCGTCGTACTCGTGTTTGTGTTCTGCGCGGAGACGGTCGCCGCAAGCGCAGCTACGAGCGACGTGGTTAAGAACAGTCTTTTTATCATTGCCGAAACACCCTTCTCAAAATCCGAAGGCGCACGCGCTGATGGATGGCCGCGCGCCGCCGGACAAAATAAACTTCACCGGGCGAAATAAACTTCAGACGAGGCTGGCCGCATTGCGTAGACGCACGGCGCAGCGTTCGCGCCCGATCACTTCAAACACATCGAACATCGAGGGGCCCACCGATTGGCCCGTCAGCGCCGTGCGCGAGGCGTTGATGAGGAGAGCGGCCTTGACGCCCGCCTCTTCGGCGAAAGCGCGCAGCGCCTGCTCGATTGTCTCCAACGTCCACGGCTCGACCGCCTCAAGTCGCGCGGCCAAACGTGGAAGCATCTCGCGCAGCGCCGAGTCCTTCTTCAAGTTCTTCGCCAACGCCGCCTCGTCATACTCGAACTCGTCCGAGAAGTACGCGCGCCCCTGCCCCGAAAAATCCTTGAGCGTGATGAAGCGCTGGCGGATAAGCTCAATGGTGCGCTCGAACCAAGCGCGCTCTTCCGTCTCATACTCTGGCCGCCAGAGTCCCGCCGCTTCAAGCTCTGATTTGACCATCGGCAGAAGCTCTGCAAGCGGCATCGTGCGGACGTACTCGGCGTTCATCCAGAGCGCCTTCTGGTCAGTCCACTGGCGCGGGTCTGTTTCGCTGAAGTTGAAGACGGCGTTCGAGCGGTGGACGCCTTCGAGCGAGAAGCGCTCGACCATCTCTGCGAGCGACATGATCTCTTTCTGCTCGTCGCCGGGCGACCAGCCGAGGAGCGTCAGATAGTTGCGGAAGGCTGCGGGGATGAAGCCTCGGTCGCGGTAAGTCGTCAACGAGACGACCTCGCCGTGCTTGCGCTTCGAGAGCTTTGCCTTGTTCGGCGCGAGTATCAAGGGCAGGTGCGCGAACACAGGCGTGGGTCGGGCCAGCGCCTCGTAGATGAGCACCTGCTTGTGCGTGTTCGTCAGGTGATCCTGACCGCGTATGACGTGCGTGATGCCCATCTCGATGTCATCGACGACGACCGAAAGATTATAGAGCGGCGTGAGATCGCCGGAGCGCAGCAGCACGAGGTCTTCTATCTCCGAGTGATCGCGCGCCTGCTCGCCGTAGACGGCGTCGGTGAAGTGTGTCTGCCCCTCGCGCGCGACCTTCAGGCGCACGGCGAACGGCTCGCCCGCTTCCGCCCTACGGTTCGACTCTTCGAGCGACAGGTCGCGGAAAGGATTGCTGCGGTGGTCTGCGCCCGTGTGCGCCGCGGCCTGCGTGCGTGCGCGCTCGGCTATCTCCTGCTTGACGTTCGAGTCGGAGCGCTCGCCCTTCGGCGTGAAGTCGCGATAAGCCTTGCCCTCCTCGACGAGATGGAGCGCGGCCTCGCGATGCTTGTCTGCGTTACGCGACTGGAAGACGATCTCCTCGTCATAGTCGCCGATGCCGAGCCACTCCATCCCTTCAAGGATCGAGCGCGTGGACTCGTCGGTCGAGCGTTGCAAATCGGTGTCCTCGACCCGGAGCAGAAACTTGCCGCCCGACTTGCGCGCGAACAGCCAGTTGAACAGCGCCGAGCGCGCTGCGCCGATGTGCAGGTAGCCCGTGGGCGATGGTGCGAAGCGGACGCGGACAGTCATTCTTAGGAAGTGATAAGTGATGAGTGATAAGTGATAAGAAAGAGCAGTTGGCTTCTTCTTACCATTCCTTATCACTTATCACTCATCACTTATCACTCCTTTTCATCTCTTCGATCTGATGGCTCAGTTGCTCGATGCGCGCGAGTAGTTCCCGGTGGCGCTGCTCCTCAAGGGGCGGCGTGTGTCCTTCGATGAAGAAGCCGCCGCCGGGTTCGAGCACGCAGGTCTCGATGTCTTCGAGTCGCCCGAAACCCTGCCGGTGCGCGACCGTCTGTAGCTCGGTGACTGTCAAAAGCTCGCGCGCAAGTCCATCTTTGCAGACCTTGCCGTTCTCGATGAGCTTCGTCGGCGTACCTTCGAGCAGTTGGTCGAGCCGCTTGTGCTTGAACATAAAGCGCACGACGACATAGTTGACGACGAGCAGCGCGACCGCGCCCGTCAGCCCGCCCGAGATGCTGTTGTCCTCGCCGATGATCGCGTTCTGCACCGTATTCGAGAGCGAGAGCAGGACGACGAGGTCGAAAGGATTTAGTTGCGCCAGCTCGCGTTTGCCGAAGACGCGCAGCAACACGACGAGCGCGACGTAGACGATGACGGGACGCAGAATCTTCTCGGCGATGGGCAGCCCCGGCCCGGCGAGAAGGTGCGAGAGCGTTCCGTCCCAAAGGAGTTCGGACATCGGCGCTTCTCCTCGAAAGCGAATTTTGAAAGAGCGGCGAAAGCAACTGTTGAAAGAGCGGCAAACACTTCCGTCCCTGACCGAGTTTCGACTGGACGGCTGCGAAAATAAATTAAGGTTACCTGAACTTTTGAAATCCAAGTAACCTGCGGCTGCGGCGATAATTAATGGCGGAGATGGCAGGATTCGAACCTGCGATAGGCTTTTGACCTATAACGGTTTAGCAAACCGCCGCCTTCAGCCACTCGGCCACATCTCCGCGAAGACGAAACGATATTCTAGCCCGCCGACCCCGATTGTCAAGCCGTGGCTCCACAGTTCCGACGCGGGCATGCACATGAGTGTCCCGCGCCATTTGGTGTTAAAGTTTAGATGTATGGGCTGACGAAAAGTTGAGAAGGGAAGACTCCCGGCGGAGCCTTTATCCGACGACTTCGGATGTGGGGCTTGGACTTGAGAAAAAGCTTTTTCGTAGAGCGCGGCGTTCGGCTTTGAGGTGAGACGGATTTGAGTCTGACAAGGAGAGAGTTTTTGAAGGGCGCGGGCGCGGCGGGGTTGGTCGGCGTGGCGGGAGTGTCGGCGTATGGTGGGTTGGTCGAGGCTTGGGATTATGAGTTGACGGAGACGGTCGTCGGGGTGCGTGGGTTGCCGGAGAGGTTCGAGGGGTTTCGTATCGCGCAGGTGTCGGATGTGCATCACGGGCGTCTGGTGTCGATTGAAGAGGTGCGGCGCGTGGTGGGGTTGGCGAACGAGACGCGTGCTGACCTCGTGGCGTTGACGGGCGACTACACGACTGCGCTCCGACAGTATGTCGAGCCGTGCGCGGAGGCGCTGGCGGAGTTGAGCGCGCCGGACGGCGTGTGGGCCGTGCTTGGAAATCACGACCACAAGACGGACGGGCCTTTGACGGCGGGGGCGCTCGTGCGGCGCGGGATAAACGTGCTGACGAACACGAACACGGTGTTGCGGCGCGGCGCGGACGCGTTGCAGTTGGCAGGCGTGGACGATTGGGGATGGGGCAAGGCCGACTTTGCGCGGACGATGCGCGGCGTAGACCTCAAGCGCCCTTCCATCCTGCTCGCGCACGAGCCGATGGCACTCGACGTGCCTGAGACGCGCGGCGTCTCGCTCATCCTGAGCGGGCACACGCACGGCGGGCAAATCTCTTTGCCACTTGTCGGCTCGCCCGCGGCATACGTCTGGAAGCACTTGAAGTACATGCGCGGGATGTACGAGAGCGAGGGCACGCAGCTCTACGTCTCGCGCGGGACGGGCATGATCGGCGTGCCCGTGCGTATCGGCGCGCGCCCCGAGGTCGCCGTGTTAAGGCTTGTACGCGCGCCCGACTCTGCGTAAGAGAAACATATTCAATTCAAACGCGGCGCAGGGCCAGCACGGTCAGGTCGTCGTGCTTCGGCGTCCCGGCCTCGTAGTGATATGAGACCTGCCAGCCGTCGTGCGCGAAGTCGCGGCACGGCAGCAAGCCCGCCTGAATCTGTGCGGCAAGCTCAAGGTCTTCTTCCAGCGCGCGCCTCTGCTTCGCCGTCAGACAGCCGAGGCAGACCGTGACGAGCGGGTCTGCAATCAGACGCTCCGACTCGACCGGGTCCAGACAGACCGAGCACAGTCCGAACGTCTCCTCCTCAATGCGGGCGAGCGCTGCGTCAACCTCTCCCAGCAGACGATGGAGCTGCGCCGCGTCGTCCAACCCGACCGAGGCGACCTCAAGCCTGTGCCTTCATTCGAGAAGCTGTCCGCGCATCGCTGCGTCAATCACGGTAGCCATTACCTGTCTCCCTTGTTTGAAAGTCGAAACGTGTTAAGCCTTGCGAGGTTTTCAGGTCGGAGCAGTCGGGCAGCGCGTGCGTTCGCGCCGGAAGGCGAGCCGCTAAGTCGGGACTCCCGCGGGGCGGGGCGCGCCCTGAAGTCGCACGGGCAGGCGAGGCGCGCAGCAGATCGTCTCCATCCGCGCGCGGTCTTTCTGCATCTCTCGATCTTCGCCGAGCCACGTCATGACTTCACTGAAGACGCGCGCCGCATGCACGTCCTCGGGCGTCGCAATCCGGTAGTGCATCCACTTGCCCTCGCGCCGAGCGGCCACGACGCCCGCACGACGTAGGTACGCGAGATGGCGCGAAATCTTCGGCTGGTTCGTCCCCAGCACCTCGACGAAGAAACAGACGCAGACCTCGCCCGCCGCCAACAGGTTCAGAAGACGCAAACGCGTGCGGTCGGCCAGCGCCCTGAAGAGTAGTTCCATCTGCGCTTCTTTTTTCCCCATCCTCAAACGGCCCCCACAACCTTGGTCATCCTCAAACGGCCCCCACCGCGCGGCTTCGACGCTCTAACAGAATCGTGTCGCGCCAGCGCCCCGCGAGTTGTCCTATGCGCTCGCGCCGCCCGACTTCTCGGAAACCGCACGCTCGGTGCAGCGCCACGCTCGCCTCGTTCTCCGGAAAGATGCTTGCCTGCAAAGTCCAAAGCCCTTCAGCCTCCGACTCTTCGATGAGCGCTTCGAGCAGCTTGCGGCCCACCCTCGCGCCCCTGAACTCTTCCGCCACGTACACGCTCACCTCAGCCACACCCGCATAGACCTTCCGCGCCGACACAGGCGAAAGAGCCGCCCATCCAGCGACCACTCCACCGTCCGCGAGCGCCACCAGACGGCAAGGGGACAGGTGCGAGGCGTCCCAACGCAGCCAGTCCGTGGCTCCGGTCTCGAACGTCGCGTGCCCGGTCGCAAGGCCCTCAACGTAGATGGCGCGCACGCTCTCCCAGTGACCCGGCAGCATCTTTTCGACCATACAGATCATACCTTTTTTGTGCCTCTCCCGGCATGAGTTTATTCTCTTGTAACGCCGCCGGACGCCTCGGAAAATAACTCTCACATACGTCTTGACGAATGTGTTCTCAGCGTGTACTATGCCTCTCACATTCGCCGAGGCGAATATGAATTGTAAGGGAGAAACGACATGGAAAGCAAGACCTTGAAGACTCTGAAGGCGCACGTGGCGCTGAATGTGAAGAGCGTGGAGGAGAGCATCGAGTTCTATCGCCGCGCGTTCGGACTCGACCCGTGCAAGGTGCGCGCAGGCTACGCGAAGTTCGACGTGGAGGAGCCGCCGCTCAACCTGACGCTCAACGAGCAAGGGGAAGTACGGCGCGGCGCGCTCTCGCACCTCGGGATTCAGGTGGCCTCGACCGCGGACGTGCTCGCGCTCGGCGAGCGTTGGCGTGCGGCGGGGCTTGCGACCTTCGACGAGATGGGGACGAACTGCTGCTACGCGGTTCAGGACAAGACGTGGGTCACAGACCCGGACGGCAACTCCTGGGAGGCGTTCGTCGTGCTCGAAGACAACTTGCCGGAGACGACGATGTGCTGCACGGACGGCGCGGCAACGACGTGTGAGACGCAAACATCAGTCGAGTCGCAGGCGTCCGCGTCGTGCTGCGTGTTGGAGACCACGTTGAAAGAGGGCTTGGCCGTGACCGAGTGCGTGGCGACCTGCTGCGGTGACGTGACGCCGTTGGCGCTCAAGCGTTGAGCCGCTATCCGGCACGGCGCGCGACTGCCGGTCTAGTTGCTCTGCGGGTCGTTGCCCTCGTCCGTGTCGTCGGCGTCTTTGTTGTCGTCGCCGGGCGGGGCGTTGTCGGGAGGGGGAGCGCCCTTCTCTGCGCGCAGGCGGAGGATGGCGCAGTCGCCGTCGGAGTAGACCTCATCGAACCAGCCGCTGTCGAGCGCGTTGTTGTAGAAGTCTTCGTGCTCGTGGTCTGTGAAGACGTAGCGGACGCAGCGCCGCCCGGCGCCCTCGCCGACGCAGAAGTTGTCACGAATTATCGGGCCGAGATTAGCGACCTCTTCGTCGGAGAGGTCTTTGCCGATGGTGATCTTGGCGTGGAGTTCCGAGAGCTTCTGATCCTTGTCGAGCAGGTACGTGGGGTCGAGACCGGAGACGTATGCGAGCTGCGGGTTGTAGAAGAAGAGCTTCGGAAAGTCGTCCCAGTCGGTGTTGAGTATCAGCTCGCCGCGGTCTGCGTTCTTCGAGAGCCACTCGGAGCCGCCCTGATAGAAGTTCGGCCCGGCCATTCCCGCGATGTCCTTCGAGGTAACATATGCGTACCAGACCAAAGGCGCTGCGAGCAGCACAAAGGCCGTCGAGACCAGTACGACCTCCCACGCGCGCGCACGCTCGATCTTCTCCGGCGCGCGTGTGCGACCACCCACTTCGGTGCGCTCGCCCGGCTCAGTAGTCGAATCGGCTGCGGGAGCAAAGTCAGCGATGGGAGCAGAGTCGGCGGCGAGAGAGGAGTCGGCGGCGACAGACTCGCGCGCGGTGAAGCGCTCGCGTGCGTGGCGGATGAGCGGCTCGACGGCGAAGGCTGCGAAGAGTACGGCGAAGGGCGGGAAGTATTCCGCGAACCTGCGCCAGCGCATGTTGACGATCATCAGGAAGGTCGAGAAGAGCAGAAGGAAGAACGCACGCTGCCGCCCCTTGTTCGAAGAGTCCTTGAAGGCGACGTAGCCCACGACCATCGCGACCAGCGCCACACCGCAGTTGCCTAAGAACTCCCAGGTCGTGTAGGGATACCACTCCGAGCCGACCGCCGTCGAGAAGTCTTTGGCCGTGACCTTGATGATGAGGTGCTCGTAGAGCAGTTGGAAGTTGTGCGGGAAATATGGATTGATGACGAAGCCGAGGAGTGAGCCTGCCAGCACGAGTCCAAAGGCCGCCGCCGCCCACCAGACTTCACGGTTGAGCGCGCGCTCCTGCCACATCACGACGAACAGCCAGAAGAGTGAGGCCGCGCAGAGCAGGAAGACCATGTCATATGTGAGCGCGAAGACGAAGGCCAGCGGGAGGAGCCAGCGATACTTGCGCTCGAACATGAGATGGATGCCGATGACGAGCAGCACGATTGAGACGCTCATCGCCTTGCCCATGCTCATGCGATAGAGGAACGGGGCACTGCTTCCCGTGACGGCGACGAGCCAGACGAGCGGGTAGCTCAGGCGATTGCGCAGCATCAGCCAGTAGCACGAGAAGACTGCGAGGCACGAGAAGAGCCACGTGCCGATCTTCGCGCCGGTCTGGAAGTCGGAGAACCATGTGAACGGAATCTGTAGGATGTGAAAGAGGAAGTGGTGGTCTACGTAATCACGCGCGTTGAGCGTCGTGAGTGGGAGCGAATCGAAGGAGGGAGGGAAGTGCCCCGTTCGCATCCCCTGCCAAAGCATACGGCTCCAGCCGAAGTGATAATAGGCGTCGTAGTCGCCGCAGCAGAGCGACCCCGTCGAGAACTGCAAGTACCAGAAGACGGCTCCGACCAGAAGCGCGCCCGCTATGAGGAGCACCGGGCGGCTGTTCAGCACCGACGAAAGACTCCGGCGTTTGGCGGGCCGTCCAGCGACCTCAACGTTCTGCGAGGGCAGGCCAGCGACTTCGACGTTCTCTGCGGGGAGGCTCCCGCTCTGTATGTTCTCCATGATTATTCAGTCTCCCCGAACGGGTATGCCCCGGATGATTTCACGCCCCCGATTTGAGTCCACGAAAATAACACGAACGGGCGCGCGGCACGAAGCGCACGGGAAGGCAAGGCCGCTCGCGCGGAAGGCAAAGTTCAAAAGGCAAAAGGCAAAAGTGAAGGAGGATGAGAAGCAGCGTGGCTCCCATCCTCCTTTTGATTTTTGCCTTTTGAACTTTGCCTTTTGCCTTCCGCGCGAGCGGCCTTGCCTTGCTGTGCGGCGTTAACCGCAGAGGCGTCTGACGGCGGCGATGAGGTCGGAGGGGTTGATGGGTTTGGTGATAAAGCCGTCGAAGCCCGCGGCGCGCGCCTGCTCGCGGTCGTCGTACATCGTGAAGCCGGAGACGGCGATCAGCGGCGTGCTTCCGTAGTCAGGCAGCGCGCGCAACGCCTCGGCCAACTGGTAGCCGTTCATCCCCGGCATGCCGATGTCGGAGATGACCGCGTCGAAGTGCTCGCGCCGCGCATAGTCGAACGCCTCTGGGGCCGAGAACGCGGTCGCGACCTGATAGCCCGCGTAGCTCATCAGCATGGCGATCATCTCGGTCACGTCGGGCGCATCATCGACGACGAGCACCCGCAGCCTTCGCGCGTCGGCTTCGGAGTGTCCGCCCGCGAGCGGTTCGCGGTGGAAAGAGTAGTCGGGCAGTTCGGGCGCGGTGGGTGGCGGCGAAGCCATGTGGCGTCCCCACCCTTCGTCGAGATGGTCGGTGTTCTGAAACATCTGCTTACACTTTTTCCGGCGCGTGATTGGGGAGCTAAGAACACCTTAACATCTTCAAACCATTCCCGATAGGGAGAGCGGGCTAACGGTCGCGGGCAGGCAGAAGGTTTTCCCTTCGTCACCATCCGGAAAAAAACTCTTCTCTAACAAAAAACTTTTCTCTAACAAGAATCGGCTCGCACCTAGAAGTCTTTCACTCGGGTGAACGGTCGGGCGTCTCGCGCCGCATGAGCTGCTCTATCAGCCCGGCGAGCACCGTGGGGTCTACGGGCTTCGGGACGTGCGCGTCGAAGCCCGCGGCGAGCGCCGCTTCGGCATCACTCGCCGCGGCGTAGCCCGTCAGCGCCAGCGCCGGCACCTCGCGCATGTGCGGCAGTTGGCGCAGCCGCCTGATCAAGTCGTAACCGTCGATTCCCGGGAGACCGATATCGGAAACGATTATATCAAACCGACTCGTCGCGGCAACGCTGAGCGCCTCTTCCGGAGTGTCGCAGGTGGTCGCGCTGTAGCCGCGCCTTTCAAAGACGACGCGCAGCATCTCAAGCGTATCGCTCGCGTCCTCCACGATCAGGACGTGGCGCTTCTCTTCAACACGAGGCTCAACGCTCCCAGCTTCGAGGTCGCTCGTGACGCGAGGCACGCTCTCCGTTTCAAGCGCGGGCAGCACGACCGTAAAGCGGCTGCCGCGTCCCTCGCCGTGGCTCTCGACCGTGACTGTGCCGCCGTGCGCTTCGACGAAGCTCTTGACGAGTGCGAGTCCCAGTCCCAGTCCACCGTGCGCGCGTGTCGTAGCCATGTCCGCCTGCCGGAAGCGCTCGAAGACGTGCGGCATAAACTCCGGCGCGATTCCCTGTCCCTCGTCCAAGACCTCGACGCGCGCCTCGCC
The DNA here is from genome assembly GCA_032162705.1 of Acidobacteriota bacterium. GTDB lineage: Bacteria > Acidobacteriota > Blastocatellia > Pyrinomonadales > Pyrinomonadaceae > QHXN01. Next base: position 58,520 of record JAVRON010000144.1, read on the forward strand.
CGCTTCCCCGTAGACGCGGACGCCGACGTGCCCGCCCGCGTTGGAGAACTTCACGGCATTGTTGAGGAGATTCCAGAAGACCTGAATGAGACGCGTGCGGTCGCCGCTGACGCGGGGCGATACGAGGCCGCCGGTCTGGACTTCGACCCTGACGGAGCGCGCCGCGGCCTGCGGGCGCACCGTCTCGACCGCTTCGCGCACGACCTCCGAGAGTTCGACCGTCGCGCGCTCGATCCCCATCTTGCCCGAGAGAATCGAGGACATGTCGAGCAGGTCGTTGATGAGCCGCGAGAGCGCGTGCGAGTTCTTCTCAATGACGCTGATGCCCCGCTCGGCCTCTTCCTGAGCGAGCTGCCCCGAGCGAATCATGTGTGTCCATCCGAGGATGGGCGTCAACGGCGTGCGAAGCTCGTGCGAGAGCGTGGCGAGGAATTCGTCCTTCGCACGGTTGACCTCCTGCGCGCGACTGTAGAGACGCGCGTTCTCCTCTGCGACCGAGCGCAGGCGTTCCTCTGTCGCCTTGCGCGCGGTGATGTCCATCGTCACGCCGCGCATTCCTTCCGGCTCGCCGCGTTCGTTGAGGGCGACGACGGATTGCGCCTCGACATGGATGACGCGCCCGTCCTTCGCCACCCAGCGAAACTGGCTCGCGCCGCCCTCGCGGCTCTCGAAGATAGTGCGTGCCTCTTCGGCTGCGCGCACGCGGTCTTCCGGGTGAACAATCGTGAGCCAGAAGTTCGGCGTCCGAAGCCACTCTTCGACGGTGTAGCCGAGCATCTGCTCGACGTAGTCGCTGACGTAGTCGATTCTTTGATTAGCCTCGTCTGGCTCGCCCCATGCCTCCCACACCAAACCGGGGACGTTGCCGACGAGATTCTTCAGGCGCAGTCGCTCGTGCTCGACCTGCCGCGCCAACAACTCGCGCTCGGCCTCGGAGCGCTTCGATGCCGTGATGTCGCGGGCGATGGTTGAAGCGCCGATCCACTGTCCCGACGGGTCGTGGATGGGCGAGATGGTGAGCGACACGTTGAGGCGCTCGCCGCTCTTTGTGACCCGCATGGTCTCAAGGCGCTCGACGCGCTCGGCTCGTCTGAGCCGCGCCATGATCTCCGCCAGTTCGTCCGAAAGCTCCTTTGGGACGATGAAAGAGATGTGTTGACCTATCGCCTCTTCCGCCGTGTAGCCGTACATTCTCTCGGCGGCGGCGTTCCAACTCGTGACCGTGCCGTTGAGCGTCTTGCCGATGATGGCGTCGCTGGAAGACTCGACGATGGCGGCCAGCCGCGCCCGCTCGATCTCGACCTTGCGTCGCTCGGCCACGTCGTGGAAGACGAGGACAGCGCCCGTGACGCGTTCGCCTTCGTCCATGATTGGAGCGGCGCTGTCTTCAATCGGCGCTTCCGCGCCGTCGCGCGCGACGAGCACGGTGTGGTTGGCGAGTCCCAACACGACCCCTTCGCGCAGAACCTGCTCGACGGGACTCTTGACCGTCTCGCGTGTCAGCTCGTTGATGATGCGGAAGACTTCCTCGTGCATGCGGCCCCGTGCTTCGGCGAGCGGCCAGCCCGTCAGGCGCTCGCCCACGGGATTCATAAACCGTATGCGCCCGCCCGCGTCCGTCGAGATGACGGCGTCGCCGATGCTCTTGAGCGTCGTCTCCAGCGATTTGCGTGCAGTGTGCGCCTCGCGCTCGGCGCGGCGGCTGCGTTCGAGCATGAAGACGGCCAGAAGCGAGATGCCTGCGAAGAACAGGTTGGGGATGAGGCCGGAGAGGTCTGGTGCGAGGAGGTCGGTGGGGAGGAAGAAGAGGTCGGCGACGAGCAGCGAGAGTGCGATGGAGAAGAAGGCGGGCCCGCGCCCGCCGAACCAGACGGCGACGAAGACCGCCAGGTAAAAGAAGGCGAAGATGACGCGCGCGTTCTGCGCGCTGGCTGCGAGGCGCAGCGCGTAGGTCAGCAGCGCCGATGCTGCGACCGACGCGACCGACAGCCCGTAGCGCGCCCACGCGGACTGGTTCCATGAAGGGTTCGCGGCCTGTGCGACGGGAGGACGGGGGTCGGACATCTTTCTTCCTTAGCTTGCTCTCCGGCGACCGAGTTGGCTGTCCGCGTCGTGGGCGCGGCACGCTGCTGCGCCTCGGGGAAAACAGTACGAGTTCGAGTGTCCGGGCTTGCGCGACCTCAGGCTCGCCCGCTCGATGCGAGGACTTCAGAGTCACACGCCCCGCTTACGAACGCCTTCGACGCCGGCATGCCCGCCTGAACTGCAAAAGATTCGACCGGAGATTTCGGAGGTATTTGCTTCACAAACAAGCTACTGCCTTTCGCCGCGGCAAGTCAAGAAAACAGAGGCTAGAGGCTAGAGGGTAGAGACTAGAGGCTAGTTGTTGGAGGCGGGTGGAGAGTTGAAGAGGCGCGGGCAGTCGTTCGATACTGTCGCTTGGTGTTTCAAATCTTACCGCTTCATCATTTGCCTTTACCAGCCTCTAGCCTCTAACCTCTAGCCTCTAACTTTTATGTATCCGGCTGGCAATCTCTTCATCCCTGCACCGCACGGGCGCATCGAGGCGATATTGAAAGAGCCGCAAGGCGCGGCACGCGGCGCGGCGCTCGTCCTGCACCCGCACCCGCTGCACGGCGGGACGATGCACAACAAGGTGGTCTTCCGCACGGCGCGTGCCTTGAATGATGCGGGACTCACGACGCTGCGCATCAACTTCCGCGGCGTCGGCCACTCGACCGGCGAGCATACGGGCGCGCGCGGCGGCGAGCAGGAGGACGCGCGTGTGGCGCTCGATTATCTGGTGGAGAAGTATCCACGCCTCGGGCCCGTCTTCCTCGCGGGCTTCTCCTTCGGCGCGCGCGTCGGGCTGGAGGTGGGAACACACGACCCGCGTGTCGGCTACCTCATCGGCATCGGCACGCCCGTCAGCATCAGTGAGCGCGACTACGACTTCTCCTTCCTCTCGGAGTGCCGCAAGCCTCTACTCCTCGTCCACGGTGAGCGCGACGAGTTCGGCTCAGTCTCAGACCTCCGCGCCCTCGCCGCACGCCTCCCCGCCGAAGCCCGAGTTCGACTCGAAATCATCCCCGGCGCGGGCCACTTCTTCGATGACCAACTGGAAGACCTGCGCCGCGTCGTCGCGGAGTGGGCCGTAGAGATGCTGGAGACAGAAGCCCGACCGTAAGGGAGGGCGTATTAGCCTTCGTATTCGCCTCATCACTAACACCCAATGGCAGTTGATACGCCCTCCCTTACGGTCGGGCTTCTGCCTCGGCGTAGAGGCGGTCGATTGTGTCGCGGTACTTCTCATCGACGATGCGGCGCTTAACCTTGAGAGTGGGTGTGAGTTCGCCGCCCTCGACCGTGAGTTCACGTTCGATGAGGGCGATGCGCTTGACTCGCTCGTAGCGCGAGAGGTCTTCGGTGACGGCGTCAACCTGCCGCTGGAAGAGGTCAAGGATGCGCGGGTGGCGGCAGAACTCGGCGGTCGTTTTTATATCCAGCCCCTTGTGTTGCGCGTATGAGCGGAGCATCTCCCAGTCGGGCACGATGAGCGCGGCGGCAAACTTGCGACCGTTGCCGACGAGCACGACCTGATTGACGAAGCGCGAACGCTTGATGCGCTGCTCGATGGGCTGCGGCGCGATGTACTTGCCGCCCGAAGTTTTAAAGAGTTCTTTCTTGCGGTCGGTGATGCTCAGGTAGCCTTCCGCGTCGAGCCGTCCGATGTCGCCCGTCTTGAACCACCCGTCGTCGGTGAAGACCTCGCGCGTCGCATCCGCCTTGTTGTAGTAGCCGCGCATGACGTTGGGGCCGCGCGTCTCGATCTCGCCGTCCGGGGCGGTGCGGACTTCGACGTGGGCGACGGGACGACCGACCGTGCCGATGCGATTGTCTTCCGCGCCGTTGACGGTGATGACGGGCGAGGTCTCCGTCAGCCCGTAGCCTTGCACGATGGGAAGCCCCGCGCCGTAGAAGATGAGGCCGAGTTCCTCAGGGAGCGCCGCGCCGCCCGAGAGGAAGAGTCGCATACTCCCGCCCACGCCCTCGCGCCACTTCGAGAAGACGAGCTTTGAAGCGACCGCGTGCTCCAAAGCGAGCCAGGCGGGCACGCGCCGCTTCCACGCCGCGAGCCGCGCCCAACGCTTTCCCACGCCGACGGCCCAAGTCAGCATGGCCGTCTTCACACGTCCGCCTTCCGCCGCCTTATCCTTGATACGCGCGTAGATTTTCTCGAAGAGTCTTGGCACGGCGACGACGAGCGTCGGATGCACCTCGCGCATGTTGTCGCCGACGCGTTCGATTGACTCGGCGAAGTAGATTTTCGCGCCGTGATGCAGGTACATGTACATCGCGCCGCGCTCGAAGACGTGCGAGAGCGGGAGCACGGAGAGCACCACGTCATCGGGCTTGAAGGCGAGGCGTTCGGACGTGGCCGTCAGGTTCGAGACGACGTTCGAGTGAGTGAGCATCACGCCTTTCGGCTCGCCCGTCGTCCCCGATGTATAGATGATCGTCGCGAGGTCTTCCGCACAGACCGCGCCCGAAAGCTCTCCCAACAGAAGAGGCCGCGCGCTTTCAAGTTGGGCCCCGCGCGCTTCGAGTTCGGCGAGCGCAAGCAAGCCCTCAACGCCCGCGGCCTCGCCCCTCATGAGGACGACGTGTGTGAGTCCGGCGCAGGCTTCCAGAGACTCGCGGACGCGCTGATACGCCTCCCGGTTCTCGACGAAGAGGAGGCGTGAACCGGAGTCGCCAATGATGTAGCAGACCTGTTGCGGCGCAAGCGTCGGATAGATGGGCACGTTGACTATCCCTGCGTACTGGCAGCCCAGATCGGTGATGACCCACTCGGGCGAGCTTTCGGAGAGCAGTCCCGCGCGGTCGCCGCGCCTAAGCCCGAGCGCGTAGAGTCCGAGCGCGACGTGGCGCACGCGTCGCATCAAGTCTTCGGAAGAGAGCAAGCGCCAATGGCCTTCGCGCTTGTAGTTGAGCACGTCGGCTCGCGCGTGCAGGCGGAGCGCACGCTCGAAGACCTCGACGATTGTCGTCGGCTCATCCGTGGCGGCGTGCGTCGCGGGCTGGACTTGTGGGGCCGCCGCGTGCGCGTCGCCCGTGTCGCCCATGCTGCTCGTGCCGTTCGCGCCGGTCGTGGCTTCTGTCGCGGGTCGTGTCGTGTCCGTCGTCACGCGCCCACCCCCCCGAGGAAGATGTCCAGGACTTCGTCCGCCATCGGCGCGAGCTTGTAGCGGCGGCGCGAGAGAATCCAGTTGGTCGCCATCTCGTCCAGAGCGCCGAACAGAACCTTCGCGACGAGCTTCGCCTTCAGCCCCTTGCGAAAGACGCCCGCGGCCTGCCCCTCTTCAAAGACCTCTCGGATAAGGCCGAGGTATTCGGCCAGTCCCGCCGCCGAGAACTCCTCCATGAACTTGGTCGTGCCGCGCAGCTCGACCTGAAAGACGACGGCGAGGTCGCGGTCTGCGCCGAGCCGTTCCAGATGGTGGCGCGCGATTCTTCGCAGCTTCTCGCGCGGGTCTTCGATCTTCGCAAGCTCTTCGCGGCCCGCGCGGACGGCCTCGCTCGTGTTGCGCTCGAAGATGGAGCGCAGGATTTCTTCCTTGCTCTTGAAGTAGAGATAGACCGTTCCGTCGGCGACTCCGGCGGCGCGCGCGATGTCGGCAACCTTCGAGTTGAAGTAGCCACTACGCGCGAAGACCTTTGTGGCGGCGCGCATGATGGCCTCGCGCTTGTCGCCCACGGCGGCGCGCGGCGTTGTATTGAGGGAACGGGCTGGTCGCATCTCTTTGAAAAATCTCCGGGACAGGCTCGCTTCAGGGCGGCTGAATGGCTGCTCATTCAGTTGAAGACGCTCTTAGACTAACCTCCACGCTCGTTTTACGCAACGATAACAAAGGCCGCAGGCCCGACCGTGAGGGAGGGCGTAGAGCGTTCACCAGGAAAGCAAGTGACGTGAGTTGAGACGCCCTCCCTCACGGTCGGGCTTCCGCCTCCTCTTCCGATGCTTCGGCGTCGCTTGCCGCGAGGAGTCCCGCGTGCGGGTCGAAGCGGAGCGCGCCGCCGCGCAGAGTAATGTCGCGTTGCGGGTTCGGAATCTCGATGCCTTCCTCGCGGAAGAGGCGATGGATGCGGTAGTTGATCTCGCTCCGGATGGATGGGTGGCGGCGCGGGCGGTCTGTCCAGACGAGCAGGCGGAACTTGAGGTCGAAGTCGCCGAACTCAAGAAACTGCACACTCGGCTTCGGCTCGGGGATAACGAACTGCACGTCCTCTGCGGCGCGCAGGAGCGTGCGCGCGACGAGTTCAACGTCCGAGTCGGAGGCGACACCGATGGGAATGGAGACGCGCGTGCGACGCTCGCGGAAAGTCCAGTTGAGAAAGTTCTGGTTGACGATCTTCGAGTTGGGCACGACCGAGGCGATGTTGTCGTTGGTGATGACGATGGTCGTACGCAGGTTGATGCTGCGCACACGCCCTTCGGTGAGCTTGCCGTCGGGGCCCGGGATGGTGATGTAGTCGCCGACGCGGACGGGTCGCTCGAAGAGGATGATGAAGCCGGAGGCGATGTCGCCCGCGATGAACTGGAGGCCGAAGCCGATGCCGACCGAGAGCGCCGTGAAGACGACGGCCAGTGAAGTGAAGTCGGCTGAGACGGCGATGCGGAGCGCGATGAATGCGCCGATGGTGATGACGAAGTAGTGTACGAGCCGCAGGATGGTGAACTGTACGCCGGGGTCGAGGTGCTTGTTGTGTCGCGCCATCCGATTCTCGATGAACCGGCGCATGTAGCGCGAGACGAACAAGGCGAAGAGCATCACAAGGAGGCCCAGCACCAGCGTCGTAATCGAGAAGACGAAGTTGCCCAGCTCCCACTTGAAGTTGAGATAGCCGGTCAAGCGCCAGAGCCTCTGCAAGACGTTATCTCCGTCCTGCCACAGCGCCAGCAGACACGCCGCATGCGTCCCGTATACACGACCCGCAATCATTCCCACTCGAACCCTCCCGGCTATCGTTTTCCTATTCCCCACAACGCCGAAGCCGCCCGCGCCTCGTGGGGGCGAGCGGCTTCGTGCGGAAAAACTTTTAATTTGGCGGAGGAGACAGGACTCGAACCTGCAAGCGCGTTAGCGCGGTAGTTTTCAAGACTACTGCCTTACCAATTAGGCTACCCCTCCGCGATAACCCTTCGGCAAAGAATATAACCCAGCGCCGAAACGGAAGGCAAAACGTTAGACAGAAGGTAAGAACAGAAGAAGAAGTTCCGCCGGTATTAGAGCATTTGTCAGAAGGGAAGAGGGCGTGTGGCGGAAGCCCGACCGTGAGGGAGGGCGTACAGCGTTGCTCATGATGCGACTGGCGGGAGTCGAGACGCCCTCCCTGACGGTCGGGCTTCTGCCTCTCTTGACTGAAATAATACAAGGCGTGCGCCGGGCGGGCAAACTTTCAGTCCGCGAGCACACGCAGCATCGCGTCGTGGACGAGGCCGTTGCTGGCGATGATGGGCGGCGTGTAGATACGAAAGGGCGAGCCGTCGTAGTGCGTGACGCGCCCGCCCGCCTCCTCGACGAGCAGCATGCCCGCCGCCACATCCCACGGACGCAAGCCCTCTTCGTAGAACCCTTCGAAGCGTCCCGCGGCGACGTATGCGAGGTCGAGCGCCGCCGAGCCGTCGCGACGGACGGACTGCGCCTGCATGATGAAGTTGTGGAAGTAGCGCGCGAAGTCGCCGCGCTCGCGCACGTCGTAAGGGAAGCCCGTGCAGAGGAGCGCACGGTTAAGCTCACTGGTATCGGAGACGCGTATGCGACGGCCATTGAGTGTCGCGCCCTCACCACGTTCGGCGGCGAAAAGTTCGTCGCGCGTGGGGTCGTAGACGACGCCGACGACGACACGCCCCAAGTGTTCGAGCGCAACCGAGACGCAGAAGATAGGGTAACCGTGCGCGTAGTTGGTCGTGCCGTCGAGCGGGTCGATGATCCACTTGTACTCGGCATCAGCGCCGCCCGCCTCAAGCACATCGCCCGCCTCTTCCGTAAGAATCGCGTGGCGCGGGTGATAGCTGCGTATGCGCTCGACGATGAGTCGCTCCGAGGCGATGTCGGCCTCGGTCACAAGGTCTATGTCGCCCTTGTTCGTAATCTGAAGCGCGCGCCCGAACTTCTCGGTGAGCACACGCCCCGCGTCGAGCGCGGTCTGAATGGCGAAGTTGAGCATAAGCAAGTAGACAGTAGTCAGTAGACAGTAGACAGTAGTCAGTAGACAGTAGTCAGTAGACGGTAGACGATAGAAGAACACATTCTACCGGCAGTCAGTGTGAAACCGACAACTGACGCAACGCGGAGCGCCTACTGACTACTGACTACTGTCTACTTGTCTTTGAGTATCGCAACGATCTCGGTCTGAATCGGCTGGCCTGTTACTTCCGCTTCTTTCTCACTGACGTAGACGTTGATTTCCGAGCGGATGCCGAAGCGGCCTTCGAGGTAGATGCCCGGCTCGATGGAGAAGCATGTGCGCGCGATGATGCGGCGCGAGTCACGCGTCTCGAAGTTGTCGATGTTCGCGCCGTTGCCATGGCCCTCTTCGCCGATGGAGTGACCCGTGCGGTGCGTGAACTGCTCGCCGTAGCCCGCGCGCTTGATAACGCCGCGCGCCACGTCGTCAATTTCAGCGCCGCGGATCGTGCGGCCTTCGCGCACCGCCGCGCGCACAAACTCGGTGGCGGAGTCGCGCGCCTCGCGGACGATGTTAAAGACGCGCACGTACTCGTCGGGCACAGACTCGCCGACGTAGCCCGTCCAGGTCTGGTCGGCGACAATCGCGCCGGGCTTCTTCAGTTTCTCCGACACGTCGAAGAGGACGAAGTCGCCGCGGCGGATGGGCGCGCTGTGGGTGGCGTCGGGCTGGTAGTGCGGGTTGGCCGAGTTCACCCCGGCGGAGACGTTCGGGCCGCCCGCCGTCATCCCTTCTTCGTTGAGCCGACGGTTGATGAACTGTTGTATGTCGTACTCGGTCGTCGCCTCTCCGGCGCGTATGCGGCGCGCGATCTCGGCGAAGGCTTCGAGGATGATGCGGTGGAGTTTGTCCGCGGCTTCGCGATGTGTGGCGAGTTGCTCGGGCGTCATGGTCGCCTCGAACTGCTGGACGAGGTCTGCGCTGGTGACGACTCCGATGCCGGGCGTCGAGCGTACAAGCTCGATTGTGCCCGCATCGACGCGCGCGACGTAAGGGATGTCGTTATTGGGCGAATACTGCATCGCGATCTTTCGCAGCAGTACGCGACGGCTCTTCAGGCCGCCCGAAGAAAGAGCGTCGCCGACGGCACTGTGAAGCTCCTGCCAACTCCGGTAGATGATTTTTCTGCCCGGCAGCGCGTCGAGGCGGAAGCGTTCAATCGAGTGGACGACTTTGACCGGCTCGCCGATGACGGGAATGTAATAGAACCAGCGGCGCGTGGTGACGCCTCGGTCGCCTAAGCGAAGGATGCGGTAGGCGAGCGGGTCGCTGCGGCGGAAGTCATAGAAGAGCCAGCCGTCGAGGTTGGCCTCCTTGAGCGCCGCCTGAATCTCGCGGACGCGTGCCAACTGTTCCTCGCCGGGCCGAACGTCCTGCGCTTGCGTGCGCGCGGCAGTCGAGAGAACGAGTGCGAGCGTGGCGAGCGCGAAGGCGGCGCGCATGTCGTGGAGTCGTCTCATAAGTCTTCATCCTTATGTGTCATCGTCGTCGCGCGTGTCCCGCCTCCGAACGAGCGCGCGCAAACGAAACCGCTCTAGTAGAGCGAGCCGGGTCGCCGCTCGCCGAGCAATGCGGGCCTCTTCTCGTCGATGGCCGTCGCCGGAACTCTCCGGTCGGTGTAGAGCGAGACGCGCGAAAGATTGTGCGCGGCCAATCCTATGTGGAAGACGACGCCGCAGACCAGAAAGATCAATGCGAACGCACGCCAGCGACGCGAGTTGAGCAATGCGTCCCAGCAGTAGAAGCCGTACAGGGCGGCGACGGGAAAGGTAACATAAAACGTGTGCGAGGCGGGCAGCTTCGCCGAGAAGAGGAAGAGCAGGCAGAGCAGAAGCACGGTCGAGAACGCCAACCATTTGACCTGCGGCCAGTCCGCGCGCGCGCCGCGTTTTCTGAACCAGAGGACGATCATCGCGGCGGGCTGCAAGAGTCCCGTTACGCCGAGGAAGACGGCGAAGGGTGCGAGCCATAGATTCTCTCTGAGGAATGCGAGACGCTCCGCCGAGTTTCGACCGAGGAAGCGCGCCAGCTCAAAGCTCGCTAGCGAGAGGAAGCGTGCCGGTACACCCTCGAAGGGATTAACGACGCGCGCGAAGTTCGCGATGTTCGGCGCAAACATCGCGGTCGTCCCTCCCGTCCCGTTCGAAAGGCCGTACTTCAGAAACGTCGGCGCGAGCAGACACCCCGAGAGTGCCGCGCCCGTTGCGAGCCAGCCCAACGCGGCGAGCGCCTTAGTCCCGCGCTCGCGTAACTGAAAATAGACGGACGCCAGAAGTAGTGGCACGAGCACGACCCACGAAAGATGTAGCTGCATCACCCAGAAGAGCGCGAAGCCCATCATGAAGTTCGACGCGCGCGGCCCGACGAGACCTTTGCGTATCAAGGGCAGAGTCTCAAGCGCGCCGACGTAGAAGAGGATAGCGCCCGGCAGGACGTAAGAGGGGTTGACGACGTGCGTCGAGAAATTGAGACTCCACGGCGCGGTAAGCGTCCAGCCCCAGATGAACCAACGGGGCATAACGGGCAGACGACGCGCGCAGTACCACGCGAAGAAGCAGAGGCTCGCGAACGAGAGGACGTTCAGGAGTACGAAGGGCGACTCCGGCAACGGCGCGACGTAGAGCGGCAGGCCGACCAGAAGACCTTGCAGCGCGCCCGGCACTTGCACGCCGCTCGAAACATCGGGCCCGAAGTAAGGCCACGCGCCGGTCGAATAGAACTTTAGCCCGATGAGGTAAACCTGTCGCTCGTCGTCGGCCCAGAACTGCGAGCACAGGCCAAAACACAGACGGAAGAGGAGCGCGCCGCCGAGCAGCAGCGCGAAGTACAGACGCCGCCGCATGAATACAGACCGATGCTGTGTGGCGTCAGACGGAGACATTAGTCAACTGCCAGTTCAATGACCGCCCGCAGTCTTCCGGTTCTGCTTCGAGTCGTCGGCGGGCGCGGAGAGCTTCTGCGCGGCGAGCCTGAGAATCTCCTGTACCTGCCTGTCCCAGTAGGGCCAACTGTGCGTGCCGGGCAGTTCGCGGAACTCGTGCGGGACTTTCTTCTCAAGGAGAAGCGCGGAGAAGTCTCGGTTGCTGGCGACGAGAAAATCCTCCGTGCCGCAGTCGAGATAGAAGTATGGAAGCTGCTTTGTGCGCTCAGGCGTTAGCTCGCGTACCATGCGGAAGATGTCGTTGGCCGGGCGCGTCTCTGTGTCCGCCGCGCCGTAGACGCGCGCGATGGAAGGGCGTACGAACTCGGGCAGCTTGTCGTCTGGTATCCAAGAGGCAGCGCCGAGCGCACCGCTCATCGAGGCGGCGAAGGCGAACAGTTCCGGGTGCTTCAGCCCGAACTTCAGAGAGCCGTAGCCGCCCATCGAAAGCCCCGCCACCGCGCGCGCCTCACGCGACGGGATGGTGCGGAAGCGTCGCTCGACATCCGGTATCAGTTCTTCGACGATATAGCTCTCGAACTTCTCGTTCGGCACGGTGGCGCTGTCTGTGTACCAAGCGTTGCGCCCTTCGGGGACGATGATGATGAATGGATATTGCGCGGCGTGGTCGGCGAGGTGCGCGCGGTCTGAGACCCAATCGTTCGCACTCCCGTCGAGGCCGTGCAGGAGATAGAGGACGGGATATCGTCTGTGCTTCGACGAGCCGCGCTTATAGTCCGCGGGCAGCAAGACATTGTAGGGGAGCGCCGCGCCGACGAGCTTGCTCTCGAACTCGACGGTCTCGTAGCGCCGCGGCGCTTCCTTCTTCTTTTCCGCCTTGTCCTTCTTCTTCTCCGTCTTGTCGCCGGACTGATTCTGCGCGGGCGGCTTTACGGCGGCAGGCGTAGGCGGACTCGTCTGCGCGTGTGCGAGAGTGAACGCGACGAGCAACAGCAGGGCGGTTAACAGCAGCGGAGTTCGTCTCTTTGTCATCATCTCGTCTCTTCGATTCCTCAAGTGTGTTGGTTGAGCTTCGCCCCGCGCCTTCATCCGCCTTCATCCGAAGTCCGCCGCGAGGCATGGACGCTTCATCAGATATGCTTCCCGGAATCTCGCGCGTCCTCTTCGGCGCGCTTGCGCTTTTGTCCAACGCGTCCGTCGTAGCCGATTAGTTGGGGAAGCATGAGCGAGAGCAGCGCCGTCCCCGCCATGCAGAGCACGCCGCCCGAGACGATTGATGCGCGGACACCAAACAGCCCCGCGACGACGCCCGCCTCTGCATTGCCGAGCAGCGGGCCCGTAGTGTAGCTCACCATTTCTATGCCTGCGAGGCGTCCGCGCAGGTGGTCTGGGATAGTCTGATTCCAGATGGTCATGCGGAATAGGCCCGACACCATGTCGGCTGCCCCGGCCAGCGCCAGGCACATGAGCGCCAGCCAGAGCCTGCCCGCCAGTCCGAAGCCGACAATCGCAATCCCCCACACGGCGGCGGCCAGCGCCACGCACAGACCATGACGATTGATACGCTTGGCCCACCCGGAGGTGAGCGTCACGCACATCGCGCCGAAGGCGGGCGCGGCGTAGAGCAGGCCGACCGATGCGCCGCCGCCAAACCCTTCGGCGACGGCAGGGAACAAAGCCATCGGCATCCCGAAGAACATCGCATTCATGTCAACCAGGTACGTGCCCAGAAGCTCTGGACGGCTGCGCGCGTATCGCAGCCCATCGACTATCGAGCGCAGGCTCGGCGCTTGGGCCCCTGCGGGAGGCGGCACGGCCCTCATCATCCAGAGTGCCGCGAGCGATGCGGCGAAGGTCGTGAAATCAATCGAGTATGTGAGAGCCGGGCCCAAGCTCGCGACGAGCAGGCCGCCGAGCGCCGGGCCGCCGATCATCGACGCCGTCCCGCCCAGAGACCTGAGCGCCATCGCCGACGGCAACAGTTCCGCTCGCACGAGCCGCGGCATCAGCGCTTCGAGCGAGGGGCGCTGCAATCCGTTGAGGGCCGCGAACAGCGCCGCGCAAAGGTAGATCACCCACACGCGCGGCTGCTGAAGCAGAGAGTTGAAGACGAGCACCAGCGTCCCCAACGCGAGCAGCGACTCTGTGAGTAGAACCATGCGGCGGCGGTCTACCGCGTCCGCGAGCGCGCCGCCGACAAACGCCATCAGGAAGATTGGGACGAACTCCGCCACGCCGAGCATCCCGACCGCGAGCGGCGAACGCGTCAGCCTGTACATCTGCCACGGCAGCGCCACGAACGTCATCATCGAGCCGAAGAAGGAGACGGCCTGTCCCGCGAACAGCAGACGGAATTCTCTCGACTCGCCGAGCGGCGTCAGGTCGAGCGCCAACGCGCCGAGCGCCTGACGCACACGACCTCGCTCGGGGCGCGTCCCCGCCTCCGCTGCTTCGACCGGGTCGGGCGTCAGGTGTATGGAGGGCTGTGGGGTCTGTTCGTCCGAGGGCATCAGATCGTCCGAGGGCATCAGAGTCGAACCGTTCGAGACGTTTCCGAATTCAAGCGTCTTCGCGGCGTGGCTTATGTGATTTCATCTCCGCTTTCCTCGCCTTCTTATCCGCCTCTGTGCGGTGGATGGCCTCCTCGACCGTTCGCCCCGTGCGCGAGAGTCGGACGTAGAGCAGGTATGCGACGATCAGCGCGTTGAGTATGAGTATGCCCGCTCTGATGAGCGTCGCGCGCTCGAACAACTCGTACACCTCGATGGGCAGGTAGATGCAGCCCGAGATGATCGCGAACCACTCCGCCCACGCACGCATCCGCCAAAGCCCGTAGGCTTCGACGAAGCGCACGACCGAGTAGGCGAAGGCGAGCGCCGCCAGCGTCCGCAGACGCGAGTCGGAGACGTGCGACGCGGCCTCGACAAAGACGCGCGGGTAGTGGCTCGCGGGGTTGAGGTGAGAGTGCTGGACTAGACGCTCGGCCAGGTCTTGCAAATCGCGGTGGACGAGCGAGAGCAGACCGAAGCCCGCGACCAACACCAGCGTCCCCTTCAACGCCTCGAAGAACGCGATGACGCGCACGCCCGCCGCGATCTCTGTGACGTGTTTGACCGGCTCGGTCGTCTGTGTTTGAGCTTCCGACATCTTTTGCGTCTAAGAGTTCGATTCAAAACTGTCAGATTAGCCACAGAGACACAGAGACACAGAGATTAAACTTCAGATTTCAAATTTCAAATTTCAGATTTCAAATTCAAATTCTTAAACCCTCTGTGTCTCTGTGTCTGCGGTGGCTGATTTTAAAGTGCTCTTAAGCTTCCGACATCCTTATTCGCCATCGTGCATTCACTCGCCGTCGAGCAGCATCGGAATCTTCAAGCCCTTCGCGCGCGCGGTCTCTTCCGCTTCACTGTATCCGGCGTCAACGTGGCGCGCGACGCCGAGGCCGGGGTCGTTTGTGAGCACGCGGTTCAGACGCCGCGCCGCGTCCTCCGTGCCGTCGGCGACCGAGACCTGACCGGCGTGCAGAGAGTAGCCGATGCCGACGCCTCCGCCGTGGTGGAAGGAGACCCACGATGCGCCGCTCGCCGTGTTCAAGAGTGCGTTGAGGATGGGCCAGTCGGCGACGGCGTCCGTGCCGTCTCTCATGCCTTCTGTCTCGCGGAACGGCGAAGCGACCGAGCCGGTGTCGAGGTGGTCGCGGCCAATGGCGACGGGCGCAGAGAGTTCGCCGCGGCGGACTAGTTCGTTGATGGCCTCGCCCATCTCGGCGCGCTCGCCCAAGCCGAGCCAGCAGATGCGCGCGGGGAGTCCCTGAAACTGCACTCGCTCACGCGCGAGCCGCATCCAGCGTTCGAGCGTGCGGTCGTGTGGAAAGAGTTCGAGGGCGAGATCGTCGGTGCGGCGTATGTCGGCGGGGTCGCCGGAGAGTGCGACCCAGCGGAAGGGCCCACGTCCCTCGCAGAAGAGCGGGCGTATGTACTCGGGCACGAAGCCGGGTATCTCGAAGGCGTCCGTGAGTCCCGCGTCGAACGCCTGCTTGCGTATGTTGTTGCCGTAATCGAAGGCGACCGCGCCCGCGCGTTTCAAGGCGAGCATCGCTTCGACGTGCCGCGCCATCGAGTGCATGGAACGCTCGACGTAGTCGCGCGGTCTCGTGCGCCTGAGTTCTTCCGATTCTTCCAGAGAGAGTCCGGCGGGCACGTAGCCGTTCAAGGGGTCGTGTGCGCTCGTCTGGTCTGTGACGGCGTCCACACGCACGCCGCGACGGACGATCTCCGGCAAGACTTCCGCGCAGTTGCCGACAAGCCCGACCGAGACGGCGCGCTTCTGCTCGCGTGCGTCCTCGCAGATGGCGAGCGCCTCGTCCAAATCCTGTGCGATGCGGTCGCAGTAGCCCGTGCGGACGCGTCGCTCGATGCGCTCGCGCTCGACCTCGACGCAGAGGAAGACCGCGCCGTTCAGAGTCGCCGCGAGTGGCTGCGCGCCTCCCATCCCGCCCATCCCGCCCGAGACGATCAGCCTGCCTTCAAGCGTGCCGCCGAAGTGCCGTTCGGCCATCGCCGCGAAGGTCTCGAACGTGCCCTGCACGATGCCCTGCGAGCCGATGTAAATCCAAGACCCGGCGGTCATCTGCCCGTACATCATCAAACCCTTGCGCTCAAGTTCGTGGAAGTGTTCCCAGTTGGCCCACGCGCCGACGAGGTTTGAATTCGCAATCAGGACGCGCGGCGCATACTCATGCGTGCGGAAGACCGCGACGGGCTTGCCCGATTGAACGAGCAGCGTCTCGTCCGATTCCAGACTCATCAACTCGCGCACGATAGCGTCGAACGACTGCCAGTTGCGCGCGGCCTTCCCCGTCCCGCCATAGACGACCAACTCCTCGGGTCGCTCGGCCACCTCCGGGTCGAGGTTATTCATCAGGCAACGCAGCGCCGCCTCCTGATGCCAGCCCTTGCAATTCAACTTCGCGCCGCGCGGCGCACGAACGACTCTTGCTTGTGACATGTCAGTTATCGCGTCTGATGCCTGCCTGAGTCTGGGAGCAGGTTACTGATCTCTCTTCGCCTGAATCCCGCGCACGACCTTTGTCACTATCCCGCGCGGCATCATGCCGACGGCGCGCGCGACGAAGGCATTACGGAAGCCCGGAATCACAAGCGTCTTGCCCGCGAGCAGGCCGCGGTAGCCCGCCTCTGCGACGGCGCGTGCCGTCATCGCGCCGCGGTCGAAGAGCTTGGAGTCTTGCATTCCCGCGGCGGCGACGAAGCCGGTTTCGGTCGGGCCGGGGCAGAGCGCGGAGACCCGGACGCCCGTCGCTTCGCACTCGTTCGCCAGCGCTTCGGAGAAGGAGAGCACGTAAGCCTTCGACGCGTAGTAGACGGCCATCAGGGGTCCCGGCTGAAACGCCGCGGTCGAAGCCACGTTGCAGACGTAGCCGCGCCGCCGCTCGATCATCATTGGCAGGAAGAGCTTTGTCAGATGCGTGAGCGCGACGATGTTGACTTGCAGCAGTTCGAGTTCGGACTTGAGATCGATCTCGGCGAAGAGGCCGTAGCTGCCAATGCCCGCGTTATTGACGAGCGCGTCAACATGGATGCCTTCCTGTTGCAGCTCTTCAAAAATCTCCTGCGGCGCTTCTCGTCGCGCGAGGTCTGCCGCGAGGACGCGCGCCGCCGTGCCGTGCTTGAGCTTCAACTCTTCGGCGAGCCGCGAGAGCTTGTCCTCGCTCCGCGCGACGAGGACGAGGTCGTGGCCGTCCGCCGCGAACAGACGCGCAAGCTCAAGCCCTATCCCACCGGACGCGCCCGTGACGAGCGCGGTCATCTTCTTCTCACTCATTCGTCCTGCCGGGCCAAAAGGCGTGGAGCCAGCGGTTGGTGGCGTTCTCCTGATTGATGATCTGTTCGAGTTCGCCCGCGTCGAGCCAGATGCCGCCGCAGGTGTCGCAGCGGCTGATGCTCACTTCATCGTAGGAGTCTTCGTGGAGCTTGCCCGTGCAGCGCGGGCAGCCCAACGTGGCGGCGTGCTCGCCGCGCGCGCGCGCCTCTTCGTGCAGCGCTTCGCGCAGGCGTCCGAGCGACTCCTTGTCCCTGCGATGGAAATATTCCTCTTCGAGACCCCTTCGGCGTTCGTCGAAAATATCTGACACTGACTTGTTCCTCCTGCGAATATTTGCGCCGTCGCCTCGCAGACCAAGGGAGCGAGCGGCGGGCACGCGCGTCGATGGCGTTTGGGTTAACGGCCTATGTAATAGCAGAAAAGTCGGCCCCCGCGCCACTCGCCCGCGCCGCAGCCCTTGCGCCGGACGCATGGTCTTCAATAAGCTTCCAAGTAGAGAGTCTAACTACGTTCGGAGAGTCGAGAAGCAATCGAATGGCAATGGGCCCGCGCACGCGCGTGCTACTGATCGCGGCAATCGTCTTCGCCGCGCTCGCCGCACTCGTCTGGTCACTGAGCTACCATTACTGGTCGCAGCCCGTCACGCCGCTCCGGCCACCCACAAGCGACGCCGAGCAACTGGACACGCCGTCGCCCGCCGCGACGCAGACCCCGGAGGCGACATCCACAAGCGACGCGGGCGCGACGCCAACACCTTCGCCCACGCCGCAGCCGACCGTCTCGCCCAACGCTTCGCCTCTACCCAACGCTTCGCCCTTGTCTAACGCCTCGCCCGCAAACGGCGGCGCGTCGCCAACACAGGCGCAAGCTTCGGCGGGCGGCAATGCTTCTTCCGAACTCGCCTCGATGCGCCTGTTGATACCCGTCGAGGGCATCGGCCCCGGACAGTTGCAGGACACCTTCAACGACGCGCGCAGCGAGGGGCGCGTCCACGACGCGATAGACATCATGGCCCCGCGCGGCACGCCCGTCCTCGCCGCGTCCGACGGCCCGATAGTCAAACTCTTCCAGAGCGTGAAGGGCGGCACGACTCTCTATCAACTCGCCTCGGCGGACGAGCACCTCGTCTTCTACTACGCGCACCTCGAACGATACGCCGACGGCCTCGCGGAAGGCCACGTCGCGCGCCGCGGCGAGACCATCGGCTACGTCGGCGACACGGGTAACGCCGGCCCCGGCAACACACACCTACACTTCCAAATCTACCGTGTCGCAGACCCCAAACATTTCTGGACGGGCGACAACATCAACCCCTACCCGATACTGCGTGCTACGCAGTAAAGTCTGGAGTCTGAAGTCTGGAGTTAAGAAGCTTGGAGTCTGGAGTTAAAACAGAACTGCTCTCATCACGTTTTGACTCCAGACTCCAGACTCCAGACTTCTCATGTACGTAATCGGTGCGTGGCCGTCGAGGGCTTTGTGATGTTTCGTGTGGAAAGTGTGGTAAGTAGGCGGTCGGAACAGTAGTTGCCACGTGTGGACGAAGCGTCGATGCCTGTACTCTCTGACCGAACAACAGGCGCAGCCGACGAGTGGTGCCATCGACCAGGGACGCGGGAAAGTTCGCGCGTCGTAGACAATCCGGAGGAGTCTTATATTGAGGAGTCTTGAAGGGATGAAGAGGATTTCGCAAACGACCTTGACGACGTTGACGCTGGCCGTTGCGTTGCTCATGTCCATGTTAGGCTGCGCGACGAATGCGCCGACGAACACGGCGGGCCCGGTCGCGTCGAACGCATCGCCCACGCCCACGCCCGCGGCCACGCCTGCGACGGCGACGCCCACGGCCTCCGCTTCGCCCGCTGCAAACAGCGCGGCGCAAGCCAACCTGCCCGTGACGCTTCCGGTTCTTGATGCGATGTTCGCCGACGAGTCGTTCGCGGGCGAGTTGAAGTCGAAGCTGCAACTGACGGACGAGCAGGTCACGCGGCTGCGGCAGATCGCGCGCGAGGGGACGGCGAGCCTGAGCGAGAAGGGGGCCGAATCCGGCACGACCGCCGAGGCGACACGCCAAGCCACGGAGAAGATCAAGACGGTAGTCGGCGAAGAGAAGGCTGCGGGCTTCTCCTCATTCGTCAGCGAGCGCTGGTCTGGCGGCGGGAGTGCGCTCGCATTGAAGCCGAACTCGGTTCCGACCGACACGCGCGTCGTCGTCAACGCGCCCTCCTACCGCATGGACGTGTTCGAGAACGGTCGGCTCATCAAGACCTATCGCGTCGGCATCGGCTACCCGGAGTTTCCTCTGCCGCAAGGCATGCGCAAGGCCGACACCATCATCTTCAACCCGACGTGGACGCCGCCCGACGAGCCTTGGGTCAAGGGCAAGGTCAAGCCCGGCGAGAAGATCGAAGCCGGAAGCAAGCTGAACCCGCTGGGCCCCATCAAGATTCCCATCGGCCAGCCGTCGCTCATCCACGGCGGCAAGAACCCTGCGCGGCTCGGCACGTTCGCTTCGCACGGCTGTGTGGGGCTGACGAATCAGATGGTGCAGGACTTCGCCGTCGTGCTGGCAGGGGCCTCCGGGACGCAGCTCTCGCCCGAAGACGTTTCAAACTACTCGAAGACGCCCGATAAGACGCAGAGCGTGAAGCTCAACGCGCCCGTGCCCGTCGAGCTACGCTACGAGACCATCGTCGTCGAAGACGGGCGGCTGCACATCTACCGCGACGTATACGACAAGGGCACGAACACCGAAGACAACCTGCGGCGCGTGCTCGAAGTCTACGGAGTGAAACTCGAAGACCTCAGCGAGCAGGAGCGCGCGCAAGTCCTCGACGCGCTTCACTCGATGGCGCGCGACGCATACGGTAATCCGACCGATGCTGCGCCGGCGCCCACGCCCGCCGCGAAGGGCAAGGATAAAGAGAAGAGCGGGCGCGTCACCTACAGCATGAAGGGACAGAAGGAGATCGTCGTCGATGTGGCGGCGCTCAGTGGCAAAGGCTATCCCGCGCCCGTCAACCTCAGTGGCGGGCCGCCGCCGCCCGCTGCGACGCCGAAGAAGAAGGCCGCCGCTCGCTAGGCTTTGAGAAGAGTCAGTAGATAAGCCCTGAGGCGAGTCAGTAGAAAAACACTTAAGGGCCCGCCCCGGCGATGAACGCCGACGGCGGGCCCTTAAGTGTTTCCTCTTCCATCTTGCTTCAGAAGTAACTCAGCCACGCGTCGCGCCGCCGACTCTTGACGCCCGCGAACCAGCGACAGAGGGGGTAGAGCGCCGCGACGACGCCAAGCCAGATGAGGTAGACCACCCACAGGTCATAGCCGTAGCCCGGCGGCTCAAGCGGCGGCTGGCCCGGCAGCGCAAAGTTCATGAACAGCCACTCGGCGCGGCCATACTTCGCGTAGGCGAAGGCGAGGGCGACGAGGTGCATCAGCGGGACGTGCAGAAGGTAATAGAACATCGGCACGCGTCCGAAGACGATGAAGGGTCGCGCGAGCGCGCCGCCCTCACGCCCTTCGGCGCGGTCAAAGAGTGCGAGCGCGATGATCGAGGGCCCCAAAGTCATCAATAGGAAGAGCAGCGACGGCGGGTACTTCTGCGTGTTGAGGAACGAGAGGAACGTAAACCACGCGCCCCTGCCTTGCGGGGCCCAGGGCGTCGGGTCGCCGTAGACGTTTAGCGCGCGCAGGACGACGAACAACACAACACAAGCGCCGCCCAGACGGAAAAGAATCCTCCGCCGCCTCTCGCGCTCAAGCGTCAGCAGCTCGCCGAACGCGTAGCCCACGGCCATCACCCCGACCCACGGGATGAGCGGATATGCGGACAGCCAGAAGAAGCCGGGGCGCGGCACAAGCACGTTCTGCTCGTGGAGCAGAACCCACAGCCAGCGCAGCGACCCGAAGCTCGCGGAGCGCACGCCGTCGAGCGTGTTGTGCAGAAAGATCAACGCGAGGCCCGCGGCGGCGATAACGCGCGAGGGCAGGAAGACGAGTCCCGCGAGCACGATCATCGACCAGCCGATGGCCCAGATGACCTGTAGGAACAAGAAGTGATAATCGAAGTTGAAGAGCCAGCCGAAGCGGACGAGCGTCACCTCCAACACTATCAGCCACAGCCCGCGCGTTAAGAGAAAGCGCGCCAGCTCCGGCCTCGTCTTACCCCTTCGTGTTGAGAGAAACGCGCCCGTCCCGGCGAGGAAGACAAACGTCGGCGCGCAGAAGTGCGTCACCCAGCGCGTGAAGAAGAGTGCCGTCCACGTCTTCGTCGGGTCGAGCGGGTCGAACGACTTGGCGTAGACGTGGAAGAAGTCGCGCACGTGGTCGAGCGCCATGATGACCATGACGAGGCCGCGCAACATGTCAACCGTGTAGAGGCGCGTGCGTGCGCCCATCTGCTCGCCGAGCAGGTTCGTGCCACCCTCCGTGGCTCGTCCCGCTTCGACCGCTTCGACGGAGGCGTCGGAACCGACCGCAGTGGCATGGGCGTTGTTGATTGTGACTTGTCGCATCGTCGTCTTCCTCTCGGGCCGGAGGCGCGTGCGCTCCGGCAGGGGCATCGAGCGAGGTTGAAGGCTTCAACGTCAAACCGGAGGACGAGTCAACAAAACTCTTCGGGCGGCATGTCTGGCCGTCAACTCAAAAGGTGATGACTCATCCCTTGCGGAGGTTATTCCACCACACACAAGACCAGACGAAGAGGGCGATAAAGATGAGGATGGAAAGGACAGCGGGCGCAAGCCATAGACGACCGCCGCCTTCCGCATAGCTCATAAAACTTTTAAGGCCGAGCAAGACGTTAATCGAGCCGACGATAAAGAAGAACCACACCCCGCCGACCAAACCTAGACGCGATTTTCCCATTTCGATTGACCCCTTCAATCTCCCCGGCCTAATCGTTGACTCAGACTTTCAGGTGCAGAGCCGCTTGCCGAATGTGACCCCGCGTCGAACTTCGGCGAGCGTCATCACACGTCGAACTCTCCGTGGCGAAGTGCCTCTGCGATTCTTTCAATGTCGGGCGCAAGTGCGCGGTCACGCGTGAGGCGCGCGGCGTGCGAGCGAACAATCTCGTAGGCGCGGCGGGCCCCTCGACCGGGCTTGAGCGGCGCGCGGTGTTCGAGTCCTTCGGCGGAGGCGAGCAGTTCGATGGCGACGACGCGCTCGACGTTCTCGACGATGCGGCGGAGCTTGACGGCGGCCGTCATGCCCATCGAGACGTGATCCTCTTTGCCGCCGTCGGTCGGCAGGTTATCTACGGAGGCCGGATGCGCAAGCACCTTGCACTCGTTTAAGAGCGCGACGGCGACGATCTGCGGAACCATGTAGCCCGACTCGACGCCCGCGCGCGCGGTGAGGAAAGCGGGCAGCCCCTCGTTCCTGTCCGGGTTGACGAGATGGTCGATTCTTCGCTCGACGATGTTGCCGAGGTGTACGAGCGCAATCGCGCAGTAGTCGAAGGCGATGGCGAGCGGAGCGCCGTGGAAGTTGCCGCCCGAGATGACTTCGCCCGTGTCGGCGAAGACGAGCGGGTTGTCGGTCGCACCGCCCGTCTCGACCTCGACGGCGTGGCGCGCGTGTGCGAGCGCGTCACGCGTCGCGCCGTGAACCTGCGGCATGCAGCGAAGTGAGTATGCGTCCTGCACGCGCGGGTCGCCTTCCAGATGCGAGGCGCGTATCTCGCTCTCAAGCAAAAGCTCTCTCAGGTGCGCCGCCGCTTCCATCTGCCCACGGTGCGGGCGCGCGGCATGGATGCGCTCGTCGAAGGCTGCGGGCGTGCCCTTCAGGGCTTCGAGCGACATCGCGCCCGACACATCGGCTGTGCGCGTGAGCCGCTCGGCGCGTTCGAGCGCCAGCGCACCGACCGCCGTCAAAGCCTGCGTGCCGTTCAGCAGCGCAAGCCCCTCTTTCGCTTCAAGTCGCAGAGGCTCAACACCCGCGCGCCGCAAAGCCACGCCGCCCGCCATCCTCTCGCCTTCGTAGAGGGCTTCGCCCTCGCCGATTGAGCAGAGCGCGAGATGCGAGAGCGGCGCGAGGTCTCCGCTTGCACCGACCGACCCCTTCTCAGGGATGACCGGATGGACGCCGCGCCCGAGCATCGCGAGCAGCGTCTCGACGACGACTGTGCGCGCGCCGCTGAAGCCTTTGGCGAGCACGTTGGCGCGCAGCAGAATCATCGCGCGCGTCTCCTCTTCGGAGAGCGCCGAACCGAGGCCGCACGAGTGGCTGCGCACGAGGTTGAGTTGCAACTCGCGCAGCTCGTCGGCGGGCACGGTCACATCCGAGAGTTTCCCGAAGCCCGTGTTCACACCGTAGACGACGCGCGACTCCGCGACGATGCGCTCGACCGTCCGCCGCGACGCCTCGACCCTCTCGCGCGCCGAAGCCGAGAGCCGCACCGTCTCCCCGCCGCGCGCCACCCGCGCGACCTCTTCGAGCGTCAGGCTTTGTCCGTCGAGTTCAAGCATACAAGTGCAGAGGCTAGCGGCTAGCGGCTAGGGACTAGCTAAAACCGGCATTGCATTGGTGCGCAAGCTCCGCCGTACGCAACCTAACTAGCCCCTAGCCTCTAGCCGCTAGCCTCTCATTTTATCACCGTGTCTCTGTTCGGGAACTGCGTGCGGTGTATGTCTTCGGGCGACTGCGAGCGGTGTATGTCGGAGCGTCGCCACTCGCCGGTCGTAGTGCCTGCGGGGCGCGGGGAGCGTGCTCGCTCGCGTGCTCGCTTGGCGCGACGGATGGTGGCGGTGCGGCGCTTTTCGGCGGCGTGGCGCGTCCAGTCGCTCACGCGCTGGAAGGGATGGAAGTCGCGCTCGGTCAAGACCTCGCCCGTCGCCTCGCGCAGTCGCGTCGTCACGAGGGCGAAGATCAGAAGCCCCGCGTTGAAGAAGATGCCGACCATGAAGACGACCTCGCCGGGGAGGATGCCGATGGTCGCGCGGTCGATGAAGGCGTTGAAGTCGTAGGCCGGGACGGGGTGGATGTAGACCTTCAGATTCCAGCACGCCGCCAGCAGCACGAAAATCCAGAGATAGTTGCGTCGCAGACGACGGCCCAGCGCCTCCCACTCGCTGATGGTGAAGTGCGGCGTCTTGAGGTCATCGACGAGCAGCGCCATCCATGCGTCGTCCGTGCCCGAGTCGGGCGCGAGAATCTGCGTGAAGTAGCCGGTCTCGACGATGCGGACGCGGCTCGACCAGATTTCGTAGTAGCGATAGCGCCGCGCCTCCATGAAGAGGAAGAAGCCGACGAGCACGGTGTTGATAAGGATGACGAAGTGCGGGTTGGTCGGGCTTGAGAAGGCGAACGAGAGGGTCGCGCCCGTCGTCAAGACGGCCCAGTTGGTCGTCGTGTCCAGACGGTTGCGCCAGGTGTTGGCGCGCGTCACCTCGCCGCGATAGAGATGAACTATCGCCGTGTTGAAGTCTGACTGCGTGAAGCGGCGCGGCGCGGTCGTGCGCGTGGCCTGTGCGGCCAGCGCGGCCTGCTCCGGCGTGATGGTCTGGTGGATGGGAGCCGTCTCGGGCGCGTCCGGGGGAGCTGGGCGCGACGCCTGAAGTGTCTTGCTCGCGTTGGCCGACTGCTCGCTCGGTCTGGGGCGCAGGTCTGTCTTCATCTTCCTCTCGTGCTTCCGGGCCTCAACCTGACGGGCGCGCGTGTTGAGGAGGCCATCCGAGCGTCCGACTAGCATGGATGATAGCACGCGCCGCCCCGCACCGAACAAAAAAGCTGCCGCTTCGCGGAAGGCAAAAGGCAAACTTCCGTAGGGCAAAAGTGGAAGACGTAGAACAGCGCGGCTTGCATCCGTCACTTTTGCTTTTATCCTTTGTCTCTTACTTTTATCCCTTGCCTTTTGCCTTACGGAACTTTGCCTTTTGCCTTTCACCTTCCGTCTCGGCGGCACTGCTTGACACGCGCGCGGACGCCCACCTATATTCATTTTTTGTTCGCCGCCGACTTGAAAGCGTCCGTGAGTGACCATGCAGGCGCGAGAGGATTTTGAGGCGTCGTCCGCCGTGGACGAGCGCTGGATGCGCGAGGCGCTCGGCGCGGCGCGCGAGGCCGCCACGGGCGGCGAGGTGCCCGTCGGCGCATGCGTCGTTGCGCAGGACGGCACGCTGCTCTCGGTCGCGTCCAATCGCACGCGCACCGACTGCGACCCGACGGCGCACGCGGAAATTCTGGCCTTGCGCGAGGCGGCGCGGCGCGCGTGCAACTACCGTCTGACGGGCGCGGTTCTTTACTCGACCATCGAGCCGTGCGCGATGTGCGCCGGGGCGCTCGTCCAGGCGCGCGTGAAGCGTCTGGTCTACGGCGCGCGTGACGAGAAGGCGGGTGCGGTCGAGTCGGTCTTCCGCATCTGCGACGCGAGTTCTTTGAATCACCGGATAGAACTGACGCAGGGCGTGCTCGCCGACGAGTGCCGCGCGCTCGTGCAGGAGTTCTTCCGGACACGAAGGAATCAAGGGATGAAGGCGGAGGGATGAGGGATGAATTTAAGACAAACTCTTATTCATCCTTCATCCCTCCGCCTTCATCCCTTATCTTGCGGAGAGGTCGCATAGTGGTTTAGTGCACCGGTCTCGAAAACCGGAGTGGTCGAAAGGCCACCGTGGGTTCGAATCCCACCCTCTCCGCCATCTTATTCCCAAACAACGACTTACAGGGGCGGGCGCCCGCCCGCCCCTTTCCGTCTTCAGGCCCCCGGAAGCGACTTGGTGGGCTTGCGTGCCGACATACAAATAATGGCTATCCTTTGGACGGCTATTGAAGGCTGAATTTTCACCAAATGTCATGTCGTCTCGTCTGGTCTCAGCGGGTGCACCGGACTGCTAAGACCGGTGTGGTGCGGTGTGCCGGTGCTCGACTCTTTCGGGCTCGCGGGGGCGCTTGTCCGATGTAGGGAGCAGCCGCGCTTAAGATTCTTCGACGGATATCACGCGAGCAGAATCTAGAGAGATTCGGTCTTCAACTTCCTTATGTAGGAAGAAGAATAAAATCAGCCCCCGATAGGGCAACACAAGTACGAGGGTAGCTGAGAGCGCACGGACGCATGTCCGTGCGCTCTCAGCTTTTTCTATTCAGCTCGCTAATAGCCGTCGAGATTGCAACCGAAACAGGCCGGGCCTGTGTCTCCCCACACAGGCGACTGCGAGGTTGCCACAAATCTGGTTGACAGTGATTCCGGTACGCCGATCAGTAGTCTTCACGTTCTCCGTCCTCGCGTCAGGGGAAAGAATGTGAGCGAGGTTACATCAGGAACGAGCTGGCCGGGAACGAGCCCGAGAGGCACGCCGCGAAGATATTCGATCCTCAAGCGAGCGGCGCGTCGGAGTCGATGAAAGCGAGCCCACACAAAACGCACGTCGTGCAGGTCGAGCGGAAAGGAGTATCGCGCCCGCGCGTGCTTGCGCGGAAGTGGCTCCTGCTCGGGGCTGCCTTTGCGACCGTCGCCATGGGGTTCTGGATTTTCGCCGGAGTCCGACAGGCGCTCGACAAGATTGAACAGGCGCGCTCGCTCGCGGGGGCGCGCGACGTCGTGCCGTTCGAGAGGAAAAGGCTCAGCCCATTAAGAATGGACGGCGTCCGCCTCTTCCAGTCAACTCTGTCCGCGAGGGCGGTCGAACGTTTCAATGATTCCTACTTCGTCGCGACAGATGGCGGGCTGCTCGAACTGTCGCCGCGCGGACAGGTCGTCCGCCGGTTCAACGTCCTCGACGGTTTGGCCGAGAGCGATCTCACGAGCCTCGCCGCTGTCAACGGACGACTCTACGTCGGCACGCGCAGCAAAGGACTCCTCACCTTCGACGGCGAACGCTTCGAGCAGTACGTCTGGCCGGATCGCGACGCGAAGACGATTACGGCGCTCGCAGTCGATCAGGGGAAGCTGCTCGTCGGCACGTTCGGCGGCGGGCTGCTCTCATTCGACGGCGACAACTTCAAAGAGCTGCGCGCGGGCGAAGTCAACGCGAGGCTCGACGCCGTCACCTTCGCCGCGCGGCGCGGGTCGCGCCTCTACGTCGGCACTTTCAACGCGGGCCTCTGGGTCGAAGAGGGCGGGCGCTGGGCGCACTTCACTTCGTCGGACGGCCTCGCGTCGGATCGCATGGTCGGCGTCGTGGAGATCGGAGGCGAGGCGTTGGCCGCGTCCGACTTCGGCCTGTCGTCCGCGAACGCAGAAGGGCTCGTGCTCGCGTCCGGCGCGAGCACGAGCCGCGCGTGGCAAACAGTTCTCACCGTTCCGTCGCTTTCCGGCATCGGCCAATCAAACGGCCGCGTCGTCGTCTGCAAGGACGACGGTGAGTTCGCGTCGCTCGACATCCCGCGCCTCGGCGCATCCGCGGTCAAAGCGCAGGAGATCGATTGGACGAAGCCGCGCGGGCAGCGTTCGGGCGCGCGCCTCGCCGTGACTGACGGCGGCCTGTGGCTGCTCTACAGCGGCGGCGCGAGAAGGTCTGGCGAAGACGACGCGGATCAGTTCCAACTCACTTCTTCAACCTCCGTCGCTGACGCTGCGAAGCGCCGCGTCTCCTTCGCGGACTTCGGCGAAGACGACTCGCCGCAGTCGCCGACGAGCAACGTCGTCTCCGCGCTCGCGTTCGATTCGACGGGCCGACTCTGGGCAGGCAGCTTCCGCGACGGCGTGGACGTGTTCGCGCCCGACAGCGTGCGCATCGCGCACGTCGAGTCGGACGATCTGCGCGAGACAAACGCGCTCGCGTCCGACGGCGCGGGCGGCGTCCTCGCTTCCACCTCGCAAGGCGTCTTCCGCATAGACGCGTCGCTTCGCCCCGCGCGCCTCGACGGATCGGACGGACAACCCGGCGGCGCGGTCACGCAAGTCGCGCGGCTCAAAGAGCAGAGCGCGCGCGGCGCTTCGAGCACGACCGGCGCTCCGAGCCGAAGAGAAAAACAGTCGCCGACGGATCAAGCAAAGCAGCAGACGGACGATCAGCTCGCGGTCGCCACGCCGAAGGGCTTGTCTTTCGTCGCGCACGAACAAACGCGTGTGCTGACGACCGTGCAGGGCTTGCCGAGCAACAGCGTCTATTCGGTCTTGCCCTTCGGCGGTCGCGTCTATGCGGGCACGCTCGGCGGCCTCGCCGAAATCTCTTCGGGCCGCGTCGCGCGCGTCTTCAAGGACTCGAACTCCGCGCTCACGGTCAACTGGGTGACGGCCGTTTGCGGCGCGGGCGGGCGTGTTTTCGTCGGCACATACGGCGGCGGCGTCTTCGAGCTGCTGCCTTCGGGCGACCTGCGCGCGTTCGGGGAGACTGCGCGCGCCTTCGTCAACCAGAACGCGATCTGGTCGGACGAAGAGCGACTCTACGTCGGCACGCTCGACGGCGCGCTCGTCTTCGATCTCCAAACGCAGAAGTGGACGCGCGTGCGCGACGAACTGCCGTCGGCGACAGTGCTCAGCGTCGCGGGCCGCAGCGACCAAATCTACTTCGGCACGACCGCCGGACTCGCCCGCTTCGACAAAAAATTTTTCGACAAGAGTTTTCTCAACGCGTCCGAATGAGGCACAAGCGATGAAGACAAGCTGGCTCGTTCTCCTTCCGCTGCTCGCGCTGCCGCTTCTCCCGCTGTCGCGCAGCAGCGCGCAGTCGGGCGTGCTCATCCCTTCGTCTGTCAAAGACGCGCCGGACGACTCGATCCTCTCGCTCGCGGTGATGAACGTTGACGTGCTCGTTGACAACCAACACGCGCGCGTCCGCGTGCTGCAAATCTTCGACAGCCACACGTCGCAGGTGCTCGAAGGTAAGTACCTCTTCGATCTATCGCCGCGCGCGTCCGTCTCCGACTTCGCCGTCTGGGACGGAGACACGCGCATCCCCGGCGTGATGATGGAGAAGCGGCGCGCCGCCGGAGTTTACGCCGCAGTCAAACAGCAGCAGGTCGATCCCGGGCTCTTACAACAAGACGACGAGCGCGGCGGCGCGACGGCCTTCACGGCA
>JAVRON010000145.1:0-105866 GCA_032162705.1 Acidobacteriota bacterium
CTCTGGTAAGGGTTGAACAGTCGGCGCGCCGACTCTTCAACCCTTACCTTTCAAGTATTTTATCAGGGTCATTCTTTTGCTCCGGTTGTGTACAAATCAGCGCCTCTCGTTCATAATTCCCGCCCACACAGCTTATGAAACCCGAACCAGTCGAAGAGACACAGAGGTCACAACTCGACCAACTGCGAGAGCGAAAACATCGCGCCGTAGAAGGCGGAGGCTCCGAACGCACCGAACGCCAGCACTCGGCAGGAAAGTGGACTGCACGCGAGCGTATAGAGTTCTTCTTAGACGAAGGAACCTTCGATGAGTTCGATCAGCTCGTCCTCCATCGCTCACATGACTTCGGCCTCGACCAGCAGCTCTACCCAGGCGACGGGGTCGTTACGGGTCACGGCCTCGTAGACGGGCGGCGGGTCTTTGTCTTCGCACAGGATTTCACAGTCTTTGGCGGGTCGCTTTCGGAAACTCACGCTGAGAAGATTTGTAAGGTTCTAGACCTCGCGATGCGCGTCGGCGCGCCCGTCGTCGGCTTAAACGACTCGGGGGGCGCACGCATACAGGAGGGCGTCGTCAGCCTCGGCGGTTACGCAGAAATCTTCCTGCGCAATACTCTCGCCTCGGGGGTTGTCCCGCAGATAAGCTGCATCATGGGGCCTTGCGCGGGCGGCGCGGTCTACAGTCCGGCCATCACGGATTTTAACGTGATGGTCAAGAACACTTCCTACATGTTCATCACGGGGCCCGAGGTCATCCGCACGGTCACGCATGAGGATGTTTCCAAAGAGGATTTGGGAGGCTCAGACACACACAACCGTATCTCGGGCGTCGCGCATTTCTCCGCTGATTCCGACGAGCACGCGCTGCTGCTCGTCAGAGAGCTTCTCTCTTTCCTCCCCTCAAACAACATGGAAGACCCGCCGCGTGTCGAAACAACAGACCCGTCCGAACGTCGTGTCGAATCGCTCAATACGCTCGTCCCCGAAGCCTCCAACCAGCCCTACGATATACGCGACGCTATATACGCCGTCGTCGACGACGTTTACTTTTTTGAAGTTCAAGAGCACTACGCTCCCAACATCGTCGTGGGTTTCGCGCGTCTGGCGGGCCGAAGCGTCGGGATCGTCGCGAACCAGCCCGCCTACCTCGCAGGCGTGCTCGACATCGACGCTTCGGTCAAGGCCGCGCGCTTCGTACGTTTCTGCGACTGCTTCAACATCCCTCTCATCGTCTTCGAGGACGTGCCGGGTTTTCTCCCGGGCGTCAGGCAGGAACACGGCGGGATCATCAGACACGGTGCAAAACTCCTCTACGCCTTCGCAGAGGCCACCGTGCCAAAGATTACCGTCATCACACGCAAAGCCTACGGAGGGGCTTACTGCGTCATGGCGTCGAAGCACATCCGTACGGATGTTAACTTCGCCTGGCCGACCGCGGAAATCGCCGTGATGGGCGCGGAAGGTGCGGTCGGTATCCTCTACCGGCGCGAGATCGTCGAAGCGTCCGACCAGGAGCAGGCACGACGCGCACGGGTCGCGGAGTTTGAAGAGAAGTTCGCCAACCCATACGTCGCGGCCGAGCGCGGTTTTATTGACGAGATCATCGAGCCGGCTTTGACCCGTCGGAAGTTGATTAGCGCCCTCGCGCTGCTGGAGAATAAACGCGACACGAACCCCCCGAAGAAGCACGGGAATATCCCACTCTGAAAGAGCGGCGCGTTAAATTGAGAGTCTTCCATAGATGAAAAAGCCTGTGAGACAACGCCTCACAGGCTTTTGAGTATTGCGGCCGCTGCTTGCTCGGTTCAGGATGGTCGCTGCTGCGTCTGCTTGTCCTTTTCACGTAGCAGTTCGAGAGCCTTCTTGAGCTGTACGTCTTCGGGCTGCTGTTTCGGCGAGGCTGCATCCGGAGAGACCTCACGTCGGTCTGCGGGGGCGTTGGGCTGTGCGATGGCGTCGTCGTCGTTGCCGGTCAAGTCCTCCGGGTCGATGGCTTCCGCAAGCTCCGGGGCCTTGACCTCGACCGACGGCTTGACGCCCTCACCGAGGAAGGGCTTACCGTTTGAGGACGCCCATTTGACCGTGGTCAGGAGCAGTCCGTCGCCGCTGCGCAAGGTAAAGAGCTGCTGCTCAGCGCCCGCGCCGAAACTCTTGACGCCGACCACGTCGCCGCGTTTGTGGTCGATAAAAGCCGACGCGATGATTTCGGCAGCCGCCGCCGTCCCGCGGTCGATAAGTATCACCGTAGGGCCTTCGAAGAGCGTCGCCCTGGGGTCGGCCGTGTAATTCTTCAGAGGCTTGTTACCGCGACCGATGGTCTGTGCGAGGACGCCTTCGCGTATGAAGAGATTGGAGACCTTTACCCCTTCATCCAGAGAGCCGCCTGCCACACTCCGTAGGTCGAGCACGATCTTCTGCGCGCCCTGCTTCAGAAGCTCCTGCAAGCGTGACTTCACATCCACGGATTCGCCTTCGGCGAGACTGTTGACCTTGATCACTCCGATGCGCCCGGCCTCCGTACGCGCCTCCGCGCCGGGAACCTGGACGGGGCCGCGCCTCACGTTTAAGACGAAGGGCCGTGTGCCCGCGCGTAGGACGCGCAACTTGACTTCACTGCCCGGCGCTCCCTTCAACAACTGGCGCGCGTCGTAAAGCGAAATGTCGCGTGTAGCTTTTCCGTCGATGTACTCGACGATGTCGCCCGGCTGTAGGCCGGCCTGATCCGCGGGCCCGCTCTTCACAGGGGCGATGACGTAGAGGTATGAGGCGAACTGCGACAACTCTGCGCCGATGCCGGACTGGTTGTTCTGTACGCCGCCGCGGAAGTCACGCACCTGTTCGGTCGTCAGGTAAGTCGAATACGGGTCGAGACCATAAGCCAGCCCGCGCAGAGCACCCGCACGCACCTTATTCAAATCCGGCTCGTCCACATAGTCATCCTGTATGTGCCTCAGGACGCTTTCAAATATCCGTAGCTGTGCGCCCGGATCGTTCTGCTGTTGCTGCGCGCTGATCGACATCCAACCGCCGACAACCGCATAAAGCGCCAGCGTCGCGGACATGACAACCAGAAGAAACTTACTGCGAAATGACATCAAGCACCTCGGATTTCCACTCTAACCCTTGAAAAGCGCGCCAGCCCGAACGGAGGCTGCCGTCGAATATACACGTCGGTCGGATAATACCGCAGCCTCAGACGGCGCGCAAGCCGTCTAAGTGGCGCGACTGTCAACAGTTGCGTTATACTTCCCCGCTGACAAAAGACGCCAAATTCTTCAAAAAGAGAGTCGAGAAGGTCGAAACCATGCATGGACGCGTCCTCGCAATCGACATCGGGGCGAAGAGAGTCGGCGTGGCAATCTCGGATGAGATGCGCCTGACCGTCCGCCCGCTCCAGGCCCTTCCGCGTACGCCATGGAAACGTCTGCTCAGCTCTCTCTCGGAACTGTGCGAGAGATTTGACGTGCGGATGGTAGTTTTTGGTTTGCCGCTCCGTCTCGACGGAAGCGAAGGCGATGCGGCATTCGAAGCCCGACGGGTCGCACGAAATCTCGAGCTTTCGCTCAAACTTCCTTTGTTTCTACAGGACGAACGTTATACCTCCGAGACCGCAGAGACCTCTCTACGTCAGCGGGGCTTTCAGCGCGTGCAGATTTCAGATCAAATCGACAGCGAAGCGGCTTCTGTTATTTTGAGCGACTATCTTAGAAGTCAAGATTCGGTTTGAAGGCTTGAGTATTTACATGAGAATCCGCCGCAACCCGCGTTAGGTAATCAATGACAATAAAACGGTTTATAATCCTTCTGTCAGTCCTTCTAATTTTAACCTGCGCGGGTTTTATCCTCTGGGTAAAGCACGAACTCCAGACCCCGGTCTCACACTCTAAAAGCGACGAATACGTCGAGATACCGCGTGGCTCGACGCCTGACCAGATCGTCTACAAATTGGAAGAGCTTGGCGTTATCAGACACGGATGGCTTCTGCATCTCTATGTGCGGTATACAAATTCCGGCCAACGCTTGAAAGCAGGAGAGTACCGCTTCTCCTCTCCTATCTCTCCAATGCAGGTTCTGCGGAAGCTTGAGGAGGGCGAGCAGCGTTTAAGCCGCTTGACTGTCATCGAGGGTTGGACACGTTGGGACATCGCAGCCCTTCTCGTACGGATTCCGGAACTCAAGCTCCAGAATCCGGACGAGGCACTGTCGCTTCTGGATGACACGCACGCGATTAGAGACATCGATCCGGACGCGAAAAATATGGAAGGTTATCTTTTTCCTGACACATATAGTTTTCCGCCTGATACAACACCCAGGCAAGTGGTCGATACCATGTCGAAGCGCTTCAGGCAGGTCTGGGGAGAACTCTCAGCCCACAATTCGGGACTTACGCTCCGCACCCCGAGAGAGATCGTCACCATCGCTTCGCTCATCGAGACGGAAGCAAAGCTTCCGGAGGAGCGCCCCATCGTAGCTTCTGTAATTTACAACAGGCTGAAGCTGGGTATTCCGCTCGGGATTGACTCGACGGTAATTTACGCGTCGAAGGCAGCCGGGAAATGGAAGAACAACGGCAAGGTTTATCAAAGTGACATCGAGCGCGATTCTCCTTACAACACACGCAAGGTTCGCGGACTGCCGCCAGGGCCCATTGCTTCACCCGGCACGAGTTCGCTTGAAGCGGCGCTTCACCCCGCCCAGACCGAGTTTCTATACTATGTCCGTGACCCTTCCCGAAACGACGGGGCGCATAATTTTTACAGTAACGAGTCGGACTTTCAGCGCGGCGTACAGGCTCTAAGGGATTGGGAGCGCAACCGCAATGCAAACACACTCGCTTCCCCGACGCCTTCTGATGGAACAAACACGTCAACCCAAACATCGCCCACACCATAAAAAGGCATCAAAGCTTCGGTCTCTCATTCTTCATCTTGAATTCGCCTCTACGTTGTTCTATGCTCGCAAACGACTCTCCAGAGTTCTATACACAGGGTACTATCCGGCAAAGGGGTCTGTTATGAAGCCTGTATTCTTGATCCTTCTCTTAGCTCTCACATGCACTGTCTGTATCGCACAGGAGAAGGGTGTCGATCAGCAGAACGACCGCATCCGCGACAGCGGCAATAACCGTCAGCCCGCCGTCAACGGTGGGAAGGTCGATACTGGCGTCGGACGCGGCATGGACTTCGGCAAGGGTCGAACGCAGATTCCGCCGCCCATCCCTAACCCATACCGCTTCCAGGTTCCGAATGACGTACTAACAAAGGCCGCCGCAGAGTTGATGCGTGAGCGGAAACTTATTCTGGACGACACGGTCTCTAAACCCGACACAGGTCTCCTGGTTTCACAACCCTTCACCTTTACACGCGGCTCGGTCATCACCTCTTCCGAGTTGAATCGACTGGCCGATATGCCTCGAACGGATTTGGGAAACTGGACGCGCGGACGTTACACGATCATTATCGAAATCCAGCCGATTGACAGCTCAAACACAAACGTTTCGGTCAATGCGCGCGTTGAGGGTAGGAGCGACAACGTTCTCGGAGCAGAGTGGCTTACATTAAAAAGCAACGGAACAGCGGAGCAGGAATTTCTTCTCGCCTTAATCGAGAAGGTCACAGGCGGCCCCCCACCCGGACGAGATAAGTTTTAGTAGGACAGAGACAGAACGGCTTCAACTGTTCGAGCTTATTCAAAAGCACAAGGAAGCTAAACCTTTGTTCTTCAACAGCCAGACGGCCTGTAGCTGACTTTGTGCTGGAACTCTTTACAATCTCAAGAAGCAATGATGCTTTATTTTACGAATCTACTCGCGAAGGCACGAAAACCGGCTTTAGTCTTTTCTTTAACCCCCTTACTTCTTCTTTCGGGCTGTCAAAGAAAGCCCGATCCTGCAATTTCCGAGAGGGGTTCAGTCCAGAAACCAGTCCAGACCCCGGCCCAATTCGTACCAGCGCCCGAGGCCAACATTTTTGTCGATGATGCGATGCTGGCTAAACCCTATGCGGTTATCGGAGGAACCGTCCAAAACGTCGGCAACGAGAGGCTGGAGAAGCTTTCCGTGGCGATTGAGTTGAGACGCCGGACGGACGGAAGCGTGGAGAGGCGTGAAGTCGCGGTTGAACCCGGTGAACTTGAGCCTGGCAAGCAGGGTAGATACAAGCTCAAGGTTCTATCTGATGAATGGAGCGGGTCGCGCGTGGTGAGTTTGCGGAGCGGCGTGCGCACCGAGGAGATTACGTTCAAAACAATGCCGGGCGCGAAACGTCCGCCCGAAAAGCTCGATGGAAAGGTGGTCATTGTAAAGACACCCGCTCCGAAAAAATCGAACGGCGGGGACTTCATCAACACACCCGACAACCCTTTTAAAGTTCCTTGAAGCTTTGGCGCGCTCAGGTTTAACTTCAAGAGTCGGCGAGCCGACAAACTTCAGGTAAGACATTCAGTTCGATTTAACTAACCGCCAATATCGTAGACAACTCCTATTTTCTAAAGGAACGTCAAAGCGTTGACCACAAGTTGAGAATTCTCGA
Organism: Acidobacteriota bacterium; assembly: GCA_032162705.1. Taxonomy (GTDB): domain Bacteria; phylum Acidobacteriota; class Blastocatellia; order Pyrinomonadales; family Pyrinomonadaceae; genus QHXN01. Next base: position 6,530 of record JAVRON010000145.1, read on the forward strand.
AAGCTCTATCAGGGTTCCCGTAGGGAGCCGAAAGGTTGTTCTCATGCTCAGGGGATCATTTCTCGCAGCCATCTTATTCATCCTCCTCCCGGCTGCGGCATCCGCTCAGCCGACCCAAGATAAGCAGGATAACGCTCCTCCCCCCAGTACGCCGCAAAAGCCGGGCGACCTGGGCTCCCCTGCGGAAGAGATGTTACGCCGCGCCGAGATTAAACACGAAGAGCAGTCTCATCAGGAGATGGTCGAACGCGCGGACGAGGCCGCGCACATCGGCGACGAAATTCTCGCCTCTTACAAAAAAAATCATTCACTGTCTCATGACGATTTGAAAAAGCTCGAACGGTTGGAGAAGCTCGCGCGCAAAATTCGCGGCAGTACAGGAGGCTCCGACGACGACGCGAGTCTCCAAGACCCACCCGGCAAAATTGAAGAGGCGGTCAAGCGGCTCGCGGAACTCTCCGATGCTTTAAAAAAGAGCGTTGAGAAGACTTCTCGCCTCGTTATCTCCGCCGCGGTGATAGAACATTCCAACGAACTGATCGAGCTGATACGGCATATCCGTGACATTCAACAGCCATGAAAGTTTCGTCAGGTCGCCAATTCCCTTTCCACGCTTGCCGCCGAGGCTTTAAGTCAAAATCGTTCCTGACCCTTTCGCTCCTCGCATGCCTTCTCACTTGCGCGACGAATGTACTGGCTCAGCGGAATGATGAAGATGAAGTGGTACGCGTCAACTCCGACCTGGTCGTCTTGAACGTGACCGTTACAGACAAACAGGGACTATACATACACAAACTCTCCCGCCTCGACTTTAAAATCTTCGAGGACGGGCGCGAGCAGCAGATCGGCCTCTTCTCCGTCGAAGAGACTCCTTTCGCCGCGGCCATTCTGCTGGACACTTCGGGCAGTATGGAGACTCGCCTGACGCTTGCACGCGCCGCAGCCATACGTTTCCTTGAGGGTCTACGCGAAGAGGATGTCGCCTCCGTATATCATTTCGACTCGGACGTGGAGCAGCTACAGGACTTCTCCCCCGGACGCGACCTTCCGCCTTTGGCATACAGCCTCAGTTCGAAGGGGATGACCACGCTGAACGATGCCGTCCTGCGTGCGTCGAAAGACCTTGCCCTGCGACCTGAAAAGCGTCGGGCGATCATAGTTCTGTCAGACGGGATGGATACCAAGAGCGGCTCGACGGCGGAGAAGGCGCTCAACGCTGCACTCAGCGCGAACACCACTATCTATTCTGTGGACATGTCTGACCCTTTGACGAAAGCCCAAGACCGCATGGTGGCTGCGGGGGCTTTAAAGAATTACGCTTTGAAAAGCGGCGGGCGCTATGTCACTTCGCCGGGCGGGCAGGCGCTCGACGAGGCTTTCAAGAAGATACTCGAAGAGTTGAGCAATCAATACACGCTCGGTTATCAACCGAATAATCGTACAAGGGATGGGCGCTGGCGCACTATCGAACTCAAACTCTCACGGCCCGAACTCAACGCACGAACCCGCAACGGCTATCGCGCACCAAAGCCTTAACACGTACCGGTTAAGAGATTACTTGAACACCCTCGCCTTCCGCAGCGATAAACGGCCTCACGGCGTCCCAACCTCTGACGTTACCGTTTAAAAGCAGACAAGGTCTTTACAGGCTCGTTAAGTTGCGAGACTTCTCCGCATGGCGCTCGAAGGCGAGGTCTACGAGGCGGTCTATTGCCTTTGTGAATGTCACCCCGGACGCGTCCCACATCTTGGGAAATCCGGAAACGTCTGTCAGCCCCGGGATCGTGTTCAGCTCATTTAAGAGCAGCTTATTCGTATCACGCCTGAGGAAAAAATCGACCCGCGCGAATCCAGCGCCGTCGATGGCTTTAAAAGCACGGACAGCCAACTCCTGTATGCGAGCCGTCAGACGCTTCGAAATCGGCGCGGGGACTACGAAATCGACATGCCCCGTGCTCGAATACTTCTCCGTGTAATCGAGAAATTTCGCCTGTTCGTCCAGCACGACATACTCGCCCGGCAGGCTCGCTTCAGGCTCGTCGTTTCCCATCACGGCGCACTCTATCTCTCGAACGTCCAACCCCTCTTCAACAATAATCTTCCGGTCATAACGTGCGGCAAGATTGATCGCACGGACAAGCGTCTCGGCGTCCGAAGCGCGTGAGATGCCGACTGAAGAGCCGAGATTCGCAGGCTTGACGAAGCATGGATAGCCGATCTCGCCCGTTACGCGCTCGTGAACATTTGCAGGCGAGCTTTCCCACTCGTGGCGCAGGAACCAGAGGTACTTACAGAGCGGCAGCCCCGCGTGCAGGAAAAGTGTCTTCATCGTCACTTTATCCATCCCGCAACTGGACGCGAGAACCCCGCAGCCGACGTAAGGAATACCGGCCATCTCAAGAAGCCCTTGAATCGTCCCGTCTTCGCCATACGTGCCGTGCATGACGGGGAAGACAACATCAAGCCTCTGTGCATCGCTCTCGCCGCCGCCCGTACGCGGACGCAGTAGGCCGCCCCTCGAAGGGTCTATGACAACGGCATCCTTCCCGCCGGCTTCCGTGAAAGAGCCGCTTAACTTTCTTTGCGCCGTTTCGGGCAGCAACGCCGCCGACACTGCTGGTGAGAGCCAACGCCCTTCTTTCGTTATCGCAATCGGAACAACTTCATACTTTTCCTGGTCGGCCGCCTCAATCACCGAGCGTGCGGAGCGTTCGGACACTTCATGCTCTCCGGAACGCCCGCCGAAGATCACCCCCAGCCGAATCTTTTTCGTCATAAGAGAATCGTTGACCGTTAAAAAAACATTGAAGTCCAAAGCTAAGTCTGACAGCAGCTTTGGAGTCTTCAAGTGAGAAATTACCGCAAGTCGCAACCACCTTAGAGAATCGTCTTACCGAGGGCGGAGAGAATCAGTTCTACTCCCAATTCTGCAGTCCTGTTATTGATGTCAAGCGCGGTGTTGATCTCGACGACTTCGAGCGCGAGCGCGCCTCCGGCCTCGGCTATTTTCTCCATTGCGAGATGAGCCTCGCGGTACGTGAGTCCGCCGCGGACGACCGTCCCGGAGCCGGGCGCATCACCGGGGTCGAGCGCGTCAACGTCGAGCGTCACGTGATAACCGGCCCCGGCTTTTGAGGCGATGGCTATCGCCTCGTCCATGCAGGCGCTCATCCCACGCTCGTCTATCTCGCGCATGGTGAAAAACCTGATGCCGAGTTTTCGGATCAACTCCCGCTCGCCGGGGTCAACGTCGCGTGCGCCGACGTGCGCGCAGAAGCGCGGGTCAAACTTGGGGGAGAAGCCTTCGATCCCTGTCAACTCCGTGGAGCCGTAACCGAGCAGGACGGCGAGCGGCATTCCGTGGATGTTTCCCGAAGGGCTGGTCTCGGGCGTGTTCATATCGGCATGCGCGTCGAACCAGATGAGTCCGACCGTCTCGCCACGCTGCCTGTAGAACGAAGTCACTCCCGCGGCCGAACCGATGCCGATGGAGTGATCGCCGCCGAGGATAATTGGCAGTTCCCCTCCCTCCAGAGATTTTTTCACGTCAATCGCTAACTGCTCACACGCGGTTTTGATCTCACGCAGATAACGTAGCTTCTCGCCGGGCGGGGGCGGGTCTGCGGCAAATTCGAGACGTAGGTCTCCCATGTCGCGCACCTCGTAACCGAGTCCGGCGATGCGCTGGCGCAGACCCGTCACGCGCATTGCCGCCGGGCCGAGGTCAACGCCCGCGACGCTCGCCCCGAAGCCGCACGGCGCTCCGATGATGCTGACGCGCCGCCCGTCGCCCGGCCTGCGCGTCTTCAATGCTCCCTGCTGTTCTTCGAGCAGACCGCTCATGCTGATAACTTCACGCTGTTTATGGGGGAGCGTCGATACGGAGTCCGTCAACCGAAACATCCGAGCCGCGTCACCCTCCGAGATTAATGTTGAAGCCGCTACCGCCACTGCCTCCGCCCTGCGAGGGGAAGAAGGGTTTCATCAGTCCCGCAAAGGCCGCGAGGTTTCTGGTCTGAATCAGAAGCTCGCCCGGGCCCGAGAACTCCGCGACCACACCTTCACCGCTCACCATGCTGCGGAAGAAGCCCGCCGCCGCCTTGCGCAGAGTGTACTGAGTCGTCCCTTCCCACGCGACGAGGTGGCCCGTGTCTACCACGTAGCGCTCGCCCACGGCCAGCATCTTGCGATGGATGGCCCCGAAAGAAGAGAGCAACAAAAGCCCCGTGCCGCTGACCTGTAGCACGAACAGCCCTTCGCCGCCGAAGAAGGTCTTGGCCCCGCCCCAGCGTGTGTCCACGACTAGCCCAGCGTCGCCCGCGAGGTAAGAACTCGACTGGACGTAGAACAACTGGTTGCCCATCTCGATGGCAGCGATGTCGCCAGGGCTTCCGGGCGCGAGCGTGACTTCGCCGGGGCCCCCGCGCGCCGTAAAGGTCGAGACGAAGGCAGACTCGCCGCCGACCGCGCGCTTCAGAGCACCCATCACCCCACCCTTCATCTGCGACTGTAGCTCGATGTTCGCAGACATCGAAACCATCGCTCCGGCCTCGGCCTGTATCGACTGCTCCGCTTCGAGCCTGACGACGGCGAGCGCGAATGCAGGCTGGTGCAGGATTTCAAAAGAGTAGCCGCGCCCTTCGCCGCGTGCGTCCGGGTCTATTTGGATGCCGCGCACGCCCGAGGCTTGGGATACTTGCGGCGGCGGCTCGGCGGCGCTCGCGGGGACAGTCGGCGTGCCGCAGGCCCCGCAAAATTTTGCCCCCGGCACAAGCCCGGCTCCGCAGTTTGGACAGTTCATAGGCGAACGGCCTCCACGCTCTCCGAGATGATGCGGACGGCCTCTTCCGGGGTGTCCACAAAGTTCAAGAGCGCCACATCCTTCTCGCTCACGACCAGATATTTTCTAAACGCCTCGACGACTTTCGGCCAGCAGTCGCCGAGCAGCACGAGCGGTCGCGGCTCGATGACACGCGTCTGTAGTTTGTTCCAGACGAGCGAGAGTTCCGTGACCGTGCCCGCGCCGCCGCGCAGAGCGATGAAGCCGACCGAGCGCTCGATGAGATTCTGAAGCCGCTCGTAGAAGTGCGCGCTGGCTACCTTGTCGGTCAGGTATCGGTTCGGCTCAGACTTGAACTGGTTCATCAAGATGCCGAGCACGCGCCCACCACCCTCGCGCGCGCCGAGACTCGCGCCCTCCATGACCCCTAGATAGCCGCCCGTGCAGATGGTATAGCCACGCTCGGCGAGCAACTGGCCGAGGCGACGCGCCTGCTTATACTCAACGCTCTCCGCATCACACTTGGAGCCGCCGAAAATCGTAACGATTTTTTCCATAACATTTTCAGGAGTGATAAGTGATAGGTGATGAGTGATGAGAAAAGACCATCTGCCTTCGCTTGTCACTTATCACTTATCACACATCACCCTTCTCAGGGTCTGAGTCTATAAAGCATCCGCGGGAACGGGATGGTCTCGCGGATATGCTCGATGCCGCACATCCATGCGACGCAGCGCTCGACGCCCATGCCGAAGCCCGCGTGTGCGACGCTGCCGTAGCGCCGCAAGTCCAGATACCACTCGAAAGCCTCGCGCGGGAGATCGTGCGCCTTGAGCTGCTCTTCGAGAAATTCGAGTGACGTGGCGCGTTCGCCGCCGCCGATGACTTCGCCGTAACCTTCGGGGGCGAGCACATCCACGCCGAGCGCCAACTCGTCGCGCTCGGGGTCGCGCTTCATGTAGAAGGCTTTGACCGCCGCGGGGTAGCGGTGAATCATGACGGGCTTGTCAAAGCGGCTCGAAATGTACGTCTCGTCGGGCGAGCCGAAATCCCCGCCCCACTCGAAGCGCTGCTCGACCTCGCCGCGCTCGTGACCCTCCTGAAGAATTCGCACGGCCTCGTCGTAATGCAGGCGCGGGAAAGGCGGCACGATGCTTTCGAGCTTTGCCGGGTCGCGCTCAAGAATCTTCAACTCCTCCTGACGCTCTTCGAGCACGCGCGCGGCGATTGAGGAGAGGAAGCGCTCGCTCAAGTCCAAAACGTCGTCGAGCGTGGCGTAAGCCATCTCCGGCTCGACCATCCAGAACTCGGTCAGGTGGCGGCGCGTCTTCGAGCGCTCGGCGCGAAAGGTCGGGCCGAAGGTGTAGACCTTGCCGAAGGCCATCGCGGTCGCCTCGTTGTAGAGTTGGCCGGACTGCGAAAGATACGCTTTCTCGTCATCGAAGTAATCGACCTCGAAGAGCGTGGTCGTGCCCTCGCAGGCGGCAGGCGTCAGGATGGGTGTGTCGCAGAGGATGAAGCCGTCGCGGTTGAGGAAGTCGCGGACGGCGTTGATGATCGTGTGGCGTACGAGGAGTATGGCGTGCTGTCGGCGCGAGCGAAGCCAGAGGTGACGGTGATCCATCAAAAACTCTGTGCCGTGCTCCTTCGGCGTGATTGGGTAGCCCTCGACACGCTGCAAGACCTCCGCTTCAGAGACATCAATCTCGAAGCCACCCGGCGCACGTTCGTCTGCGCGCACTGTGCCGCGTACGACCACTGCGGACTCCTGCCCGAGATGATTGAGCGAGTCCCAGACCTCCTGCGCGACCGCCTTCTTCAGCACGACGCACTGGACGAGTCCAGTGCCGTCGCGCAACTGCGGAAACATGAGCTTGCCGCTCGAACGCATGTTGTAGAGCCAGCCGCGGATTGTCACTTCTTCGCCGACGTGGCGTGAGAGCTGGTTGATATAGACCTGTTGCATGATTGGAATAAATCGAGCGGCGGCGGTGGTGGCGTGTGGCCCCGTCTGAAGGCCCGCGCGCACCGCCGTGGACTCCCTTCAAATCTGAGAATTACACATTCTGTTTTAGCTCCGGCGAGCCAGACTCTTTCAGACGCCCGCGCAGCGCCGTGCGCAGGAGCGGGAAACGATTGAGCCAGTCTGCTGCCTGGACGACAATCTCCAGCATCGGATTGATGAACTGCAAGTAGACTTCGCCGCGTCCCATCAAGGCCGTCTGATATGAGAAAGTTCCCACGGCCTTCAAACAGCGTTGGACGGTCATCAGACGGAACTCATACGCGAAATCGTCGGGGTCTATACCTTCAAGCCCGCGCCCGCGCCTCTCTTCGAGAAAGAAGAGTCGGCGCTCGCGCACCTCCGCAAGTGAGGGCATCGTCGTCCGTCGGTCAAGCAGGAGCGAGACGAGATCATAGCTCGCAGGCCCCATGCGCGCGTCCTGATAGTCGATGATTCGCAGATGCCCCTTCGCGTCTATCATCAGATTCGACGGATGAAAATCGCGGTGGCAGAGCGTCCGCGGTCTCGCGGCCAACTCCGCCGCGATGTCGTTCAACTCGGCCCTCAACTGCGCCTCATCGCCGTGCTTCAGTGTCTCGCCGCGCAGGCTCTTGAAGTAGTGCTCCATGAAGTAGTCCAACTCCCATGAGAGCTTCACTTCGTCAAAGGCGAGCCGGGCGGCGATTGAGTTGCGCTTCGTCGCGAGCGGAGTGGCGGCCTGTATGTCGGCGATAAGGCCGATGGCCTGCTCTAGATAGTCCTCGCGCTCTTCCTCGGAGGCGGACTCCAGAAGGCGGCGCAACTGCCGGTCGCCAAAATCTTCCTGAACGATGATGCCGTTCAAAGCGTCTACGTCGAGAATCTTTGGAACCGGCAGCTTCGCCTCGGCGAAGAGACGCGTGACATCGAGAAACGGGTGAATGTCGGGGTCGAACGGCTCCGGGTAGACCGCCGCCACGGCCTTAACCCTCTTCCAGTGGATACGGAAATATTCGCGTGTCGATGCGTCGGGCGTAAGCGCAAGGATGTTTTCGGCATTGCCTCCCAGATGGACGACGTACTCGGCCAGCCGCTCACGCGCGGAGGTTCGGAAGGCATTCGGAGTGATTTGCGAAGGGTGGTGCATCGAAGCGAAGCGTCTTGGTAGACCGCGACGAAGAAACTATTTCAGCGATACGAGAAACATTTAAAGCGATTGTATCACTCAGGTATTGGCGCTACAAAATTTGAGCCGCGGACTTCACCCCGTAAGCCCTTCAGAGGTGGCTCGACTCCTTGAACGAGTTCGGCGCGAACGACCGCAACATCCTCCAGCACTTCGCCCGGCTTAACCTTGACTCCCGCGCCGAGCACCGCGCGTCGAACATGTGCCCCCGCGGCCACATGCACGTTCTCCCAGAGTACGCTCTCCGAGACCTGTGCTCCCGTCTCAATCAACGACCCGTCTCCCACTTCAATCTCGCGCCCCTCTCTACGCATCAGTGCGATGCTGGTCTGAAGGTATCGCCTGACCGTCGAAAGCTCGTACCAGGAGCCTTCGGCCACGTGCGCGGCGATGCGCTCGCCGCGCGCGATGGCCGGGACGTATACGTCCGTTACTGTATGCGAGAAGACGCCGCGCGGGATGTACTCGAAGATTCGCGGGTCAAGCACTTGAATCCCCGTGAACATCAAAGGCTGCGTAGAGTCGTGGACATCAACGTCATGAGCGTTATGGATATCACCGGCGTCAGCACCCCGGACATCACCGACGTTAACATCACCGGCGTTATCGGACGTAGGATAGCCGCCGAAGCCTTTGACGAGTCCTTCCCGGATATCGATGGTACTGTAACGCTCGCGCGCGGGATTGGGTCGGAGCACGAGGGTCGCGAGCGCGCGCATGCCTCGGTGAGTTTCGAGCGCTTCGTAGAGGTTGATGTCGGTCGCTATCTTTCCGTTGACGACGACGAAGGCATCGCCCTCCAGGAGTTGACGCGCGTTGTCGATGGCTCCGCTGGTTCCGAGGATGAGAGGCTCTTCGACGTAGTGGAAGCGCACGCCGAAGCTTCGACCGTCACCGAGCGCCGCGCGGACTGATTCGGGCTGGTGGTGCAGGTTGACGACGATCTCATCGAATCCGAAACGCGCGAGGTATTCGGCGACGTAGCCGATTAAGGGTCGCCCCATAAAAGGGATCGCAGGTTTTGTCCGGTCAATCGTCAGCGGCCAGAGCCGTGTGCCGAAGCCCGCCGCAAGAATCATCGCACGCATGCGCCGTTTCCAAAGCCTCACTTTCAGTCCGTTTGCGAAGTATGTCGGAAGAACTTAGCACAGGTACGTGCGCGGCGTGAAAATATCAACTCGCTTTGACCTTTGTTGCCAAGCACTGTGACAAAGACCCGGCGCACGGGAAACCGCCGCCTTCCTACTCCACGCGTCGACGAGGTAAGACACGTGGCTAAAATGTTTCCGCCCGCAAAAACGCCACAGTCTCTCTGGGGCGTCGGCGGCTCGCGCTGGCCTTGGCACTCTTCATTGTTAAAGAAAATTGAGTGAGTCATCCGTCAGAACTTCGTTGGCTGTTGTGGCGCGATGCTTGCCACCAAACTTGACGTAAAGGCTTTAGAGGCTTTTGAACCGAGGACTGACAGAAATTCAACCCAACTCATTCAGAGGAGAAAATGATGAAGAACGTTCTGACGAAAACTGTGCTGATGCTGGCGCTCGCCATCTCCGCCGGTGCGCCTGCCGCGCTCGCCAAGGCTAAGGGGCCCAAACATAGCGCCGAGCACGTGGCCGCCGTGAAGAAGTGCAACGACGATTACAAGGTGGCGGTGAAGGCGGCCAACGCCTTGAAGGGCAAGGAGCGCGCAGCGGCGAAGGCCAAGGCCGTGGCGGATAAGAAGCAGTGCCTCGCCAGCGCCCCCAAGTAAGGGCGGCGAGCAACAACCAAATCGCGGCGTTAGAGAGCCTTCCTTCCCGACATGGAAGACTCTATCACCGTCCCTGAAATACATTACGGGTCTCGCTTCTTTCAGAGGCGGCCCGCAAAAGGAGAGGGGCACGACTTCCTTCAACGGATGCGGTCGTGCCCCTCTCCTTCTTTAACCGGCGAAGGGTCAAGCGGCAATCCGGATATTTTGGCGGCGCGATGAACGGGACGTACGCGTGCTCGACGTATGGGCACGCGTGTGTGTCAGGAAGCCTGTGCGGCGTCGCGGATGACGAGGTCGAAAGTGCCGGGCGCGACCTTGCGGAAGCGCCGGTTGCGGTTGAGCGAGACGGCAATGCTGATCGTCGGGTTCTGGCCGGTGAACTGAAAGCCGCCTTCGAGCAGGCGATTGTAAAGCTCGTTGACGTGGAGCGGCGCGCCCGACTCACGCATCAGGACGGCTGCCGCGTGCGGAATAGTTCGCTCGAAGAAGCGGTCGCTTTTCGGCGCGATGTCCGGGCGAATGGGCGGGATTTGGTGGCGAAAGGCATGCTCCTGCTGAGACGCGTGACTCTGCGTATACGAGACGGGCTGCTGCTGCTGTGGCGGCGGAGCGCTTCTCGCGGTGGTGGCTGCGTCGCGGCGCAGTGCGAACTCGATCTCTGCGTCAGAGGGTGAGGTGTTCGTCTGCGCGCCGAACATCGAGGAGAGGATGCGGAACATAGCCGCTTCGGTCTGGCTGATGATCGCATCCATCTCGTTCAGTTCCGTGCGGATGCGCTCGGCCTCGGCTTCGAGGTCGGCCAGCCTTGAGGCCAGACGCGAGCGCGTCGAGCGCGACTGCCTCAGACCGTTCTCAAGTGTGGCAAGAAGATTTTCGTCAGGCATAAGCAGCAGTAGACAGTAGTCAGTAGTCAGTAGTCAGTAGAAAAACCTTCATTGATGAATCGTCCGAGTGTCAGTGTCAGCGCCCGCCTTGCGGAGTCTACTGTCTACTGTCTACTTCAAGCCTACATCTCCCTTTCGAGAATGTATGCGGGGATCGAGCGAAGTCCGTCCGAAAACTTCGACGGCTTGATTCCCTCCAGCGCTGTGACGGCGGCCTCGGCGTAGGAGGCCGCGCACGCGCGCGCACGTTCCAGCGCTCCGGTCTTCTCCGCCGAACGCAGGAACGCGTCGCGTCTGAATTCGCCGTAGACGCCTTCGCGCATGACGGCCTGCACGGCGGGCTTCATCCGCGACTCTTCTTCGAGCAGATATATGAAGGGCAGCGTCACCTTCCCTTCGAGCAGATCGACTCCGGCAGGCTTACCCAGCGCGTCTTCGTCGGAAGTGAAGTCGAGCAGGTCATCGATGAGTTGGAAGGCCGTGCCGAGATTCATCCCATAGTCGCGTAGCGCACGTCGCTCTTCCGGCTCAGCGCCGCCGAGGATGGCTCCAATCTCACAGCACGCGCTGAAGAGATATGCGGTCTTTCGTCGCAGCACGTCGAAATACTGCTCCTCGGTCACGTCGGCGCGGCCCAGCAGCGTGAGCTGTAACAGCTCGCCTTCGGTCATCTTCCGCGTCACCGCGGTCAGGATATCGAGGACAGTGAGCGAACGCTCTTGCAGGCTCGTCTCGAACGCAGACATGTAGAGCCAGTCGCCCATCAGCACGGCGGCCTGATTGCCGAAACGCGAGTTGATCGAGGGCCGGTTTCGTCGCGTCTCCGCGTTGTCGATGATGTCGTCGTGGACGAGTGTGGCCGTGTGCAAAAACTCCATCACGGTCGCCATGCGAATGACGTTCGGCAGCGAGGCGTTGCCGCCGACGGCGTTGGTCGAAAGCAGAGTCAGCGCGGGGCGCACGCGCTTGCCGCCGGAAGCGCGCAGGTAGTCGCCGATGTAGGCGATGACCTGTATGTTGGAACGCGCCTGCCGCTCGAACTCCTCCTCGACGAGTGCCAGCTCCGAAGCAACAAGGCTGAAGATGCGTCTGGCGGTTAAATGTCGCCCTTCGGCTGCCGCTGTGTTAACGGATGTGTTCATAAGTGATGAGTGATGAGTGATGAGTGATGAGTGATAAGAAAAAGTGGGTGCTGTTCTTTCTTAACACTCATCACTCATCACTCATCACTAATTTGAACGATAGTTCGTGTACTGCATGTTGATGCCGAAGTCTTTGGCCTTGAGCTGCGCGATCACGTCCTGAAGAGTGTCGCGGTCGCGCCCGGTGATGCGGACAGTGTCGCCCTGAATGGCGGCCTGCACCTTCACCTTCGTCTCCTTGATGAACTTGACGATCTCTTTGGCCTTGTCCGAAGGGATGCCCTGTTGGAGCGCGACATGCTGGCGGACGGTGCCCCCCGCGGCTGGCTCGACGCGACCGTAAGAGAGCGCCTTCAGTGGCACGCTTCGGCGGACGAGCTTCTGCTGAAGGATGTCGTTCATGTTACGCAGCTTCGTCTCGTCCTCGGCGGAAAGAATCAGCTCTTCGCCTTCGAGCCTGACTTCGGCCTTGCTTCCCTTGAAGTCGAAGCGCTGCCTGACCTCTTTCATTGCCTGGTCGAGCGCGTTCTTGACTTCGGCCATGTCGATCTGCGAAACGATGTCGAATGAGTTCTGTTGAGCCATAAGAAGTGTGAACGGTAACGTGTGACGAGCGACGAGATAAAGCTTCCGAATGATGAGTCGGCAACCGTTAAGAGTTTCAATCCTCCTGTTACATGTCACCCGTAACCTGTCACGACTTTTATAACATTTACAGGCTGAGAGGAAAAGTTGATTGTGCCGGACGCGCGGAAAAGTTGGACGGCGAACGATGCACGGAGCCATTTAGGCTACGTGGACGCCAAAGAGACGCGCGAAATTCTCCGTGGTCGTGCGCCCGAGTTCTTCAGGCTCAACGCCTCTCAAGGCGGCGAGGAAGCGCGCCGTCTCGACAACATGCGAAGGCTCGTTGCGTCGGCCACGGAAAGGAACCGGAGTGAGGAAGGGGCAGTCAGTCTCGACGAGTAGACTTCGGGACGGGACGATTCTCGCCACTTCACGCAGGTTCTCCGCCTTCTTAAACGTGACGTTGCCCGCGAATGAGATCAGGAAGCCGAGTTCGAGCACCTCTTCCGCCATCTTTAGTCCGCCGCCGAAGCAGTGCATGACCCCGCCACGCACAGCCCCCGCATACTCCGCGCGAAGGATTTCCACAGTCTCTCGGTCGGCCTCGCGCGAGTGGATGATGACGGGAAGCTCAAGCTCCAAAGCCATCCGCAACTGCTTCGCAAAGACCGCGCGCTGCACCTCGCGCGGCGAGTTGTCGTAGTGAAAGTCAAGTCCTATCTCTCCCAACGCGACGACGCTTTCACTCCCACGCAGTATGTCAAACAGGCGTCTCTCGGCATCCGTATCAAAGAGCCGCGCGTCATGCGGGTGAACGCCTGCGGCTGCGAAAACGCCCTCATACTTCTCGGCCACAGCCACCCCGCGCTCCAGAACGCCGCTGTGCGGGTCGCCCGTCCCGACGTTTAGAATCGCGCCTACGCCCGCCGCACGCGCACGCTCGACAACCTCGTCGCGGTCTGCGTCGTACTCCTCGCCGTCGATATGTGCGTGTGAATCAACGAACATGGGAATAGTAGACAGTAGACAGTAGTCAGTAGTCAGTAGAAGAACTTTCGCTATCCAATCGTCAGGGTGAAAGCGCCACGTCCATCACGCGGAGCGCTACTGTCTACTGTCTACTGTCTACTGTCTACTTTCTTCTTACTTGAGTCTTGCTCCATTCGGCACGTCTTCGGCGAAGGTGGCGAGGACGGGGCGGCCTTCTTCGCCGACAGAAGCTGCGAGCACCATGCCCTGCGATTCAAAGCCGCGGAGCTTTCGTGGCTTGAGGTTCGAGACGATGACGAGCTTGCGCCCGACGAGTTTCTCCGGCTCGTAGTGCTCGGCGATGCCTGCGAGAATCTGTCGCGGCTCAGGCTCGCCGATGTCAACGGTAAAGCGGAGCAGCTTGTCCGACTTTGGCACGCGCTCGGCTGTCAGAACCTGGCCCACGCGCAGCTCGACCTTTACGAAGTCGTCAATCGTGATGTAGGTCGCGACGCCTTCGGGCGTGGACGACGATGACTGCTCCAGCGCGCCGGGTGGCGGCTGAGCTTCGGTCGCTCCCTGCGTGGGCGGCTGTACGGGCTTCGTCTCGGCTGCGGTCGGAGAGCCGGGCACAGCCGCCTGTGTCGCGTGCGCGCCCGCGTCTGGTGTCGCATGCGCGCCCGCGTTTGGCGCAGGACTCGTTTCGGCTCCGGTGCTCTTCTCTGTCGTTTGGGCCCCCGTGGTCATCTCTGATTCTTTACGCTGTGTGATCTCTTTTTCTATCTCTGACATTGTTTTCGCCTTGTCTATGCGCGGGAAGAGCGGCGCGACTTCGCCGATGTGCTCGCCCGACCGCAAGCCTCCCCACTTGAGTTCGGTCGGATCAAATCGCTGCGGGTCTCCTTCAAGTCCCAACTGCCGCCACATGGCGCGCGAGGATTCGGGCATCACTGGACAGAGCAGCACCGCCAGCCAACGTATCGTCTCCGCCGCGCGGTAGAGCACGGCCCCGAGCGTCTCGCGCTGTTCATCGCTGCGCGCCAGCTCCCACGGCTTCGCCTCCGAGATGAACTTATCGACGCGCGCGATCATGCCCCACGCAGCTTCGAGGGCGCGGTGAAAGGCGTACTCTTCGACGTGCTGCACGAACTGGTCGCGGACGAGTTGGAGGCTGCTCGCAAGCTCCAACGCATCGGAATCCACGCCCGCGCGCTTCGCCAGCAGACGCCGCTCCTCGGAGATGTCGGGCGCGGGGACAATGCCGTCGAAGTATTTCTGAATCATCGTCAGCGTGCGGCTCAAGAGGTTGCCAAGCCCGCTCGCAAGGTCGCTGTTCGAGCGTTCGAGGATGACCTCATAATCAACCTTGCAGTCCTGCCCGAAAGACATCTCGCGCAGAAGAAAGTAGCGCACGGCGTCGGTCTGGAAGTGGCGCAGAAGCGTGGGCAACTCAAGCGCGTTCCCCAAAGTCTTCGAGCCTTTGCGCCCCGTCTGGTCGAGCCAGAGGCCATGCGCGACGACCCCGCGCGGAAGTTCTACACCAGCCGCTAAGAGCATCGCGGGCCACAGCACCGCGTGCTGTCGCAGAATGTCTTTACCGATGAGGTGCGTGCCGGGCCAGAACTTCTTGAAGAGGTCTTCGCTCAACTCCGTCCTTCGCCCCTCGCTTCCCCAACCGAGCGCAGTAATGTAGTTGATGAGCGCGTCGAACCAGATGTAGATGGTGTGCTGCGGATCATTTGGGACGGGGATGGCCCAACTCACAGAAGTCTTCAGGCGGCTGATGGAAACGTCTTCCAGTCCGCCGCGGACGAGGCTGACGACTTCGTTGCGCCGCACCTCGGGCCGTATGAAGTCCGGGCGAGACTCGTAGAGCTTGAGCAAAGCCTCGTCGTAATCCGAGAGGCGGAAAAAGTAGCTCTCTTCCGAAACCCTGTCCACCGGTCTTTCGTGGATGAGACAGAGCGGCTGTTCGTTTTCTTCCGACGCGGGCTGAAGCTCGCCTTCCGACTTGAACGTCCCGCACGGCGCGCAGAACCATCCCTCGTAGAAATCCTTATAGATATTCTCGCGCCCCTTCGGTGTCTTACCCTCGGCGGCGCGCTGCCAGAACTCGCTCGCGCCCTCGTAATGAAACGGCTCGGTCGTCCGCATAAAGATGTCGTAGCCGCCGTGCCCGCCGTCGAGCTTGAACGCCTCGAACATCTTCTTCAACTCGCCGACGATGTGATCGACGTGCTCACGGGGTGTGCGCCCCGCGCGAGCCGAAGCGCGCTCGATGTTCGTCCCGTGCTCGTCCGTCCCCGTCAGGAAGTAGGTCTCGAAGCCGCGCTGCCTGTGATAGCGCGCCAGGAAGTCCGCGACGACGGTCGTATACAGGTGCCCCATGTGCGGCAAACTGTTCGCATAGTAAATCGGAGTTGTGACGTAGAAAGTTTTCATGTAAGCGAAGGTATTTCGACCTCCTTCAAACTCGACTGCGACTCGTCATAGAACCGCGAAAGAAAATAGAAACCGCGAAAGAAATCTGAGCGCGTCGTCCGTTTTACTTCTCGCGTATGAGCGCCATCGCTTCGGCGCGTGTGCGCGGGTCTTTGCGGAAGCCGCCGCGGATGGCCGAGGTGATGGTGATTGCGCCGGGCTTCTTCACGCCTCGGATGGTCATGCAGGTGTGCTCGGCTTCCATCACGACCATGACGCCCACGGGCTTGAGTCCGTCGAAGAGCGTGTCGGCAATCTCGGAGGTCAGACGCTCCTGCACTTGCAGACGGCGCGCGAAGGTCTCGACGAGCCGCGCCAGCTTCGACAATCCGACGATGCGCCCCGCCTTCGGGATGTATGCGACGTGGCACTTGCCGACGAAGGGCGCAAGGTGATGCTCGCAGAGCGAAGCGAAGTGTATGTCCTTGACGATGACCATCTCGTCGTGCCGGTCGCCGGGCAGCGCACGGACGTGCTCGGCGGGGTCTTCGCGCATCCCTGCGGTCAGCTCTGCGTACATCTCTGCCACGCGCAACGGCGTCCTTTGCAGACCGGGTCGTTCCGCGTCTTCGCCGACGCCTTCGAGGATGAGACGGACGCCGCGCTCGATCTTGTCCAGATCGACGCCGCGCTTTCGTGTTTCGTCCGACTCGTCATCCGGCTCAGTGGCAGAAAAAGTCGTCGCCATAGATATCACCTCAACGGACGTTTGGGCGTGCAGGCTAACCGGTTGCCGGCGAGTACCCAAAGTCTTAAACGCTCGTTTGTTGAAAGGCGATGAGCGCTGCCTCCTGCACCGAGCGCAGCGGCACACCACGCGCGAGCGCGGCCTCGCGGCATTCGTCGAACTCCGGTGACGCGCTCACGACTCGGCCTTTGTAACGCCCGACCTTGACGGTAATCGTACCGAACTCGGTCTCGACAGTCACGGACTCCCTTTCGAGCGCGCGGCGGCTTACCTCATAACTACGCACGCCGAGTGTTGGCGTCTCCGCGAAAAGAAGGTCGAGCACCGCCTCTCGCTCCGTCGGTCGGCAGAGTATCGAGACGAGCACGCCGGGCCGGTTCTTCTTCATCTGCACGTGCGTGAGATAACAGTCGAGCGCGCCACAGGCCAACGCGCGCTCCAAAAGGTGGCCGAGCAATTGCGGCGACGCGTCGTCCACGTTCGTCTCGACCATCAACAATTCCTCTTCAGCTTGAGCGACACCCGAACGCGACACTTCATACGCGATACCCGCATGCGACTCTTCGCCCGCCGCTTCCCCTTCCCCGACCATCACGCGCAGCACGTTTGGAAAGTTCTGATACTCGCGCGTCCCCGCGCCGTACCCCGTGGCGTCCACGCGCATCCGCGGCAGTGCGCCGAAGCTTTCGCAAAGGGTCGCGACAATCGCCGCGCCCGTGGGTGTGACGAGTTCGCCTGTGATGTCGGTCGAGTAGATGGGCGCTCCACGTAAAAGCTCCGCGACGGCGGGCGGCGGTACTGGGAAACGCCCGTGTGCCATCTCGACCGTGCCGCTTCCGACATGCAGAGCCGATGCGACGAAGCGCTCGACGCCGAGCAGCTCGAAGCCGATGCACGCGCCGACCACGTCCACGATTGCATCGACGGCCCCGACTTCGTGGAAGTGTATCGAAGAGACGGCGACGTTGTGGACGCGCGCCTCTGCTTCGGCCAGCTTACCGAAAATCTTGAGCGCACGCTCCTTGACCGCCGTCCCGAGCCGCGAGCCGCCGATGATCTTCTCGATGTCGGAGAGATGCCGGTGTTGATGCTCGTCTCTCTTCAGACGCACGACCGCGCGCGTGGCACTTATCCCGGAACGGTCAACCGTCTCGAAGCCGATCTCATAGCCCGGCAAATCAAGCAGCGCGAGTTGTTCCTTCAATGCACGCCCGTCTACGCCAGCGCCGACAAGCGCGCCGAGCGTCATGTCGCCGCTGATGCCCGCGAAACAGTCGAAGTAGAGCGTCCGCATATTCGTTAAAATACTAAGAGTGGCTTCGCTAAAATTCTAAAAGAGGCAAAATCTCGCCCGCCGGCCCGCGCAATGTCAGGTCGCAGATACCGGAGAGTGGCGTCGGTTCCGGATTGACCTCGACGAGGAACGCGCCCGACTCAGCGGCCACGGCGGGAAGCCCTGCCGCCGGATAAACAATCGCGGATGTTCCCACGACGAAACACAAATCAGAGAGAGCGGCTCGCTCGGCAGCCGCGCTCCAAACATCCTGCGGTAACATCTCGCCAAAGAGCACCACGTCGGGCCGCATCAGTCCGCCGCAGGCAAGACACACGGGTGGCCGCTCCTGCTTCGGCTTCTCCCGCAGGTCTTCCCTGCCTCCACACTTGAGACAGAGAGCGCGCCAGACGTTGCCGTGCAGTTCAAGCACTACGCGCGACCCGGCGGAGGTGTGCAGCCCGTCAACGTTCTGCGTGGCGAGCGTGAACCGCGAGAAGCAGTCCTGCCAGCGTGCGAGCGTCGCGTGTGCGGGGTTCGGTTCGCAGCTTTCAAGAACGCCGCGGCGATAATCGAACCACTCCCAGACCTCCGGCAGATTGCTTCTAACCATCCCCGCCGATGCGATGACATCGAAGGGCATCCCCTTCCAAGCGGCTGTGTTTCCCCCGCCGCGAAAAGTCGGCACGCCGCTCTCGGCTGAGACGCCCGCGCCGGTCAACACAAAGACGCTCCGCGCCGCACGCATGCGCTCGCATAGCTCTTCGGGAATGTCTGTCTGCCTGTTGATGTGCATTGAATCTGTCAGCGATGGTAGCAGAGCGCGTCAGTGAAGTGTCAAGCCGGACACTCTTTAAGGAATCGAATCTTGAATGTGATGTAAGCATTCTTCACCGCAGAGGCGCTGAGTTCGCGGAGGAAGCGCAGAGACTTGCAACTCTCTGCGAGTCTCTGTGTCCTCAGCGCCTCTGCGGTGAACTCCCCTCGCGCTAAATTACAAGATTGAATCTATGTAGAGCGCATCGCGTTAGCGCCGCGCGAATCGGCTGCGCTATACTTTCGACTTTTCCGGCATAACCGTTTTCGTCGAGTGATAATCTGTTAGCGAATCCGCCGAGAGAGTTAAAGGAATCGGACACTTTGAATCTGATCGAACTGCAACAGAGCATACGCGAGCGCGTTCGCGCCGCAGCAGCCGCCAAATTCGGCGTCGAGCTTGAACAAATCCCTTCGGAAGTCCCGCCGCGTACTGAATTGGGCGACCTGGCCTTCCCCATCGCTTTCGAGCTTGCAAAGCGCATCAAGGGGGCGACGGGCGAGAAGCGCAACCCGCGCGCCATCGCCGAAGAATTGCGGCTTGAGTTGTTGGCGGTCGAAGAGGTCGCGCGTGTCGAAGTCGCGGGCGCGGGTTACTTGAATCTCTTCTACGACCGCGCGCGCCTGCTCGCGGGTCTTTCCGAATCCACTCCTGAGAGCGCCACGGCTGCGGAAGATTCCGCTGCCAAATCGCGCCCGAAGCGCATGGTCGAGCACACGAGCGTCAACCCGAATAAGGCGGCGCACATCGGCCACCTGCGCAACTCGGTCATCGGCGACACCTTCGTCCGCATACTTCGCGCAAGCGGCGAGCTTACGGAAGTCCACAACTACATCGACAACACCGGCGTGCAGGTCGCGGACGTGGTCGTCGGCTTCATCCATCTCGAACGCATGTCGCTCGAAGACGTGCGCGCCCTCGACGCTTCTCTTACCGACGAGACTCCGTTCGACTTCTACTGCTGGGACTTGTACGCGCGCGTCGGCTTGTTCTATCGGAACGGCGACCCGGATGCGAAAGAAGACCCGGAGCGTTTGAAGTTGAGAGTCGAGACTCTGCACGCGCTCGAAGAGGGAAACAACGCGACCGCAGAGGTGGCCGACTACGTTGCTACGCGCATCGTCAACTGCCATCTCGATACGATGTCGCGGCTGCGGATAACCTACGACCTTCTACCGCGCGAGTCCGAAGTTCTGCACTTTCTCTGGTCGCACGCTTTCGAGCGCATGAAGGAGTCGGGCGCGATCCACTTCGAGCCGGAGGGGCGAAACCGTGGCTGCTGGGTCATGCCGATGGAGACGCACGAGAGCAGCGAAGAGCATGAGTCAGACAAAATTATCGTCCGCTCCAACGGCACTGTGACCTACACGGGCAAGGACATCGCATATCAACTGTGGAAGCTCGGACAGGTCGATCTCAACTTCTACTTCAAACCCTTTCGCACAGACGAGGCGGGGCACACCGTCTGGATGACGACGAGCGACGCGGCGGAGTCTTTGGCCGATGCGCCGCGCTTCGGGGCGGGCGCGACGGTCTACAACGTGATCGACTCGCGCCAGTCGTACCCGCAGGAGGTCGTCAAGCGCGGCGTCGCCGCTGTCGCCCCACAGGTGGGCGAGCAGGCGAGCGTGCATCTCTCTTACGAGATGGTCGCGCTCTCGCCCGCGGCTGCGCTTGAGCTTGGCCTTGAGTTGAGCACCGAAGAGCGTTCGCGCGCCTTCGTCGAGATGAGCGGGCGTCGGGGCCTCGGCGTCAAGGCCGATGATTTGATTGACACGCTCGAAGCGAACGCTTTGCGCGAAGTCGAAGAGCGTCACCCGGAAGTCTCGCCTGAAGAGATACGCAAGGCATCTCATATCCTCGCCGTCGGCGCACTGCGCTACTTCCTTTTGAAGTGGACGCGAAATTCCGTCATCGTTTTCGACTTCAAGGAGGCGCTCTCGACAAAGGGCGAGGCCGGGCCTTACTGCCAGTACGCGGCGGTGCGCGCCAACTCGATCTTTCGCAAGTTGCCAACCCGTGCGTTGCCGGAGGCACAAAGCCTCGTCACGGAAGCAGCGCGTGAGGGCGGCGAGGCGTGCGAGCGCGTGCGGCAGGTTTTCGAGGGCGAGACGGGGAGCGAGATTTGGTCGCTCGTCACGCTCGCGGCGCGTCTGCCAGAAGTCAACGCGCAGGCCGCGGCCTTCGCAGAGCCTTCGCATCTTGCCAAGTACACGTTCCAACTGGCACAGGCTTTTAACTTCTTCTACAATCGCGACGAGAATCGCATACTCGAAGAGCGAGACACGACGAGACGCGCGGTGCTCATCTACGTCACGGATTTCGTGCGAAAACAGCTTACCTCCGCGCTTGCCACACTCGGCATCGAGGTTCCGGAGAGAATGTAGTAACGCTCCTGCCGTAGGGACGGCATGAGGCTTGCCGTTAAATCTCACGGCAACTTTTTTGCTGACCAGAATCAGTCATGTGTCCGTCAAACTGGTTTTGTTTTAGAGTCCGTGAAACTGATTTCGCTTTAAGAGGTAACTGATGCTCATAGTCATGAAGGCCGACGCCACCGAACGCGACATCGCGGAGGTCGAGCGTGTTATCACAGAGTTGGGCTACCGCCCGCACACGATGCCCGGCGCTTCGCGCACGGCTATCGGCATCACCGGCAACGACCGGCCCGTAGATATCACGCGCTTCGAGACCATGCGCGGCGTCGCCGAGGCTATACGCGTCACCAAGCCCTTCAAGCTCGTCTCGCTCGACCTGCGGCCCGAGAAGACGGTTGTCCGCGTCGGCGACGCGGAGATTGGCGGCGAAGAGCTTGCCATCATCGCGGGCCCCTGCGCCGTCGAGAATCGCGAACAACTCTTCGCCATCGCCGAAGCCGTTAAGCGCAGCGGCGCGCGCTTTTTTCGCGGCGGCGCGTTCAAGCCGCGCACCTCGCCGTATGCTTTCCAGGGGCTTGGCGAAGAGGGCTTGAAGCTGCTCGCGGAAGTCCGCGAGGCAACGGGGCTGAAGATCGTGACGGAGGCGGTGGACGAAGCGAGCGCCGATCTCGTCGAACGCTACGCAGACGTGTTTCAGGTCGGCGCACGCAACATGCAGAACTTCTCTCTGCTGAAGCGCGCGGGGCGCTCGCGCCTGCCCGTGCTCTTAAAGCGCGGGCTGTCGGCCATGCTCGACGAGTGGCTGCTCGCCGCCGAATACATCATGGCCGAGGGCAACTACAACGTCATCCTCTGCGAGCGCGGCGTCCGCACCTTCGCACAGCACACGCGCAACACGCTCGACCTCGCGGCCATTCCAGCCGTCCAACGCATCTCGCATCTGCCCGTCGTCGTCGATCCTTCGCACGGGACGGGGAAGAATTTTATGGTCACGCCGCTGGCGCGTGCGGGCGTCGCCGTCGGAGCCGATGGACTTATCATCGAAGTCCACAATCAGCCCGAGCGCGCGCTCTCGGACGGCGCACAATCGCTCACGCTCGAACAGTACGCACAACTCGTCACCGAAGTGCGTGCTATCCATGACGTGATCGCCCCCGCCCCGGTCGGCGGCTGAGATATGGCAAATGGCATGTGGCATGTGGCGAAAATAGAGTTGATTTGGCCGCGTTACGCGCCGCTGCGGAGTTTTCACAGCCGCCACAGGCTTTTTTCATGCGGCCACAGACTTTTCACACTCCGCCACGGGGTTTTCCACGCTGATACGGACTTTTCCACGCTGATACGGGATTTTCCACGCTGATACGGCTCCGGCATATGTCAACATGACATAGGAATGCGCCGATACGGCATCGGAACACGTCGCTACGGCGTCGGAATATACGGATACGTGTACGGAACATGCCGCTACGGACTTTTCCACGTCGCCACGGCATCGGAACGCACGAATACGTGTATGGCGCACGCCGCCACAGACTTTTCCACGCCGATACGGCCCCGGATCAAACCGATACGGTCTCGGAACACATCGCTATGGCACTGGACACCGCTGCTACGGCGTCGGAACATGCGAATACGGCGTCGGAATACGCTAATACGGCGTCGGAACACGTTAATATGGCGTCGGAACACGCTTCTCTGGCGTCGGAACACGCTTCTCCGGCGTAGGACGAACTGATACGGCGTCGGAACGCTGCGCTCTGTGGTTTGACGCATCGCTTTCGGGTTTTGAGGCGGAGCGGCGGGGCTGGAAACAGTCTCCGGCGGATTTTCAACTGAAACACGCTCGCCGTTTTTTCAATCCACGCGCCAGCTACGCAAAGCTGAAGGAGTGAATGGCCTCTACCCTCCAGATTGACAGCACAGACCAGCTTGCGCCCGGACACGAAATCGAGCGCGGTGACTTTGGTTTAATTCAGCCGACGCTGACTGAAATCAAATCGACACTCGCTGAAACCAGACCGACGCGGGCTGAGACTTCAACGTCATCAGCCTTGCCTTCGCGTCTGGTCGTCGCCACCTACAACATTCGTTACGGCGTCGGCTCGCACCTCATCGGCGGGAGCCTTCTGCGCCGCGTCGGACTGGGATGGCCCGGACGACGTACGCGGCTCGTCAATCGGAACATCCTGAAGGCGGCGCGAATCCTGACCGGCGGAAGGCGCATGCCACGTGCCGACGTGATCGCGTTACAGGAAGCAGACCGCGGGACACTCCGCGCGGGCGGTCAACACGTGACGCGCTTGCTCGCAGAGGCGACGGAGATGAGCTACATACGCGCGCACGTCCCTACGCCTGTTGATGTGGAGCCGAAGGATAGAAAGTGGTGGCTCGATTTTGAGGAGAGGATGCGAGTCGGCGAAGCGGGCGACACGGGCGTCGCCATCCTCAGTCACCTGCCGCTCTACGACCCGACACGTATCGAGTTGCCTTCGAGCGAATGCCGCTGGCGTCCGCGTCTCGCGCTCGCCGCTTCTGTCCCCTTCGGCGAGCGGAGGCTGCACGTCTTCAACTCTCACATCGACACGCACGCCAACGTCGCAGGACAACTCGAACAGCATCGCACAGTGCTCGCACACGCAGACCGCATGAGCGAGTCGGGGGCCATTATTTTGCTCGGCGACTTCAACACCATCACGCACGAAGCGCGACTCGCCGCCCGCGCGTTTCTCGAATCTCGCGGCTACACGACTCCACTTCCTACGGGCACGGCTACCTGGCGTTCCGGACTTCTCCGATACCACTTCGACTGGATTTTCACGCGCGGCGTGCGCGTTCTTCGTTGGGGAGTCGCCCGCGTCATGGGCGTCTCGGATCACTGGCCCGTCTGGGTTGAAGTCGAGCCGGAGTCGCCTGTCGCCTAGCAGAAGCCCGACCCCGTCAGGGAGGGCGTCTCAACCACCGCAGAGCGTTACAGCGAAGAGTGCGGCACAGCCATAGACCAACGCCCTCCCTGACGGTCGGGCTTCTGCCTCGAAATGATTATGTCGAGAGAGACGATCAAGAGCCGTAAGAATCCGCTCGTCCAACGCGCCCGTGCCGTGAGGGACGGGCGCGAGAGAGATTCCGTCTTCGTCGAGGGCGTGCGACTCTGCGAAGAGGCGTTGAGTGCGTCGATTGATTTCGAGGTGGTGCTCTACACGCAGGGACTCGCGGCGGATGAGCGCGGCGCGACGCTTCTCGAAAAACTGCGAGACGTTTGCCCGTCGCTCGTTCTCGTCGGCGAGAGCGTCCTCGAATCCGTCTCGGACACGAAGACTCCGCAGGGTATCGTCGCCCTCGCGCGTCGGCCACAGACCGGCAGGGAAATTGTCGAGCGCGCGAAGGGCACGCCGCTCATTGTCGTCATGCACGGCGCAAACAATCCTTCTAACGCGGGAGCGATGCTGCGAGTCGCGGAAGCAGCGGGCGCGACCGCCGCCATCTTGACGAAAGGCTCGACCGACCCTCTCTCGGCGCGGGCCCTGCGCGGCTCGATGGGTTCGGCCTTCAGACTCCCGCTCTGGACGGGGCCCACATTCGAGGAGACACTACGCTGGTGCGCCGAACGCGGCATTCGCACTGTAACTACGGACGCCACGTCCGCATCCACGCACACCGAGTTCGAATGGACGAACGCGCTCGCCGTCATCCTGGGCCCGGAAGCCGTCGGACTCTCGGACGCGGAAGTGCGCGCCGCGGACGAGAGCGTACGCATTCCTATGCGCGAGCCGGTCGAGAGCTTGAACGTCGCCGTCGCACTCGCCGTCGTTCTCTACGAGGCGGCACGGCAGAGAGGCTTTCGCTGAACGTCGGTCGCCTTATTGAAGTTGACTCTTGTCGGTCGCCTTACTCAAATCTAATGTCCTCTGTGTCTGCGTTGGTGAATTGTGACTTGTATCATCTGCGGGTCGGGTTGTTAAAGGGTACGGGCGGCGACAAAGCTCGCTTTTGTGTCCTTTTCTTCTTCCTTTTCCCTCAGCTTTTAGACGACGCTTCCGCCGAGCGGCTTTTTTCGGCTAGAATGACGGCAGAGTCATTCAGGCAATATCAGTTTTCCCCTCTCCCCTGCTCTAAGACCTTTGCCGCCGGTCTGAAGTCCCGGCTCGCTTTCGGTTTTTTTGTAGACGCCCCGTTATGAGCGAAGAGAAAGAGAAGAAGGAAGAAAAGCCGAAGAAGCGAGACGAGGCGCTGGTCGAGCGTCTGATGCGACGCGTGCTCGAAGGCATGGGTTCGGCTGTTGATCGCAAGCTCGGGCGCGAAGCAGAGACGCAGTCCGCCTTCACCACCACCAAACTCATCGAGCGCATGAAGCAACTCATCGACGAGCGCGTCCGCGCTGATGCCGAAGGGCGACGCATCGCGCCGCATCTCTTCAAGCTCAAGGTCGAGTGGGGCACACACTCCGAAGCGCCACCCGAGTTTATCAAAGACTTGGAGAACGAAGTGCTCGCCGCCGCCATCGACTATACAAACGACCGGCGTCTGCGCACGCTCGCGCCGATCAAGGTCGAGACGAGCGCGGACATCTTCACCTCCGGCATCGCGGTCGATCCGACCTTCGGCGAGTTCGAGGAGGAGCTGAAACAGCAGGACGAGCAGGCGAGGCGTGCGGGTGAGGTGGCGGCCGACGCCGTCCCGAAAGCAAAGATACAGGCGGCCACTAATGACACGCCGGTCGCGGCGCGCGTCATGATGCCGGAACGCTCATTCGAGAAAGTCCTTCCGTTTCGTCCCGGCGGGCGGCGCATCAACGTCGGTCGCGTGGCCGACAACGACTTGCAACTCGAACATCAGAGCGTCTCAAAGATTCACGCCTCGCTCGTCATGAATCGCGAAGGCACGCTGCTCGTCGCCGACACCGGCTCGACCAACGGGACATTCATCAACGGGCGACGCATCTCCTACGGCGAGGCGCGACAGATAGTGGACGGCGATGTCGTCAGCTTCGGCGATGTGGAAGTGAGGTTTAAAAGGCAGTGATAAGTGATGAGTGATAAGTGATAAGAAAGAAAAGTGGGTCTTGTTTTTCTTATCACTTATCACTCATCACTTATCACTTATATTCAAGCTATGTTTCTTGCAGACACACCGGAAGTACGACCGGCGATATTGAGCCTGGTTTATGTGGCGGGAGCAGCGCTGCTGACGCTGTTGCTGCTCGCGTCTTTGCTGCTGCTGCGCAGGCGCAGGCGTTCGGCGCTCGAAGCGGTCGCGCCCGCAGACCTGCCGCCGGAGGTCAGGCAGCGGCTCGGCGCGACCTCGACCAATCGCGGCTTGCGCGCTCTGCGCTGGCTCTTCGTGCTGCTCGCCCTCGGCGTCTTCGGCTTCCACGTCTACTGGGCGCAGTACGCGGCGGAGTCGAACGACCGCTTTCAGGAGTTAAGCTATAAAGACCTGCGTAACCGTCGGCTGGCCGAGTCAACTCTGCGCGGCTGGATTCTCGACCGCACGGGAAGCCTCGATAAAGCTCTGGCGCTCTATCGCCGCGCGCCAAACGGGCAGATCGTGCGCGACTATCCGCTCGACACGGAGATGTCGCAACTGCTCGGCTCCGACCGCGGCGACGCCGGTCTTGAGCGCGCTCTGTTCGGCATCCAGAGCGGGGCCGCGCCCGAAGCGCTCGACCTCGCTCTGGGACGCGACATCAAGCAGCCCGCAAACCTCGACGTGCGCCTGACGATTGATAGCGAGTTGCAGAAAGAGGCTGTCGCACAACTCCGTGGGCGACACGGCGCGGCCGTCGTCCTCAATCCGCAGACGGGCGAAGTGCTGGCGATGTACTCCAATCCTTCGTACAGTCTGAAGGAGGTGCAGGAAGAGGACGCATGGATCAGGCTTGAGGCCAACAAGCGCGATCAGCCTCTCGTCAATCGCGCGCTCCGCGCTTACTACATCCCCGGCTCGACCTTCAAGACCGTCGTGATGATGGCCGCCTTCCGCAACGGCACGCAGGGCCTTGAATTTAATTGCACAGCGGGCGGCTATATCGCAGAGCCGGGCGCGAAGCCGATACTCGACTCCGGCGGCACGGGCGAGGTTCACGGCCACATCGGGATCGACACCGCGCTGGAAGCCTCTTGCAACCAGTATTTCGCGCAGATGGCCGTCAAGCTGGGCCCCGAGCGGCTGGCTGAGACGGCCCGGCTTCTCGGGATTGGCACATACGCCACACCCGCCGAGGCCACGCGCAACCTGAAAGCTCCGCAACTGTGGAACACGAGCAGTGCGGCTGTTGCGCGTGCGCTCGCGCCGAGCGAGGCCACCATCGTCTCGAATCCGAAGATGCGGACTTATGACCTCGCGCTCGAAGGCTTCGGACAGGGCTACGCGGGGCAGATGACTCCGCTTCAGATGGCGCTCGCGGCCTGCGCGATTGCCAACCTGCAAGGCCAGTTGATGAAGCCCAAGATCGAGTACGACCAGCCGCCCGCTGTCCTTGCGCAGGTCAACACTCCGCAGGCCGCGGCTGAGATGCGCCGCATCATGGGTCTCGTCACCGCAGGGCCTCTGGGCACTGCGACGAGCGTCCTCGCGCCGGTTCACGCGCAGGGCATCATCACGGGCGGCAAGACCGGAACGGCTGAAAAGGACGTGCCCGTCTATGACCCCAAAACCGGCGAGATGAAGATGGAGAAGAAGGTCGAGCGCGACCGCCGCGGCAATCCGATTCGCGAATATGAAGTGCCCATCATCTCGCCTGAGAAACGCATTGATAGTTGGTTTCTCTGCATCGCGCCGCTCGACCACCCGCAACTCGCCATCGCCGTCATCATCGAAGGCGGAGGCTACGGCGCGAAGGCTGCCGCGCCCGTCGCCGCCGCGCTCGTCTTGAAGGCTCGCGACCTCGGACTCCTGAGCGTGGCCGGTGCAACACAGCCACAGACGCAACAGCCGCCACAGCAGCCCGGAAGGCACGCGCAAGGTCAAACACAGAACCAAGCACCACAGCCGCAAACGCCGGGTCAGACACCAGGGCCGCCCACACAGCCGCGCGCAACACCGGGGCCGCGTGCGACGCCCGCCGCAGCGAAGCGCGCGAGGGATGCGAATCAAGCGAACCAGCAATGACGATGCGCGAATCCGGCGAACCGGCAATGACGAGATTCGTAGACATTGGTGAGCACACGGCTTGCCCTTGCTTTTGAGGGGAATCATTAAAGATGAATCGGGCTTCGACACAATTACTGCTTCTGCTCCTGATCGTCGGCCTTGAGATTGTCGGCTACGTCGCCGTCTACGACTCGGCGCTGCTGCGCGGCTACGAGCCTTCGTTGGTCGGAGCGGTGCGAGACCTGCTGCTCTACGTGCCCCTCATCGTTTTCCTCTTCTGGCTCTCACGCGCGCAACGCTTCCGTGGCAACTGGACGCTCTTCACGGCGGCCATCCTGCTCTTCTCGGTCGGCATGCTCATCCAGTATCGACTCTACAGCGACCCCGAATACGGCTCGGGCAACAAGGCCGAGGCGCGCTCCGAAAAGACACAGGTGCAGCGCATGCGCTTCATCGAGCAGTTCTACGGCCCGGACAAGAAGCAGTTGATGGGGCTTGACCCCACGTCGGCGAAGCCCGCCGCCACTCCCGAGGTCGTGCGACGCTCGAACATCACGGTCGGGCGCGCGCTCATGTCTTCCTTCACATGGATTCCGCTCTTCGCCTTCGCCGCGATGGCCGCCGCCTACTGGTTCTGCGTCCATGACAAGTATCTCGACTGGATGCAGCGTCACAGCTTCGTCATCGTGCTGTGTACGCTCGTCCCGCTCTTCGGCGCAATCATCTGGTCGAGCGCGGGCAAGTTCGGCGGCAACATGACGCCCTGGGAGCCTTCAAAGATTCCCTTCCTCGTCGGCTTCGCGGGCATCCTGACGGTTCACTATCGTGAGCTTGCGCGCACCTACTGGGGACTGCCGCGCGCGCGCAACGTCATCCCCCTGCTTGCGATGGGGGTGATTCCTTTTATCCCCTTCTTCGCGCTCAAAGACTTCGGGCAGATGCTCGTCTTCAGCGGCGCTTACGCTACTCTCTATCTGGTCGCCGTGCGGCGCTGGCCGCAGCTTCTCGTCTTCGTCGGCTCGCTCGTGCTCGTCGTCGTCATCCTCATCGTCGGAGCGCTGCCGCCCGACGTGCAGGAGCGTGTGCCGACACTCGCCACGCTCGCCACTCCCGTCCGTGCCGTGCTGCCCGACCGCATCAAGCAGCGTTTCCATCTCTGGCTCGACGGCTTCGACCCGCCGCCGCCCGACTCCGAGTGGTGGAAGAAGGATTACGACGAGGAGCTTGCGAAGAACCCGCGCATGAAGGAGTTGGCCGAGCAAAGCCCCGCGATGCAGAAGACCGTCAACGTTGACGTGTGGTTCGACCGCATCGCGTTCCAGCCTTCGCAGGCCACCTTCGGACTCGCCGCGGGACGTGTCTCAGGTCGGGGTCTCGGACTCGGGTTCACCGAAGTCATCCCCGTCGCCGACTCCGACTTCATCTACGCCGCCATCGGTGAAGAGTTCGGGCTGGTCGGCGGCGCGGTCGTCATTCTCGCCTTGATAGTTCTCGTCAACGCGGGCGTTCGCACTGCCATCGAGGCGCGTGACATGTTTACAAAGCTCTGCTCGGCGGGGCTGACGGCCTTCATCGGCTTTCAGGCCATCGTCAACATCGGCGGCACGACACGCGCCCTGCCGATGACAGGCATCACTCTTCCTTTCGTCAGTCACGGGGGTTTTAGCCTTATCACGAGCTTTGCCATGCTCGGCATGCTCCTGGCCTTCTCGCACCGCAACGCGAGCGACGCGGAGGCGTACGTGCGCCCGCCCGTCTCCGCCGCTGCCCCTCGCGAAGAGGAAAACTTCAGAGTTCCGGAGGCGGTTCAATGACAGAAAACCCCTCGGCGCTTCCGCTCGAAGCCGCGGCCATCACAGACCGCGGACTCAGCGAGAAGCGACCGCAAAACGAAGACTCAATGCTCAACGACCCCGCGCACCATGTCTTCGCCGTCGCCGACGGCGTGGGCGGCGCGCAGGCCGGCGAGGTCGCGTCACAGACCGCCATCGCAGTCTTGCAGGAGGCGTTCACGAATCAGAAAGCGGACGAGGACGTTGAAGACCTGATGGAGATCGCCATCCAGCGGGCCAACGACTCGATCTATCGCATGTCGCGCGAGCAGCCGCAGTTCGCGATGATGGCGACCACCATCGTCGCGCTCCATCTCGACGGCCTGCGCGCGACGGTCGGCCACGTCGGCGACTCGCGCCTCTACCGGCTCACGCCGGACGGACAGATACACCGCGAGACCGATGATCACTCGCTCGTCGAAGAGGAGGTGAGGGCCGGGCGTTTGACACCCGAGCAGGCCGCGAACCATCCCGGTCGTAATGTCATCAGCCGCGCCCTCGGCGCTGAAGCTTCGGTCGAAGTGGACACGCGAACCTTCGACTTCGACAGCGGAACGACCTTCCTGCTCTGCTCCGACGGCATCACGCGCCACCTCCCCGACGAAGAGCTTTCCGCGCTCATCGCCGGTGCCCAGAGCCTCGAAGCGGCGTGCGAGGAGATGAAGCGTCGCTGCTACGAGCGTGGGGCCGAAGATAACCTGACTGCCGTCCTCGTCCGCGTCGGCGACGGCGCGCACTCTGCGAGCGACGGCGCACGCTCAGCGACCGCCTCAGACGAAGAGGTCACACTCGTCCGCGAGCGCACGGACATGCACACCGCGCGTACGCTGTCCGATACCCCCTCGCCACTGCTTCAAAGACCATTCGATTCTGCCGGAGCCGCAGCGGCAACAGCAGCCTCCGCCTCCGACAAGACGAGGCCGAACGCCTCGTCGAACATCGCAGCGTCGAAGACATCAGTGGGCGGTGGCAGCTCATCAGATAACCGCCCTGCCGTGCGCAAGTCCGGTCGCGCGTTGACGGCTTTGGGCGTGCTCATGCTCGTCCTCGGGGCTGTTGGGTTGGCCTTCTATGTCGGGATGATGTTCGAGCGCAAAGGGATGTCGAAGCGTTTAGGTGTCGCGCAAAAGGCGGCGACGCCCACGCCCTTGCCGTCAATCGCTCCCACGGAAAGCCCCGGAGACAGGTTCGAGCGTTTGCGCCGCGCGGTTGACCTTTCGCCCGCGACCGAAGCTGCGAGAATGGCGGCGGAGGCGAACAGCCAGCCGCTCAACTCCGAAGACCCGGAGTTCCTGTACCTCTATGGCCGCGCGTTGCTTCTGTCCGACCGGCAGACGGAAGCCGCCGCCGCCTTCGACCGCGCGATACAGAAGATCAACGAGAACATGACGCCCGCAAACGGCGAGCTTAAGATCGACGCACGCGTGGCAAAGGTCGCCGCGCAACTGCGCGCGGGCGATGTGACGGCCGCGCGTCAGGCCGCCGACGAGCTTTCGGAAATTGTCCGGCCACAGCAGCCGACGGGAGCCGACGGCAACGCCGCGCCGACACCTTGAAGAAGTCTGGAGTCTGAAGTCTGAAGTCTGAAGTCCAGTGTATGAAGTCTGGAGTCCGGTGTATGAAGTATGAAGTCAAGACAGCGTTACTCTCATCCTTCTTGACTCCAGACTCCAGACTCAAGACTTAAAGAAGAGATGAGCGAGCTGAAGCTTCAACAATGTAGACTTGACGGGCGCTACAACGTGCTCGACTGCCTCGGGCGTGGCAGCTACTCCGAAGTCTACGTGGCAGAGGACATGGCTGCGGCTGAAGGGTCGCCGCGAATCGTCGTCATCAAGGCGCTGAACACGCATCTTCAGGGAGTGCCGGACACGGAGCTTGAGCGCACGCTCGTCGAGAACTTTCGCAACGAGGCAATCGCTCTAGACCGCGTGCGCCATCCGAACATCATCAGCCGCCTCGGCCACGGCACGGCGCTCGACCTACAGGGACGAACCTTCCACTATCTCGTCGTCGAATATCTGCCGGGCGGCGACCTTCAGGCGCTTGTACGCAACCACCCGCTCCCGCTCGACGCCGCGCTCTTCTATCTCGAACAAATCTGCCTGGGCCTCGCGCACGCGCACAAGCACGGCGTCATTCATCGTGACATCAAGCCGCAGAACCTTCTGCTCACGGCTGACCAGCAGACGATTAAGATCGCAGACTTCGGCGTCGCCAAGATCGAAGCGGTCGAAGGTGCGATCACACGTGTCGGCACGGATGTCTACGCCGCGCCCGAGCATCATCCGCTGGCGACGACTGGGCCGCTCGAAACCTCGCCGCTGACGCGCCGCGTTATCCAACTGACGCCCGCCGCAGACATCTATTCGCTGGCGAAGACGACTTACATGCTCTTGACGGGTGAGGCTCCGCGCCGCTTCTCGCAAAAACCCATCACGCAGCTCCCGCAGGACTTCTCGGGCGAAGACTGGTCGCGCTATGTGCTGCGAGTTCTGGAGCGCGCGACGCAGACGAATCAGGATAGGCGCTATCAGACGGTCGAAGAGTTCTGGCGCGAGATAAAAGACGCGACCATGGCGCAGACTCGCCCGCTCAGGCGCGGCGAAGGCGGCGCAGGCTCGCCGCAGGGCGACGACTCCGATACGGACGGCTTCTCGACGACGCCTCCGCCTGCACCGACTTTCGACCGTCAGTCAAGGCCAGCCGACACCGCGCAGCGCCACCGCATCGTCGTCCCCATCTCGCACACAGCCCCCGTGCCCGAGTTTGTCGCCAGGGCTGAGAGCAGTCCCTTCCCTGCAAGGCAAACGGGCCCTGACGTGTCGCCCGAGCCTTTCCACGCAGAGCCTTATAGAGACCCGAGCGTTTACGACGCGCGGCGCGGCGCACGCCTCTCTTCCGCAGCTCGCCGTTGGGCCGTCGCGCTCCTGCTGCTGCTTGCATTTTCGGGAATGTTGTTTGCTACCTACCGTTACGTTAACAATCTCCGGCACGGCGTTGACCCACAGCAAAAGACGCAGACTTCAACGTCCGACAACAATCGTGGAATCATCGGCAATGAACTTGTGACGCCGAGAGATGTAAACTTGCGCAAAGGCCCCGACCCGAGCTACACGAAGATCGGGCTGGCCGAGAGCGGCTCGCGTGTGCGTGTCTTACAAGTAAACGGCAAGTGGTATCAGGTGCAGATAGTGGAGCACGGGCGCGCGAAAGAAGACCCCGAATCCGAAGACCAGGGCTGGCTCAACGGCACGCTCTTGAAGACGCAGCAATAATTCATATCAAGCAGAAGAGGTAAGACTGTGAGCATCATCGATTCGATTCGCCGTTGGATTGACGGAGAGGTCTCGGACGACCCGCTGGCAGAGGTTGACGAGAAGGCGCGGCCACGTCGCGTCTGGGAGGAGTTTTTGGTCAAAGTCGCGCGCGAAGTCGAGGCGGTCATGCAGCGCGAGATGTTCACGCCGCCGGGCGGGCCCACCTATATCCCGCCCGAGTACGTCGTCTACCTCTCGAACGACGACGACAAGGAGTGGCAGGGTGAGAAGCGGCGCGGGCTTGAGCAGGGTCTCTACTATGTCCTGTCGGAGCGTGCGCGCGAGATGTCGGGTCAGACGCAGCTCGCCACCAAGTCTTTCGCTGTCGAGCTGAGAGTTGACGGCACGCTCAACAAGGGCGAGTTCCGCGTCCAGCCCGTCTGGGAGTCGAACGAACAGGGCGGCCACACGATGGTCACGGCCCGCCCCGCAGAGCTTCAGTCCTCCGACGCTTCGACCGGGCAGACCGATGCTCCCGCCGACACCGAAGCGCCTGAGAGCGAAGTCACCAAAGTCTCCGTCCGCCCGACCGAACTCTACAGCGTCGAAATCTGGCGCAACGGCCAAAGGCAGACGGTCGTGCCCATCACCAAGCCCGAGATAACCATTGGCCGCGGCTCAAAGTCTGTGACGGTTGACCTGACCATCAAGGGCGACCCGGAGGTCAGCCGCAGCCACGCCACGCTTGAGCGCGACAACTCGGGCCGCTTCTGGTTCACACCCACGGGACGCAACCCGACCTTCGTCGGCGGGCGCGAAGTCCCACGCGAAGAGCGCGTCGAAGTCCTCCCCGACCAGAAGATCGACATCGCCACCTTCACTATCCGCATCCAGCCGAAGTAAGCGCCGCCGCGCAATCGGGCAGACGCGTGGCGGCCTGCACATGCCTCACTATATCTCGAAAGTTTTGTGCAGATTGCGGGCGTCGGACTCGCTCCGGCGTTACGCCTGTCCCGCCGCCAAATGCGAGCCGGATTCGAGGTCGGAGATGAGTTGTTCGAGGGCGGGGAGCGCTTGCTCTTCGACGTAGCCCTTGCCGAGCAGGCGCATGATTTGGCGTGGCCGTGTTTCGCCACGCGCCTCTTTGGAGATAGCGCGGCAGAGGGCGGCGACTGCTTCGGGTGAGAACTGTAGGCCCGCGTTGCGTCGGAAATCTACGACCACTTCGTCGAAGGTGCGGCGGCGACGGTAGGGACGGTCGGTCGTCATCGCGTCGAACGAGTCTGCGAGCGAGACGATCTTCGCGCCCGGCGGAATCTCTTCGTCCTTCAAACCTTCGGGATAGCCGCGCCCGTCCGGACGCTCGTGATGATAACGCGCCATGAGAGGGATGTCTGCGAACGGGTGGTTGATGGGGCGGAGAATTTCGTAGCCCGCGGCAGGGTGCCGGTTAAGCTCGGACGATTGCTTGGCGTCGATGCGGTAGGGCGCGTTGATGATTTCGCGGTCAACGACCAGCTTGCCGATGTCGTGTAGATAACCCGCGATGGCGATTCCTTCGACCTCCTCGTCGCTCCAGCCCATCTCGCGCGCGATGATCTCGCTGTACTTGCCGACGCGCTCCGAGTGACCCTGCGTGTACTTGTCCTTGCAATCGATGGCGACGGCAAAGGAGCGCACAGTATCTTTATAGATTGCCTTCAACTCTTCGTAGAGCCTTCGGTTCTCGGCTGCACGCCGCTCGACTTCACGCAACAGGCGGTGGTTGTGAAGTCCCACCCCAACGTGACGCCCGAGCGCGCGGACTAACTCGCGATCCTCACGGCTGAACGGCTCGCCGCTCGCCTTGCCGCCGAGTATTATCACGCCGACTAACTCACCCCGCACGACAAGCGGCGTGACAACCTCGACCCCTGCTCCTTCGAGTCGTTCGGCAAGCTCGCTCTCTATGCGCGCGAAGTCGTGTGAAGTCTGTGCGTGCTGCGTACCCGCTTTGTCGTTCGTGCCCGCGCCGGTCTCAGGTGTCAAAGGAAGTGAAATGTCGCGCGAGAAGTCTTCGCCGTAGCCGCGCGCAGAGACTAAGCACAGCGCCGCGGCTTCGCGGTCGAACTCGGCCACAGCGCCCCTGCGTATGCCCAAAGCGCCGAGGACGACGTGGAGCGCCGAACGCACCATCTCCTCGAAGTCGCTCGTTTCCGCAATCTCCTCGCCCAGATCGGCGAGGGCGGCGAAGGCGTGCAGAACCTTGCGCATCGTGTCAGACATTTTGTTGGAAATCGTCCGCGCCTTAAATCCTGAACTAACCTTTGTGACCTTTGTGAACTCCTTTGTGAGCTTTGTGGTTAAGCACGGACTCTTTAACCACAGAGGGCACGAAGGAGTTCACAAAGGTCACAGATGAAATCAATGACCGTTGGGTGTCGAGGTGAATTCTTCGAGAATGGCGAGCGCGGCCTCGTCGCTGTCGGCCAGGACGACGAGCCGCGTCAGCCCGAGCAGCTCGAAGAGCTTCACCGTGTGGCGGCTGACGTTAGAGAAGACGACCCGCGTGCCTTTGCGTTCCGCGACATCAATGACGCCCAGCAGAATCGAGACGCCGATGCTGTTGACCAGCTCTGTGTCGCGGAAGTTGATGACCAGCGCGCGACAGCCGCGTTCCATCCTCGTCAGACATTCGCGCTCAATGCGCTGCCCACTCATCTTGTTGACGTAGTCGCCCGCGAAGACGAACGCCACCTCCCCTTCCGCAGTCAACTGCGGCAGGGCATTAGTGAATGACTCTGACATCTCGGCAGGACTTCCCTTCTACTTGCGAAGATATTTCGTCATCCGGAGTCGGGTGCCGTCGTCAACGCGCTCGAATTCCACGTCGTCCATCAGCGTTCGGATGAGTTTCAGACCCCAGCCCCGGCGCCCCTTTGCGCCCTCGCCACCGTTTTTGTCGGCGGACGACGTGCCGTTTTCTGAGTTGCTTGTCGGGAGAGACAGCCCTCGGCTCGATACAGTGATGACTAATTTATCATCTTCGACGCGAAAGCGGTTATAGATTTTTCGCTCAGTGCTCAAAGAATGCTCGGCGGCGTTGATGCAAGCCTCGACCAGCGCGGTCTTAATCTGGTTGATGGCCTCGGGTTGAAACTCCATGCGACGCGCAATCTGTTCGACCGTATGAGCGGCGATCAGTTCTGTGTCTTCCGACATCGGCAGCTCGATTGCGAACTCGTCCGCCGTCGCGTCGCCTTCGCCCACAAGGCTCGCGCCCCCGAGCCGAGCCGTCAAAAGGTCGAGCTGCTCGCTGCAAGACCCGTACGCCCCGCGCTCGTTCAGAAGCTCAGCCGCCTCCGCCGAGAACCCTTCGCGCGCGAGCAGCCACAGGCGTACGCGCTCGAAGCCGCACGATTGCGCGACCTGTTCCAGACGGTCGAGCCAAAGCCCGGTCAGGGCGCGTCCCGCCTCCAGCTTCGACTCCACCTCTGCCGCCATCCAGACGACCTCGCCGCCTTCGGCGTACTCGCCCGACTCGAACCCGTGCGCGATGGAGCAGCGCTCCTCGTCGCAGAACTGCAAGATCGGCGGGTGGAACGAGGCGCAGCTCGCCGCGTGGACGATCTGCGGGAGCCGCGCGAGGTCTGTCTCGACTTCGAGACCGGCCTGCACCTCTTCGCGCGGGATGCCGCGGTACATGCGTACGAAGCGGTCGTAATGCAGGAGGCTGGCGGGCACGTGCTCGAAGTTGAAGCGGCGCATTACGTCAACGAGCTTGAGCGCCGACTCGCGGCGGTAGTGACGCGCCATCGTCTTCGGCGCTCGCTTCAAGGTCTCGACGAGCAAGTCGGCGACGACGAGTGCGCGCGGCTCGGCGGCGACTTGAAGCCGGTAGCTGACCCTTAGGAAGTCGCGCCAGACGGTCGTCGGCGTCGTCTCGACGTAGGTGGCGTGAAAGCTTGCCAGCTCGTGCAAGTGTAGGAGCCGCATCACGCGCTCGAACTCGGCGGCGTCAACTCCGAGCCTCTTCATCCAAGCCTCGGCGGGCGACTTCCCCGCCGAACTGGACGCCGATTCGTAGAGCACGCGCAGAAGGTTCCGGCGCAGGGTGAGCGACGGCGCGACTTCTTCGAGCACGTGGTTGAAGCGGCGATGGATGCGCCCGCCCAGCAACTCGTCAACATAGAGGGTCTGGAACTCGCGGAAGCTGGAAAGATGTGTGCCCCCGGCGCGTGCGGCGTCGAGGAGGGCGTTGATGAGGTACGGACTTGATTCAAACTGCTGGACGATGAGGTCACGTGTCTCGTCGCTCAAAGTAACGCCGTGCCTCTGCGCGACGCCTTCGAGCAGTGTCCGCGCGTGCGATGCCTTCAAACGGTCGAAGTGGAGCTTCCGCAGTCCGTCGAGTCCGACAGTCTGCACCACGCCGTTCAGCAGGTCGAGCAGCCGACGACGCGGGCCCGCGATAACAAACGGCACGCTTGACTGAATGGCGGCGTGCGCCAGAGCGGGCCCGAGCAGGTCTTCGCCGCGCAGGCGCTCGGCGTGGTGCATGTCGTCGAACATGACGACGGTGCGAACGCCGCCCGCCGCAGCCTGCTGCGGCGCACCGAGACAGAGGCGGACGAGTGCTCGCTCGTCGCCCTCGTCCTGTGCGCGCTCGAAGCTTTGAATCAGTCGCTCAATCCATTCGTAATCCTGCGGCGCGGCGAGGTCGAGGAGCGAGCGAAGCGTCGGCGAGGCGGAGACGAGCGCGGGGTCGTCACTGCGATGCGCGACCGTCTGTGTAAGGAAGGTGTGGAGGAAGCGACGTGCCGCAGCCGTCGTCGCCGCGTCGGAGCGTGAGAAGGCGAAGTAGACGGGAGCCGCCCCTCCGCGCTGTCGGAACATCTCGTCGAAGGACTGGCGCAGGAGTTCCGAGACGCCGGACTGTGGAGCCGCAAACAGAAGGAGACTCTGCTGACCCGACTTCGGCGAGGAGAGTGCGTTTATCTCCTGCAACTCTTCGCCACGCCCGACAAACGCCTCGGGCGTGGTGCGTGCAAGAATCCGCCTCTGTTTCGGACTTCTGACAGGCATAAAGGCTTCAGCCCTTGTCGGGCGCTGCTTCCGGTTCTCCCCCTTCGAGCTTCTTCGGCACGTAAGCTTCGACGCAATTCTTGCCGCGCGCCTTGGCCGCATAGAGCGCCTGGTCTGCCGCGTAGATGATCTCCGAGGCCGTGTCCAGTTCAGCCCCGTAGGCCGAGACGCCGATTGAGACGGTGACGGAGCCGAGCGGCTGCGACTTGCCGTGCGGGAACTGTGTGCGCTCGATGCGGCGTCGGATACGCTCGGCGATCACGCCCGCCTCGGAGAGTCCCGTCTGCGGAAGAAGGATGCTGAACTCCTCGCCGCCGTAGCGCGCCGCAACGTCTGCCGAGCGGAGCGCCGTCTTCAAACACTGCGCGGTCATCTCAAGCGCGAGGTCGCCCGCCTGATGCCCGTGCGCGTCGTTGTAAGCCTTGAAGTCGTCGATGTCCACCATCAGGAAGCCCATCGAGAAGCGGTGGCGCTTCGACCGTTCAAGCTCCTCCTGCAAACGCTCTTCGAGGTAGCGGCGGTTGACGAGACTTGTCAAAGGGTCTGTGATCGAGAGCAGTTGAAACTGTGTCGCCTTACTGTGCCATTCGACGCGGTCGAGCGCGAGCGCCATCTGCGGCGCAATCATGTCGAGCAAACCGAGGTCAAACTCGTCGTAGACGCCGCCGCTCGTCTTGTCCGTCATGTTGAGTACGCCGACCTTGCGGCCCGCGATGACGATGGGGTAGCTGATGAAAGACTTTGTCTTATAGCTTCGCTCGGCGGACGCGGGATGCCAGCCCGAGACTTTCGTCACATCGCGCACGACCGCCGGTCTTCCTTCGCGCAGAACTGTCCCCGAGACGCCCTCGCCCAAGCGCATGCGCGACTCGCGCGTCACCTCCGCGCGCGGGCCGACCGCCGCCTTGACCGACAGCTCGCCCGAGCGCTCGTCAAAGAGCAGGAGCGAGCCGCGCTCTCCCTTCAGCATATCGGCGGAGTGGCGCAGGATGGTCGTGTAGGCATCTTCGGGCCGCGCGGAGTTGACCATCTCTGTAAAGGAGCGCAGGTGCGTGGCCGCGCGGACGCGCCGTTCAAGCTCCTCACGCAGACGGCTCAGCTCAAGCGGCATCGAGATGTCGCGGCAGAAAGAGGCGAGCGCGTGTCGCTGCTCTTCGCTCAAGTCTGCGTCGCCGACGAGGAGCGCGCCCTTGATCTCTTCGCCGACGATGAGGGGAAACAGCTCAACCGCCTCTTCATGCTTCGAGGATGTGCGACCGCCCGCGGGCACGGCGATGGACTCGCTCTTGGTGGCGGCGAGCAGCAGCTTAATCTCCTTCGGCTTGAGCGCGACGCGCGGTCGTATCTTCTCGAACATCCCAGTGACGCAGGCCGAGTAGAAGCTATCGTCTGCACGGAGCAAAAGAGCGAGCGACTCTATATCGTATTCCTCCGCGAGCGTCTTGACGGCCTTACGGCAGGCGTCTTCGAGCGTGCCGCCGGACTGGAATCCAAGCGGAATCTTCGCCGGATAATCCCCCGGAGCGGTCAAGGCGTCTGTCGTATCCGTCAGAGAGGACAAGGCATCCGTCGCCTCCGCAGCAATGCTTTTTTGCTCTCGCGTCTCTGCGTTCCTTTCAACGTTGGCCGGAGCCTCAACCACTCTGTGCCCGTTCGCGGCGCGCGGCAGCGTCTCGTCTGCGGCACTTGCTACAAGCTCGCCGGGGATACCATCCGACGCGCTCGCGGGCGGAGTGTGGCCGTTCAATGCCGGCTCGACGGGCGTAGTCTCTTTCTTCTTACGCCGGGGTTTTGCGAACGCCGCGGCTGAATCGGCGACGCGTGCAGAGAGGTCATCCAAATCCTGCCGCGCGGCGAAGATGACGTTGGCAAAGAGGTCTGAAGAGAGGAGGTCTGCGAGGTCGCCCGCGCGTATGCGCTCGGCCAGCGCACGATAGTCCGCGACGCGCAGGAAGCTGCGCCCGCCGATGACCGCGAGCTGCTTCCCCGTTCCGAGATCGACGGGCGCGGTAAAGCAGTGAAGCCCTGCGTGGCAGCGATAGTGAACCGCCTTGCCTGATTCGGCGGCGCGGAAGTATGCCTCGCCGCAGTCAGGCTGGCAGAGATGCGCGTGTGTGGGCGAAGACTGGAAAGCCTGGCAGATGGAGTTGTTGTTGGCAACCGACAGCGCGGGAGGTTGACGCCCCTCGACGAGCAGGAGTGCGAGGCCGGAGACGGCGGCAAGCCCCTCCTGAACCTCCGCCCAACCGTGCGGAAGCTCGGCGGAAGAAGTTCTCTGGGCAGCACCCTCTGGGGCCGGGGCGGTGTTGTCCATTAGCTGTCGCGGCACAATCTTTGGACTCGTAAATGGACGGAGGGAGGCTCGGACTGCGTGAGCGAACGGGCGGCCCGTCGGGAGCAGGCTCGATCTCAAAGAGAGTAGGCGGCGCAACCTTAGCGTCGCTCATCCTCCCACCGCAGTATATTTGCCCGCACGGCAACAAACAAGACGGCAACAAACAAGGGATTTATGGAATCCAGAAGCCCGCTCCGGCACGCATCAAAAGGGCCTGGAACCTTGTCTCCCCTGTTTAAACAACTAATGACGGGGGATTTTCACTGCGCGATAACTCTTCCAGTACCTCGCAGACCGGGGGCGTCACGGGGCGCAACCTTTTCAATGTCCGGCTCTTCCGGGCTGATGCGGATACAGGCCGCAAAGTGGTTCGGCTTAATCTCTGCCAGAGGGGGCACGACCTCCTTGCACGCCTCAATCGCCCAGGGGCAGCGCGTATGGAAGCGGCAGCCCTGCGGCGGGTTGATCGGCGAGGGCACGTCGCCCTGTAGAACTATCCGCCGCCGCGTTGCCTCGACGATGGGGTCGGGCACGGGGACAGCCGAGATGAGCGCCTTTGTGTAAGGCATCAGAGGGTCGCGGTAGATGACCTTCGCGTCCGCCAGTTCGACGAGCTTGCCGAGATACATGACGGCCACGCGGTCTGAGACGTGACGGATGGCGCGCAGGTCGTGTGAGATGAACAGGTATGTCAGGTCGCGCTCTCGCTGGAGCCGCGCCAACAGGTTCATGATCTGCGCCTGAATGGAGACATCGAGCGCGGAGATTGGCTCGTCCGCGACGATGAAGTCGGGGTCGGCTGCGAGGGCACGTGCGATACCGATGCGCTGTCGCTGCCCGCCCGAGAACTCGTGCGGGTAACGTTTGACGAAGCGAGGACTGAGGCCCACGGTCTGCATCAGCTCGCGCACGCGCGACGCGCGCTCGCCGCCGCGACCGAGGCCGAAGGTATCGAGCGGCTCGCCGATGATCTGCGCGACCGTCATGCGCGGGTTGAGGCTCGCGTAAGGGTCTTGAAAGATCATCTGGAGATGTCGGCGCTGGCCGCGCAGCTCTCTCTTCGAGAGTCGCGCAAGGTCACGACCGCGAAAGAGCACCTGCCCCCCCGTCGGCTCGGTCAGACGAAGCAGAGCGCGCCCCAGCGTTGTCTTGCCGCAGCCCGACTCGCCCACCAGCCCGAGCGTCTCGCCGGGGAAGATATCGATGGAGACTCCGTCCACGGCCTTGACCACGCGACGGACGGGCGAGCCGCCGACCAGCTTATCCAACACGCCGCCGCCGCCGAGATCGAAGTGAACCTTCAGCTCGCGGATGGCGATGAGCGGCTCGCGCTCGCCCGTAGCGACTGGCGGCTGTGCCCCGAGTTGGCCCGCCCCGGCCTCGACGCCCTGCTCCGTCATCGACTCGTCCCCTTTTGCATGTCCCCTCCGTTGGGGTCGATTCCCCACCCACGCGCTTGAGCGCCCTCACCCTCACTCGCCGCGCGTGATTCCGCGTAGACCTCCCCGGCGAAATGGCAGAGCGAGTAATGCTCTGCGTTGAGTTGGACGAAAGGCGGAAACTCTCTTCGGCAGATGTCTTCGGCGCGGTAGCAACGTTCGGCGAAGGGACACTGATTGGTGGGCATGTGCGCCACGTCGGGCGGGAGTCCCGGAATCTGGTAGAGATCGGTTCCCTCTTCGTGCGCCGGGTCGGGGACTGATTTCAGAAGCCCTTTTGTGTAGGGGTTGCCGGGCGCGGCGAACAACTCGCGCGTCGGAGCCTGCTCAAAGACCTTGCCCGCGTACATGACGATGATGTCGTCGGTCATCCCGGCGACGACGCCGAGGTCGTGCGTGATAAGGATGACGCTCGTGCCGGTCTCGCTTTTGAGGTTCTTGATGAGTTCAAGAATCTGCGCCTGAATGGTCACGTCGAGTGCGGTCGTCGGCTCGTCGGCGATGAGCAGCTCAGGCTCGCACGCTAAGGCCATCGCGATCATCACACGCTGGCGCATGCCGCCCGAGAACTCGTGCGGATAGCTGTCAACGCGCGTGCGCGCATCCGGGATGCCGACGGTTTCGAGCATCTTGATGGCGTGCTCATACGCCTGCTCGCGTGTGTGGCCGAGGTGAAGCTCGGTAATCTCCATCAACTGCTTCGAGATACGCATGAAAGGGTTGAGCGAAGTCATTGGGTCTTGAAAGATCATGCTGATGCGCTTGCCCCGAATCTTTCGCACCTCTTCGGGTGGCAAACTCAGGATGTCCTGCCCGTGGAAGAGCACTTCGCCCGAGACGATGCGGCCCGGCGGGCTTTGGATAAGCCGCAGCACCGAGAGATTCGTGACGGACTTACCAGACCCCGACTCGCCGACGATGCCCAAAGTCTCGCCACGCTTCAAGTCGAAGCTGATGCCGTCAACAGCCCTGACCGTCCCGTCCTCCGTCTCGAAGTACGTCCGCAGGTCTCTGACCGAAAGAAGATTGCCGTTCTCGGTAGTCATAAGGTGTGGGTAATCTTAACCTAAGTTGCTCCATAAAAGTAAACCCCGACGTAAGCCGGGGTTCGCCTTTCGTATGAGATTATCCGATGAGTATTCTACTCACGGATGGGCTGTATAGGCGGCTTCGTGCCTCCCCCTTCCTTTCCGCATACGGTATTGGTGCATGACTTGCCGCCCGGCTGATTGGTACAGGTCGCGCCTTGTGACTCGGCACAGTCATATCCGACCAACACCCGCGCATTACCGTCGCCTTGAAAGACGGGGCTGCATGACTGGTTCGGGCAGCCTATTTGTCGCGCCGGAGACGCAGGGCGGGTTGCAGCCCCGGCCCAGCTCGCTTTGACGAATACCGTTTTACGCTCGCCGCCCGTTTTGCCGAGGGCCAGAAACGTCTGTGTCGTGCCGTCGTCGAAACGTGCCTCGACGACCCCCACCTGAATGAGGTAGTTCCCGTTGACCACGCCTTTGTGCGCGAGCGGCTTGTGAATCCGGGCGAAGGAGACCACGGGGAACTGTATGCGCTCGACCTCGCCCGCCGCGATGCCGCCGGGCAATCTGAGCATCGGCGTCTTGCCCTGTAGAAGGATGTAGTCGGGGGCTTCGCTCACTGATAAGTACCAGCTCAGCCGAACAGCGTCGAGCCGGTGTGAGGTGCTGTTTTCAACGCCGACGATGGTAACACCGCCGTCGGACTGTGCCTCTGTTGTCACGCTTGTCGTCATCACCGGGAGTGATTCGTACCCCGGCCCCATGTAAGGTTTGGTGATGACGGTGTAGTTCCCGGCGGGGAGTCTGTCTTGCGTCTTCGGCGCTGTCTGAGCTTCGGCGGCGACCGCGGCGAGCGATAGTAGGAGCGCGAGGAGGAGTGTAGACCTTAACGAAAGTAAGCACTTGGGAGTGTTCATTTTCCTCTCCTATAGCT
The DNA here is from genome assembly GCA_032162705.1 of Acidobacteriota bacterium. Taxonomy (GTDB): domain Bacteria; phylum Acidobacteriota; class Blastocatellia; order Pyrinomonadales; family Pyrinomonadaceae; genus QHXN01. Next base: position 50,419 of record JAVRON010000145.1, read on the forward strand.
GTTTTCAGTTGAATGGATAGCAGAGGGCATTAATCACCACAGACATCACGGGCACAGCTTTAAGTCTTGAGGTGTGCCTGTGATCTCTGCGATGGTTAACTCCCATCCGTGTTCACTCAAGTGAAAATTGCTTTAAGGCTTGTGAAGCACGTTGTGATTTTGCCGTGAGTGGCGGGACTCCGGCGTAACTAGCGCGCGCGAAGATTACTCGCGCTCCTAATCTACTGTCAATCTTTATTTCACAGAAGACCAGACAGGGGAACGGGGGCCTGGCCGCTAGAACTTTCTCATCTGCGGGTCAAGCGCGTCGCGCAGGCCGTCGCCGAGGAAGTTGAGCGAGAAGAGCGTCAGCGCCATCGTCACGCCGGGGAAGATGAGCTGCCAGGGGAAGACCGCGATGTTCTGGATGCCCTCCTGCGCGAGACTTCCCCAGGAGGCGTATGGCGCTTGAACGCCGAGGCCGAGGAACGAAAGGAACGCCTCCGTCAGCATGACCGAGGGAATGGTCAGCGTCGCGTAGACGATGACGGGCCCGAGCGCGTTCGGCACGAGATGCCGGAAGATGATCTTCGGCGTCGAGACGCCGGTGGCACGTGCGGCGAGGACGAACTCCTGATTCTTGAGCGAGATGACCTGCCCGCGCACGATGCGCGCCATCGTCAGCCACGAGACCGCGCCGAGCGCCGCAAAGAGGAGGAAAATCTGTTGCAGCGGGGAGCGTCCGCCGAAGAAGGCCAGCAGCACGATGACGATCATCATGTACGGGATGGCGTAGAGTACATCGACGATCCTCATCAACACGTCGTCGATCTTCCCGCCGAGATATCCGGCGGTCGCGCCCCACGTGATGCCGATGAGGAGCGAGACGAAGGTCGAGATGATGCCGACCATCAGAGAGATTCGTCCGCCCTGTAGTACGCGCGCGAGCATGTCGCGCCCCGCGCTGTCCGTGCCCATCGGATGCGTCGCCGCGAACTGGCCGTCGGGCCCTGTGAAGGGCGGGAAGGATTGGACGAGCTTCGTGTCGGCGGGGATGGTGTCGTACTGGAAACCGGTCGTGGCCTTGATGACGGGCGGGCCCAAGAGGACGGCGAGGATGATGAAGCACACGACGAACAGGCCGAAGACGGCCAGCCTGTTCTTCAGAAGCCTGCGCCATGCGTCCTTCCAGAGCGAAGTCCCGCGTGTGACCTCCGGCACTTCGCCCGCCGTCCGCACGTCGCCCTCTCCGACGGCCATCTCCGGGAACGCGTGAATCTCGTCGCCGCGGCGTGCCTTCACGGGCGGCGACGGCGGCGTACCTTCCGGCGTCAGCGCAGGCTCGCCTTCGCTCCAAAGGTCTCGCGGCGGGCGTCCTTCCTCCGTCGGCACTTTCGGCTCTCTCTCTTCGCTCATGGCTTTAGTATCGTATGCGTGGGTCGATGAATCCGTATGCGATATCGACCAGGAGATTGAAGACCAGCACCAGTATTGACGCGAAGGCGACGATGCCGAGGATGAGCGGCTCGTCGCGGTTCAGGTTCGCGTTGATGAAGTAGTTGCCGAGGCCCGGCATGGCGAAGATACGCTCGACGACGACCGTTCCCGTAATCAGGATGGCAAGCGCCGGGCCCGTGAACGAGACGACGGGGAGCAGCCCCCCGCGCAGTGCGTGACGCATGACGACCTGTCGCTCGGTCAGTCCTTTGGCGCGGGCCGTGCGGATGTAGTCCGAGCGCAGGACTTCGAGCATCCCTGCGCGCGTCAGCCGCGCGATATAGGCCATGTACACCGCCGAGAGCGTGAGCACAGGAAGCAGGAGGTTCCAACTCGGGAAGCCGCCCCAGCGCGCGGGCGGCAGCCAGTAGAGAGAGAGCGAGAAGATGAGGACGAGAATGGGCCCGAGGACGAAGTTCGGCAAGGAGATGCCGAGCATCGCCAGCCCCATCGAGCCGTAGTCGATCTTTGAGTTCTGCTTGAGCGCGGCGAGCGTCCCCATGAAGATGCCGACAACGAGCGCCAGCAGATACGCGCAGGCTCCGAGCGCAGCCGAGACGGGTACGGTGCGCTTGAGGATGTCGTTGACGGTCTCGTTCTCGTACTTGAGTGAGTTGCCGAAATCCAGTTGCAAGATGTTACCCATCATCCTGCCGTACTGCACATACCAGGGTTTGTCCAGCCCGTACTTGACCCTGATGTTCTTCTCTATGGCGGCGGGCAGCTTCTTATCGCTGGCGTAAAAGTTGCCGGGCGCGAGCCGGATGAGTGCCCATGTCAGAGAGATGACGATGAGCACCATCGGCACGGTGACGATCAGGCGGCGGACGATGAAGCGAAACATCTGTCGGCTACTCCTTCTCGGCAATCTCGTCTGTCGTCATATCCGGCATCTTGGTGTCCCACTTCGCCTGGTCATGCTCGATGTAGACAAACTTCCAGGCGTGGAGTGTGCCGGGGTTCGGGTACAAACCCTTCACGTAGGGCTTCTTCATCCAACTCGTCGCGGGCTTCAGCAGCGGGATGACTGGCGCGGCGTCGAGCAGATACTCTTCGGCCTTCGCCATCATCTGGTAACGCTTCGCCTGTACGGGTTCGCGATTCGCCTCGTTGAGCATGGCGACGAACTTGGTGTCGTACCAGCCCGTGCCGTTGTCGCCCTCCCTCGTCGCGAAGAGGCCGAGATATGTGTAAGGGTCCATGTAGTCTCCCACCCATCCGGCCCCGCCCACTATCCCTTTGTATTCGAGTTTCGAGCGCATGTTGAGAAAGGTTTTCCACTCGACGTTGCGGAGCGGGATCGTGATGCCTAAGTTCTGCTTCCACTGCGCCTGCACGAACTCGGCGATCTGACGGTTCGATTCGTTCGTGTTGTATGTGATCTCGACCAGATCGACGGGGAACTTCTTCGGGTCGAACTTACCCGAGGCGTCTTTGTAGCCTGCCTCCGCGAGCAGGCGTCTAGCCTCTTCGACGTTGAGGTTATACCCTTGCGGGCTTGGGTAGCCATGCAGAATGCCCTGTGGGACGAACGTGTTGTTGGCCTTGGAGACCACGCGATAATCGGCCAGCGCGTTCCTGTCAATCGAGATATTGAGCGCCTTACGAACGCGCTTGTCGTCAAGCGGCGGCTTGGTGACATTGATCTGCCAGTAGGCAGAGGCGTTCTCGGGGGCATCCATGTAGTCCTTCGAGTAACGGATGCCACCCTTGAGCCACGAGGCCGGGACGGTGTGGTTGTAGAGCGCGTCCACCTCGCCCGCCTTGTAGAGGTTCATCATCGTCGTATTGTCTTCGAGCGGGAAGAACATGATCTTGTCGAGACGCACGTTCGCGTTGTCCCAGTAGAAAGGGTTGCGGACGACCACGATCTGATTGTAGGGCTTGTGCTCGGAGAGCTTGAAGGAGCCGCTGGTCACGATGTTGTCGGGCTTCGTCCAGTTAACCCCGTACTTCTCGACGACCTTCTCCGGGATGACGCGGAAGAACTGGTGCGGGACGAGTCCGAGGAAGTAAGGCGCGGGATGCCGGAGCGTGATGCGCAGCGTGTAGTCGTCAATGGCCTCGACGCCGATATCCTCCGGCTTGACGGGGACAAGCTCCTTACCTGCGACAAGGTCTTTGAGCTTCGGGTTGGCCTTGAAAGCTTCCTCCCTGTCCTTGTCGTCAAAAGGCACGACCAGCCGTTCGGGCGCGTGAATAAAGTGGTGGAACTCCGTGTCGGGCGCGGCGTCCTCGCCCTTCATGCCAAGCTCTTTCTTGTGCAGCGTCTCTTCATCGGGCGGGGCCGCGTTCGTGACACTCGCAGGCTGAATCTCGGCTGCAACGCCGCCTTCAACGGCGTCTTTCGGCGTCTCCGAGGCGAGAACGAAGCGCCCGGTCTTCTGGTCGCGGACGAACGCGCCGCCGGTATTTAAGGCTTCGGCATATTTGATGTCCCACGCGAGATAGGCGACGCGCGAGGCCAGTTCGGGTCTAAGCCCGCGGCGGAGCGTGTAGACAAAGTCGTGCGCAGTGATCGGGTCGCCGTTCGAGAACTTCGCGTTCTGGCGCAGGAAGAAGACAAACTCGCTGGCATCCTCGTCAATCGTCCAGCGCTCGGCGATGGCCGGGATCGGCTCCATCGTCTTCGGGTGATACTCGGCCAGTCCCTCGTAGAGCGCGATGTCGATGCGCGCCTCGGGCTGCCCGGAACTCATCTGCGGGTCGAGCGACTCAGGCTCGGAGCCTGTGATGTAGCGCAAGACCTGTCCGTCCGGCGGCGCGATCTTCCCGAAGAAATCTGACTTCTTCGACTGCATAGCGCACCCGGCGGCGAGGAGGGCAGAGGCGAGAATGAGGGCGAAAAGGCGCACGGTCTTTATTTCAGACATGGCTTTTTACAACTCCTGTTTCAACCGACACTCACGAGCGGCAGCCTTCCGTAAAACGGCCCGGCGAAAGCCTGACCCGACAGACCTGACCCGGCAGACTTATCACATCTTGTACGGAGCGAGCGTGGCGGAATCCATCCGAGAAATTCTTCTGCCGTCGGGGTCTTCCGACTGCTCGGGGGCAAATTGTACTCTGAAAGCTCGTCGCCTCTGAAATTATCACGCGCGCACTCCCGCAATCAAGGATGTCACGTTACGCATTCAAACGATGCCGCTCAACGCGAAGACCGTTGCACGCCAATTGATAAGGGGAAAGATAAAGGGCGTAAGGGGAAAGATGAAACAACGACTCTGCTGCTTTCTCACTTCGCCTTTCGCCCTTCACCCTTCGCCTTTCCCCTCTCACTTGCCCGTGCTTAAACGCGCGGACTGCTCGGGCGCGGGCGGTTGCCAACTCTGGTTGATGCGGACGTGCTTCAAAGAAGGAGCATCCAGAAGACTCTGTTCGAACCCCTCGACGTAGGGCTTGACCAGCGCGTAGGACGATGCGAAGTGGAGCGGGATGGCCGGAAGCTCCCCGAGCGCCTGCGCCTCGGTCAGAATGGGCGCGTCGGCGTGAGTCCCTGCTTGCGCGTGTGCGACCGTCTCGCTCGAAGGGGTCGCCGAAGGCGAACCTTGCGCCGCTGCGTCCGCGGCGAGCGGGGCGGCCTCGGGCGTAGCATCATCGCTAAAGAGCGCCAGCATGTTCGTCTCCTCGTCAGTCGTCTGCATCACCAGACTGCGGCGAGCCACATCGAAATCGCCCGCGCGCAGCATCGCCTCGTACTCTTCCCACGGGCGTATGATGATCTCGGTCTCGACGCCGAGCGCGTCATGCCACATGCGCGCGACCGCTTGTGCGACGAGCCGCTGCTGTTCGTTGCGATTGACGAGCAGGCGTATGTGCGGGAAGTTTACGCCGCCGGGATAGCCTGCCTCCTCAAGCAGACGGCGCGCACGCTCGACGTTGTGAACGAACTGCCCTGACTCGCCAACTGCGCCCTCTATGCCCTTGACCGCGACTGGCGTTTTATCTTCCGCTGTACCTTCACCCTTCGCATCATCTTCGGCCTTAGCTTTATCTTCAGCCTTCACACCTCCGCCATCGTCTTCACGTTTGCTCGCGTTGCTCTGTGCGTCCTCGGCGGGAACGGGGAGGAATTTACGCGTGGCTTCGGTCGCGCCGCCCAGTGTGTCCGCGTTGAGCCGTTCGATGTTGAGCGCAGAGGCCAACGCCTGACGCACGCGCAGGTCGTCGAACGGCGGGCGGGCGGTGTTGAAGCGGTAATAGTTGAGCGCGGCGAATGTCTCGCGGCGGAAATCCTCGTAGGGCGTGAGCAGCTTGACGGCCAGCGGCTCGACGGCCGCGTTCGTGATGGCATCCACTTCGCCTGCGCGGTACGCTGCGAGCGCCGATTCTGTCCCGCCCCTGTCCACGAAGCGAACTCTCTCCAACTTCACGGACGCCGCATCCCAGTAGCTCTCTGCACGAGCCAACTCGACGCTGTCGCCCGCCAGACGCGAGAGGCTGAAAGCGCCATTGGTGACTATCCCGAGTTCGGTCGTCACACCGCCCTGTTGATTCTGCTCGTACCAAAGCTCCGAGAGTCCGGCCCCAAGACTCAACTCGTGAACCGGACGAAAGACCGGATGTGCGACAAGCGCGGGGAAGTTCATATCGGCTCGTTGAAGCGTCACGCGAAGCGTCCGCGCGTCCAATGCGACGACGCCGAGCGTTGGCGGCGAAGGAATCTGCTGCGACCTCAAACTCCTGCCTAGCTCCTGCTCTGCACGCGCCGACCCTTGCCTCTGCTCCGCGCGCTCCGATTCTTGTCTCCGCTCTGCGTGCTCTGAATCTTGCCTCCGCTCCGCGCGTGCCGACTCGCTTACGCCCGCCTGCGCGCCCTCGATGTTGGCGAGGAGATTCGCGTGCGGTGCGCGTTCGCCGAGGCGCAGAGTACGCTGCCATGAACGCACGAAGTCCTGCGCCGTGACGGGGTCGCCGTTCGTCCAGCGTGCGCCCTCGCGCAGATGAAAAGTCCAGCACTGACCATTGTTCGCCGTCTCCCAACGGCTTGCGACCGCCGGGACGGGACGAAGCGTCCCCGGCTCGTAATCCGTCAGCCCTTCGTAGAGGGCGCGGACGGCATCCGTGTCCGGCGGCGCGGCGGCGCGTGCGGGGTCGAAAACTTTTGGCAGCCCTCCATCGCTCCAGCGAAACTCCTGTGTCTGTGGCACAGACACTTTGCCGTAGAAGCGCTCGCCCGTCTCTTCCCTGAAACATCCGCCGAGCAGAAGCGAGGCTGTGACGGCGAGCGAAAGAGAGAGCCAAGCCGCCCGCCGCCGGTAACTTTTCAAGCCGTCTCGACGGCTAATAAAGCCGCGAGCACGTCCAAATATTTTTTCCCCGACAGCTTTCATCTACGATTCAAACGCTCCCCCGGCAAGCTCTCTCGAAGCGCGTCGAAGACCTGTTCGGTCTGGCGGCGCGTGTCTTCAAAGCTATCGGAAGTGTCGATGGTAAAGTCCGCGTGGCGCAGCTTCTCCTCTTGCGGAATCTGCGTTGCGATGCGTCTTTCGGCCTCCTCGCGGGCGAGGTTGTTGCGACGCATCAGACGTTCGAGTTGCACCTCCGGGCGACAATGAACGACGACGAGTTTGTCGAAACGCTCGTGCCCGCCGGACTCAATCATCAGCGCCGCATCGACGACGCCGATGCCGCGCGGGTCTTCCTCTTCCCAACGTCGAAGCACCGCGTCCTGCTCCTCGATGATGAGCGGATGCAGGATGGAGTTTAAAAGCCTCCGCTTCTCTTCGTCTCGAAAGATGACCTCGCCGAGCCGCGCGCGGTCGAGCGTCCCGTCTGTTCGCAAGACACTTTCACCGAACGCCTCGACGATGGCGCGCAACCCCGCCGCCCCCGGCTCGACCACACGCCGCGCCACCTCGTCCGCGTCGAGAACGTGACAGCCCGACTCCGCCAGCACCCCGGAGACGAAAGACTTCCCCACAGCAATCGAACCGGTTAGACCGACACGCAACATTGGTGATGAGCTATTCGCCAAAGCGACGCCTTCGCGCCGCGGCTATGGTGTTCTTCATCAGCATCGCCACGGTGAGCAGGCCGACGCCGCCGGGGACTGGAGTCAGACGACCGGCCACCCTTTCGACCTCCGCCGGATGCACGTCGCCGACGAGCGTGTAGCCGCGCTCCTTCAAAGTCTTCAGACGGCGCGGCGCGTCCTCGCCGAAGAGCACTGATACGTCGTCCTCGTCCGTCAGACGATTCATGCCGACATCGATGACGGTCGCGCCCGGCTTCACGTGCTCCGCGCGCACGAAGCCCGGTCGCCCGATAGCGACGACGAGGATGTCGGCCTCACGCGTCACTTCCGGCAAACGGCGCGTGCGCGAGTGGCAGATGGTCACGGTAGCGTCGCGCTGAAGGAGCAGTTCGGCGACGGGACGGCCGACGTTGTTGCTTCGTCCCACAACGCAGGCGCGCGCACCTGAAATCTCGACGCCCTCGCGCACGAGCAGCTCGACTATGCCGGCGGGTGTGCAGGGCAGGAGCGCCGGAAGACGCTGCATCATGCGACCGATGTTGACGGGGTGGAATCCGTCAACGTCCTTCTCAGGGTCAATCGCTTCGATGATGGCCGACTCGTCTACACCCTTCGGGAGCGGAAGTTGGACGAGCAACCCGTCAACATCTTCACGCGCGTTAAAGGTCGCAATCATTTCGAGCAGGTGCGCCGAGGAAGTATCGGCAGCGAGCGGGTGGTGCTCCGAATCGATGCCAATCTCTTCGCAGGTGCGAATCTTGTTGCGCACGTAGACGGCTGAGGCCGGGTCGTCGCCCACCAGAACAGTAACCAGACGCGGTGTCACGCCGTGCTCACGCCGCAGGCGCAAGACCTCTTCAGAAACCTCGCGCTTGATCTCGGCGGCAACGCGCGCGCCGTCTAACTTGCTCGCCTTCGAGCCGCTCTGTTGCTGTGCCGTTGTTTCCATCGGAGATTACCGGACATCCTAGCACAATTCACTTCCCTCTCGTGACACCGGCCTCTGCCGCGCTCCCCACGGTTGCGCGTGCGCGCGTCCCTGCTACACAATCCACGCATGAACCGTCGTCCGCTCTTTCCCCGCGTCCTTTCACGAAAGACTTTCCTGATCCTTCTCGCCGTCGCCTTCGTCGGCCTCTCGGCCTGTTCCGGCAAACACTCCGAGGAGCATCGCTACGAGTTTAAGGGTAACGTCATCGCCGTTGACCGTGCGAGGGGCGAGGTCACGGTCGAGCATGAGGACATCGTCGGCTACATGCCCGCGATGACGATGTCTTTTCCCTTGCGCGACGCTGAGGCACTCAAGACCGTTGAGGCGGGCGACCATATACAAGCGACGCTCGTCGTCACCGACGATGCCTTCTGGCTTGAACAGCCAATCATCACAAAGGGGCAGCCCGGTGGTGTTGCCTCAACTCCGCCCGCCGGCTCCGCCGAGCCGCAGCCCGGCGCTCAAGTCCCAGACGTAAAGCTCGTCAATCAGGACGGCCACGCCATCAGCACGCGACAGTTCAGAGGCCGCGCGCTCGTCGTCACCTTCATCTACACGCGCTGTCCTTCCCCCAACCAGTGCCCTTTGATGAGCGCCAACTTCGCCGAGCTAAACGGCGCGTTTGAGAGCGACCCTGAGATGCGAAAGCGGGCGCACCTGTTGAGCGTCACGCTCGACCCGGAGTTCGACAGGCCGGAAGTCCTGCGTAGCTACGGCGCGGCTTACTCGGGCGGCAAATTCGACAACTGGGATTTTGCGACCGGAGACCCCGCGGAGGTCAGACGCCTCGCGGAATTCTTCGGCCTCATGTACAAGGCCGAGAGCGGGCAGGTCATCCACTCGCTACGTACGGCCATCGTCACGCCCGACGGTAAGCTCTATAAAATTTATCGCGGTAACGAGTGGAAGGCTTCGGAGGTTGAGAGTGATTTGAAAACCATGCGGGTGGATTAAAAGAACTTCACCGCAGAGGCTTGAATTATCTCTGCGCCCCCTCTGCGCTCTCCGCGCCTCTGCGGTGAACTCTACTCTGCCTATCTCAAGACGGAGAAAAGGTCAGCCCTTCAGTTTCTGAATCTCTTCCGTCAACACGGGGATGACCTCAAACAGATCGCCGACGATACCGTAGTCGGCGATGTCGAAGATGGGTGCTTCGGGGTCTTTGTTAACGGCGACGATGGTGCCCGCGTTCTTCATGCCGACGAGGTGCTGAATCGCGCCGGAGATGCCGAGCGCGACGTAGAGCTTCGGCGCGACGGTTTGCCCTGACGACCCGATCTGCCGGTCAATCGGGAGCCAGCCCGCGTCGCAGATGGGGCGTGACGCGGCGATGTCGCCGCCCAGTGCGTCGGCGAGTTTCTGAGCGAGCGCGATGTTCTCCTGGCTCTTGATGCCGCGACCGATGGCGACGATCACCTCCGCCTTCGACAGATCAACCGCCTGCTTCACTTCCTGGAAAGGCGCTTCGGGCTGCATCCGCACCTCGCCGACCTCGACCGGCATCGACTCGACCGCAGCAGCGCTCTCGCCCGTCTCGGCCTGATCCGCGCGGTATGCGCCCGATTGGAAGGTTGCAAAGACGGGCGGCTCGCCTTTCGCCACAACGTCCGCGTCCATCTTGCCCTGGAAGAGACGACGCGTAAAAGTCACCTTGTCGCCTTCGGCCTTCATACGGATGCAGTCGCTGACTAGCCCCTTGCCGAAGCGCGCGGCCAGCTTCGGCGCGTAGTCGCGCACAAGGTACGTGTGCGGGAAGAAGACGTACTGCGGGTCGCTTGCGCGCACGACCTGTTCCATCGCATCGGTGTAAGCGTCGGGCGTGTAGTCGGCGAGCTTCTGGCTCTCGGCAGAGATGACGCGGCTCAACTTATAGCCCGCTACTCCCTGCGCCAGTCCCGAGTCCGCGCCCAGCACGACCGCCGTCACGTCCTGCCCCAACGACGCGCCCAACTGCTGCGCCGCCGCCACGGCCTCGAACGATATTTTGTTGATCGCACCCTGCCGGTGCTCGATGAAGACAAGTATTCCGTTGCTCATAATCTCAAGTAGACAGAAGATAGTAGACAGTAGTCAGTAGTCAGTAGTTAGTAGTCAGTAGAAAAATCTTCGACGCCGAATCCTCAGCGTGTCAGTGCCTGTCAGTAACAGCGACCGCAACGCGGAGCGCTACTGTCTACTGTCTACTGTCTACTGTCTACTTCCTTCAAATCACCCTCGCCTCGGTGCGGAGCTTCTCGGCGAGTTGTGCGGCACCCTTCTTCGCGTCGCCGTCGCCGAGAAACTGCGTCTGCTTCTGTTTGAGTGGGAGGTAGATGCGCTCGACGGTCTGGAACTCGCCCGCGCCCGAGTCGGCTGCCGCTTGGACTTCGCGAATCTCTTTCTTCTTCGCGGCCATGATGCCCTTGAGCGTGGCGTAGCGAATCTGGCTGATGCCGGACTGTATGGTCAGGAGCGCGGGCGTCTGCATCGTGTACCACTGATACCAGCCGCTCTCAAGCTCGCGTTTGACGCGGAGCTGCTCGCCCGAGTAATCGACTTCGATGACGATGGTCGCGTGCGGGAGCCTGAGGAGTTCGGCGACGATGACGCCCGTCTGCCCGTATCCCTGATCGTCCGACTGCAACCCGGCCAATACGAGGTCTGGCCCCTCGTCGCGAATCGCGTCCGCAAGGATTTTTGCCGCCGCGTATGGGCCCGACTTATCAAGGCCCTCCGCGATGATGTGGATGGCGCGGTCTGCGCCGCGCGCGAGCGCATCCTTGAGAACAGACTTGGCGCGCTGGGGCCCGAGCGTGCAGACGACGACCTCGCCGCCCTTCTTCTCCTTGAGGCGCAAAGCCTCTTCGAGCGCGTAGCCGTCCGACTCGTTGACCTCGAAAGAGAGGTCGCCCTCCTCAATCCACTTCTCATCCGGACGGACGCGCAGGATAGCGTCCTTGTTCGGAACCTGCTTCATTAAGACGACGATTTTCATAATCTCAAGTAGACAGTAGTCAGTAGTCAGTAGTCAGTAGTCAGTAGACAGTAGACAGTAGACAGTAGAAAACCTTTTCTCTTTGAGCAGTCAGAATAAAAACGTCAGCGACCTTAGCGCGGAGCGACTACTGACTACTGTCTACTGTCTACTGTCTACTCTTCTTCAAATCGTTTGAAGAGCAGCGCCGCGTTCGTGCCGCCGAAGCCGAAGCTGTTCGAGAGCGCGTAGTCTATCTTCGCCTCGCGCGGCTCGTTCGGGACATAGTCGAGGTCGCACTCTGGGTCTGGGTTGACGTAGTTGATCGTCGGCGGCAACTTCCCTTCGTGAATGGCGAGCACGGAGAAGACTGCCTCGATGCCGCCCGCCGCGCCGAGCAGGTGGCCCGTCATCGACTTCGTTGAGCTGACGGGGAGTTTGTAGGCATACTCGCCGAAGGTCTTCTTGATGGCGAGCGTCTCGAACTTGTCGTTGTAGGGCGTCGAAGTCCCATGCGCGTTGACGTATCCGACCTGCTCGGGCCGGACGCCCGCGTCTTTGAGCGCCATCGTCATCACACGCACCGCGCCCGAGGCCGTCTCGTCCGGCATCGTGATGTGAAAGGCGTCGGCGGTCATGCCGTAGCCGACCACCTCCGCGTAAATCTTTGCGCCGCGCGCACGCGCGAACTCAAGCTCTTCGAGAATCATCAGCCCCGCGCCCTCGCCGATGATGAAGCCGTCGCGGTCGCGCTCGAAGGGGCGCGAGGCGTGCGTGGGGTCATCGTTTCTGGTCGAGAGCGCGCGCATCGCCGCGAAGCCCGCGACCGACATCGGCGTGATGGCCGACTCCGCACCTCCGCAGATCATCACGTCGGCATCGCCGCGCTGGATGATCTTGAGGCTGTCGCCGATGGCGTGCGCGCCCGCCGCGCAGGCCGTGGCCGTCGCGGAGTTGGGCCCCTTCGCACCGAAGCGGATCGAGACCTGTCCGGCGGCGAGGTTGACGATGGCCGACGGGATAAAGAAAGGAGAGACGCGATGCGGGCCTTCGTCTAAGAGCTTCGAGTGCTCGCGTTCGATGGCCCAGAAGTCGCCGATGCCGCTGCTGATGTATGTGCCGATGCGCTCGGCCACCTCTTCGCCGAAGCGGTCGCCGAGTTTCTGCCCGCGCTCGACGAGTCCCGAAGCATAGATCGCCTCGTCCGACGCGGCGATGGCGAAGTGGATGAAAGCGCCCATCTTGCGCGCTTCCTTCTTCTCGACGAACTTCAGCGGGTCGAAATTCTTCACCTCAGCGCCGATCTTCACGGAGAATTTCGACGTGTCGAACTTCTCGATGTAACCGACGCCGCTCCGGCCCGCCATCAGCGCGCCCCACGTGTCGGCCACAGTGTGCCCGCAAGGTGTGACGAGGCCGAGGCCCGTAACCACAACGCGACGTTTCAAAACTTTCGACTCCTTCACCCACAATGTAGGCGGTCGGGCATCGGTGGCGGCCAATGCCCTCGCCACTCCGCGGCTCGCTTTAGCCGACGGCGTGGCGAATCAGCCGCGCGCTTTGCGCGGCCGTCTCCGGCGCAGGGGCGCTGGACGTAAAGCCCCTGCGCGAACCAACGCCCGCGCGGCTATGCCTTGTTCTTCGCCTGGTGCTGCTCGATGTAGTTGTATGCGTCGCGGACGCTCTGAATCTTCTCGGCGTCCTCATCGGGAATTTCGATGCCGAACTCCTCTTCAAAGCGCATGACGAGTTCGACCGTATCGAGCGAGTCGGCCCCGAGGTCGTCGATGAAACGCGCGTTCGGCGTCACCTCGTTCTCGTCTACACCCAGCTCGTCGATGATGATCTGCTTAACCTTTGCTTCAATCTCGGATTCGGCCATTATTCCTGCTCCTCTTTGTCTGAAGTTGGAAAACTCGAAAACTGTTTTGCCCGCGCGCTCCCGGCGACTGCCTCGCAGCGCGACGGCACGGCATGCTTAGACACTCGCGGCTGCATGCCCGCCTCCATGCCCCTCTTCGCCGAGCGCCGTACGCGTCGAGGCGAGGCTCGCGGCGTCCTCAATGTTCAAGCTGCGCGCCCGCTTTGCGGTCTGACGGACGAGGCCGCTCAAGACCTTTCCGGGCCCGAGTTCGATGAACAACTCCACGCCCGCATCTACCAGAAGCTCAACCGACTCGCGCCACCGAACCGGCGAAGATACCTGCCGGATGAGCGAGTCGCGCGCCTGCGCGCCGCTATGTATCAAGGCCGCATCGACGTTCGTCACGAGCGGCACGCTCAAATCTTTGAACTCGACCCGCTCTAAATCAGCCGCCAGCCGCTCCTGTGCCGGGAGCATCAGCGCGCAATGAAACGGCGCACTTACCTTTAGAGGGATGACGCGCTTCGCGCCACGCTCCTTCAAGAGCGCACCGGCGCGCTCGACTGCGGCGGCGCTCCCGGCGATGACGATCTGCCCCGGCGAGTTGATGTTGGCGGGGCTGCAAACCTCGCCCTCGCGCAGCGCCTCCGCACAGACCGACTCGACCGTCTCAATATCAGAGCCGAGGACAGCGGCCATCGCCCCCACGCCGACGGGCACGGCCTCCTGCATGTAGCTCCCACGCTTGCGCACGATCTGCACAGCGTCGCGCAAACTAAGTGCGCCTGCCGCGACGAGCGCCGAGTATTCGCCGAGGCTATGACCCGCAACGAAGTCGGGTCGTGGCAAGCCTTCGCTTTCAGCCGCACGCAGCGCGGCGATTGACGCGGCGAGAATCGCGGGCTGCGTGTTCTCGGTTAATTGCAACTCTTCCGCAGGGCCCTCGAAGCACAAGCGAGAGAGCGCAAAGCCAAGCGCATCGTCGGCCTCTTCAAAGACCTCACGCGCCGCTGCGTACTCGGCGGCCAGTTCGCGCCCCATGCCCGGCGACTGCGAGCCTTGACCCGGAAAGATGAAAGCCAAAGACATTGTAGTCAGTAGTCAGTAGTCAGTAGTCAGTAGAAAAACCTTCTTCAGTGAATCATCAGAGTGTCAGAGTCGGTGTCAGTAGCAACGCACGCCTTGCGGAGCCTACTGACTACTGTCTACTGTCTTACCATTTAATCAGCGCGCCGCCCCATGTAACTCCGCCGCCGAAGGAAGCGAGCAGCACGAGGTCGCCTTCCCTTATCATCCCCTTCTCGATGCACTCGTCGAGAGCGATGGGGATGGATGCGGCGGACGTGTTGCCGTGGTATGCGATGTTCGAGTAGACGATGGAATCATCGACGTTCAGCTTCGAGGCCACGGCCTCTGTTATCCGCTGGTTCGCCTGGTGCGGAATGAAGAGCTTCACGTCCTCCGGCTTGTAGCCTGCTTCGTCGAGCACCTCGCGCGAGACTTCGGTCATCGAACGCACGGCGACCTTGAACAACTCGTTGCCCTTCATCTTGAAGTAATGTAGCCCTTCGGAGAGCGTCTCGGCGGTCGTACGAATGCGCGTGCCGCCGCCCGGCGAGTAAAGCTGTTCGGCGTAGCGACCGTCGGAGTAGATACGCGTGGAGAGAATGCCCCGGTCGTCTTCGGTGGGCCCGAGCACGGCTGCGCCCGCGCCGTCGCCGAACAGCACACAGGTCGAGCGGTCTGTGAAATCGACGAAGCGCGACAGAATCTCGGCTCCGATGACGAGCGCGTAACGCGTCTGCCCGGAGCGAATCATCTGGTTCGCCATCGTGATGCCGTAGATGAAGCCGGAGCAGGCCGCGACGAGGTCGAAGGCTGCCGCGCGGTTCGCGCCCAGCTCGGCCTGAATCAGACAGCCGGTCGAAGGAAGAATCTGGTCGGGCGAGACCGTGGCGCAGATGACGAGGCCGAGGTCGATGGGGTCGATCCGCGCGCGCTCGATGGCCTGGCGCGCGGCGGCGACGGCGAACATCGAAGTGTACTCGCCGTCCTTAGCGCGGTGGCGCTCCTTAATCCCGGTGCGCGAGGTGATCCAATCGTCCGAGGTCTCGACCATCTTTTCGAGATCGGCGTTGGTCAGGATGCCTTCAGGATAAGCGCGCCCCGTGCCGAGGATTGCTGCTCTGACTTCTCCCATCAGCTTGGCCTGCTTTCTTCGCTGTGTCTTAACTCGGAAGCTGTGACCCTTCTTGTTCGGACGACTCTCTTACATTTCCGTTCTGCCAACTGTACCGTGTTCACTCCCCGACCGCACGCAGCGACTTCGACTCGCGTGCGTTCGTCGCGGCGATGCCGCGCTCGATGCGCTCCTGCGCGCCGTGCTCGGAGAACTCTTTCACGTTGCGGATCGCGTTGCGTATGGCGCGTGCGTTCGAGTTGCCGTGACCGACGACGACGATCTTCCGAACGCCTAAGAGCGGCGCTCCGCCGTACTCGGCATAGTCGAGTCGCTTCTTCAAATTCTGGAAAGCGGGTCGCGCCAGCACCGCGCCGGTCTTCGTGATGACCGAGGCCGATAGCTCGCGCTTAATCAGCGAGATGACCGCATCCTGTAAGCCCTCCGAGAGCTTGAGGATGACATTGCCGGTGAATCCGTCCGTGACGATCACATCCACCTCGCCCGAGAACACGTCGCGCCCCTCGACGTTGCCGACGAAATTCAAACTATGGAGGTCGCGCAGAAGGGGAAAGGCCTCCTTCGTCAGGTCGTTGCCCTTCGCCTCCTCTTCGCCGATGCTCATCAGCCCGACGGTCGGACGCTGCGTGCCCAGAACCGAGCGCGAGTAAGCGTCGCCCATGATAGCAAACTGCGCCATCTGGTGCGGCTTGCAGTCCGAGTTCGCGCCTACGTCCAAGAGCATGGTGGGCCGTCCAGACTTGGTCGGCATCAACGCGGCCAGCGCTGGGCGGTCAACACCGGGCAGCATCCCTATGACCATCTTGGCCGTCGCCATCGCCGCACCGGTGTTGCCCGCGGAGACAAAGCCGTCGGCGTACCCGTCGGCGACGAGCCGCGCGCCGATACGCATCGAGCTGCGGCGCTTGCGTCGGACGGCGGTCGCGACGGCCTCGTCCATGCCGATGAACTCTGCGGCTTCGACGAACTCGATACCCTTGTCGCCGTCCTTACGCCAACGACAGCGGCGCAGCTCCGGCTCGACGACTTCGCGCTTGCCGACGAGGATGACGCCTATACCAAAATCTCGCGCGGCGGCGAGCGCGCCGTCAATCTCCGCGTGCGGCGCGTGGTCGCTGCCCATCGCATCGACCACGACTTTGCCCGTCAGTTTCGCTTCTTTCATCAAAGGCGTCTCGCGGCGACGGGCATGTGCGCAGAGGCCCCGGCCACCGGGTCAAACAGAGTGTGCCTGGAAGGCCGCGCGCCGTTGTATGGACGCGCCACGGCCTTTAAGCCTCCTGCTCGACCTTGACCACCTGTCGGCCATTGTAATACCCGCATTTCGGGCAGACGCGGTGCGACTGTCGCGGCTCCTGACAGTTTTCGCAAGTGACGGTCTGCGGGGCGCGTAGCGCGTCGTGTGCGCGGCGCTCGCGCGTGCGTGCGTGCGAGTGGCGGCGTTTCGGATTAGGCATTGATAACTCCTCGTTGAATGGTAAATGGTAAATAGTAAATGGTGAATAGTGTCTGATGTCTTTCAACTTTGATGCTAAATCGCCAGCCCCTCAGAAAGGAGTCGAACAATTACCATTAGCTATTCACCGTTTACTTCCAGCTTATTTTTCAAAGCGGCGAGCGCCGACCAACGCGGGTCAACCTCGGCCTGCTCGCAGGAACAGCGTCCCGCGTTCAAGTCTGCGCCGCACGTCGGGCAGAGACCTTTGCAATCTTCACGACACAGGCGGCGCGAGGGGAGCGCAAGCATAATCTGTTCGCGCACCAGCCCGTCCAAATCCACCGCATCGCCTTCGTATGCGTCGAGCTTCAGGTCTTCAGCCTGTAGCTCGACGTTCTCGGCCTTCACGGCCTCGACCTCCCGCGGGATAAAGGAGACATCGAACTCGACCGCGAGCGGTGTCCGCTCGGGCGCGAGACAGCGGTCGCATAAAAGCTCGACCTCCGCTCTGATCTCGCCGCGCAGTCGAACCTCCAGACCCTTGCGGCTCGCGCTTCCCTCGATCAACGCGTCCGAGGTCAGGCGCGCTCCCTCGTCTTCAAGCTCGACCTCTTCCGGACGGTACTTGTGCGCGAAGCGACTGCCCGCCGCCGTTAGATTTTCAACCTCAATCCGCATGACTTCACCCTCCGGTCAGGGATAGTGCTTCCGGGCGCGCTCGCGCAAAAGTTGCAATTATAACGGTCAAGACGAAAGTGTCAACGCGGCACGACGCTTCCGAGCGCATCTTCGCGCAAGACTGCGGCCAGACGTTCGTCACCCCCCGTCACAAGCCGACGCCTGCCGCGACCTTTAGCCTCAAAGAGCGAAGGCGCTTCGGTCTCTGCCACGCGGGAGAGATTTTTGAGCGAAAGACGATAGCGCGGCTCGTCCGGACGAAGCGCCCTCGCCGACTCCAAAGCGTTCTCGGCTTCGGCGCGCTCGCCCAGCCGCAGACGGACGAGGCCCAGCAGGTAGAACGCCTCGCCGTAATTCTTATCAAGCCGGACGGCCTTCTTTAGATGGCCCAAAGCTGTCCGTCCGCGACCAAGATTGAAGTTGGCAAGCCCGAGCAGGTAGTGCGCCTCGGGACAGGTACGCACGGCAAGCGCGGCTTTAAAATCTATGAGTGCGCCCTTCCAGTCCGACTCCGCCGCCGCGAGCCGACCCAGAGCGCAGTAAGCCGCGAACGAGGGGCCGAGGCGCATCACAGCCTCTCTTAAAAGCTCACGTGCGAGTACCGTCTCACCCTCGTCGCCGCAGGCAAGCCCGAGCAGCAGAGGCAGGCGCGCATTCTCGGGGTCGGCTGCAAGAGCGCGCCCCAGGTAATCGCGTGCAGGAGCTGTCCGCCCCTTGCGAAAAAGGTGCTCGCCGAGGAACGTGTTGAGCGGCACGTTATCCGGCGCGAGCGCCGCCGCGCGTTCCAGACTACGGACGCCGACGCCCCGACGCCCGCTCTCAAACTCCTTGCATCCCTCGCGCACGAGCCGCGTAAAAAGCTCTCGCTCCTCTCCTTCATAGAGCGCAAGTACGCTCTCGCAGAGCAGTGTGTAGGCCGACCTCGCTTCGGCGGGCGTCGCTTCGTCGCTTCGTCGCTCGCGCCAGATAGCTTCGAGCCTTTGGCGGCTGACGACGCCGGACTCGCCGAGCACCGTAATCAGCGTGTCGAGCAGCGCGTGGTCAAAGTAGGCCGAGCGCGTCTGTTTGAGCATCAGCTCGGCCATCTTCTCCAGCTTGTCGATGACGCGCGAGATGTTATTCTCGATGGCCGAGACGCGCTCGATCAGGTGCTCTTCCATCCCGCCGCCGAGAGACCCTTCCTCGAAGCGCGCAGACGTTGGCTCGACCATAATCATCAGGCGCGTGCCGCAACGCCCGCACAAATCCTCGCCCAACTTGTTGGCGGTCTTGCAGCGCTGGCAGAAGATTTTCCCGCGTACGTTCGACATAATCACACTTCAAATCGGCGCGCGGCACTTGTGAGCCAGATGCTTGCAGCGCGCCGCGCCGTCCGAAAGCTCTCCTTAATACTCGTAAAAACCGCGCCCGCTCTTGCGCCCGAGCCAGCCCGCATCGACGTACTTCTTCAACAGAGGGCACGCGCGATACTTCGGGTCACCCAACTCCCCTTGCAGTACGTTGAGAATGGCGAGACATATATCAAGGCCGATGAAGTCGGCGAGCGCAAGCGGCCCCATCGGATGATTCATCCCGAGTTTCATGATGCCGTCGATACTCTCGCGCGTGGCGACTCCCTCGTAGAGCGTGAAGATCGCCTCGTTAATCATCGGCATCAAAACGCGGTTCGAGACGAAGCCCGGCGAGTCGTTGCACTCAAGCGCCGTCTTCCCCATCCGCCCGGTCAGCTCGCGTGTCCGCGCCCAGGTCTCGTCCGAGGTGGCGATGCCGCGAATGACTTCGACCAGCTTCATCACCGGGACGGGGTTCATGAAGTGCATGCCGATGACCTTTTCGGGTCGAGAGGTCGCCGCGCCGAGCTTCGTAATCGAGATGGAAGATGTGTTCGAGGCAAGTATGGAGTCTCTCGGCAAGACCGCGTCGAGCGCCTGAAAGACTTCGCGCTTGGCTTCGAGAGTTTCGGTAATGGCCTCGATGACGAAGCCCGCGCCGGTCATCTCCGACAGCTCGGTCGTCGTGAGTATGCGTCCCGTGATGGCGCGCTTCTCCTCTACGCTCAGGCGCTCTTTGTCCACGTCGCGCTGGAGGCTGCGCTCAATCGCCAACATCCCGCGCTGCAAGAACTCTTCACTGATATCGCGCAGGATGACGAAGTATCCTGCGCGCGCGGCGACCTGCGCGATGCCGCCACCCATCGTCCCCGCGCCGACGACTCCGATAATCTCAGCCACTTCTAAGCTCTCCGAAACTTTTACTGTCCGCGCCAGTCGGGCGGCTGTGGGGGCGGAACGTATTCGCGCTGGCGTCTCGTGTCCGACGCTCTCTGCGCCTCCCAATCGAATGTGTTTGCGTCACGCAGCGGCGGCGCGTACCGGTTCTGCGCCGTCTCGCCGCCCTTGTAAAATCTCTCGCCCTCCTGCCCAAAGAGAAACCATAGAGAGTAGACACACAGAGCAGTCCCGAACGGGAAGCTCATCGCGCACAGGCATGCCGAGACTATCCCGGCCACGCGCGCCCAACTCTTGCGCCTGAGCATCGCGTAGCCCGCGAGAATCGGCGGCAGGCCGAAGATGAAGGCGAGTACGAGCATGAAGACGCTGAAGAAGCCGAAGATAGCCGTCACGCCCGGCGGCGCGTTTGGGTCGCTGGCGATGATGCCCGACACCATCAGGAAGAATGGGACGAAGATAATCATCATCAGGGCGTTGAAGCCGCCGTAGATGAGATGCATGATGCCGATGACCTTGTTGTGATCCTGAGAAGTCATTTGGACTCCATAAAAGTCTTTTGGACTTCGTCCATTGGACGGCGTCTAACGTTCGACCGCCAATGCCACCGCGTTCCCGCCGCCGAGACAGAGCGCGGCCAGACCTCTATGGACTCCTCGACGCTTCATCTCGTACAGCATGGTGGTCAGCAGACGCGAGCCTGACTGCCCGATGGCGTGGCCGAGCGCGACCGCCCCGCCGTTGACGTTGACACGCTCCGGGTCAAGCTCAAGCTCGCGGATGATGGCGACGGCCTGCACGGAGAAGGCTTCGTTCAGCTCGATGAGATCGACCTCGTTCAAAGACCACCCGGCCTTGCGCAAGACTTTTCTGATGGCTTCGACCGGGGCCATCATCACAAGCTCGGGTTGTATCCCCGAAGTGGCCTGCGCCGCGATGCGCGCCAAAGGCTCGACGCCCAGACGCCGCGCTCTCTCCTCCGAAGTGACGACGAGCGCCGATGCACCGTCGTTCACGCCCGGAGCGTTGCCCGCCGTCACCGACCCGCCCTCCTTGAAAGCGGGGCGTAGTTTCGAGAGCGCCTCAAGTGACGTGTCCTCTCGCACCGACTCGTCCGTGTCGAAGACGAGGGCCGCGCCCTTCTTCTGCGGAATCTCGACCGCCACGATCTCGTCCTTGAACCTGCCCTCGCGGATGGCCGCAGCGGCCTTGCGGTGC
Source organism: Acidobacteriota bacterium (assembly GCA_032162705.1). Classification (GTDB taxonomy): domain Bacteria; phylum Acidobacteriota; class Blastocatellia; order Pyrinomonadales; family Pyrinomonadaceae; genus QHXN01. Next base: position 71,442 of record JAVRON010000145.1, read on the forward strand.
GAGTTCAGGGCGTATTCGTCCTGCTCCTCGCGCGTCACCCCGTAACGCTCGGCGACGACCTCACCCGTGTTCCCCATGTGATAATTCTCGAACGCGCACCACAGGCCGTCGTGAATCATCGAATCAATCACGGGGACGTTGCCCATGCGAAAGCCTTCGCGTGCCTTCGTCAGCAGATACGGCGCGTTCGACATCGACTCCATCCCGCCCGCAACGACCACGTCCGCGTCGCCAAGTTGTATTCCCTGCGCGGCCATCATCACCGACTTCAGCCCCGAGCCGCAGACCTTGTTGATCGTCACGGCGGAAACGCCGAAAGGGATGCCGCCATGCAGCGCCGCCTGTCGCGCGGGGTTTTGGCCGAGTCCGGCCTGTACGACGCAGCCCATGATGACCTCGTCCACCTCTTCCACTTGCACGCCCGCACGTCGCACAGACTCGCCGACGACCAACGCGCCGAGCTGCGTCGCGGTGAATCCTTTGAGCGCGCCCAGGAACTTGCCCGTCGGCGTCCGCGCGGCGCTGATGATGACGGCCTCTCTTCTATCCGGCATGATTGCGTCCCTTCAAAAACACGACTGCACACCTTTAAAAGTATGTAACAGGTCAATGGTTGACGGTTGAGTGGATAGACGTGTCTCGCCCTTTCAACTGTCTTCTGCTACCTGTCACGGTTGATTCGATTATACGTTGGCTCGGGGGGGTGTCAAGCAATGGATTCCGGCACAGGCTACGGGTTAACTCGTTCTTGAATGTAACGATAATCCCGTTCACCGCAGAGGCGCTGAGTTCGCGGAGGGGGCGCAGAGACTTGAGCTTTCCTCCGCGCCCCCTCTCCGTCCTCAGCGCCTCTGCGGTGAAGCGCCCGATGCTCAAACCTCAAGACCGCATCAGACTAAAATCCTTCCCCTTCGCCCCGTTGAAAGCCTCTCGCCGCAGTGCTAGACTCGACTCCGCTTTTGATTTCGTCAAGCCAGAGGCAATTAAAATCAACTCCGCCACCTCCCACATAAATCTATGCAAGCTCTGATTCTCGCAGGCGGCAAGGGCACAAGGCTCCGGCCACTGACGGTCTACACGCCAAAGCCGGTCGTGCCCATCTGCAACCGCCCGTTCCTGCTCTACCAGATCGACACGCTCAAGCAGGCGGGCGTCACCGACATCACGCTCTCACTCTCCTACCAGCCGAACAAGATCGAGCAGCAGCTCGGCGACGGCTCGGACTTCGGCGTCAAGATCAGCTACACGGTCGAGCCGCAGCCGATGGGCACCGCCGGGGCGTACAAGTACGCCGAAGGTTTAATCCGCGAGCCGACCGTGGTCTTCAACGGCGACATCGTGACCGACCTCGACCTGAAGGCCGTCATCCGCGAGCACAACGAGCGCAAGGCCGCCGCAACCATCGTCCTCGCGCCGGTCGAAAATCCTTCGGCCTACGGACTCGTCGAGACCGAGGCGGACGGCCGCGTCCGTCGCTTTCTCGAAAAGCCGAAGGCCGACGAGATAAGCTGCAACACTATCAACGCGGGAACCTATGTCCTCGACCCGAAAATTCTCGATATCATCCCCGCGGGCGAGAACTTCTCCTTCGAGTACGGCGTCTTCCCCGCCCTGCTTGAGCGCGGCGAGCGCTTCTACGCGCACATCCCCGACGATGGGTACTGGATAGACATCGGCACGCCCGCACGCTACCTGCAAGTCCACGGAGACATGCTCGCGGGTCGCGTCGGCGGCATCAATCTTACAGACCGTCGCGGCGTCGCCGTCATCGCGACGCACGCGGAGATCGACGACCTCTCTATCATCGCCGACGATTGCACCGTCAAGCCCGGCGCGCAGATTATCAACTCCGTTCTCGGCGAGGGCGTCCATGTCGAAGAGAAAGCGCGGATTGAAAACTCCGTCATCTGGCCGCACACGCGCGTCGGCGCGGGCGCGCAGGTCTTGAGCGCTATTGTCGGGCGCGGATGTCACATTGGCCGCTCGGCGTCGGTCGGCGCGGGCACGGTGCTCGGCGACAAGACGAACCTCACTGACTACACTCTGACCGGGGGCTTGCTGTGACCGGACGCCGCGAACGCCCCGTGCCCATACGCTTCGGAACTGACGGCTGGCGCGCACACATCGCCGACGAGTTCACCTTCGCCAACGTCGAGCGCGTCGCGCAAGCCTACGCTGACTTCATCAAACAGCGTGGGCCGGACGACGACGACTCCCTTAAAAGTAAAGCCCCAACTCGCACAAGCAAAACTCCAACACACACAAGCGAGACTTCGGCACACACAAGCGAGACTCAAGAGCACGCGCAAGTCGTGGTCGGCTACGACCGGCGCTTTCTCTCGGAACACTTCGCCGAACGCGTCGCGGAAGTCCTCGCGGGCAATGACATCCCGGTCTGCTTGTTCGAGACGGACGTGCCGACTCCGCTCGTCTCGTGGGCTGTGCGCGAGCGCGGCGCGGCGGGCGGAGTCATCATCACGGCCTCGCACAATCCTTCGAGCTTTAACGGCTTCAAGATCAAGGCTCCGTGGGGCGGGAGCGCGACGCAGGAGACGACCGCTGCGGTCGAGTCTCTGTTGGACGCGACAACGCCGCAACTCACAGCCATTCCAATGGAAGCGCGCGGCCAGCTCCTTCCACAAATCGAGAGCTACCGCGAGCAGGTCGCTTCATATGTCGATCTCGAACGGATGCGCGCACTCAACGCTCGCGTCGTCGTTGACCCGATGCACGGCTCGGGCGGTCGCTGGGTCGAGAGTTTTCTTGCGGGCGGGCGTCTGGATGTTGAGACTATCCGGGCGGAGCGCGATACGCTCTTCGGCGGTGTGAGTCCGGAGCCGATTGACCGCAACCTCGCGCCGCTCAAAGCTCGTGTTAAAGAGAGACACGCGCTCGTTGGGCTTGCGACCGACGGCGACGCAGACCGTGTCGGAGCCGTCAACGAGCTTGGCGAGACGATGACGATGCACGAGGTCGTGCCCCTGATTCTCTTGCATCTCGCGCGCGTGCGTAAGCAGAAGGGTGGCGTTGTACGCACCTTCTCTCAGTCGGTTCTGCTGAAGCGCATCGCGGCGGCGCACAAGCTCAAGATTTATGAGACGCCCATCGGCTTCAAGTATGTCGCAGACCTTATGCTGCGCGAGGACATCCTCGTCGGCGCGGAGGAGTCGGGCGGCATCGGCGTGCGCGGACACCTACCTGAGCGCGACGGGATACTCAACTCGCTTCTCCTCCTCGAAGCCGTCGCCACTTCGGGCAAGACGCCGACCGAGTTGGTGCGCGAGATGCACCGCGAGTTCGGCGAGTTCTACTTCGGACGCCGTGACCTGCACGGGGAAGTCGCACGCGGTCTCGCGCTCGTCGAATCGCTCGCCACGCGACCGCCTGCCGCCGCCGCCGAGTTCACCATCGAGTCAGTCGAAACCCTTGACGGCACGAAGCTCATCTTCGGCGACGAATCATGGCTGCTCTTCCGACAGTCCGGCACAGAGCCTGTCCTACGCATCTACGCCGAGGCGACCTCCGTCGAGAAGATGCACGCGCTGCTCGACCACGGCTGCCAACTGGCCGAAGCTTTTCATTGAAGACCCGGCTGAATCATTCACACGAAGCCTTTCTCAAGAACGCAAATTAGCCACCGCAGACACGAAGACACAGAGGATTTAAGAGTTTGGGATTTGGAATTTGAAATTTGAAATTTAATCTCTGTGTCTCCGTGTCTCTGTGGCAAATCCTGATCCGTGTCTGCGGTAGCCAATCTTGAATTGCCGACTCAACACACGCTATGCCCGAACTGCCCGAAGTCGAACTCGTTGCGCGCTCGCTCGACCGTCTTGTCGGCGGATGTGTCGTCGCTTCCGCGAAGCTCCTGCGACCGGGGCTTGCGCCCTCGAATACGCCGGGTGAGTTCGCGCGACTCCTGCGTGGTGCGAAAGTTATCCGGGTCGGGCGGCGCGGCAAACACATACTCGCGGAGATGGATAACGAGCACGTCCTCATCACGCACCTGCGCATGACGGGCCGCTTCCTGATGCTGCCTCCGCGCGGGACGCTTCCGAAACACACTCACGCGCTTTTCCGTCTCGAAGATGGTCGCCGTCTCGCCTTCACAGACCAGCGCCACTTCGGCTTGATGAAACTCACACGCACCGAACTCGTCGGAGAAGCGCGCGAGCTGCGCGACCTCGCCCCCGAACCCTTCTCGGACGAGTTCACGCCCCGATACCTCGCGGCCACGCTCGCGCGCACGAGCCGCACGCTCAAGGATGTTCTGCTCGACCAGACGCGTGTGACGGGACTCGGCAACATCTACGCCGCAGAGGTTCTCTTCCTCGCACGCGTGAATCCATTCGGCACGGCGGCCAGCCTGCCGCGTCGCAGTGTCACGCGTCTTCACCGCGCTATCCTCGACGTGCTCGCCGAAGCCATCGCCCACGGCTCGACCATGAACGTCGATCCGGAGAACATTGAGGCGAGCTACTACGGCGGTGGCTACGCCGGGCGCTGGCGCGTCTACGACCGAGAGGGCGAGCCGTGCCATGAATGCAGCCAGCCCATCAGCCGCGTCTCACGCGCCGGACGCTCCACCTATTTCTGCCCACGCTGCCAGCGCCTCTAAGTATAGAGTTGAGGCTGGAAGTAATAGGCTCCCTTGACAGACGCGCGCCTGCGGGCGTATAAGCGCGTTGACAAAGCGTGGTGAGTTAAGGCGACTTGCGGCCACGTAAAATAAACAGCTAAACAGCTCGGCGCTTCAAGGCGACCGTTAAAAAGACTTACGGAAGTCCCGCGTTGTTTGGCGCGGGACTTTTTCTTTGGAGAAGACAGGTGAAGTAGTCAGTAGTCAGTAGTCAGTAGCGCTCCGCGTCGCGGACGCAGCCGCTGACATTCGGACTACTCGCAGAAGAAGGTTTTTCTACTGACTACTGGCTACTGACTACTGACTACTGACTACCAGCGATGATTGATTTCAGAGAACTGCTTGAGAATGACCACGTGACCGTCTTCGACGGGGCGATGGGGACACAACTGTACGCGAAGGGCGTCTACATCAATCGCTCATACGACGAACTGAACCTGACGAATCCCGATCTGGTTCGCGCCGTCCATGAGGAGTACGTGCGCGCGGGCGCGGAGGTGATCGAGACGAACACCTTCACGGCGACCGCGCACAAGCTGCAACAGTACGGACTCGAAGGCCGCCTGCGCGAAATCAATATCTCCGCCGCACGCCTCGCGCGCGAGGCTGCCGCCGGACGCAGCTACGTCGCGGGCGCAATCGGGCCCCTCGGGCTTCGCATCGAGCCATACGGGCCCACCTCCTTCGACGAGGCCAAGGAGTTGTTCAAAGAGCAGGTCGAGGCTCTGCTCGAAGGCGGCGTTGACCTCTTCCTTCTCGAAACTTTCTCGGACATCTCCGAGGCGCGCGAGGCCCTGCGCGCCGTGCGCGACCTGTGCGACCTGCCCGTCATCGCGCAGATGACGATCTCGCTCGACGGCAACACGTCTTTCGGCACGACGCCCGAGGTCTTCACCTCGCGTCTCGACGAATGGGGCGCGGATGTCATCGGCCTCAACTGTGGCGTGGGCCCCGCGACGGTGCTGACGGCTGTCGAGAAGATGCGTCTGGTCACGGCGAAGAAACTCTCGGCGCAGCCGAACGCAGGGCTGCCGCGCGATGTGCAGGGACGGCAGTTCTACATGTGCTCGCCCGAGTACATGGCGAAGTACGCGAAGCGACTCATACAGGCGGGCGTACGCTTCATCGGCGGCTGCTGCGGCACGACGCCCGCGCACATCAAGCTCATCTCGGACGCCGTGCGCCCGCTCTCGCCGCGCCACACAGGTCGCACGGGGAAGCTTGCGGGCGCGTTGGCGCGCGTCGAAGAGGTCAGCCCCGAAGAGATTGCGGTCACGCCTTTGGAGGAGCGCTCGAACTGGGGCTGCCGACTTGCGCGCGGCGAGTTCCTGACGACCGTCGAGGTGTTACCGCCCAAAGGCTGCGACCCGTCGAAGACTCTTGAGAGCATAAGGCTCTTGAAGGAGGCGGGCGTCAACGCCGTCAATATCCCTGATGGCCCGCGCGCGCAGACGCGCATGAGCGCACAGGCGACGGCCGTACTGGTCGAGCGCGAGATTGGTCTTGAAGCGGTGCTGCATTACTGCTGCCGCGACCGCAATCTGCTCGGCATGATGAGTGACCTTTTAGGCGCGGCTGCGCTCGGCCTCCGAAACCTTTTGCTCATCACCGGCGACCCGCCGAAGATGGGCCCTTACCCGGACGCGACCGCCGTCTTCGACATCGACTCCATCGGCCTGACCAATATGGTCAACAAGCTGAACCACGGCCTCGACCTCGGCAACAATCCGACGGGGACGCCCACGAGCTTTTGCATCGGCGTCGGCGTCAACCCCGGCGCAGTCAACCTCGAAGAAGAGATCAAACGCTTCGAGTGGAAGGTCGAAGCGGGCGCTGAGTTCGCCATCACGCAACCGGTCTTCGACGTTGAGCAGCTACGCGACTTTCTCCGACGCATCGAGCACGTGCGCGTTCCCGTCGTCGCCGGAATCTGGCCGCTCGTCTCCTACCGCAACGCAGAGTTCCTCCACAACGAAGTGCCCGGCGTCCGCGTCACGCCCTCGATCATGGAGCGCATGCGCCTCGCCTCTGAAAAGGGCAAAGACGCCGCCCGCGACGAAGGACTCAAGATCGCCCGCGAGCTTCTCATCGACGTGCGCGACTCCATACAGGGCGTACAAGTCTCCGCCCCCTTCAACAACGTCCGCTACGCCCTCGAAGTCTTCGAGGCGCTGCCCGAGTTCTCCGCCCGTAAAGAAGTAAGCGAAGTTATCACCGCCACCAGCGTTTAAGATTGGCTGAGCCTTCCGGGAATCAACAGCTAAGCCGCCGAGAGCATAAACTCTCTCGGCAGGCAATCACATTTCGTAACCTAATTCGCTTAACAAGTCTCCCGCGACGAGCCGGAATCGCTCTTGCTCTTGCGAACTCATCGCGGACTTCCAGGCGAAGACGCAGGCCGGGTCAGGCGGCTCAGTCGTGCGCTTCTGCTGGCTGAGCCTTTGCTCTTGTGAGCGCAGCACTGTGCCATCCGGGAAGAACCGCCCTTTGTGTTCTTTGAGACGTTCCGGAGCGCGCTCGTAGTAGCGCAGCATCGCCTCGTCATAATCCAGATCAATGAACGCGCAGAGCCGGTTCAGCGTCTCTCGCGCGCTCAGGATTAAATCCTCGTAACGGACTTCAATATAATCCGCGCGGCCCGTGCCCGCCCGTCGCGCCGCCAGAACACACCTGCGCCAGTATGCGGCCTGCGTCTCGATCTCCCAGCCTGGTGAGAACCACATGCGTCTCAAGGAGAGGGCTGCATCGCGTCCGTCACGAATTATGTGAATGAACCGTGCTTCGGGCAGTGTTTGCCTGATCGCGTCAATATCGAGACAGTAAAGCGGCGTCTTATCGCCCCAGCGCGTTTTGCCGAAGCGGGCGGCGTAAAGCCGGTAGAAAGTCCTGTATCCTTTAGAGACTGAGAAGGGGTTTATGCCTGAAAGAGCCGTTTGGAAAGCCTCTTCGGATATTTCAAAATCCGGCCAGACAGGGGCTGGCTGCGGATGGTTGATCAGCGCGTGAAAGAATCTTTCCCTGAGCTTGTCTCCTCTCCCCCTAAACTTCGGGCCGAGGGCGAGAAAGCCCGTTTCCGGCGGAATCGCAAGCTCCGGGTGGGTGTCCAGCATGAGCCTCAACAAAGTCGTCCCCGACCGCGGCGAGCCGACGATAATCGGCATGGGGCGGAGTCGGGAAGCGATAGAGTTTCGCGTCCGGTCGAGTTTATTCAGTCTTCGCAACAAAAGGGACATGACTTCCTTCCAGGTCATTGGCGCATTTATTATATAGTGTTCTCCTGAACGCGAGAAAAGGACGAAGTGATAGAGAATATGGAGAATGAACTTCGCATTCATAGAGAAAATATCTGGACTATCTTTTGCCCCCTTAAAAAATATTCTCTTGCCTTTTTACGAACAAGTTATAGAATGGCGCGCATTATAAGGTGACACTCACTCACGGGTGCGACCTGTCCGCTTCAAGCGAAGAAGCCCTTCGGACTTAAAGCTATCAATACGTAATCTCGGTAAGCGGCCCGCCAGCCTCTCGCCTCCAGAGTGGTCAAAGGAGTACGGGCGTGCCCTCACTTTTAAGACGAACTATCGTCGCCGTCGTCTTCATCGCTTCCCTGTGCCTGCTCGCCGTGCGCGTCAGCTCACAAAGCAACGTGCCCCGCCGCATCACGAACACCGCGCCGGAGACGTTCAATCTCAACCCCACGCTCAGCGGCGATGGGAGCCGTCTGGCTTTCGAGTCGAGCGCAAGCCTCACAGCGACAGGCGCGGGTGGGGCTTTTCAACTCGTCTCGACTGACACGTCAGCGCAACCCGACTTTAGAGAGTTGGCAATCTCGCGCGCACCCGCGCCCGCTCTGTCGCAAGACGGGACGCGCGCCGCCTTCGCATCTCGCGACGATCCCGTGGGCGAGAACCACGACGGCGACTCGGAAATCTTTCTCTTCGACGGCGCGCGACTCAGGCAGTTGACTCATACGCTCCCCGACGACCCCGCACAGCGCGCGGCACAGGGTTGCCACAGCCCCTCGATTTCCGATGACGGGCGGCTTCTCGCCTTCGCATGTGACCGCGACCTCACAGGCGACAATGCCGTACACGACCCGGAGATTTTTCTTCTCGACACACAGACGCAGAGCCTTATTCAAATCACCGCGAACGAGTCGGGCACGGGCGCAAGGGACGCGAAAATCAGTGGCGATGGTTCGCGCATCGCTTACGTCCGCGATAGGGTCGCACAGGACGGCGTTGCGTTGAGCGACCTATCTGTCTACGAGGTTGCGACCCGCGAGACGTTCGCGGCCGTCAAGGGCTTGCAAAATCTGAGATTGACTTATGGCCGCGCCGTGAGCGACGACGGGCTGCGCGTTGTTTACTCCGCAGGTGTCTCTAACAACTCGACGCAGGTTTTTCTCCTCGACGGCCGAAACAACTCCGTCAATCGCCAGTTGACTCAACTCGGCACGCGCGTCTCAGACGTGCCGCTGCATCCGACCATCAGCGGCGACGGCAGTCGCATCGCCTTCGCCACACGCCGCAATGTAATCAATGTTACGGGCGGGAACCCGGACGCGAGCGTCGAGCTTTACCTCTACGACATTCCCTCGAACGTCTTCACGCGCCTGACGGACGCGCCCGCTGCTGCGAACGCGGAAGTCGTCTCCTCGCTCGACGACGACGGACGCCTCATTGCCTTCAACTTTCCGCGCATCCTCTCCGACCGCGGCCTTTCAGAACAGTTCGCAAACGACTCCGAGATTTACCTCTCAGTGCTTCCGCCGCGCACAGCTTTCGACTCGGGCCTGCAATCCTTCAACGCGGCCCTGCCCGGCAAGACGCCACCGTCGGGCGCAATCGCGCAGGACTCTCTGGCTATCCTCACGGGCAAAAACCTCTCGCTCTCGTCCGCCTTTGCGGCGCGACTCGCGGACAACTCTTTCCCCTTGAACTTTCAAAATGTCTCGGTCTCGGTCGGAGGCCGCGCCGCGCAAATCTTTTTCGTCTCGCCCTCGCAGATTAACTTCAACCTGCCTGCCGGACTCGACGCGGGCCCCTCGGAAGTCTCCGTGCGCAACCCTGACGGCTTCGAGATTCGAGGCACAGTCAACGTTGCGCGCACCGCGCCCGGCATCTTCACTGCAAACAGCGCGGGCACAGGCTCAGCCCTCGCGCTCGATAACTTTACGCTCGGGCCCGGCCCCTTCGACGTGACCGACGAGACGGGTGAGCCGCGCCGCCTCATCATCTTCTGCACGGGCCTGCGCTACGCCACGAACGTCGAAGTCACAATCGGTGGTCGCAGCGCGAAGGTCGAAGCCGTAGTCCCGTCGCCAGATTTGCCGGGGCTTGACCAGTTGCACGTGGCGCTGTCTTCACATTTGAGAGGCGCGGGCACGGTCTCGCTCGTCGTTCGCGCGGACGGGGTTGAGAGCAACCGCACGACGCTGACTCTGAACGGAGGCGGGCCGCCCACACGCGCCGCACGCGTCGAAATCTCACCCGCTTCGGCAATCATCCCCTCGGGCGGCGAGATGCGTTTTAAGGTCAATGCGTTCGACTCGCTCGGCGAAGAGATCGTGAATCCCGACGCTGCATTCTCGTCCGACGCGTCGAGTGTCACGACGGTGGATTCTTCCGGCCTCGCCGTCGGACTCGCCGAAGGAATGGCGATTATCAAAGTCACGTTGGGCGACCTCTCGACGGAGGCGCGTCTGCGCGTCGTGCCGCACACGCTCGTTATCAACGAGGTGCTGGCCGACCCGCCCGACGGACTCGCGGGCGACGCGAATCACGACGGGACTCGTAACGGAACGGAAGACGAATTCGTCGAGCTGGTCAACGGCTCTACAGATACGCTCGATCTCTCCAGCTGGACTCTGAGAACACACACGCTGAACGGCTCGACCGAGAGCATCCGCCATACCTTCCCCACCGGAAGCATCATTCCGGCGGGCGAGGCGCTCGCGCTTTTCGGCGGTGGCAGCCCAGACCCGTCTGACTCTGTGTTCGGTGGCGCGCTCGTGGCGAAAGCCTCAACGGGATCGCTCTCTTTGACCAATGCGGGATTGACGATTCTCGTACGCGACGCGCGTGGCAATCTCGTGACGCAGTTCTCTTACGGACTTTCGGGCGATGGCTTCGGGGGCGACTCGGTTGACCAGTCCATCACGCGCTCGCCCGACACGGAAGGCGCGTACGTGCGGCACACCGACGCGAACAGCACGCGCAAGTTTTCGCCCGGCGTGAAGGCCGACGGCTCTTTCTTCCTCGAACGTGCCGGGCATCTCAAGCGCGTCTCCTTGACGCCCGTGGAGCAGACGGTCTTCGTCGGTGAGTCGGCGCAGTTCAAGGCACAGGCTTTCGACCAATTCGACCGTGTGATGAAAGGATTGGCCTTCAGCTTCGAGTCGAGCAACGTCGATGTGTCCGCCGTGGAATCAACAAGCACCGACGACGCAACGGGCGCTGTGACGGTTAGTCTGAAGGGCTTGAGTCCCGGCGCGACAAAGTTGACGGCGACGGCGAACGGCGGAGTCTTGAGTGTCACAAGCGACGCGGTCGAGTTGTTTGTGATGACGCGTCCGCCGAAGATTACGCGCGTAGAAATTTCGCCTTCGACGCTCGACATCAACCGGGGCGGATTCCGACAACTCACCGCACACGCGTTCGATGAAAACGACCAGCCCGTCCCCGGCGCATCCTTCATTTGGAGGACGAGTGATGCTTCGGTCGCCGTCGTTGATTCGGAGGGAATGCTCACAGCGGTCGGCGTCGGGACTGTCGAGGTGTCTGCCACAACGCCCGACAATCGCGGCTCGGATGCGACGGGCCACGCCGCCGCGAACGTCCGTCTGCCACTCGTCATCAACGAAATTCTCGCGGACGTTCCGCCCGACATCTCGGGCACGGCTGAGGTCGAGGGCGATGCGAACCGGGACGGTGTTCGCAACTCTGACGACGACGAGTTCGTCGAGCTTCTGAACAACTCGGATGCTTCCGTAGAAGTCTCCGGCGTGCAAATCTCGGATGCTTCGAGCGTCCGCTACACTTTCCCCGCGCACACACAGCTCGAAGCAGGTCGGGCCGTCGTCATCTTCGGCGGCGGTTCGCCCCTCGCCGACTCCGCTGCGTTCGGCGGCGCGCTCGTCTTAAAGACCGGCTCGCTCGGCCTGAACGACACGGGCGACACGCTGACCGTCAAGCTCCCCCTCGCAGACCGCACGGTCGTCATAGCCTCGCTCGCATACGGGACGGGCAGTAGCGTCTCTGCGCCGAAAGACCAATCGCTAACGCGCACGCCCGACGCAGACGCGGGCACTGACGGCGGCGACGACTTCAAGGCTCATACAAACGCGACCAATTCGACGGGCCGCGTCTACTCGCCCGGCACGCGCGCGGATGGAACCCCCTTCGGCTCGCCTACACTCACGCGCATAGAGGTCTTGCCCTCTTCGGCCACGCTCGACATCGGCGGCAGACAGGACTTTACCGCACGCGCCCTCGCGCAAGCGGACGGCGTCGAACGGGAAGTCCCGCGCGTCTCATTCATCTGGACAACAAGCGATGCGAAGAAAGCATCGGTCTCGCCCTCCCAAGTGCTAACGGTCAACGTCACGGCGCTCGCTTCAGGCACCGCCTCGATCATCGCACGTGCGGGCGGCGCTGAAGGCACAGCCACGCTCAACGTCAACCCGACTCCGACCCCGACACCTTCGCCGGCCCCTTTGCCGACACCAACTCCAACGTCATCTCCAACACCCGCTCCAACGCCTACACCAATTCCCTCGCCTACTCCGACGCCTTCGCCTACTCCAACACCGATACCTTCGCCTACTCCGACACTCACGCCGACGCCGACTCCAAGTCCGACTCCGACTCCAAGCCCGACTCCGAGTCCTTCCCCCACGCCGGGGCCGACTCCAACGCCGACGCCGGGGGCGAAACCATCCGTCGTTATCAGTCAGATTTTCGGCGGCGGCGGTAACAGCGGTGCGCCTTTACGAAATGACTTCATCGAGATTTTCAACCGGGGCGAGACCGGCGCAGACCTCTCTGGCTGGTCGGTTCAATACTCCTCGGCCAACGCGACGACGTGGCAGTTGACGACTCTGCCGTCCATCTCGCTCGCGCCCGGCCAGTATCTTTTGATTCAAGAGGCGGCGGGCACGGGCTGCTCCGGTACGCCTTGCGGTCAAGAGCTTCCCGCGCCCGATGTGTTCGGAAACATCTCCCTGAGTGCGACGGCCGGTAAGGTTGCACTCGTGAGCACTACGGAAACACTGAGCGGCGTCTGTCCCGCCGTAACGCAGTTCTCGGATTTCGTCGGCTACGGCACGAGCGCCAACTGCTTCGAGGGCATGGGCCCATCGCCCACGCCCGGCAACACGACCTCCGCGCTCCGACAGGACAAAGGCTGCGCCGACGCCGATAACAACGCGACTGACTTCCAAACCGGAGCACCCTCCCCGCGCAACTCAAGCTCCACATTTACCTCCTGCTCCGTCACCCCGACTCCAACTCCGACGCCTTCGCCGGAACCGACGATAACCCCGACTCCGACACCCTCGCCAACCCCCTCTCCATCCCCGCCGCCTTCACCCACACCATCACCGAGTCCAACGCCGTCTCCTACTCCCACGCCTTTGCCGACCCCGACCCCGACGACTGCGCCGCTCGTCGTCATCAGTCAGGTCTACGGCGGCGCGGGCTGTACGACCGCCAATTGCTCGACATTCATGAATGATTACATCGAGCTTTACAACCGCGGCGCGACGCCCTTCTCGCTCGAAGGCTGGTCTGTCCAGTACGCTTCCGCCAACGGCACGGGACTTTGGCAGGTGACTGCGCTCACCAACTTCATGCTCGCGCCCGGCCAGCACTATCTAGTGCAGGAATCCGGCAACGCCAACGGCGTCAGCCCGCTTCCTGCATCGGACGCGACCGGCTTGATTGCTTTGAGCGCGACGGCCGGCAAGGTCGCGCTCGTGAACACGACGACGGCGCTCTCCGGCGCATGCCCCACCGGAGCAAGTGTCTCTGACCTCGTGGGCTACGGCACATCCGCTAACTGCTCTGAGACGGCGGCAGCACCAGCGCCGAGCACGACCAAAGCCATCTTCAGGGGCGACGAAGGCTGCGCCGACACCGGCAACAACTCCGCGGACTTCACGACCGGCCAGCCCAATCCGCGCAACACTACGTCTCCCGTTCATCTCTGCGGCGGCGGCGCGGGCACGCAAGCGTTGACGGGAGCACTCCTTCCCGACCCGGAAGGGGCGCTCCCGTCAATCTATGTCCTTCTTCTCTCGGAAGCTTGCGGCGAACCTCTATCTCAAGCGTTCAGCGAACAACGCCCGCCTCAAGTGTTCAGTGAGCAACGCCTGGCGTTCAGCGGACACTATCCTTCTCAAGCGTTCAGCGAACAACTCCGGCCAGCGGACTCGACGCGCTGGCATAGAGACGTTTGGGCATACGTCCCGCGAGATATGCAAGGCGTCCGGCCTCGACCGCCAGACGCATGGCCCTAGCCATCCGGCCAGCGTCGCGCGCCTCCGCAATCGCAGTGTTCATCAGCACCGCATCCATCCCGAGTTCCAACGCAATCGCCGCGTCGCTTGCCGTGCCGACGCCCGCGTCAACGATGATGGTCGCGTCCGGCAACTGCTCGCGCATGATCGAAAGGTTCGCGGGGTTCTGTACACCAAGCCCCGACCCGATGGGTGCGGCCAGCGGCATCACGGCGACACAGCCCGCGTCCAGAAGCTTCTTCGCCATGATGAGGTCGTCCGTAAAGTAAGGCAGCACCTTGAAGCCCTCTCTGACGAGCACGCGCGCCGCTTCGAGCGTCTGCTCGTTGTCGGGTAGAAGAGTCGTCTGGTCGCCGATGACTTCGAGTTTGATGAGGTCTGTCTGCAAAGCCTCGCGCGCAAGCCTCGCCGTGCGCACGGCCTCGTCCGCCGTATAACAGCCAGCCGTGTTGGGGAGAATAGACAGTTTCGGGTCGAGGTGATCGAGGAAAGATTCGGTCTTGCGGTCGAGCGGGACGCGGCGCACCGCCACTGTCACCATCTCCGCGCCCGAAGCGCTGTGCGCCGCTTTCATCTCCTCGAAGCTACGGTACTTCCCCGTCCCGACGATCAGCCGCGACGTGTAGACGCGCCCGGCGATCTCGAAAGTCTCTCTCTCCGCTGCGACTGCTGTGGACATTTTAAGAGTGCTCTTTTCTTCAGGATGATTCCGCGCCATCTTCAAAGAGGCGCGGGCTGCGCTCAATTTACACCCGAACGGAACGAAACAAAAACGGCGGCACTTGTCAGAGTCAAAGTCCTTTGAGCCTTCGCTGAAACTACTAACCACAGAGACACAGAGAGCACAGAGGTGGCACAGAGGGATTCAACTCTCCGTGCTATCTCCGTGTCTCTGTGGTTAATCTCGTCCCGCCGGTCGTCAACCGCCGCCGACAAAATGCACGATCTCAACGCGGTCGCCATCGGAGAGTCTGACGCCCGCCCAGTCTGTGCGCCGCACTACTTCGCGATTGTGCTCGATGGCGAGGCGCTCGGGTGCGAGCGAGAGTTGTTCGATGAGTCCGAGGAGAGTCGTCCCTTCCTCGAAGTCCTTCTTCTCGCCGTTGAGCCTGATCTGCAAGCGTGACCTCTAAGACTGTTGAATGATGCGCCGCACCTCCGCCGCATCTTCGCCAGATACGGCGCGGATGATGATCGCCGCGCGCCCGGAGGTGAAGCGCGGGAGCAATGCGCGGACGACCGCGAGACCGGATTCATCGGTCACGGTCGTCAGGATAATGGGTCTGAACGATGTGCCCAGAATTTTCACCGTTACTGTCGCCTCCTTGACCGGCATCTGCCCGTACGCACCGCGCCCGACACGTATCCTCACTGTCGCGAGCTGTCCCGCGCGGAAGTCTCCCTCGTCGTCTAAAAGGCTCAGGTAGATTTCACCCGCAGCGTCCTCCGCAGTCTCTTGAACAAAAGCCCCTGTCGCGGGCTGGCTCAAGATGGTCTCGGGCCCGGACTGCGGCAGCATGTCCTGTACCTGAGTTGGCACGTCCTGTTCGTGCGTCGCCGTTTCGGCTAGAGCGTCGAGCGTAGGCTTCGGATGGGGTTTAAAAATTTCAAGATGAGAGACCTCCTCCGCCATCGTGGTTATAAAGACGAAGTCACTTTCGGTCTTCTCGCTCTCGACGCCCTCCGCCACACCGACGGCTTCGACGAACGGGTCGCCTTGAATACGTGGCTGTGTGGCTTCGGACTTCTTCTTCCGCTGGCCGCCGCCCTTCGAGTTTTCGCCCCTGATGCCTTCGCCCTTTGTGCCTTCGGATGTCACGGCGGTCTTGCCGGGGCCCGGCTTGGCCTCCGGCGGCGCGCTTCCCTGCGGCACGCCCATGCGCTTGAGTTCTTCGACACGACCGGCCTTGATGGCCGCGCAGATCAGCTTGTGCTGGCGTTGCAGGCGCTCGGTCAGAACTTGCTCGTCAAAGCCCGAGGCGATCAGGTCTTCATACGGCGTGCGCTTGCTCGCGATGATGGCCCCGCCGACGTAGACGAGCGAGAGCAGGAGCGGCGAGTCAAGCCCTTTGTCCTCGGTCTGGACGTGGTAAGTGATGCCCTTGTACGGAATGTCTGTGTTGAATCCTGTAATCACTGGCTTCGGCTGAAATTGGACAAAGGATGCGGTTTGGGTCGGCGAAGCAGTCTCCCCGACGGGGGTAAATTCAAAGTAGCACAGCCGCCCGAACCCGGTCAATCTCCTTGCAAAACAGGACTTTGAGCCTTGCGCGGCATGGCCTTGACACTCAACAGGGCATCGACTAGGATTTGTTTGTACCATGATTCTCAATCTCATGAGACGGTCGCCGAAGGGGCCGAGTTTTCAGCGCAAGCTGACGGGAGGTTAGTGTGTTCAGTCTGTCTGATTACCTGCCTATCGCGCTCATGTTTATCGTCGCCGTCGGTTTCGCCGGGGGGAACGTCTTACTGTCCCAACTCGTCGGCCAGCACAAGGCGACGCGGACGAAGACGATGCCGTACGAGTGCGGCAAAGACCCCGTCGGCTCGGCGCACGAACGCTTCTCGGTCAAGTTCTATCTCGTGGCGATGATCTTCATCCTCTTCGACATCGAGCTGATCTTCCTGCTCCCATGGGCCGTCGTCTTCCGCGACTTCGTTGTGAAGTACAGGTACGGCACGCTCATCTATGTCGAGATGATGACCTTCGTGGCACTACTCCTCGTCGGCTACGTCTACATTCGGAAGAAGGGCATGTTCGAGTGGGGCGACCGCGCACGAGTCGAGGCAGAGGCAGAGGCACGCGCACTGACCTTGAAAGAGTCGCGCAGCCGTGCGACGAAGTCGGCGACCGCTGCTGCCGCGGCGGCGTCGGCGGCCCGGGCCGCGTGAACTCGCGACCTCGTTACAGGGGGCTTTTATGGGTTTAGAGAATTTCATCGCGGAGGCGCTGCCCGACATCATCACGACGCGGCTCGACTCGCTCGTCAACTGGGCGCGCAAGTCTTCCTTGTGGCCCGCAACGTTCGGGCTTGCCTGCTGCGCCATCGAGATGATGGCGACCACCGACTCGCGCCACGACCTCGCGCGCTTCGGCTCCGAAGTCTTCCGCGCCAGCCCGCGACAGGCCGATGTGATGATCGTCTCGGGCCGCGTCTCGCGTAAGATGGCTCCCGTACTTAGACGCATCTACGACCAGATGCCCGAGCCGAAGTGGGTCATCTCGATGGGCGCGTGCGCCACCTCGGGCGGCGTCTTCGACAACTACGCCATCGTGCAGGGTGTGGACAAGATCGTGCCCGTGGACGTTTACATCCCGCGCTGCCCGCCCCGACCCGAAATGCTGATTCACGCCATCATGATGCTTCAGGACAAGGTCATGAAAGAGTCGATGCGCGACCGCAAGGACGTGCCCGCCGACGAAGCATACGAAGCCGTCCCGCCCGGCACGCTACCCGCGTCCGGCGTCTCGGCCACGAACGAAGCGTCGGTGCTTGAGACGCCTCCGCGTCCCTACACCATCGCCTCGCGGCATGAGCGACGCAGGTCTAGTTAAAGACGGTGATAAGTGATAAGTGATGAGTGATAAGAATTGGATTCTTTTCCTTCTCATCACTTATCACTTATCACTTATCACTTATCACTTTTATGTCTCAAGACATCGAGCGAGAGAAAGAGATTGCTGCCGGGTCGCGCGCCGCGAACTCGTACCCGCTGCCGCCCGTCGAGCTTGTGTCGGCGCTCCGGCGCGAGAACGATGCGTGGGTTACGGAAGTCATACAGGCTTTCGGCGAGATGACACTGGTCGTGCCGCGCGAGCACATCGCGGCCCTCTGCGCGCACCTGAAGACCGCGCCGGGCTTTGAGTTCGACATGCTTTCGGACGTGTCGGGTGTTGACCGCGGGCCCGAAGAGGAGCCACGCTTCGAGGTCAACTATCACCTCTTTTCGACGAAGCGTTATCACCGCCTGCGCCTGAAAGTTCTACTCAATCAGGAGGACACACACGTCGAGACGGTGACCGGCGTCTGGCGCACAGCCAACTGGCACGAGCGCGAAACCTTCGACATGTTCGGAGTCGTCTTCGACGGTCACCCGGACTTGCGTCGAATCCTTCTGCCCGACGACTGGCAGGGGCACGCGCTCCGCAAAGACTTCCCTCTGCGCGGCTACGAGCCGTACAGCCTGACCTGACGCGCCCCGAAAGACGGCTATGATGAACCCGAATCAACCACAGGCGCAATACGGAGGCACTTTCCCGCAGCCACAACAAAGGAAAGGCTGCTGGGGCCGGAACTGGAAGTGGATCGTTCCCACCGGCTGCCTCGGTCTGATTCTCGGCCTCGTCGCGGTGGTCGGCGGGATTTTCCTCATCGCTATGTCGGCGGTGAGGTCTTCAGAGGTTTATCAAGGGGCGCTCAGCCGGGCACAGAAGCACCCTGTCGCCATCGAGCAGCTCGGCCAGCCGATCAAGGACGGCTGGTTTGTGAAAGGCAACGTGAAGATTGAAGGCGTGACGGGATACGCGAATTTTGAAATCCCGGTCTCAGGCCCGAAAAACTCGGGAAGGCTTTTCGTCGTGGCTACGAGCGAGGGCGGCTCATCGTGGATGTACGAGACTCTCGACCTCGCGGTCGAAGGCGGCGAGCGCGTCTCTCTGCTTGAACCTCGCCCCACGTCCTCGACGCCCGGCGCTGTCGAAAACTCGGACGAAGCAGTTGGGGGCGAGGTTGACGAAGACGAGACTGAGCCACCGCCTCCGCCCCCACCGACGGGCGCGGAGACGGATTCGCCTTCTGCGTCCACGGGCGCAACAACAATTTCGGGCGGCGTCCTGAACGGGAAAGCGGTCAGCAAACCCGAACCGGCTTACCCCCCGATTGCAAAAGCCGCGCGTGCGTCCGGCACGGTGACCGTGCAGGTGCTTGTTAATGAGTCGGGCGAGGTGATTTCGGCGAAGGCGGTTTCGGGCCATCCTCTTTTGCAACAGGCAGCAGTGCAGGCGGCGCGCGAGGCGCGTTTTGCTCCGACCCTTCTGAACGGCAAGCCGGTGAGACTGTCCGGCGTGCTCACATACAACTTCGCGCTTGAGTAGTCACAGCCCATTTGACGGGCCGCCAGGGTTTAGAGAAGACGCAGCATGAGCACTTCCACGAGAAATCTTCCGCCGCCGTTTGAGGTCATTGACCGCCCGCTCGACACGCAGATGACGATCTCGTTCGGGCCGCAGCACCCGTCCACGCATGGGGTCTTGCGGCTAGAGCTTGTCCTCGACGGCGAGATGGTCGTCAAGTGCGTGCCCGATATCGGCTACCTGCACACGGGGATGGAGAAGCTCTTCGAGTACAAGAAGTACCAGCAGGGCATCGTCATCACAGACCGCATGGACTACCTCAATCCTTTGGGGAACAACCTCGCCTACTGCATGGCGGTCGAGAAGCTTTTGGGAATCGAGATACCTGAACGCGCGCAAGTCATCCGCGTGATGATGTGCGAGTTGCAGCGCATCGGCTCGCATCTGGTCTGGTTGGGGACGCACGCCTTAGACATCGGCGCGATGACCGTTTTCTTCTACTGCTTCCGCCAGCGCGAGAAGGTGATGAACCTCATCGAAGCCGCATCGGGCGAACGGATGACGCCCTCTTACTTTCGCATCGGCGGTTTGATGATGGACTTGCCCGCGGGCTTCGAGCGCCGCATAGGGCAGTTCACCGACGACTTCCCACGCGCGGTCGAAGAGTTTCACGACCTGCTTTCGGGCAATCGCATTTTTCAGAATCGCACGAAGAACGTCGGTCGTATCTCGGCGGAGGACGCCATCGACTGGGGCTTGACCGGCCCTTCTCTGCGCGGCAGCGGCGTCAATCTCGACATACGCCGCGCCAATCCCTATTGCGGTTACGAGACCTACGACTTCGAGGTGCCGGTCGAGCAGAGCGGCGACGTGTGGGCGCGCTACATGGTTCGCATGCGCGAGATGGTCGAGTCGAACAAGATCATCCGGCAGGCTCTCGGGCGACTCCGCCCCGGCCCGATCAAGGCCGACGCGCCCAAGGTCGTGCTGCCCGAGCGCGAGGCGATGAAGACGCACATGGACGCGCTCATCCACCACTTCCTGATCGTCGCCGAAGGCTTCAACGTTCCCGCGGGCGAGGTCTATATGCCGATTGAAGGGTCGAAGGGCGAACTGGGCGTCTACATCAAGTCCGACGGCGGGCCCAAGCCTGCGCGCGTACACATGCGCGGGCCCAGCTTCGTCAACCTCTCTGCCCTTCCCGACATGGTCGCGGGCGAGATGGTCGCCGACGTAGTCGCCGTCATCGGCTCGATAGACATCGTGCTTGGAGAAATTGATAGATGAAGTAGACAGTAGACAGTAGGTTTTGAGGAGTGCGTTGACGCTTTCATCCTACCGCCCGGGCTAACGGGGATTTTCTACTGTCTACTGTCTACTGTCTACTGTCTACTTTAAATATGAGTCAGCAGTTCACACCGAACAACCCTCTGCCGCAGGAGGCGAAAGTCCCGCAGGAGATTGCGACCTTCTCAGCGGAAGTCGAGGCGGAGATTGATCGCCATCTGGCGAAGTACCCGGTCAAACGCTCGGCCATCCTGCCGCTGATGTTCATCGTGCAGCGCGAGCGCGGGTATCTAGACCCGCCGGGCGTCACCTATCTGGCCGACCGCCTCGGCGTCCGCATCACGGACATCTGGGAGGTCGCGACCTTCTACTCGATGATTAACATCGAGCCGGTCGGCAAGTACCACTTCCAGATTTGCAAGACGCTCTCCTGTAAGATTCTCGGCGCGAACAAGATCACCGAGCACTGCACGCAGCGACTGGGAATCAAGGCGGGCGAGACGACCGCCGACGGGATGTTTTCGCTCTCCGAAGTCGAATGCCTCGGCTCCTGCGGCACGGCCCCAATGATGCAGATCGGCTTCGACTTCCACGAGAATCTGACGACCGAGAAGGTTGACGAGCTGATTGAGAAGTGCAAGAGCGGCGAGTTGTCGAACGGCGTGCGCTAACGGCGACGACCATTTCCCTCGCCCTCTTTATAGAAGTCTGGAGTCTGGAGTCAAGACAGCGCGGCTCTCATGCTCACTGTCTTGACTCAAGACTTCAGACTCCAGACTTTTTAAAATTATGTTCATAGGCGCGATTGGCTGCGAGCCATTACAACTGAGGCGAGTGCTTTTAGAGAACTCGGCCTCTCTGGACGTGTACCGCAAGAACGGCGGCTACGAGGCGCTGCGGAAAGTCCTTGACGGCATGTCGCCCGATGACGTGATCGCCGAGGTCAAGAAGTCCGCTTTGCGCGGGCGCGGCGGCGCGGGTTTCCCGACGGGCATGAAGTGGAGCTTCGTGCCGAAGGATTCGCCAAAGCCGAAGTACGTCGTCTGCAACGCGGACGAGTCGGAGCCGGGCACATTCAAAGACCGTTACCTCATGGAGCGCGACCCGCACATGCTCATCGAAGGCATGCTCATCGCGGCTTATGCTCTGGGCGCGCGGACGAACTATATCTACACGCGCGGCGAGTATCGCTACCTCATCGAGATCGCAGACCGCGCGCTCGAAGAGGCACGCTCGGCGGGCCTGCTCGGCGAGAAAATCCTCGGCACCGACTTCTCCTGCGAAATCTACACGCACTCGGGCGCGGGCGCGTACATTTGCGGCGAGGAGACGGCGCTCCTGAACTCGCTCGAAGGCTTGCGCGGCCACCCGCGGATGAAGCCTCCCTTCCCGGCGGTCGCGGGGCTTTACGGCTGCCCGACTGTCGTCAACAACGTCGAGACGCTGACCGCCGTGCCCGATATCATCAAGATGGGCGGCGCGGCGTGGCAGAAACTCGGGACGGAGAAGAGCGGCGGGACAAAGGTCTGGTCTGTGTCGGGTCACATCAATCGCCCCGGCGTCTACGAGCTGCCGATGGGCTACGTCGATATGGAGAAGTTCATCATGGATGACTGCGGAGGCATCCGCGACGGCCACAAGCTCAAGGCGGTTATCCCCGGCGGCTCCTCGGTCTACATCATGCCCGCCTCGGACATCGAAGGTAAGGGCGTGCGGATGGATTACGAGGGACTCGTCGCCGCCGGCTCGATGGTCGGCTCGGGTGGCTTCATCGTGATGGACGAGACCGTGGACGTGTTCGAGTCAACGAAGAATCTGACCGAGTTCTACAAGCATGAGTCCTGCGGCTGGTGTACGCCCTGCCGCGAGGGCACGGACTGGCTCGTCAAAGTCTTTAAGAGAATCGAACGGGGCGGCGGTCGCCCCGACGATGCACAGCTTCTCTTAGACATCGTGGACAACATCGAGGGCAAAAGTTTCTGCCCGCTCGGCGACGCCGCCGCATGGCCGATACAATCGGCGATTAAAAAATTCCCCGAAGATTTTCGCCGTCACGTCGCAAATGTCGTCGGGACAAACGGCGACGGCAAAGAGGGACTGCCGACGACATAGGGCTAAGGGGCAAGCAGACGATTTTTAACGTCACGATTGACCGAGACGAAGACGGCGTGTGGGTTGTCGAGTGCCCTGCAATTCCGGGCTGCGTCAGCCAAGGCGTGACGAAGGAAGAGGCGCTTGATAACGTTACGGACGCGATACGAGAGTGCCTGCTGGTGCGCGCTGAGGAGGGCCACCCTCTCACGATTTGAAAGCAGTTTAGGTTTAATCAAAGTATGTCGGCAGAATTAATCAAAGTCACAATCAACGGGCAGGAGTTGCAGGTCGAGAAGGGCGCGCGCCTGATCGACGTGTGCCGCGAGAACAGTTACTCGATTCCTTCCTTCTGCTACTACGCAGACCTCGCGCTTCAGGCTTCGTGCCGCATGTGTCTTGTGCGTATCGAGAAGATGCCGAAGCTGCAAACGTCCTGCACGATCAACTGTACGGACGGGATGGTTGTGACGACCGAGAGCGAGGAGATCGAGAAGGCGCAGCGCGGGATGGTCGAGTTCCTGCTGGCGAACCACCCGCTCGACTGCCCCGTCTGCGACCGTGGCGGCGAGTGCGAACTTCAGGAGATGGTCTTCGACTGGGGCAACCTCGAAGAGCGCTTTACCGAGCGGAAGAACTACGCGCCGGAAAAGTTTCTCTCGCCCATGGTCGCCAACGATGCGCAACGCTGCATCCTGTGCAAACGCTGCACGCGTGTCTGCGACGAGTGGATGGGTGAGGACGCCATCGAGGCCGGGGGGCGGGGCGCGCACACGGTCATCGGAACCTACGGCGGCTGGCTCAACTGCTCGCAGTGCGGCAACTGCATCGAGGTCTGCCCGACGGGCACGCTCTTAGACGCGACGTACCGTCATCAGACTCGTCCCTGGGAACTCAGTCGGACGACTTCGACCTGTTCGTTCTGCTCCGACGGTTGCCAGTTCTCGGTCGGCTCGCGGCGCGGCGAGGTGATGCGTGTGGTCGCGCGCGACCGCTATGTCAACGGCCACAACGGTGAGTTCCTCTGCATCAAGGGACGCTTCGCGCATCCGTTCGTTAATCACGAGGAGCGCCTGCGGACGCCACTCGTCCGCTACAAGAAGGGAGGCCGCCTCGTCCCCGCGACGTGGGAAGAGGCCGTCCGCTTCGCCGCTGAGAGACTCAAGGAAGTATCCGCCGAGCACGGCGGCAGTTCAGTTGCAGTGGTCGGAAGCCCGCGCATCACGAACGAGTCGAACTGGGCGCTGCTCAAGTTCGCGCGCGAGGTCTTGGGCACGGACAAGTACACGGCCACCGAAGCCTTCTCGCTCGTCCCCTTCTTCGAGAATCTAACTGCGCCGCTGGCGACGCACAGAGACATTCGCCACGCCAAAACCATCTTGCTCATCGGCGGCGAGCCGGAAGAGTTGCAGCCGCTCACGGGCAAACAGATTCGCCAGGCCGTTCGCAACGACGGCGCGAAACTCGTCATCATCAACAGCGTGCCTATTCGTCTCAAGCAACAGGCCGCGCAGTTCATACACATCAGGCCCGGCTCCGAAGAAGCGGCGGTGCTCGCGCTCGCTTCGCCGGGCGACGCTGAAAGCGCTGCGCGCAAGCTCGGCGTCAAGACGGACGAACTGGCAAAGGCAAGCCAGCTTATCAGCGAGACGGCGGGCGACGTTGTCGTCATGTTTGGCGGCGAGCTAAGCGCGGAGGCGCAGACGGTGCTCGCGCGGATGCCCGCCGCCTTTGGCGAACGCGAGGGACGACGCTTCCTCTTCCACCCGCTGCCGCTCTTCAACAACAGCATCGGCGTACACGACCTCGGGTTGATGTCGGGCGGCATGAACCCGCTCGAAGTTCTCGACGCCGCAGGCTCTGACGTGCGCGCGATGTACGTCGCCGGAGGCTTCCTGCCCGCCCACCTCGAAGGACGCGCCGACGCGCTCACGCGTCTAGACCTCCTCATCGTGCAGGAGCTTTTCCTGACCGAGACGGCGCTCTCAGCCGACGTGATCTTCCCCGCCGCCTCGTTCGCCGAAGTTGACGGGACGTTTACAAACAGCGGCGGCCTCGTCCAGCGCGTGCGTCAATCGATTCCGCCCGCGCACCAGTCGAAGCCGGACTGGGCCATCACCTCGCAGCTCGCCGCCGCGTTGGGCACAGACCTCGGCTTCCAGATGTCTTCGAGCAACATCTTTCTTGAGATAGCCCGCGACGTTCCCGCCTACGAGGGCCTGCGCTATCCCCTTCTGAAAGACGAGACGGAGCCAGTTCAAGTGAAGCACGCGCTTGCGGGACGTGGTGACGCCACGGCGCTCATCGGCGCGCTGCGAGAGTCGGTCACGTCGCTCGGAGAATCCGCAGAGATGATTAATGAGACGCCACCGGTCGGGCACGAGCTGTTCAAGCTCGGCGTGCTGACGAGCAAGGTTCCGCAGTTTCACCTGCTCGCCGCCGGCAACCCCGAGCCTGAGAGCGTCCTGATTTCGCCTCTCTACCAGATCACGCTTGACCCCTCCCTGCGCCGCGAAGTGGTCGCGGGAGACTGAAGGAATTTTTGATTTTAGATTTGCGATTTAAGACCATCGGCGGTCAGCACTCAGTTTTCAGTCAGAGACAAAAAAGCTGAAAGCCGAGTGCCGGTTGCTGACGGCGACGAACCGCAAATCAAAAATCAAAAATCAAAAATTCTATGGACTGGCTGTCTAATCTCATCGGGGCTGACTGGGCGCGCGCCGTCGGGCAGCTCGTCGGTATCAACGTGGGCTTCGTCGTCGTGCTGATGATCGTGGCCTACACGGTGTTGGCGGAGCGCCGCGTGCTGGGCTTTATACAGGGGCGTTTGGGGCCCAACCGCGTGGGGCCCGGCGGGCTGTTTCAGCCGTTCGCAGACCTCTTGAAGTTCATCTTCAAAGAAGAGATTACGCCGTCAGCGTCCACGCGCTTTATCTATTTTCTCGCGCCGATAATCGCCATCACGGCGGCGCTGATGCCGATCATCGTCTATCCGTTCGGGCCGGAAGTGTCTCTGCCTTTTATCGGCAAGTTCCACCTCGTCATCGCGCGCTTCGACATCGCGCTCCTCTACGTCTTAGGCATCACGTCGGTCGGCGTCTACGGCGTGGCGCTCGCGGGCTGGTCTTCAAACTCGAAGTACAGCCTGATGGGCGGACTGCGCGCGGCGTCGCAGTTGATCTCGTATGAGCTTTCGCTCGGGCTGTCGCTCGTCGGCGTGGTTCTGATTTCCGGCACGCTCGACCTCTACTCGATAGTCGAGCAGCAGGGCGGCTGGTTCGGTCTTCGGTGGAATATCTGGGATGTGACCAGAGCGCCGCAGGTCATCGGCTTCATCACTTATCTGATTTCGGCCATCGCCGAGACGAACCGCGTGCCGTTCGATCTGCCAGAGGCCGAGACGGAACTGGTCGCGGGCTTCCACACAGAGTACAGCGCCTTGAAGTTCGCTCTCTTCTTCATGGCCGAGTACGTCAACATGTTTACGGTCTCGATGCTCGCCACGACGCTTTTTCTCGGCGGCTGGCAGGGGCCTTTCGTGGACGTGTTCCCTTTGCTAGGCATCGTGTGGTTCCTCTTGAAGGTGAGCTTTTTCCTGTTCCTCTACATCTGGCTGCGCGGGACGCTCCCGCGCTTCCGTTTCGACCAGTTGATGAACTTCGGCTGGAAGTTTCTGCTGCCCGTCGCGCTCTTTAACGTGGTCTTGACGGCGACTATTCTGTTCTTCCGCTGGCGTTGAATTAGAAGAAGACGGGCGCTCGGGGCGTTAACCCGTCGCACATCATACGTCAGTCGTCACTGCTTTTATGTTCACGATTCCGCTCTTCGTACTGTTCGGCGCGATGGCTATCGGCTGCGCCGTCGCATTGGTGGCGCAGCGCAACCCGCTCTACAGCGCCATCTCGCTGATCGGCGTCTTCGTCTCGCTGGCGTGCATCTACCTGACGCTCCAGGCACCCTTCATCGCCGCCATACAGGTCATCGTCTATGCGGGCGCGATCATGGTGCTCGTCGTCTTCGTCATCATGCTCTTGAACGTCGAGGAGGAGGTGCGCCGTCCAGTTCGTTTGCATTACCTCATCCCGGTCGGCGTGCTGCTGGCGGCAGTCCTCATCGGCGAGGCCGCATTCATGTTGAAGCTCGGCAGCGCGGCGCGTATCGAGCCGCTGCCGCCGCAGGCTTCCGATGTTGGACTGACGGCCTCCATCGGCACGGGGATGTTCACGAAGTATCTGCTCCCCTTCGAGGTCACGTCGGTGCTGATTCTGATGGCGCTCGTCGGCGCGATCACGCTCGCGCGCCAGACCCGTTCGCCGCTTCTGGCCGCGCCGGGCAACGTTGCGGAAGAGCCGCCCGTGCTCGACGCGGGGAGCGACGTGTTGATTCAGCCCGGAGAGACGGCGGCCACGGGGCGAGCGTTCGCACAGCAACAGATCGAGCAGGGCGAGGCCGCCGCCGCGCCCGTCACAGAGGGGCGAGAGGGGGGCGTGTGATGACGAACGCAGTTCCTTTGACGTGGTATCTGGCACTCTCTACGGTGCTCTTCACCATCGGGGTGGTCGGAGTCATCACGAAGCGCAACGCCATCTCGATGTTCATGTGCATTGAGCTGATGCTCAACGCCGTCAACCTGACGTTCGTCGCCTTCTCCAGCTACTTTGGAGACGTGTCGGGACAGCTCTTCGTCTTCATCGTGATGACGGTCGCTGCCGCCGAAGCCGCAGTGGGCCTCGGCATCATCATCGCCATCTTCCGCAACCGCGAGTCGCTCGACGTTGACGACGCGAGCGTGCTGAGACTTTAAAGGTGGTGATGAGTGATGAGTGATGAGTGATAAGAAAAGAAGGGTAGCTATTTCTTATCGCTCATCACTCATCACTCATCACTCATCACTTTCTTATGACTAACCACTTGCTCTCCGTCGTCGTGTTCGCGCCGCTCATAGGAGCCGTCATCTGCTGGCTGGCCGGGCGAAAACTCCGCAGCGAGTCGTTCGTCGGCGTCGTGGCGTGCGGGTCGGTGGCGGTCTCAGCGGTCTCGGCGCTTCTCATCGCGTTCACTGCCTGGGGCGGAGCCGCGCTGACGAACGAGCGCGCCGTGCCCGTGATGAGCCACCTCTGGACGTGGATACAGGTCGGCACGTTCCGGGCCGACTACGGTTTCGCGATGGACAGGCTCTCGGGCGTTTACGCCTGCTTCATTACGTTCGTAGGTCTTCTCATACACATCTTCGCCACCGGCTACATGCACGGCGACCGTGGGTTCTACCGCTTCTTCGCATACCTGAACCTCTTCATGTTCATGATGCTGACGCTCGTTCTGGCCGACAATCTGCTTTTGATGTTCGTCGGCTGGGAGGGCGTGGGGCTGTGCTCGTATCTTCTCATCGGCTACTACACAGACCGGCGCGAGGCGGGCGACGCGGCGAAGAAGGCTTTCGTCGCCAACCGCATCGGCGACTGGGGAGTCGTGCTCGGCATCATGCTGGTCTTCTGGTTGACAGCCGGAGCGGGACATCCTTCGATCAGCTTCTTCGACAAGACGCCCGCGATGCAAGGCAGCGACGTACTGACGAGCGCTCTCAGAACTATCAGAGACATGCCGGTCGAGGCGTTCGGTTGGCGGATGATCTTCGCGGGCGGCATCACATCCGCCGCCGTTCTGCTTTTTATCGGCGCGACGGGCAAGTCGGCGCAGATTCCCCTCTTCGTCTGGCTGCCGGACGCGATGGCGGGCCCGACTCCGGTCTCGGCTCTCATCCATGCGGCGACGATGGTCACGGCGGGCGTCTACATGGTCGTTCGCTGCTCCGCCATCTTCTCGCACGCGCCGACGGCGCTTTTCATCGTCGCCGTCATCGGAGCGGCCACGGCCATCTTCGCGGCGACCATCGCCATCGCGCAGAACGACATCAAGAAAGTTCTGGCCTACTCGACCATCTCGCAACTCGGCTATATGTTTCTTGCATGCGGCGTCGGCGCGTTCGTCGCGGCGATTTTTCACGTGATGACGCACGCCTTCTTCAAGGCGCTTCTCTTCCTCGGTTCCGGCTCCGTCATCCACGGGATGCAACATGAACAGGACATGCGTCGGATGGGGGCACTCAAGAAGTACATGCCCGTCACGTTCGCGACGATGGCCGCGGGCTGGCTCGCCATCAGCGGCTTCCCGCTCCTGTCCGGCTTCTTCTCGAAAGACGAGATTCTCTGGAAGACCTGGAGCAGCGAGTCAATCGGCACGGCGGGCATCGGCAAAATCCTTTGGGTCGTCGGCATCGTCACCGCCGGGCTGACCGCCGTCTACATGACGCGCCTGATGGTGTTGACCTTCTGGGGCGAAGAGCGCTTCCGCGAAGCACATGCGGGCGGCGAAGCGGACGAGGCGCACTCGCACGCTTTTGACGAGGGCTTGAAGCCGCACGACGCACGCCTCGCGTCCGAAGGCGACCGCCCGCAACACAGCCCCGGCGAAAAGATTGACAGTCCCGGGGGAAAAGTTGACAGCCACGCCCACACAGTTGACAGCCACGGCGGCGCTCAACAAGCGTTCGTCCTTGCCGCAGACCTCGACGACGAGGACGAGCAAGAGGAACACCATCACGGCCCCGTCGAGCCGCACGAGTCGCCGTGGATGATGACTGTGCCGCTGATCGTGCTCGCAATCCTCTCGGTCGTCGGCGGCTGGATCGGCATCCCTTATGCGTTGAGCGGCGGCGCGGTCGCGAACTATTTCGAGCAGACGCTTGAGCCTGTCGTCGCGCGCGTCCCAGAGAACGGCGAGGCGACAGCGCACACCGGCGACGCCGTAGAGCGTGCCACGGGCGCGACCGCCGAACCCCCGAGCGCGCACGGCAACGAGGGCGCGGTTCCGCAGTCGCTCGGAGAGGGCGAGGCCGGGGGCCATGTCGCCATCGCAGAGCACGCGCAAGCCCCTGCGGAGGTCTCGAAGGAGCGACTCTTTACGGGCATCTCAATCGTCATCGGTCTCGCCGGCATCGGGTTAGGCTGGATGGTCTTCCGCCGCAGGCCGTTGTTGGAGATGCCGAGCTTGCTTGAGAACAAATATTACGTGGACGAAATCTACGACGCGGCGCTCGTCGAGCCGATCAAGACAGGCTCGCGCGAAGGGCTTTGGCGGTTCTTCGATGTGGGTGTGATTGACGGAATCGTGAACGGACTCGGGCGCGGGACGGCGGCGCTCGGCGGTCTACTGCGCTACCTGCAACCGGGGTTCGTGCGCTCGTACGCGGCCATCATCCTGCTCGGCGCGCTCGCCGTCATCGGCTTCTTCGCATACAACGCCTGGTACATACGATAAACGCTCATGCAGCAATACCTGCTCACGATTCTCATCCTTCTCCCGGTGGTCGGCGCAACGGCCATCGCGCTGCACGGCCTCGCGCCTTACGCCGAGAGGAAGCACTATCGCTGGATCGCGCTCGGCTTCTCCGCGCTGACCTTCGCCGTCTCGCTGCTTCTTTTGAGCCAGCCCGTGGGACTGGGCCCGAACAGTGTGTTCCACTTCGTGCGTGACGTGCCGTGGGTCGGGTCAATCGGCGCGCATTATCACGTGGGCGTTGACGGGATGAGCCTCTGGCTCGTGCTCCTGACGACGCTGCTCGTGCCCATCGCGATTCTTTCGAGCTGGACTTCAATCGAGAAAAGAGAGCTTGCGTTCTTCGCCTTCATGCTGGCGTTGGAGTCTGCGATGATCGGCGTCTTCGTCTCGCTCGACCTGCTTCTGTTCTATCTCTTCTTCGAGGCTTCGCTCGTCCCGATGTTCTTCCTCATCGGCATCTGGGGCGGCGAGCGCAAGCTCTATGCGGCCATCAAGTTTTTCATCTACACGTCGGTCGGAAGCCTCTTGATGCTCGCAGGAATCATCGCACTCTGGTACGCCTTCGGCACGTTCGACTACACGCTGATTCTCGCCGCACTTCAGGCAGACCCCGGTAAGCTGACTTCCGAATATACTTTCTGGCTCTTCCTCGCCTTTGCCTTTGCGTTCAGCATCAAAATCCCGCTCTTTCCCCTGCACACGTGGCTGCCCGACGCGCACACCGAAGCGCCGACCGCCGGGAGCGTCCTGCTCGCGGGCGTGATGCTGAAGATGGGGACGTACGGATTGCTACGCTTCAACTTTACGCTCTTCCCTGCACAGGCACGCGCCTTCGCCCCGCTCTTCATCGTGCTCGCCATCATCGGCATCATTTACGGGGCGCTCGTCGCGATGGTGCAGCCGGACGTTAAAAGGCTCGTGGCCTATTCGTCTGTGAGTCACATGGGATTCGTCGTGCTCGGCATGTTCTCTTTCACCGAGTGGGGCATGCAGGGCGCGCTCTACCAGATGCTCAACCACGGCGTCTCGACGGGCGCGCTCTTCCTTCTGGTCGGCATGATCTACGAGCGGCGGCACACGCGACAGATAACAGACTTCGGCGGACTGTCGAAGCCGATGCCGCTGTTCGCAACCTTCCTCGTCATCACGTCGCTCTCTTCCGTGGGGCTTCCGCTGCTGAACGGCTTCGTCGGCGAGTTCCTCATCATGTTCGGCATGTGGAACTCGACACAGAGCGTCGCGTGGCCGTGGATTGCGACGATGCTCGCAGCGACGGGCGTCATCTGGGCCGCCGTCTACATGCTCTGGATGTTGCAGCGCGTGCTGTTCGGGCGTGTGACTCGGGCTGAGAATCGTCGGCTCGCCGACTTGAACTGGCGCGAGATTGGTTTGCTGCTGCCGCTGCTCGCGCTGATGGTCTACATGGGCGCGTACCCGCGTCCCTTCCTCGCGCGCTCGCGTGCGAGCATCGAGCAGGTGCGCGCGCGCGTCGTCGCGGGCGAGACGCAGGGCGTCTTCCACGCCGAAGCGCAGGAGTCACAAGTCATTCCTTAGCGTCCTTTGTAAAAACCTTCGAGACCTTTTTGGTTAAGAGGGTTCTGGCTCAAACACAAAGGTCTCGAAGGCGTTTACGAAGAGCACAAAGGTTTTTTGGATGCGACGGTATTCAACAATCATTCTGACGCTGGCGCTCACGCTTATAGCTTTGTGCGTGCAGGCTTCGGCGCAGCAAAAGAACGACGCGCCCAACGCGACGCAAGAGTCGGGCTTTCGCCTGAAGGGACTGGACGGGAAGTTTTATGACACGGCGTCGATGCGCGGCGACGTGCTCGTCGTTTCGTTCGGCGCGACGTGGTGTGTGCCCTGCACCTGGGAGTTGGTCGCCATCGAGGAGTTGAAAGAGGAGTATGCGGGCAAGCCCGTCAAATTCCTCTGGGTCAACATCGAGGACGCGAAGCGCACGACGAACAACGCCCTTCGCTACTACGTCAAAGATCGCCGGCTGACCATTCCCGTTCTCCGCGACCCCGGCGGTGTGGCGCTCGCACAATATGAGAAGACGGGCACGCGCGTCCCCGTCATGGTCTTCTTCGACCGCGAAGGAGTTTTTAGCGCACCCGTCCACAACGGCATGTCGCAGGACATAGCCCTCTATAAACAGTTGGTTCGCGAACGTGTGAACGCGCTGTTGGGCCCGCAGCAGCCGAAGGCGGAGCCTGCCGCCGCGAACAGATAATTTTGCCGCACGCGCGCCGGACGCTTTCCGAGGCGGCGCTTTAAAGTCGAGACGATGAACTTGAGTTTCACAATGACGCCCGCCGCACCGGACATAAATTTCGGCCTCCTCCTGCCCGAGCTGATACTCTCCGTGGCGGGCATCCTCGTCATGATGGTGGACGCCTTCACGCGCCGTCTGAGCCAGCGCTGGGTGACGGGCGCAATCTCGCTCGTGGGGCTTGGCGGGGCGGCGGCGGCGACACTCTGGCTGTGGAGCGGCGCGCAAGGCTCAGCCGACAGCTCTGCCTTCAACGGCATGATCGTCCTCGACCCGATGCGCCTCTCCTTTACGCTCGTCTTTATCATCGTCTCGGCGCTGACGATTCTCGTCTCGATGATCTGGGTCGAGTGGGAGGGTTTGCCTGCGGGCGAGTTCCACACGCTGCTTCTGTTCGCAACCGTGGGGATGATGCTGATGGCCGCGGGCAATGACCTCGTGATGATCTTCCTCGGTTTGGAAATCCTCTCGATTGCGACCTACGTCATGGCGGGCTTTCGTAAAAACGACCTGCGCTCGAACGAGTCGTCGCTTAAATATTTCATCCTCGGCTCGTTCTCGTCGGCCTTCCTGCTCTTCGGCATCGCGCTCATCTACGGCGCGACGGCGAAGGAGATTCCCTCGGGCCCGCAGGTGGCGGGCGCGGTCGTTCAGCACGCCATCATGGCGGGCACGACGAACATCAGCGAGATTGCCGAACGTCTGAACGACAGCCTCTACCCGCCGCTGCTGTTTGCGGGCGCGGCGATGCTCCTCATCGGCTTCGGCTTCAAGATCGCACTCGCGCCCTTCCACGTCTGGACGCCGGACGTTTACGAGGGCGCACCCACGCCCGTCACGGCCTTCATGGCGGCGGGCCCGAAGGCCGCCGGCTTTGCAGCTTTCATGCGCGTCTTTCTGCTCGCCTTCCCGCTGGTCGCCGCTTCGTCGCAGACGAGGACGGGCGCACAACTCCACGCCGCATGGCTCGGCGCGCTCTGGCTCATGGCGATTCTGACGATGACCGTGGGCAACGTCGTGGCGCTCGTGCAGACGAACGTCAAACGGATGCTCGCCTACTCGTCCATCGCGCATGCGGGCTATGCGCTGGTGGGCTTTGTCGCGGCGGGCGCGGCGGCAGACGAGGCGCGGCGGCAGGACGCGGTGGCGGCTGTCGTCTTCTACCTGCTCGTCTATGCCGTGATGAACCTCGGCGCGTTCGCCGTCGTGACGCTCATCGCGCGCAGCGGCGACCGCCGCACGGATACAGAGGACTATCGCGGCATCGGCTTCCAGACGCCCGCGCTGTCGCTCACTCTCTCGCTCTTCCTTCTGAGCCTGTTGGGCGTTCCACTGACCGCGGGGTTCATGGGTAAGGTCTTGGTCTTCAGCGAAGCGTTGGGACAAGGGTACAGGTGGCTCGTCGTCATTGGCGTGCTAAACACCGCGATTTCTGTATACTATTATCTGCGCCTGATCGTCGTGATGTTCTTCCGCGAGCGCACGACGCAGTGGAGCGCGCCGCGCATTCCGGCGAGCGTCGCACTCGTGCTCGTACTGACCGTCGGCGGCGTGCTCTACCTAGGACTCTTCCCCGGACGAGTCATCGACGCCTTCCGCGCCGCGCAGTGGAACGTCGTTTCGGCGCTGCATTGAAAGTGCCAGCGGACATTTGAAAGGGTGTTTGAGCAACGGGCGTGTGAGACGTTTGGGGCCCGGTTTCTCCGTCAGAAGCTGCGGTATGATGAGAGCAGCGACCGTAACAGAAAAGAGCCACGCCTTAAGCGCCAAGCGCGCACCGCATGTCCCGCGCCCCGGCTCGGTCGAGGCATTGGTCGGAGAGATCAGGGACAGGCTCGGCGATGAATGGCCGCCGCGCATCTACCGCGAGCGGATACTGGCGACACGTACGCGCTCGCACATAGTCCCGGCAGCTTTGAAGAATGCGCCCGTCGAGGTGCAGCACACGCTCCTCGGCATTGAGTTGAAAGTCGGGCGACGACGTATCTCCTGCCCCGATCTCGCGACGGCGCGTTATCTCTCGGTCTTCGCGCGCGCGGGTTTGACTGAAGTCGCAGTCCCTTACGACATCACGAAAATATCGCATCTCGCCGACGTGTTAGAGTCGGCATGGCAGCGAATGCTCCTGCTTGCCGTTCACTTGACGAAGGGGAGCGCCGGAACGCTCAGCGCGCGCTTGCGTACCGCGACCGTGAAGGAGG